>NZ_SZWM01001195.1:0-314934 GCF_005280805.1 Citrobacter sp. TBCS-14
GATGGTAGTGTGGGGTCTCCCCATGCGAGAGTAGGGAACTGCCAGACATCAAATAAGTGAAAAGGCCATCCGAAAGGATGGCATTTTTGCGTTATGTGTACTCAGAAAAGGCCAGATGACGGTGTCAACGCCCTATCCGACCTTTAGGATTGGTACCATTATTGGTCTGATAAATGTAGTGCCGTTATATGCAAGTGGATGATAATATTAATGTATTACCTGCGATAAAAACGCTCGCGTACGTTCAGAACGTGGATTGGCAAAAAACTCATCCGGGGGTGCCTGTTCCACTATTTCACCTAGATCCATAAAAATCACTCTGTCGGCTACCGTGCGTGCAAAGCCCATTTCATGGGTGACACACAACATCGTCATTCCTGATTGCGCCAGGCCAATCATAGTATCCAGTACTTCTTTCACCATTTCAGGATCCAGCGCCGAGGTGGGTTCGTCAAACAACATAATTTTGGGTTTCATACACAGCGAGCGCGCAATAGCCACACGCTGCTGCTGTCCTCCGGAGATTTGTCCCGGGAATTTATGCGCATGTTCCGCAATACGAACCCGTTCAAGATAGTGCATGGCCAGAACCTCAGCCTCTTTCTTTGGCATCTTGTGGACCCAAATAGGGGCCAATGTACAGTTTTGCAAGACCGTCAAATGCGGAAAGAGATTAAAGTGCTGAAAGACCATACCGACTTCTTGCCTGACACGCTCAATATTGCGGATGTCTTCGTTGAGTTCAATCCCATCCACCACAATGCGTCCTTGCTGATGCTCTTCCAGATGATTAATACAGCGGATGGTTGTCGATTTACCAGAGCCAGAAGGCCCACATAATACGATGCGCTCCCCCTGTTTTACCTTCAGGTTAATATTCTTAAGAACATGAAACTGCCCATACCACTTGTTGACGTTTTCCAGCGTAATCATCGCGTCGGTAGACGGCATTAATAATTGGCTCATAAATTCCTCAGTGCGGTGTACGCCCGGTGTTAAAACGTTTTTCCAGATGCTGGCTGTAACGAGACATGCTGAAACAGAAAATCCAGTAAATCAGTGCGGCAAAAACGTAGCCTTCTGTCGACATCCCCAGCCAGGCGGGATCGACGGTTGCTTGTTGTACGCTACTAAAAAGATCAAACAGACCTATGATGATGACCAGGCTGGTATCTTTGAACAGCGCGATAATCGTGTTGACCAGGCCGGGAATAACCAACTTAAGCGCTTGGGGAAGAATAACCAGTCCCTGCGTCTTCCAGTATCCTAGTGCCAGTGACTCGGCGGCTTCATACTGCCCCTTTGGTAAGGCTTGTAATCCTCCGCGCACCACCTCCGCGACATAGGCAGACTGGAAAAGGATCACCCCAACCAGCGCGCGAATTAGTTTGTCGATGCTGGTACCTTCCGACATAAACAATGGCAGCATCACTGAGGACATAAACAGCACGGTGATCAACGGTACTCCACGCCAGAACTCAATGAAAATAACGGATAAAATCCGCACGACGGGCATATGAGAACGACGACCTAATGCCAGTAAAATTCCCCATGGAAGTGCACCGGCAATACCGACGGAGGCGATAATCAAGGTTAGCGTTAATCCTCCCCACTGCCGGGTTTCGACACGTTCGAGACCGAAAAAACCACCGTACATCAGCCACCAGACCACAATGGGGTAAACCACTGCCCAGACGGCGATATAGCGACCACGGTGGGACATGGTTTTCCAGAACATCGGGGCGATAGAAAGCAGACCGATAACCAGGGCCAGATTTACTCGCCAACGTTGATCGTGTGGATAGAGTCCATACATAAATTGGCCAAAGCGTTCATGGATGAACACCCAGCAGGCTCCTGCTTTCGTACAATCTGCCCGGGTAGATCCTACCCAGTTCGCCTGTAGAAATGCCCAGTTCAATAGAGGGGGAATAAACGCCCACATTAACCACACGCACAACAGCGTGAGCAGGCTATTTGACCAACTAGAGAACAGGTTCTTGCGTACCCACAAAATAACGCGTCCTGCGTGATTACTGTTCTGGCGCGAGGGGTGAGACAGCAGTGCTTTTGTCATCATGGCTCCTTAGCGCTCAATCAGTGCTATCCGACGGTTATAAATATTCATCAACAGAGAAATGCTCAGGCTGATGATCAGATACACCGACATGGTAATGGCAATGGTTTCAATGGCCTGTCCTGTTTGGTTAAGTACGGTCCCAGCAAACAGTGAAACCATATCCGGGTAGCCGATGGCTGCAGCCAGGGAGGAGTTTTTTACGATATTCAGGTACTGGCTGGTCAGCGGGGGAATGATGACGCGCAGCGCCTGCGGGATAATAACCTGGCGAAGGGTTACCGGATTTGGCAGCCCCAGTGAGCGTGCTGCCTCGTGCTGACCATAAGGCACGGCCTGAATACCTGCGCGAATAATTTCTGCAATAAATGCGGAGGTATACACCGAAAGTGCCAGCGTCAGCGCAGCCAGTTCTGGTATAAGCACCATGCCGCCACGGAAGTTAAAGCCGCGTAGTTCAGGCACATCCCAGTGTAGCGCTGCGCCAAAAATCCACTGTGAAAGCATCGGTAAAAAAGCGAACAGCGCCAGGGCCGTAGGCCAGGTCCGTCGTAACTGACCTGTTTTAGTCTGATGCATTTTATTAAAGCGAAATAACCCAATGGAGATGATGGCAGCAATCAGGGCGGCAGCGCAAAAAGCAACAAGACCCTCTGCCATTTGTGGTGCCGGAATATAGAGCCCGCGGTTGCTCAGGAATGCGATATCCAATGCGTTAACAGCCTGGCGTGGGCCAGGTAAATTACGTAACACAGCAAAATACCAGAAGAAGATTTGTAGCAGCGGGGGAATATTGCGGAACGTTTCGATATAAATCGTTGAGAGCTTGCGCAGTAACCAGTTATCCGACAACCGCGCCAGTCCGAGAAAAAAACCGAGAAATGACGCGAAAACAATGCACAGCGCTGAGACTAACAGTGTATTAAGCAGACCGACCAGAAAGACGCGGCCATAGGTATCGCCCTGCTCGTAATCAATCAGATGCTGAACAATGCCAAATCCGGCACTGCGATCGAGAAAAGAAAACCCCGAGGTAATACCGCGGCTGCTCAGGTTATTAATCGTGTTATGAATGAGGTAGACCGCAATGCTGACGACCGCAATGACGGCGAGTATTTGAAATAACCAGGCGCGGACCGCAGGGTTAGAAAAGGAGAATGATCCTTTTACGCTTGAGCGGCGATGGGGCATAAGAAAACCTCGGTAACTGTGACTCTGGGCTGAGCGCCGCAGCTGCGGCGCCCGTTACATCGCTACGGATTAACGCACCGGCGGTGCGTATTGGATGCCGCCGTTATTCCAGAGGTTGTTCTGTCCGCGTTTGATCTTCAGCGGGCTTTCCGATCCCACGTTACGTTCAAAGATCTCCGCGTAATTTCCTACCTGCTTAATAATATGGTAAGCCCATTTGTTATCGAGCTTCAGATCCTTGCCGTAGTCACCTTCTTTGCCTAGCAGGTGAGCCATATCCGGTGTTGCCGGGTTAGCTGCTTTTTCATCAACGTTTTTCGAGTTAACACCCATCTCTTCAGCGTTCAGCATGGCGAACAGGGTCCAGCGAACAATGGCAAACCACTCGTCATCCCCACGGCGGACGACAGGTCCCAGCGGCTCTTTGGAGATAACTTCAGGCAGGACGATCCATTCTGCAGGATTGCTTAGCTTGATTCGCAGGGCATACAGCTGAGACTGGTCGGAGGCAAGCGTATCGCAGCGACCAGATTCCAGTGCCTTGGCGGATTCGTCCGATCGGTCAAAGGTGACGGGGGTGTACTTCATGTTGTTGGCCTTAAAGTAATCGGCCACGTTCAGTTCGGTATCTGTACCTGCCTGAATGCACACCGTTGCGCCATCCAGTTCTTTAGCGCTCTTCAGACCAGCTTTATTGTGGGTGAGAAAACCAATGCCATCGTAATACGTTACACCAGTAAAGGACATGCCCATACCAGCATCACGAGAAGAGGTCCAGGTGGTGTTACGTGAGAGAAGATCGACTTCGCCGGACTGTAACGCTGTGAAGCGTTCTTTGGCGGTGAGTGGAGTATATTTTACTTTTGTATCATCACCGAATACGGCAGAGGCAACACCGCGGCAAACATCGACATCAATACCCGAAAATTTACCGTTCGCATCGGCGTAAGAAAAGCCAGGTAAACCATCACTGATACCACATTGTACAAATCCTTTTTTCTTTACGGCATCAAGCGTTGCGCCGGCATGTGCCTGATTTGCGATCGCAAGCATCACGCCGGCCGCAGCCAGGCTGGCTATTATCATCTTTTTCATAGAGCATCCTGTGTGGAGGAATTATTGTTATGGAGACGTTTTGAAAACGTCTTTTACCTGTCTGTGGCTTTGGCCATACTCTTCTAAGCAAAGGTAGTGCCAGTTTTTTGCGACCGAATATTCGACGCAATATGCAGAGTGTAGACAGGAAAAAATAAATGCAGCGCCCTGAAGTGGTGCAAAATTGAAACGTAAGCCACATTTCGGCGCAAAAAATTTAAAATTCAGACAGGACGCAGGATAACGATTTCGGGCGGTAATATTGATGACGTGAGAATAACGATAGGAGGACATGTTGTTACGAAGAATACAAAAAATGCTAATTTCACATCGCGGATATGTGAGTGGAATCTATAATAATCTTATTCTATGATTGATGTCTTACACCAACCTTTTGTCTTATATGATAATTATCATTCTGATTAAAAGCGCGGCAGGTACCGCGCTTTTAAGAGGATTCATTTGGTTAGGGCAACGATCCCAAGTGTTAGGCCGGCAATGGCAGCGGCACCACCGGCGATTGCACCTGCTGTTTCCCAGTTATCCTGCGTGGTGCCTTTCATACAGGTATTGGTATGAACCAGGCGGCCCTGATCGTCATAGACAGGTACGCAAGGAGAATCGTGTGCACAGCCTGCCAGTAATGCTGTCAGCAATGCAACGGAAATTAATCTTTTCATGGTGTTACCTCTAAAATAAACGTTTCGCTAATAAAGCAAAGACAAACGCAAAGCCATCTGCGAAATCGAAAGCTATTTTACCACCTCTTAAAAAAAGACTGACATGAGGAATAATCTCAATTCGTGTGGTTTGTAAACATAATGAATAAAGCACATAGCAATAAATGCTTTTTTTCTGAGGGGTGGGAAAAAATAAATGGCTATCTTATTAATAAATAAAGATCTCAATATCCGGTAAAAAGGCGTCCGTAGACGCCTTTATTTTACAAATTAATCATTGTGTCGACTAAAACGTCGTCTAACGACAACAAAGAAGACAGGAACGAAGAAGATAGCGAGCAATGTGGCGGTGAGCATTCCCCCCATCACACCGGTACCAACCGCATTTTGTGCGCCACTACCTGCGCCGCGACTGATTACCAACGGCATAACCCCCAGAATAAAGGCCAGCGAAGTCATCAGGATTGGGCGAAGACGCATTCGGGAGGCTTCCAGCGTCGCTTCAATCAAGCCTTTACCCTCTTTATCCATCAGGTCTTTGGCAAATTCCACAATCAGTATGGCGTTTTTGGCAGAGAGACCGATGGTGGTAAGCAGGCCGACCTGGAAGTACACATCGTTATTCATTCCGCGTAGCGACGCGGCCAGTAGCGCGCCCACAACACCCAGTGGAACCACGAGCATGACGGAGAAGGGAATCGACCAACTCTCATACAATGCGGCAAGGCAAAGGAAGACAACGATTAACGAGATGGCATACAACGCAGGTGCCTGGTTACCTGACAGGCGTTCCTGGTAAGACATACCGGTCCAGTCATGACCGATACCGGTTGGCAGTTTTTCTGCCAGGCTTTCCATCATCGCCATGGCTTCACCGGTACTTCTACCCGGTGCGGCTTCTCCCAGTAGCTCCATTGATGGCATACCGTTGTAACGTTCCAGCCGCGGTGAACCATAGACCCATTGAGAAGAACTAAATGTTGAGAATGGCACCATTTCGCCATTGGCGCTGCGGACATACAGATTATTGATGTCTTCCGGCAACATACGGAATTTTGCATCAGCCTGGACGTACACTTTTTTCACGCGGCCGCGGTCAATGAAGTCATTGACGTAGTAGCCGCCCAGTGCAGCGGAAATGGTTTCGTTAATATCAGATAGCGAAACACCCAGCGCCTGCGCTTTTTCCTGATCGACATCCAGCTTGAACTGTGCTGTATCTTCCAGGCCATTAGGGCGTACACGAACCAGCAGGTCCGGGTGTTGGGCGACCATCCCCATCAACTGATTACGTGCCTGGGTTAACGCCGTGTGTCCCAGTCCTCCCTGGTCAATCAGCTCAAAGTCAAAGCCAGTTGCCGTGCCCAATTCAACAATGGCGGGCATGTTGAAGGGGAATACCAGACCATCACGAATCTGGCTAAAGGCGCGGGTTGCACGGGCAATAATCGATTCAACGTTATTTTCCGTTCCGCTACGCTCTTCCCAGGGCTTGAGGCTGACAAACGCCATCCCTGAGTTTTGCCCTTGTCCGCTGAAGCTAAAGCCGTTAACCGTAAAGACGCTTTCAACGTTGGCTTTCTCCGTGTTCAGGTAATAGTGGGTGACCTGATCCAGCACCTTTTGGGTACGTTCTTGTGTTGCGCCAGCCGGAAGTTGAATCATGGTCAGGAATACGCCCTGATCTTCTTCCGGCAGGAAGGAGGTGGGTAGGCGCATAAACAGCACCGCCATTCCCACAACGATGATCAGATAGACGACCAGATAACGTCCGGTTTTACGAATAATGCCACTGACGCTATTGGTATAGTGGTTGACGCTGTGATCGAATTTGGCATTAAACCAGCCGAAGAAGCCGCTCTTTTTCTCGTGGTGCTCTGCTGACACCGGTTTGAGCAATGTGGCACAGAGCGCAGGGGTCAAAATCAATGCGACCAGTACCGAAAGTGCCATGGCAGAAACGATGGTGATTGAGAACTGGCGGTAAATTGCCCCGGTGGAACCACCAAAGAAGGCCATCGGGATAAACACCGCAGACAGCACCATGGCGATACCCACCAACGCCCCCTGAATCTGCGACATGGATTTCTCCGTCGCCTCTTTGGAGGGGAGATTTTCTTCTATCATCACGCGTTCAACGTTCTCGACCACCACTATCGCATCATCGACCAACAGGCCGATGGCGAGTACCATCCCGAACATCGTCAGGGTGTTTATCGAGTAGCCAAACGCTGCCAGTACGGCAAAGGTACCCAGTAATACGACGGGCACGGCGATGGTTGGAATGAGCGTGGCGCGGATGTTTTGCAGAAACAGGTACATCACGAGGAACACCAACACGATCGCTTCGAACAGTGTTTTCACTACCTCATGAATAGAGATGGTGACGAACGGCGTGGTGTCATATGGGTAAACAACCTTCATTCCCTGCGGGAAGAACGGTTGCAGTTCGACCAGTTTAGCTTTAATTGCGTTGGCGGTATCCAGCGCGTTAGCACCGGTAGCCAGCTTGATACCAAGGCCGGATGCCGGTTTACCGTTAATACGGGCAACGACGTTGTAGTTTTCTCCACCTAACTCAATGCGCGCCACATCCTTCAAGTGAACAACAGAGCCATCACTGTTCACGCGTAATGTCACTTTGCCGAACTCTTGAGGATCTTTCAGGCGTGTTTGCGCAATTATCGAAGCGTTAAGCTGCTGATTAGGCAATGCAGGTGTCCCGCCTAACTGGCCTGCGGCTATCTGATCGTTTTGCACCTTCAACTGGTTAATGACATCAACCGGTGTGAGCTGGTATTTGTTCAATAAATTCGCATCCAGCCAGATACGCATGGCGTACTGTGCACCAAACAGCTGCACGTCGCCCACGCCGTTTAAACGACTGATGGAGTCTTTAATGTTTGAGGCGACATAGTCCGAGATGTCATCTTGCGTGGTCTGTGGATTGTCAGAAACAAAGCCCGCGACCATCAAAAAGCTGCTGCTTGATTTCTCAACGCCGATACCCTGCTGCTGGACTTCCTGTGGCAGTAATGGGGTCGCGAGCTGCAGTTTGTTTTGTACCTGTACCTGAGCAATATCAGGATCGGTGCCGGACTGGAACGTCAGCGTGATAGTCACGCTGCCAGCTGAGTCGCTGGTGGATGACATATACATCAGGTTATCGATACCGTTCATGTTTTGTTCGATAACCTGTGTGACCGTGTCCTGCACGGTTTGCGCATCCGCACCTGGGTAGGTTGCGGAAATCGCAACGGCAGGAGGGGCAATAGTAGGATACTGCGCCACGGGCAGCTGCATGATTGCCAGCGCACCCGCCATCATCAAAATGATGGCCAGTACCCAGGCAAAGATAGGACGCCTAATAAAAAAGTTTGCCATGTCCTGTTACCTTATTGCGCCGCAGTCGCTGCAGGGACATCGGTGGTGGCTTTAACCTGCACGCCAGGGCGCGCTTTCTGTAAACCACTTACGATGACTTTGTCACCCGACTGTAAGCCTTCGCTAATCAGCCACTTGTCGCCAATAGCTTGCACGGCGACGACTGGGCGAGTTTCAGCCTGGCTCTTGTCGTTAACGACCATCACGGTGGCATCGCCGCGCGGCGTACGCGTCACGCCCTGCTGTGGAACGAGGATGGCATTGGGTTGAACGCCTTCATCAACGCGTGCGCGCACAAACATACCGGGTAGTAGAGTGTGCTGCGGGTTAGGGAATACGGCTCGGAGAGTGATTGACCCAGTGCTTTCATCAACCGTCACGTCAGAAAATTGCAACGTGCCTTTCAGCGGGTATGACTGGCCATTTTCCATCACCAGTTCGACGGTGCTGCTGGTGTTGTCTTTATGCAGACTGCCTTGTGCAATAGACTGTTTGAGGCGCATAAAGTCGTTACTGGACTGCGTCACATCGACGTAAATCGGATCGAGCTGTTGCACGGTAGCGAGCGCTGTAGCCTGACCATTAGTGACCAGCGCGCCCTCGGTGACGCTAGATTTACCGATGCGTCCGCTAATCGGTGATGTCACTTTGGTGTAGGCAAGGTTAATACGCGCGCTTTCGACAGCCGCTTTGGCGGCAATAACGGAGGCATCGGCCTGACGTGCGTCAGCAATGGCCTGATCGTATTCTTGCTGGCTGATATATTTTGTTCCGACCAGTGGAACATAGCGTTTTACCGTTAAGTGCGCGATTGCTGCCGCGGCTTCGCTTTTTGCCAGTTCACCTTTAGCGCTGTCATAGTCAGCCTGATAGGTCGCGGGATCGATCTGGTAAAGCGACTGGCCAGCTTCAACATCACTGCCTTCGGTGAAATTCCGTTTAAGTACAATCCCGCTGACCTGAGGGCGTACTTCTGCAATGCGAAATGCGCTTGTACGCCCCGGTAATTCGGTCGTCACGGCTAAGGGGGCTGACTCAACAACATGGACTGTCACCTGTGGCTCGGTGGGATGTGCCTGTGTTTCTCCTTGATCGTTACAGCCGGCGAGTAATGCAGCGGAGATGATGATGAATGAGGGCAGGAGCGAGAACCTGGCAGTTTTCGTCATTTCTATTCCTTAAAGAACCGAAGGCTCGTTATTTACCGGAGTAATGGCAGGTGATAACGCGCACAAATAAAAAATAATAGTTAGCTATCCTACAAATAATTAGCTTGCGATGTAAGCAATACTTATTTTGCGGCGTAATCCACGGCACATAAAAACAAAAAAAGAAGAAACAACTGCCCATTCATTAAGCGAAGATTAGTCATGTTATGACTTGCATTAACACATATAGAAATAGGTATTGCATTGGTGAATGTATTTTTTCATTTTATTCACATTGTTTATTTGTGCTGAGTGTATGTAATGAAATATTTTAGAACTCGTCTAAATAAAGGCTAAGTGATACATTAATTCCGTACAGTAAATATTAGATAAGAAAGTTTATCATTCCCTACTCTGTCTCAGGCATTCGAACCATGGCGAGAAAAACGAAAGCTGATGCCCTCAAAACGCGCCAGCACCTGATTGAAACGGCGATTGTACAGTTTGCGGCACGGGGTGTCGGCAATACAACGCTTAATGACATAGCGGATGCCGCTAACGTGACGCGAGGTGCAATCTATTGGCATTTCGACAATAAGAGTCAACTGTTTAATGAGCTTTGGCTGCAGCAACCTCCCTTGCGCGATCTTATTCAGGACCAACTCATCGGACGTTGGGGTGACAATCCGCTACAGAGGCTACGGGAGAAATTAGTCGTGGGTTTGCAATATATTGCAAAAATCCCCCGCCAGCAGGCATTAATGCAAATTTTATATCATAAATGTGAATTCCATAACGATATGATATCGGAACAGGATATTCGCGATAAAATAGGCCTTTGCCATCAAAGAATACGTGATTCATTACAGAAATGTATGGATGAAAATCTTATCGCTACCAGTCTGGATTTAGACGTTATCCTGATTATTTTACACGGGAGCTTTAGTGGGATAATAAAAAACTGGTTAATGAATCCAGTCAGTTATGATCTTTATGAACAGGCGCCAGTATTAGTCGATAACGTATTAAAAATGCTAAGTCCCGATGGCTGTGTGATGCAATTTGTTGAGCGTGAAAATCAGGTAGGGTAGATTCGGCTGATCGCAGTCAGCCGCCATGGCATGACGGCTGGAAACGCGCGTTAGCGGATGCGTTATTCAAGGTCGACGCAGTTGACCAGCTTGAGGGGATTCACCGAGTTCATATTCCGGCACTTATCATGCTCTGTTGTCATTAACTCAATCCACTGTATGAGTAGGGCATCAAAAAGAAAAACAAAGACAGCAAAAACAACCAGCCACCAATACTTGCGAATCATTACCAAATCCTGTGTATTCATACCCAAGCGTGCAGGGAATATACACGAAATCTCTATGCTGAAAAGCAGACTTACAATGCTTTTACTTTGTTGAAATTACGTTGTTCTTTTCAGCTAATCGACTCTTTTTAGACAGGTTTTTTGTCTTTCGCTTTTTGACCTTTGCAAGGTCATTTTCTGAAAAGTGGGAGCTAATGCTCAGTCTTCTAAGCCCCATTTTTACGTATTCATCATTGACTTCGATACCGATAAATCTGCGATTCAACGCCACTGCCGTCGCGCCCGTGGTGAAGCTTCCTGCGAACGGATCTAACACAATCTCACCCGGGTTGGAGGACGCGAGAATAATGCGTTCTAACAGCGCCTGAGGTTTTTGGGTCGGATGGTTTTCGTACTCATCCATCAGATAGCGTACGCGGGGAAAATCCCAGACGTTACCGGGCACCTTTTGATGATTGTACGGCTGAGGTGGGTTCTTTCGGTAATCGATTAGCGCGCGCTTGGCGCCCGTTTTAGCCTCAACCAGAACGTCATCACGATTAAAGGTATAGCTTTTCGAGTCTTTGACCATCATCAAGATAGGCTCATACATTGAGCCAAAGAAGTTTTTGGCCTGGACTCCCGAGCTATCATAGGACCACACGATGCGGCTTTTGATGGTGAAAAGCTGGCGACATTTGAGGTCGATATACGGCATGTTCTCCGTACTGTTCATGATGTACATGGTACCCTGCGGCGTGAGTATTCGATGGCATTCATCAATACACTCAAACAACCATGCCAGAAAGGTCTCTTCGTCCCAGGATTCTACGAGCCCGTCAAAATCTTTGCCGATGTTATAAGGTGGGTCAGCAAAAATGAGGTCGACGCTTGTAGACGGCAGTTTTTTCAGTTCGGTCAGCGCATCACCGTGGATTATCTTTTTCGATTCATCGCCAAAATAGACGGGTTCACATCCTGCGTTCATCGTCAAAGCCTCCTTATGATGCTTATAAAAAAGGCGCTTCCCCATGCCGAGTAGCGCCTTTTAAAACAAACATTTAACTGATTAGTATCAGTTCATGCCGTATTTTTTCAGTTTTTTACGCAGCGTACCACGGTTGATGCCCATCATCAGGGCAGCACGGGTCTGGTTACCGCGGGTGTATTGCATCACCATGTCCAACAGGGGCTGTTCTACTTCAGCCAGTACCAGCTCATAGAGATCATTAACATCCTGACCATTCAGTTGAGCAAAATAGTTCTTCAGTGCCTGTTTAACCGAGTCACGCAGGGGTTTTTGAGTTACCTGATCCTGAGAGTTAACGGTAGAAACGGTCAGTACGTCAGAATTTACGCGTTGTTCGAACATAGTTCTGTCAGCTCTTTATTTCTGTTTACGCAAAATTTTCGAAGTATGCCTCCAACGCCGCCAGCTGTTCGCTGGAATCTTCAATGGCGTTGAATGTGCGCCGAAACTGGTCATTTGGAGCGTGTTCCTGGAGATACCAGGATACGTGTTTACGCGCAATTCGGTACCCTTTTGCCTGACCATAAAAGTCGTGCAGTTCCCGAACGTGCGCACAAAGCAAGCGCTTCACCTCTGCCAGAGGCAGGGGGGGTAGCAGCTCCCCAGTGTCCAGATAATGCTGGATTTCCCGAAAGATCCAGGGTCTTCCCTGAGCTGCACGGCCTATCATCAGGGCATCAGCCCCCGTATAGTCGAACACAGCTCTGGCTTTATGCGGGTCAGTAATGTCGCCATTCGCGATAATCGGAATGGAAACTTTCTGCTTAACTGCCCGAATACTGTCGTACTCAGCATCTCCATTGAACAAACAGGCGCGGGTGCGTCCATGAATGGTCAGAGCCTGAATGCCACAGTCTTCAGCCAGTTGGGCAATCTCTACGCAGTTACGGTGTTCCGGAGCCCAGCCGGTGCGAATCTTGAGAGTGACAGGAACGTCCACTGCATTGACGACCTCGGTTAGTATCGATTTCACTAAATCCGGGTACTGCAAGAGGGCTGAACCTGCAAGCTTGCGATTCACTTTTTTAGCCGGACACCCCATATTGATATCAATAATTTGGGCGCCGCTTTCCACGTTAATACGTGCGGCATCGGCCATTTCAACAGGGTCGCTACCGGCAATTTGCACCGTGCGAATTCCTGGTTCATCAACGTGCACCATCCGTAAACGAGACTTATCACTTTCCCAAACCTGCGGGTTAGAAGACATCATCTCGGATACCGTCAATCCTGCTCCCATCTCGTAGCACAGCGTCCTGAATGGTCTGTCAGTGATGCCAGCCATAGGTGCTGCGATCAGGCGATTTCTGAGCTGATATTGTCCGATACGCATGAGTTAAGAAATGACCATACTGTGACTGCAAGGCGGCGTATATTACGCATTTTTTGCACGAGATGAAAGGCCAAACTTTGACCAATCCACTGAGGTGGATCAATGAATTGCCGTAAATGTGAACGGATGAAAATAATTAATTATATAAATCATTGGATTATAAAAATGTGTCTGTTTTATATACGCATATAATTTTGCGTAACTTCTAATTTTTTCTTCATCGCCTGGAGATACTGGCAAGATAATCTGCTGAATTAATCAGCAAATTATCGGGACATTGTGTGATCGTCACCTCATTTTAGTACAGGATCTCGGTGTTGCCTGATTGGCTGTCCTCAACCTCGCGACCATTCAGTGGTTGCAGTGGACGGTTGTTCATATGTCCTACGATGTACCTGAAATTTTCAAGCTGTTCGGTTGAGAGGGACATTGGCGTTTTCAGGACAATCCAGGTAACGTTTTCACTACATGGCGGAATCGTCAATGAGCCGCTGTAGCGCCAGTAGACTTTATTGTCGGGCAAAAGTTGGTTGATGTTGACCGGTGAGAAGATGGGCATGTTGCTACCTTCCATGGTTGGAAAGGATTCCCACAAGTTTTTAATGGCTTGATTCGGTTCGTCAACATCAAACATGACAGCCACAATAACGGTATCACCTTGCTGATTTTTGTGGAGCAGCTGGAGCTCCATCGCGTAGTGTTTCCCCTCGATGGTGTGTTCACTCGGTGCGTGAAAATCCAATTGCTTTAAATAGTAAAGCTGATTGTCGATGTTGAGGGTATCAGGGGTATAGCTGTTCATCGTCGCCTGAAGCGTATGATTGATGCTCTGGAACCTTACTGGGCTATCGGTGTACTGCATGGTGAGTATAGGGAGCCCAAGTTTGCTGGTATCGGTGGGCTGAATATTGATAGGGGATTGATTTATCCCGGTCTGGCAACTTTTATACTCTTTGTTGATTTCCCCCCAATGTTCAGGGGAGGTATCTCCGATGCTATATCCCCATGACGATGCCTGCACTGAAAAGGACATGAGGCATGCCAACAGCAGCGTTGTTCTAACACGGATTAGATACATATATTCACCCAGTAAATGCCTGTGTTTAAAAACAAATAAAATCAAATGACTATGTTGAGTATTTTAGCGTTGGGGTGGGGGATTACTGGCTGGTGTATTGTCTGAAAATGGCGCAGCCAGAGAACCACGCCGTAAAGATTTTTTTTGACCGGTAATGCGGCACCACTCTTCTTTTTCGAGCACCAGATCGAGTGTAAAGAGATCGGCGTAGTCTTCGCAGACGCCTTCTGAGCTGGTTCTGAGGATTACTCCACGATCACGCGGCCATTGAGCGGTTGTTCTGGCCGGTTGTTGATGAGCGTGGCCGGTCCATCGGTATAGTGAATGGTTAGTGTTTATTTGTTTTTAACTTCAATGAGTTAAACAAATATTCTAGCGCAGGGACGTTGTGCGGGATGTACAAAAAACGGGAAAGACGTGGCCTGCGAAGAGGCCACGAGGGGAGTTTATTTTTTCCTGCCAGTAATGCGGCACCACTCTTCTTTCTCGATCACCGGATCGAGCGTAAAGAGATCGGCGTAGGCTTCGCAGACGCTGTCCGCTTGGCTGGCAAGAATACCGGAAAGGCCCAGTAAGCCGCCCTCAACTGGCAACACGCTGATTAACGGTGCCAGTTCACGCAATGGGCCAGCAAGGATGTTGGCAACCACCACATCGGCTTTCATGGCTTCTGGCTGATCCTGTGGCAGGTACAGTTCCAGGCGGTCAGAAACGCCATTACGCTGTGCATTATCGCGGCTTGCCTGAATGGCTTGCGGATCGATGTCTACACCAATGGCTTTTGCTGCACCCAATTTGAGCGCTGCAATAGCCAGAATGCCGGAACCGCAACCAAAGTCGATTACCGTCTTTCCGTTCAGGTCGAGGCCATCCAGCCATTGCAGACACAAAGAGGTGGTTGGGTGAGTGCCGGTACCAAACGCCAGACCTGGGTCCAGCATCACGTTGACGGCGTTCTCATCCGGCACATCGCGCCAGCTTGGGCAAATCCACAGACGTTCGCCAAAGCGCATTGGGTGGAAGTTATCCATCCATTCACGCTCCCAGTCTTTATCTTCAAGCTGCTCAATTTTATGCACAAACCCCGCACCGAGCAGCGGATGCTGTTCCAGAAGGGCAACCACTTCTTTCATGTCGGTTTCTGCATCGAACAGACCCGTTACATCGGTGTCGCCCCAAAGGCGGGTTTCGCCCGGCAGTGGTTCAAACACCGGCGTATCATGCGTGTCCTGGAAGGTGATAGAAACGGCACCCGCTTCCATCAGCGCATCGCTCAACTCTTCTGCATTAGCACCGGTGGTGTTCAGTTTCAGTTGGATCCATGGCATGGCAAAACTCTTTATTTATCAGTAGTCAATATGGCGGCTTGCGGGGCGGCAGAACCAAAACGGTTTCCGACCAGGAAAGCCAGCAAACTTAGCAGCAACGAGGGCACAATTGGATGGAAGCCCAGGTACTGAATGTTAAAGGTAGCGAGTATGGCATACAGCACACCGCCGACAATCATGGCGCTCAGTGCGCCCGCTGCGTTCGCTCGCTCCCAGTACAGGCCCAGCACCAGCGGCCACAGGAATACCGCTTCCAGCCCGCCAAACGCCAGCAGGTTGAGCCAGATGATCATCTCTGGTGGTTTCCACGCGGCCAGCAACAACAACGCCCCCAATAACAGGGTGATCACCGCCGACATGCGCTTCAGGCGGGTTTCATTTTTCAGCTGTTCCGGGCGCAGATTCAGGTAGAGATCTTTAATGATCGTAGCGGAACTTTGCAGCAATTGGGCGTTGATCGTCGACATGATCGCCGCCATCGGTGCGGCAAGGAAGATCCCCGCAGCAATCGGTGGCAGGACTTTTACCATCAAGGTGGGGATAACCAGATCCGGTACCGTCAGGTCAGGGAGCACCGCGCGTCCCAATGCACCCGCCAGGTGCATACCAAACATCAGGATCGCCACCACAATCGTGCCGATAATCATCCCACGATGGACCGCTTTACTGTCCTTATAAGAGATACAGCGCACGGCGGTATGCGGCAGGCCAATCACGCCAAAGCACACCAGAACCCAGAACGAAGTCATAAAGGTTGGGGACAGCATGTCATCAGCGCCTTGTGGGGTCACCAATTTCGGATCGATTGTTTGCAGCGTCTCCACCGCGTTGCTGAGGCCGCCTGCTGCGTGGACCACACCCACAAGCAGGACAATGGTCCCAACTAGCATCACCATGCCCTGCATGGTGTCATTGAGCACGCTGGCACGAAATCCGCCGAATGCGGTGTATAACGCAATACTGATACCAAAGATCAGCAGACCTGTTTCGTATGGAATACCCGCCGCGGTTTCCAGCAAACGTGCGCCGCCGATGAATTGCACTGTCATCGCGCCAACGAAAGCTACCAACAGGCTGAGGCTCGCCAGCCAGACCAGCAAACGGCTCTGATAGCGGGCAAACAGCATATCGTTAAGGGTGACGGCGTTGTAGCGTCGCGCCAGAATCGCAAATTTCTTGCCAAGAATACCCAGCGACAACCAGACGGCCGGCAGTTGGATCATCGCCAACAGCACCCATCCCAGCCCGTATTTATACGCGGCCCCCGGGCCACCAATAAACGAGCTTGCGCTGATGTATGTTGCGGTCAGCGTCATGGCTAAAACGACCCCGCCCATTGAGCGGCTACCGAGGAAATATTCATTCAGGAACGTGCCGGTTGTTCTCTTTCTCATCGCGTACACAGAGAGACCAAACACCACTACCAGATAGGCGACAAGCGGCAAAATCACTTCAAGCTGCATCGTCATCCTCCAGAGGAATATCGCGATAGATAAATTTCACCATCGCCCAGCACAGAACAATGAAAACCAGCGGGGTTAGCAAGCAGGCCATTTCGAACCAGTGTGGTAAGCCAGTAAAGCCCAGCGTGGAGTCTGGTAAGTAAGCGGCTACTAACCATGTAGCAAGATAGAAAAGGGTCAGCCACAGCGCCCAGCGCGCCTCTTTATGGGCCTGAACAAAACGAGCGTCCATTTTTTGTCCCTTGTGGATAAAGAAAGCGGGGATTGTACCTTATGGGACGTGCCGGAGGGGAGAAAAACAAAAGGCCGGAGGATCCGGCCTTTGCAGTTAATGCGTACTTACTTTTCCTGAAGTCCGAGTTTCTTCTCCAGGTAGTGGATATTGGAACCTCCACGCTGGAAGTGCTCGTCATTCATGATGCGGATCTGCAGATCGACGTTGGTTTTGATCCCGTCGATGATCAGTTCCTGCAAGGCGTTTTTCATGCGGGCAATCGCCACGTCACGGTTTTCGCCATAACAAATAAGTTTGCCGATCATTGAGTCATAGTAAGGCGGTACGGTGTAACCCGCGTAAATATGAGACTCCCAGCGCACACCAAAACCACCCGGCGCGTGGAAACGCGTGATTTTACCCGGGCTTGGCAGGAAGGTGTTCGGGTCTTCGGCGTTGATACGGCATTCTACCGCATGGCCTTTAACCACAACTTCATCCTGCGTAATGGACAGCGGCTGACCCGCAGCGATACGCAGCTGCTCTTTGATCAGATCAACGCCGGTGATCATTTCGGTAACTGGATGCTCTACCTGGATACGGGTGTTCATTTCAATGAAATAGAACTCGCCGTTTTCGAACAGGAACTCGAAAGTACCCGCTCCACGGTAGCCGATATCCACACAGGCTTTGGAGCAACGTTCGCCGATGTAACGACGCAGTTCCGGGGTAATGCCCGGTGCTGGTGCTTCTTCGACCACTTTCTGGTGACGGCGCTGCATGGAGCAGTCACGTTCTGCCAGATAGATTGCGTTACCCTGACCGTCAGCCAACACCTGAATTTCGATGTGGCGTGGGTTCTCCAGGTATTTTTCCATGTAAACCATGTCATTGTTGAAAGCGGCTTTCGCTTCAGCTTTGGTCATGGAAATGGATTGAGCCAGTTCAGCATCGCCACGTACAACACGCATACCGCGACCGCCGCCACCGCCGGAGGCTTTGATGATGACCGGATAGCCGATGCGCTTGGCATGGGCGCGGTTTGCGTCCATATCGTCGCCCAGTGGGCCGTCAGAACCTGGAACGGTCGGTACACCTGCTTTCTTCATGGCAGTAATTGCAGACACTTTGTCGCCCATCAGGCGGATGGTGTCGGCTTTCGGGCCGATGAAGATAAAGCCAGAGCGTTCTACCTGCTCAGCAAAGTTGGCGTTTTCAGACAGGAAGCCGTAGCCCGGGTGAATAGCGACCGCGCCAGTGATTTCAGCGGCGCTGATGATTGCCGGGATATTCAGATAGCTTTTAACAGACGGAGCCGGGCCAATACAGACCGTTTCATCTGCCAGTAATACGTGTTTTAGATCGCGATCCGCGCTTGAGTGTACAGCGACGGTCTTGATGCCCAGTTCTTTACAGGCACGAAGAATACGCAGGGCAATCTCGCCACGGTTGGCGATAACGATTTTATCCAACATGTTCGCCTCGTTACTCGATGACGACCAGCGGCTCGTCAAATTCTACCGGTTGACCACTTTCTACCAGAATCGCTTTTACCACGCCGGATTTATCGGCTTCGATCTGGTTCATCATTTTCATGGCTTCAACGATGCAAAGGGTATCGCCCGCATTCACTTTCTGGCCCACTTCGATAAACGGTTTAGCGTCAGGGCCCGGGGTGCGGTAGAAAGTACCAACCATCGGGGAACGTACGATGTGACCACTGATTTCCGCTGCAGCAGGGGCTTCCATGCTTGGCGCTGCAGTTTGCGCGACAGCGTTATACGGAGCAGGTTGTTGCATCATTGGTGCAGCATAAGCCTGTTGCATCATCGGGAAACCTGCATTTGGCGCTGCGCGGCTGATGCGTACAGACTCTTCGCCTTCAGAAATTTCCAGTTCGGAGATGCCTGATTCTTCAACCAGCTCGATCAGTTTTTTAATCTTACGAATATCCATGAGTGGGTTCCGTACTCTTTGTTTAGTGAAATTGTGACAGGCGTTTTATCGCCGTCTGTATAGCATTTGAATAACTGTTGGTGACAAGATGTCACCCCTCTCTGGCGTTGCACTGCGTGCTGCAGCCATTAAACGAGATATCAAAACTTACCAGTCATTGTGTGGCTATCTTCTGCCATTTTCGGGTAAAAGACAAAATATACCTTCAATACCCGATTGTCACCCTTTCCGCGCTGTAAAAACGCCTCCAGGGAAAGCAAGGTCGCACATTATAACCATTTCGTAGCAATTGGCAGCTAAATACTGGTCTTATCAGGGAAGATAATCAACCGCCTGCATGTAAAGAACGTGGGTTCGTCTGTGTTTTGCAACGCACTGCACATATCCCGAAACTACCGCCACCACTGGCGGAACTTCTTATAACGGCAGGCTAAAAGCACGACGGCGAGCGCGGCATAAATGATTGGTTGCGGGGATAAAATCTTCACCGACCACAGGTAATGCACGGGGGCCAGGATCGCCACAAGATAGACGAAGTTGTGTAAAAGTTGCCAGCGTTTTCCCAGTTTCCGCTGCGCAGCCTGGGTGGAGGTGAGTGTGAGGGCAAATAACAGAGTCCAACTGATAATTCCCAGCATCAGATAAGGCCGTGTCGTTAGCTCTCGACCCAACAGACTCAGGTTGTTAATGCCCAGCTCCAGCAGCGCATAACTGGTTAAATGCAAGGTGGCCCAGGCAAAACACCAGAGTCCTAACAGGCGGCGAGTGCGTATTAAGAGTGGCTGCTTAGCGTAGCGCGCCAGCGGCGAGACCAGCAAGGTTGCCAACAAGAATTTCAGAGCCGTCCTACCGGTAAAGTGTTGAATGTCCTTGACCGGATCGGCGCTTAATTCGCCATTATTAATGGCCCAAAAGAGCCAGACAAAAGGTAAAAAGCCGGCAAGATGCAGGCAAACTTTCAGCCAGGTGATGTGTTTTGCCGTCAGACGCACTTAAAAATTCTCCCTCAAGTTAAGGCCGTGATACAGCGAAGCGACCTCATCGGCATAGCCGTTAAACAGCAGCGTAGGTTGACGCTGTACGTCGAGGATACCGCCTGCGCCAATAAAACGTTCTGTGGCTTGTGACCAGCGGGGGTGATCGACGCCGGGGTTAACATTGGCATAAAACCCATATTCATTAGGCGCCGCCATATTCCAGGTGGTCGGCGGGCGATCGCGCGTCAGCTTAATGCTGACTATCGACTTAATTCCTTTAAAACCGTATTTCCACGGTACGGTTAATCGAATAGGGGCGCCATTCTGCGGGGGAAGCGCTTTGCCATAAACGCCCACGGTGAGCAGCGTGAGCGGGTGCATGGCTTCATCAAGGCGTAAACCTTCAACGTAGGGGTATTTCAGCCCTCCGCCAATAAAGCGATCTTTCTGTCCCGGCATATCATCCGGTGCGTAGAGCGTTTCGAACGCCACATATTTCGCATTGCTGGTGGGTTCAACCAGTGCCAGCAGCTTATGTAAAGGAAAGCCAATCCACGGCACGACCATGGACCAGGCTTCTACACAGCGCATGCGATAAATGCGTTCCTCCAGCGGGAAGCGGGTGGTCAACGCATCGTGATCGAGGGTTAATGGCTTTGCCACTTCGCCACTGATTTTCAGCGTCCACGGATCGGTTTTTAAACTGCCCGCGTTGGCCGCCGGGTCTGCTTTATCGAGACCGAACTCATAGAAGTTGTTGTAGCCGGTGACTTTATCTTCCGGCGTTAACGGCAATGTATTTTGCCAGGCGGCAGGTTTCGTGAAATCAAGCGGTTTTCCGGCGGGTGCGGGCGGTCGGTCATTGCCTTTAAACCAACTTAGCAGATCGGCCTGGGCGTTGGGAGAGAGGGAAAGGGCTGTCGCACTGATGCCCAGCGCTTTCAATACCTGGCGACGTTGCAGCATAAAAACAGATTCTGCCGTTACGTCGGTTTCCGTCAGTTTTTTGGATTTCATATCATCCTCCGTCATGCGTTTTGCTAAGCATGACGGAGGCACAGGCTTATCGCGAATTTATCACGAAAAATTGCAGATTAGGCGATTTTCACCAGCGTGCGGCCCTGCACCTGATTATTAATGATGGCGTCAGCAAGCTTCGGCGCGTCGGCGAGCGTAATTTCAGTTGCAGCCTGAGCGTAGAAAGATTCCGGCAGGTCAGTGACCAGACGTTGCCAGGCCTGAGCACGACGCGCTGCTGGCGTCATAACGGAATCAACACCTTGTAGGCGCACATTGCGCAAAATGAATGGCATCACCGTGGTGGGCAGTGCAAAACCACCTGCCAGACCACAGGCAGCAACGCAGCCACCATAGTTCATCTGCGCGAGGACTTTTGCCAGTACTTTGTCGCCAACAGTATCAATGGCGCCAGCCCACAGCTGTTTTTCCAGCGGGCGAGTTTCAGCAAATTCATCACGACCGAGGATTCGGTTGGCGCCCAGACTACGCAGATAGTCGTGCGTGCTTTCGCGACCCGATACCGCTGCAACCTGATACCCCAGCTTGTGCAGTAACGCAACGGCAGTGCTACCCACGCCGCCGCTGGCACCGGTGACAACAATCTCACCGTCTTGCGGGCGAATACCGGCATCTTCAAGCGCCATCACGCACAGCATGGCGGTAAAACCGGCAGTGCCGATGATCATCGCGTTGCGGCTACTCAGTCCATTTGGTAGCGCAACCAGCCAGTCACCTTTTACACGAGCCCGTTCGGACAGTCCGCCCCAATGGTTTTCGCCCACGCCCCAACCGGTCAGCAACACCTCCTGACCAGCGTGAAAACGGGGATCTTCACTGTGGCGAACGGTACCGGCGAAATCGATACCAGGAATCATCGGAAAATTACGGATAATTTTTCCCTTGCCGGTGATGGCCAGGGCATCTTTATAGTTCAGGCTCGACCAGTGAACATCCACCGTCACATCGCCTTCCGGTAGCTGATTTTCGTCGAGGGGTTGAACGGATGCGAGGGTTTTACCGTCCTGCTGTTCTAAGATCAAAGCCTGCATAACCTGTCCTCAATTCATATAGTGGATTGGAAAATGAATGATGAAGACTATACTCGTTAATCAAAACATGATGCCGATTCTGCGCAATAAATTGCCAGATATACCTGATTTGGTAGTATGCCCACACTATTTATGTAAATTGACGGATTTCGCGTTCATTTTTGCATTTTCGTGTCGCTTTTCCATTTTCATGCCTAATTCATAACTGTCGGAGTTAACACAAGGATGCGATTAACGACGAAATTTTCAGCTTTTGTGACTTTGCTCACAGGGTTAACGATCTTCGTGACGCTGATCGGCTGCTCGCTGAGTTTCTACAATGCGATCCAATATAAGTTCACTAGTCGTGTCCAGGCCGTCGCGACGGCGATCGACACGCACCTGGTCTCTAAAGATTTTGTCACCTTAACGCCGCAAATAGACGAGCTGATGGTGTCGGTTGATATCGTTCGCGTTGAGCTGCTGCAGGGGGAAAGCAAGGTTTATAGCCATTCCCGCACCAGCAGTTATCGCCCGGCGGGAACAAACAATCTGTACCGTGAGATCACCGTCCCTTTGCTCAAGCATCCGGGGATGTCGCTGCGCCTGGTGTATCAGGATCCGATGGGCAATTATTTCCATTCGCTGATGACCACCGCACCGCTCACGTTATCGATTGGTTTTATTATCCTGATGTTATTTTTGTCGGTGCGCTGGTTACAGCGCCAGCTTTCCGGGCAGGAACTGTTGGAGATTCGTTCCACGCGGATCCTTAACGGTGAACGTGGGCCGAACGTGCGGGGAACCGTGTATGAATGGCCGGCGCGCACCAGCAGTGCGCTCGATATGCTGCTCACCGAAATTCAAAGCGCTCGCGAGCAGCGCAGCAGGCTGGATACGCTTATCCGATCGTATGTGGCGCAGGATACAAAAACCGGACTCAGCAATCGTCTGTTTTTTGACAATCAACTGGCGACGCTGCTGGAAGATCAGGAGAAAGTGGGCGCCCACGGCGTGGTAATGATGGTGCGTTTGCCGGACTTTACGCTTTTGCGCGACAGTTGGGGGGGGGATCTTGCGGAAGAACAAATCTCGGCGCTGGTCAATTTATTATCGACCTTTATTGCGCGTTATCCTGGGGCGCTGTTGGCGCGTTACCACCGTAGCGATTTTGCCATCCTGCTGCCGCACCGCACCTTGAAAGAGGCGGAAAGCATCGCTGGGCAGTTGTTAAAAGCGGTCGATGCCCTTCCGACTAATAAAAAAATTGATCGTGCCGATATGATTCATATTGGCATTTGCGTCTGTCGCAGCGGCCAGTCCGCTGAACAGGTGATGGAGCACGCTGAAGCGGCAACCCGGAACTCGGTATTACAGGGTGGAAACAGTTGGTCAGTTTATGATGACTCGCTGCCGGAAAAAGGTCGGGGTAATGTACGCTGGCGCACGCTCATTGAGCAGATGCTCAGTCGGGGCGGTCCAAGGCTCTATCAGAAACCCGCGGTCACCCATGAAGGACGAGTACACCATCGGGAATTAATGTGCCGCATTTTTGATGGCAGTGAAGAGGTTATCTCGGCGGAATATATGCCGATGGTGCTGCAATTTGGCCTGGCGGAAGAATATGACCGTTTGCAGATTAGCCGTCTGATCTTGTTATTGGGATATTGGCCGCAGGAAAGTCTGGCGATCCAGACGACGGTTGAGTCACTTATTCGACCGCGTTTTCAGCGTTGGCTGCGTGATACCTTGATGCAGTGCGAAAAATCGCTGCGAAAACGCATAATTATTGAACTTGCTGAGGCAGATGTTTGTCAACACATCAGCCGGTTACAGCCCGTTATTCGTTTGATGGATGCGCTGGGTGTTCGCATTGCCGTGACGCAGGCGGGGTTGACGCTGGTGAGTACCAGTTGGATTAAAGAACTCAATGTCGAGCTCTTGAAGCTTCATCCAAGTCTGGTGAGAAACATTGATAAACGTACGGAGAACCAGCTGTTGGTTCAGAGCCTGGTGGAGGCCTGCTCAGGCACGCCAACGCAGGTGTATGCCACTGGCGTTCGTTCGCGTAGTGAGTGGCGTACGCTGACAGAACGTGGAGTCGCGGGTGGGCAAGGGGATTTTTTTGCCGCATCACAGCCACTTGACACAAACGTGAAAAAATATTCGCAAAGATACTCGGTTTAACCTGCCGTTTAATTTGTTTTCACGTAGAATAACGCGCGTTGTGCCTTCTGGGGGTGTGCTTGTCTGCTCGCCAGAATGTAACAGCAAACATGCAGGTGAATGACCTTTGACAGGTTGCAAACAAAAGCGAGGAGTGCTGCTGATTTTTTCAGCCCTGATGGACTCAGGCCGGTTTTGTAACAAAGGAAACGAACTGCACTAATTTTCACCGTAGCAGATGATTTTTCCGCCTTGTCGCTGCTGCGTGTGGTTGGTAAAGTAAGCGGATTTTGTTTTCCGCCCCAGCTTTCAGGATTATCCCTTAGTATGTTGAAAAAATTTCGTGGCATGTTTTCCAATGACCTGTCCATTGACCTGGGTACCGCGAATACCCTTATTTATGTAAAAGGACAAGGCATCGTATTGAATGAGCCTTCTGTTGTGGCCATTCGACAGGATCGTGCCGGTTCGCCGAAAAGCGTGGCAGCAGTAGGTCATGATGCGAAGCAGATGCTGGGTCGTACGCCGGGCAACATTGCTGCAATTCGCCCAATGAAAGACGGCGTTATCGCTGACTTCTTCGTGACTGAAAAAATGCTTCAGCACTTTATCAAACAAGTGCACAGCAACAGCTTTATGCGCCCAAGCCCGCGCGTGCTGGTGTGTGTTCCGGTTGGCGCAACTCAGGTTGAACGTCGTGCCATTCGTGAGTCTGCTCAGGGTGCCGGTGCGCGTGAAGTATTCCTGATTGAAGGGCCGATGGCGGCAGCGATCGGTGCAGGTCTGCCTGTTTCCGAAGCAACCGGTTCTATGGTTGTGGATATCGGTGGTGGTACCACTGAAGTTGCCGTTATCTCCCTGAACGGCGTCGTTTACTCCTCCTCCGTACGTATCGGTGGTGACCGTTTCGATGAAGCCATCATTAATTATGTGCGTCGTAACTATGGTTCCCTGATCGGCGAAGCGACCGCTGAACGTATCAAACATGAAATCGGATCGGCTTATCCGGGCGACGAAGTGCTTGAGATCGAAGTTCGCGGCCGTAACCTGGCTGAAGGCGTTCCACGTGGCTTTACCCTGAACTCTAACGAGATTCTGGAAGCGCTGCAGGAACCGCTGACCGGTATCGTCAGCGCGGTCATGGTTGCCCTGGAACAATGTCCGCCAGAACTGGCGTCTGACATCTCCGAGCGCGGTATGGTGTTAACCGGCGGTGGTGCACTGCTGCGTAACCTTGACCGTCTGTTAATGGAAGAGACCGGTATTCCAGTCGTTGTTGCTGAAGATCCGCTGACCTGTGTGGCGCGCGGCGGCGGCAAGGCGCTGGAAATGATCGATATGCACGGCGGCGACCTGTTCAGCGAAGAGTAATCGGATACCGGCAGGGTTAACATCCGATTGCCCTGCCGAATCTGATACGAGAATACGCAAACTTATGAAGCCAATTTTTAGCCGTGGCCCGTCGCTACAGATTCGCCTTATTCTGGCGGTGCTGGTGGCGCTCGGCGTTATTATTGCCGACAGCCGCCTGGGTATGTTTAGTCAAATCCGAACATACATGGATACCGCCGTCAGTCCTTTCTACTTTATTTCTAATGGTCCCCGTGAATTACTCGATGGCGTGTCGCAAACGCTGGCCTCGCGTGACCAACTTGAACTTGAAAACCGGGCGCTGCGTCAGGAACTGCTGCTGAAAAACAGTGAACTGCTGATGCTGGGGCAATATAAACAGGAGAACGCGCGCTTGCGCGAGCTGCTGGGATCGCCGCTGCGCCAGGATGAACAAAAGATGGTGACTCAGGTCATCTCAACGGTTAATGACCCTTACAGCGATCAGGTAGTTATCGACAAGGGTAGCGTGAACGGTGTCTATGAAGGGCAGCCGGTCATCAGCGACAAAGGCGTTGTGGGCCAGGTTGTTGCCGTGGCGAAACTGACCAGTCGCGTGCTGCTGATTTGTGATGCCACCCATGCGCTGCCAATCCAGGTATTGCGTAACGATATCCGCGTGATTGCTGCCGGTAACGGTTGTACGGACGATCTGCAGCTCGAGCATCTGCCGGCTAATACCGACATTCGCGTTGGCGACGTGCTGGTAACCTCCGGTCTGGGCGGCCGCTTCCCTGAAGGCTATCCGGTTGCCGTGGTCTCTTCCGTTAAACTGGACACTCAGCGTGCTTACACCGTGATTCAGGCGCGTCCGACGGCAGGGTTACAGCGTCTGCGTTATCTGCTGCTGTTGTGGGGTGCGGATCGTAATGGTGCCAATCCGATGACGCCGGAAGAAGTGCATCGCGTAGCCAATGAGCGTCTGATGCAAATGATGCCGCAGGTTCTGCCTGCACCGGACGCGATGGGCCCGCCTGCGCCCGTTCCTGCACCAGCGACTGGCGTGACGCCAACGCCTGCAACGACAACGCCGCCAGCACCTTCTCCGCGTAAGCCGGGAGGGCAGTAAGTGGCAAGCTATCGTAGTCAGGGGCGTTGGGTTATTTGGCTCTCGTTCCTTATCGCACTTTTACTGCAAGTCATGCCCTGGCCGGACGACATTCTTGTTTACCGGCCAAACTGGGTGCTGCTCATCTTGTTGTATTGGATCCTGGCACTGCCGCATCGCGTAAATGTGGGCACAGGATTTGTGGTGGGTGCCATACTGGATCTCATTAGCGGCTCCACACTTGGCGTGCGGGCTTTGTCGATGAGTATCATTGCCTACCTGGTTGCGCTGAAATTCCAGCTATTCCGTAACCTGGCGCTCTGGCAACAGGCGCTGGTGGTTATGTTGTTATCACTGGTCGTGGACATTATTGTTTTCTGGGCCGAGTTTTTAGTGATCAACGTCTCTTTCAGACCTGAAGTGTTCTGGAGTAGTGTAGTAAATGGTGTGCTTTGGCCATGGCTATTTTTACTGATGCGTAAAGTCCGCCAGCAGTTTGCGGTGCAATAAGGTTGATATGAATACTCTGTATCTGGCTTCAGGTTCTCCACGCCGTCAGGAATTATTGACCCAACTTGGCGTCACCTTTGAACGGCTGGTTCCAGGGATTGAGGAACAGCGTCACCCGCAAGAGAGCGCGCAGCAGTATGTTGTTCGCCTGGCGCGTGAGAAGGCGCAGGCTGGTGTTGCGCTGGCTGCGCGAGATTTACCGGTGCTGGGGGCTGATACCATTGTCATCCTGAATGGCGAAGTGCTGGAAAAACCGCACGACGCCGCGCATGCGGCCGCAATGCTGCATAAGCTGTCAGGCAAAACGCATCAGGTGATGACGGCGGTGGCATTAGCCGATCGTCAGCACAGTCTGGACTGCCTGGTGGTTACGGACGTCACGTTCAGAGCACTAACAGATGAGGACATCGCGGGCTATGTTGCCAGCGGTGAACCGATGGATAAAGCAGGTGCATACGGTATTCAAGGGTTGGGTGGTTGTTTTGTCAGGAAGATAAATGGCAGCTATCACGCCGTGGTCGGCTTACCGCTGGTAGAAACGTATGAGTTGCTGAGCAATTTTAACGCACTGCGTGAAAAAAGGGATAAACATGACGGCTGAATTGTTGGTAAACGTAACGCCCTCGGAAACACGCGTGGCGTACATTGATGGCGGTATTCTGCAGGAAATTCATATTGAACGTGAGGCGCGACGCGGAATCGTAGGCAATATCTACAAAGGTCGTGTAAGTCGTGTACTTCCGGGTATGCAGGCGGCTTTTGTAGATATTGGGCTGGATAAAGCCGCTTTTCTTCACGCTTCAGACATCATGCCGCACACCGAATGCGTGGCGGGTGAAGAACAGAAGCAGTTCACCGTGCGCGACATTTCCGAACTGGTTCGTCAGGGCCAGGACCTGATGGTACAGGTGGTCAAAGATCCGCTGGGCACCAAGGGCGCTCGCCTGACGACAGACATCACGCTGCCTTCCCGTTACCTGGTCTTTATGCCTGGTGCTTCGCACGTTGGGGTTTCCCAGCGTATCGAAAGCGAAACCGAGCGTGAACGCCTGAAAAAAGTGGTGGCGGATTACTGCGATGAGCAGGGTGGATTTATTATTCGCACGGCTGCAGAAGGCGTGTGCGAGGACGATCTGGCCTCAGATGCGGCGTATCTCAAGCGTGTCTGGACCAAAGTCATGGAGCGCAAAAAGCGCCCGCAAACCCGTTACCAGATGTACGGCGAGCTGGCGCTGGCGCAGCGCGTGTTGCGTGATTTTGCTGATGCTCAGCTCGACAGGATCCGGGTGGACTCCCGTCTGACCTACGAAGCGTTACTGGAGTTTACAGCAGAATACATCCCTGAGATGACCAGCAAGCTGGAACATTACAGTGGACGACAGCCCATTTTCGATCTCTTTGATGTGGAAAATGAAATTCAGCGTGCGCTGGAACGCAAGGTTGAGCTGAAATCCGGTGGCTATTTGATTATCGATCAAACCGAAGCCATGACCACCGTGGATATCAATACCGGTGCGTTCGTTGGGCATCGTAATCTCGATGACACCATCTTTAATACCAATATTGAAGCTACGCAGGCGATTGCGCGTCAGCTGCGTCTGCGTAACCTGGGCGGCATTATCATTATCGATTTTATCGACATGAGTAATGAGGATCACCGCCGCCGGGTGCTGCACTCTCTGGAGCAGGCGCTGAGTAAAGATCGCGTTAAAACCAGCATTAACGGCTTTTCACAGCTGGGGCTGGTGGAGATGACGCGTAAGCGCACGCGTGAAAGCGTCGAGCATGTGCTATGCAACGAGTGCCCGACCTGCCACGGACGCGGTACGGTCAAAACGGTCGAAACCGTATGCTATGAAATTATGCGGGAGATCGTGCGTGTCCATCATGCTTACGACTCCGATCGTTTCCTGGTCTATGCTTCTCCGGCCGTGGCGGAAGCCCTGAAAGGTGAAGAGTCACACGCGCTGGCGGAAGTGGAAATTTTTGTCGGTAAGCAGGTTAAAGTACAAATCGAACCGCTCTATAACCAGGAGCAGTTCGACGTCGTTATGATGTAGTTAACCACCTGATGGCGATACCTTGTAGGCCGGATAAGGCGTTCACGCCGCCATCCGGCAAAACGATTTTGTGAGTCACATTTTTTGGCAGACAAGGAGAGATGCGTGAGGCGATTGCCGGGGATTTTACTGCTCACTGGAGCCGCGCTCGTCGTCATCGCAGCGCTACTGGTCAGTGGCCTGCGCCTTGCGTTGCCGCATCTCGATAGCTGGCGGCCTGCGATCCTCAGTAAAATTGAGTCGGCCACCGGTATGACCGTTTCTGCCAGCCAGCTCTCCGCCAACTGGCAGAATTTTGGCCCCACCCTTGAAGCCCGCGATATCCACACTCAGCTTAGCGACGGCGGCGAATTCTCGGTCAAACGCGTCACGCTGGCGCTGGATGTCTGGCAAAGCTTGCTGCACATGCGCTGGCAGTTTCGCGACCTCACCTTCTGGCAACTGCATTTACGCACTAATACGCCTATCCAGCGCAGCAACAATGACGATGGAGTCGAACCCGGCCGCGTTAGCGATCTGTTTTTACGCCAGTTCGATCACTTCGATCTCCGCGACAGCCAAATCAGTTTCTTGACCCTCTCTGGTCAGCGTGCAGAACTGGCGATCCCGCAGCTTACCTGGCTGAACGGAAAAAACAGACACCGCGCCGAAGGCCAGGTCAGCCTCTCCAGCCTGACCGGGCAGCACGGTATCATGCAGGTACGGATGGATCTGCGTGATGACGAAGGGCTGCTGAACAATGGCCGGGTCTGGCTACAGGCCGATGACATCGACGTCAAACCGTGGCTGGGGAAATGGATGCAGGATAACGTCGCACTGCAAACGGCACGCTTTAGCCTGGAAGGGTGGATGACGCTCAGCAAAGGCGAAATTTCCAGTGGCGATGTCTGGCTGAAGAAAGGCGGGGCAAGCTGGAAAGGTGACAACAACACGCACACGCTGTCCGTTGATAACCTGACCGCGCATATTAGCCGCGAGCAGCCCGGCTGGGTGTTCGCGATCCCGGATACGCGCATTACGATGGATAACAAGCCCTGGCCGAGTGGCGCGCTCACCCTGGCCTGGATCCCCGAGCAGGAAGTGGGGGGCGAGAATAACAAACGCAGCGATGAGCTGCGCATTCGAGCCAGTAACCTCGAGCTGGCTGGCCTGGAAGGGTTGCGCCCCATGGCGGCAAAGCTCTCTTCGGCGTTAGGTGACATCTGGCGGGCCACGCAGCCGAGCGGCAAGATAGATACGCTGGCGCTGGATATCCCGTTACAGGCGACAGAAAAAACGCGCTTCCAGTCCTCGTGGACCGATCTGGCCTGGAAGCAGTGGAAGCTGTTACCGGGCGCCGAGCATTTCTCCGGTACGCTTGCCGGTAGCGTGGAAAATGGTGCGCTCACCGTTTCGATGAAGCAGGCAAAAATGCCGTATGAAACCGTCTTCCGCGCGCCGCTGGAAATCGAAGACGGGGTGGCGACGCTAAGTTGGCTGAAGAATGACAAAGGTTTTCAGCTGGATGGGCGAAATATTGATGTTAAAGCGAAAGCCGTCCATGCGCGCGGCGGCTTTCGCTATCTGCAGCCGACAGGTGATGAGCCGTGGCTGGGCATTCTGGCGGGTATCAGCACCGACGACGGTTCTCAGGCGTGGCGTTATTTCCCGGAAAACCTGATGGGTAAAGACCTGGTCGACTACCTGAGCGGTGCAATTCAGGGTGGTGAAGCGGATAACGCCACGTTGGTGTACGGCGGCAACCCGCGCCTGTTCCCGTATCCACATAACGAAGGTCAGTTCCAGGTACTGGTGCCGCTGCGCAATGCTAAGTTTGCTTTCCAGCCTGACTGGCCAGCGCTTACCAATCTCAACATTGAGCTGAACTTCATGAATAACGGTCTGTGGATGAAGACCGACGGCGTCAATTTAGGTGGGGTGAGAGCCAGCAACCTGACAGCTGATATTCCCGACTACGCGAAAGAAAAGCTGTTGATTGATGCCGACATTAATGGTCCGGGCAAGGCAGTTGGACCGTATTTTGATGAGACGCCGTTGAAGGATTCACTGGGCGCCACGCTGGAGCAGCTCCAGATTGACGGCGATGTGAATGCTCGCTTACATCTGGATATCCCCTTTGATGGCTCGCTGGTGACGGCCAAAGGTGATGTTAACCTACGTAATAACAGCCTGTTTATTAAGCCACTCGACAGTACATTAAAGAACCTGAACGGCAAATTCAGCTTTATCAACGGCTCACTTCAAAGCGAGCCGATGACGGCCAACTGGTTTAATCAGCCGCTGAACGTCGACTTTTCCACCACCGAGGGTGCTAAAGCCTATCAGGTTGCGGTAAACCTGAACGGGGACTGGCAGCCAACCCGCATGGGTATCCTGCCAACGCAGGTGAATGAGGCCTTAGGCGGCAGCGTAGCGTGGAATGGCAAAGTGGGTATCGATCTTCCGTACCATGCCGGGGCGACCTACAGCATTGAGCTTAAAGGCGACCTGAAGAATGTAAGCAGTCACTTACCTGCGCCGCTGAATAAAGCGGCCGGCGAGTCTCTGCCATTAAACGTGAAGGCCGACGGCAACCTGCGCAGTTTCGATTTGACGGGTAACGCGGGGCCTAAAAATCACTTTAACAGCCACTGGCTGTTGAATCAGAAACTGACCCTTGATCGTGCTATCTGGGCTTCTGAAAGCCGCACTGTGCCTGACCTGCCCGAGCAGCAAGGTATTGAGCTCAATTTGCCGCCAATGGATGGTGCGCAATGGTTGGCACTGTTTAACAAAGGCGCGGCGGACAGCGTGGGCACCAATGCGGACTTCCCGCAGCGTATAACGGTGCGCACGCCGTCGCTATCGTTGGGCGGTCAGCAGTGGAATAATCTCAGTATTGTATCTGAGCCTTCACTGAATGGCAGTAAAGTGCAGGCGCAGGGGCGTGAGATCAACGCGACGTTGGCGATGCGCAATAACGCACCGTGGCTGGCAAACGTGAAGTATCTCTATTACAACCCGAGCGCCGCGAAACCCGCACCGAACGCCACTCCGGCCTCACCGTTTTCCACGATCAATAACGTCAGCTTCCGTGGCTGGCCGGACGTTCAACTGCGCTGCGAAGAGTGCTGGATGTGGGGGCAGAAATACGGGCGCATTGATGCTGACGTCGCGATTAAGGGTGATACGTTGACCCTGGATAACGGACTGCTGGATACGGGCTTTGCCAGACTGACCCTCGACGGTGAATGGGTTAACGCGCCGGGTAATGTGCGTACGTCGCTTAAAGGAAAACTGAACGGTAATAAAATTGATTCAGCGGCCGGTTTCTTTGGTGTATCGACCCCGATCCGCAACTCCTCATTCAACGTCGAGTACGATTTGCACTGGCGTAACCCGCCCTGGGATCCGGATGAAGCGTCGCTGAATGGTATTTTGCGGACCCGTCTGGGCAAAGGTGAGATTACTGAACTCAGCACCGGGCATGCGGGGCAGTTGCTGCGCCTACTGAGCTTTGATGCGTTGCTGCGTAAACTGCGTTTCGATTTTAGCGATACGTTTAACGAAGGCTTTTATTTTGACTCCATTCGCAGTACGGCGTGGATAAAAGATGGCGTGATGCATACCGACGATACGCTGGTGGATGGTCTGGAAGCCGATATCGCCATGAAAGGCTCGGTCAATCTGGTGCGCCGTGAGCTGAATATGGAAGCCGTGGTCGCGCCGGAAATTTCTGCCACCGTGGGGGTTGCCGCCGCATTTGCCGTTAACCCGATTGTCGGCGCGGCGGTGTTTGCCGCCAGTAAAGTTCTGGGGCCGCTGTGGAGCAAAGTCTCGATTCTGCGCTATCGCATTACTGGTCCGGTCGATAAACCGCAGATTAACGAAGTTCTGCGCCAGCCGCGTAAAGAAAGCCAGCAATGATTTGACGGGGGCGAGTAATTGCCCCAATCTCAGTAAATATGATCTTCTTACCGCTGTTTTACGGCGGCAACTAATGAGTAGCAAAACGATGAGTCTGAACCTGGTAAGTGAACAATTGCTAGCGGCGAATGGCCTGAAACATCAGGACCTGTTTGCCATTCTGGGCCAACTGGCCGAACGCCGTCTTGATTACGGCGATCTCTATTTTCAGTCGAGCTATCACGAATCCTGGATTTTAGAAGACCGCATCATTAAAGATGGTTCTTACAATATCGATCAGGGCGTTGGTGTGCGTGCCATCAGCGGCGAAAAAACCGGGTTTGCCTATGCGGACCAGATAAGTCTGCTGGCGCTGGAGCAAAGTGCTCTTGCTGCCCGTACTATTGTGCGCGACAACGGTGATGGCAAAGTGAAAACGCTGGGTGCAGTAGAGCATCAGGCGCTTTATACCTCACTTGATCCGTTGCAGAGCATGAGCCGTGAAGAGAAGCTGGATATTCTGCGTCGCGTTGATAAGGTCGCGCGTGCCGCCGACAAACGTGTGCAGGAAGTGACCGCTAGCTTGACCGGCGTTTATGAGCTGATTCTGGTTGCGGCGACTGACGGTACGTTGGCGGCTGATGTTCGTCCTCTGGTGCGCCTGTCCGTTAGCGTGCAGGTTGAAGATGACGGTAAGCGTGAACGTGGCGCTAGCGGCGGTGGTGGTCGTTTTGGCTATGACTATTTCCTCGCCTCCCTTGACGGCGAAGTCCGTGCCGATGCATGGGCGAAAGAAGCCGTGCGCATGGCGCTGGTGAATCTCTCCGCGGTAGCCGCGCCAGCAGGCGCACTGCCGGTCGTGCTGGGTGCAGGCTGGCCGGGCGTGCTGCTGCACGAAGCGGTCGGTCATGGCCTTGAAGGTGACTTCAATCGTCGTGGGACATCAGTCTTTAGCGGCCACATGGGTGAGCTGGTGGCATCTGAGCTGTGCACCATCGTGGATGATGGCACGATGGCGGATCGCCGTGGTTCAGTGGCTATTGATGATGAAGGTACGCCTGGCCAGTACAATGTCCTGATTGAAAACGGTATTCTGAAAGGCTATATGCAGGACAAGCTGAACGCGCGTCTGATGGGTGTAGCGCCGACCGGCAACGGACGTCGTGAATCTTACGCACATTTGCCAATGCCGCGCATGACCAATACCTATATGCTGCCGGGTAAATCTACGCCGCAGGAAATTATTGAGTCCGTTGAATACGGTATTTATGCTCCGAACTTCGGCGGCGGTCAGGTGGACATCACGTCCGGGAAGTTTGTGTTCTCAACGTCTGAAGCGTATCTGATTGAAAACGGTAAAGTGACCAAGCCGGTGAAAGGTGCGACGTTGATCGGCTCCGGCATTGAAGCGATGCAGCAGGTTTCGATGGTGGGTAATGACCTGAAACTGGATAACGGCGTCGGCGTTTGCGGTAAAGAAGGGCAGAGTCTGCCAGTGGGCGTGGGTCAGCCGACGTTGAAGGTAGATAGCCTTACCGTAGGCGGTACCGCGTAACTGTACATGCCGGATGGCAACGCTTCGCGTTTTATCCGGCCTACATATCTGCACCGACCGTAGGCCCGGTTAGCGAAGCGCCACCGGGCATTTTTATTTATCTTTACCCCTGCCGTACATCCCCTGAAACAACTGCGCCACATCGACAAAATAATCTGTGAGAGAGTTAATCACGACCTGCACCTTGAGCGGCAGCTTGTCTTTTTCCGTATATAGCGCGTAAACCGGACGCGGATCTGACTGGTAGCGGGGCAGCAGGATCTCCAATTCACCACGATTGATCTCATTGATCACCCACATCAGTGGGACATAGGCAATCCCCGCGCCTGCGGCCAGCCAACGCACCAGCGTCATGGGATCGTTAGTTACGAAGCGTCCCTGCGGGATCAGTCGGGTTGAAATCCCTTCCGGGGCAATAAGCTCAAATTCATTATCTGGACGCACGCTGTATTCCAGCCACGAATGGTTGCTGAGATCGGCGGGCTTTTCCGGGATGCCAAACTGGGCGAGATAGCTTTTAGCGGCACAGACCACCATTGGCATCGTCCCCAGACGACGTGAAAAAAGACTGGAGTCCTGGAGAGCGCCCACACGGATAACCACGTCCAGACCGTCAGCAATTAAGTCCGGGGCCGGGATGCCGGTGACCAGATTGACCGCCAGTCCAGGGTACTCTTTCAGCATTTTCGCGGTCAGTCCGGCGAGGACATTTTGTGCCATGGTTGAAGAACAGCCGATCCGCAGTGTACCGATCGGCGTGTTGTTAAACGCATAGAGCTGCTCATGAACGTCCTGCACTTCGTGCAGCATGCGACGGCAGCCCTGATAATAAATTTTTCCGGCCTCGGTCAACCCAATGCTGCGTGTACTGCGGTTTAGCAGCTTAACCTGCAGTTCATCTTCCAGTTTTGATACCGTCTGGCTTATTGATGAAACGCTCATTTGCAGTTGTCTGGCAGCGGCGGTGAAGGAGCCAAACTCGACGACTTTGGCGAACACCGACATACGTTTTAATCGTTCCATTGTTCACTCTGGCTTAAAAGTGATTTAGATCACATAATATAGATAACAGCATAACAGTTACGTTAATATATTATTATTCAAATAACAGCTATGTCGCTCTCGCCTGGCTCATCCTTGCCCTTCTCTGCGGTGACATACGCTCAATAAACGATCGCCTGCACTCTCTTAAGCTACCAAGGTCAACATGAGTCTGTTTCCCGTTATCGTGGTGTTTGGTCTTTCCTTCCCACCGATTTTTTTCGAGTTACTTTTGTCACTGGCGATTTTCTGGCTGGTGCGCCGGGTGCTGGTTCCAACTGGCATCTATGATTTTGTCTGGCATCCGGCCCTGTTTAACACCGCGCTGTATTGCTGTCTGTTCTATCTAATAACGCGCCTGTTCGTTTGAGGTTGAAGTGAAAACACTAACAAGAAAACTCTCCCGTACGGCCATGACTCTCGTACTGGTCATTCTGGCTTTTATCGCTATTTTCCGCGCATGGGTCTATTACACCGAGTCGCCGTGGACGCGTGATGCGCGTTTTAGTGCTGAGGTTGTTGCTATCGCCCCGGACGTCGCGGGCCTGATTACTCACGTTAACGTGCATGATAACCAGCTGGTGAAAAAGGATCAGGTCCTGTTCACCATCGACCAACCGCGCTATAAAAAAGCCCTCGAACAAGCCGAAGCGGACGTCGCCTATTATCAGGTCCTGGCGCAGGAAAAACGCCAGGAAGCGGGGCGTCGTAACCGTCTTGGCGTTCAGGCCATGTCCCGCGAAGAGATTGACCAGTCGAATAACGTGCTGCAAACCGTATTACATCAGCTGGCGAAGGCGCAGGCGACCCGCGATCTGGCAAAACTCGATCTTGAACGTACGGTTATCCGTGCGCCAGCCGACGGCTGGGTGACGAACCTTAACGTCTATTCCGGTGAGTTTATTACCCGTGGTTCGACGGCGGTGGCGCTGGTCAAACAGCACTCTTTCTACGTGCTGGCTTATATGGAAGAGACCAAACTGGAAGGTGTGCGTCCGGGTTACCGCGCTGAAATTACGCCGCTTGGCAGCAACAAGGTTTTGAAAGGTACCGTTGATAGCGTGGCGGCGGGCGTGACGAATGCCAGCAGTACGCAGGATGCGAAAGGCATGGCGACCATTGACTCCAACCTTGAATGGGTGCGACTGGCTCAGCGTGTGCCAGTACGCGTCCGTCTTGATGACCAGCAGGGAACGCTGTGGCCAGCTGGGACCACGGCGACGGTGGTCATTACCGGGAAGCAGGATCGCGATGCCAGCCAGGAGTCCTTCTTCCGTAAAATGGCGCACCGTCTGCGCGAGTTTGGTTAATTGCGATGGGCATTTTCTCCATTGCCAATCAGCATATCCGCTTTGCGTTAAAACTGGCATGCGCCATTGTGCTGGCGCTGTTCGTTGGCTTTCATTTTCAGCTTGAGACCCCGCGCTGGGCGGTGTTGACCGCAGCGATTGTGGCAGCAGGCCCCGCTTTTGCGGCGGGCGGAGAACCTTATTCGGGTGCGATCCGCTATCGTGGGATGCTGCGTATTATCGGGACGTTTATCGGCTGTATTGCGGCACTGGTAATTATCATCAGCATGATCCGTGCGCCGCTGCTGATGATCCTCGTGTGCTGTGTCTGGGCCGGTTTTTGTACCTGGATCTCTTCGCTGGTGAAGATCGAGAACTCCTATGCCTGGGGGCTTTCGGGTTATACGGCGCTGATTATCGTCATTACTATCCAGGCTGAGCCTCTGCTGACACCGCAATTTGCCCTCGAGCGCTGCAGCGAGATTGTGATCGGTATTGTCTGCGCAATTGTTGCTGATCTGCTCTTTTCTCCCCGCTCGGTGAAACAAGAAATTGACGTTGAACTGGACAGCCTTCTGGTGGCGCAGTATCGACTTATGCAACTGTGTATTAAGCATGGTGACAGCGAAGAAGTGGACAAAGCCTGGGGCGATTTAGTTCGTCGGACTGCGGCGCTGGAAGGCATGCGCAGTAACCTGAATATGGAGTCCTCACGCTGGGGGCGCGCCAACCGCAGGCTCAAAGCGCTGAACACGCTGTCACTGACGTTGATTACCCAATCCTGTGAAACCTATCTTATCCAGAACACGCGGCCGGAACTGATTACGGATACCTTCCGTGAACTGTTCGATACGCCGGTAGAAACCGTGCAGGATGTGCATAAACAACTGAAGCGCATGCGCCGGGTGATGGTCTGGACCGGCGAGCGCGAAACGCCGGTGACCCTTTATAGTTGGGCCAGTGCGGCAACCCGTTACTTGCTGCTGAAACGTGGGGTGGTTAGCAACACGAAAATCAGCGCTACGGAAGAAGAGATCCTGCAGGGCGAGCCGGTGGTGAAAGTGGAATCCGCCGAACGCCACCATGCGATGGTCAACTTCTGGCGCACCACGCTGTCCTGCGTGCTGGGCACCTTGTTCTGGCTGTGGACTGGCTGGACGTCAGGTAGCGGCGCAATGGTGATGATTGCGGTGGTGACCTCACTGGCGATGCGTTTACCCAACCCGCGGATGGTGGCAATCGACTTTATTTACGGCACGCTGGCGGCGTTACCGCTGGGTGCGCTCTACTTTCTGGTTATCATCCCCAATACGCAGCAAAGTATGTTGTTACTGTGCCTGAGCCTGGCAGTGCTGGGGTTCTTTCTGGGCATCGAGGTTCAGAAGCGACGTCTGGGCTCAATGGGCGCGCTGGCCAGTACCATTAACATCATCGTGCTGGATAACCCGATGACCTTCCACTTTAGTCAGTTCCTCGACAGTGCGCTTGGGCAGATTGTCGGATGCGTGTTGGCGTTTCTGGTGATCTTACTGGTGCGTGATAACTCGCGTGACAGAACTGGTCGCGTGCTGCTTAATCAGTTCGTGTCGGCGGCGGTTTCAGCGATGACCACCAATGTGGTTCGCCGCAAAGAAAACCATCTCCCGGCGCTTTACCAGCAGCTCTTTTTGCTGATGAACAAATTCCCCGGTGACCTGGCGAAGTTTCGTCTGGCGCTGACGATGATCATCGCACACCAGCGTCTGCGCGATGCACCAGTACCGGTAAACGAGGATTTATCCGCCTTTCACCGTCAGCTGCGACGTACTGCCGATCACATCATATCCGCAGGGAACGACGACAAACGCCGACGCTACTTTAGCCAATTGCTGGAGGAGCTGGATGTCTATCAGGAGAAGTTAACCCTCTGGCAAGCGCCGCCTCAGGTGACGGAACCGGTCAAACGACTCACCGGCATGCTCCACAAGTATCAGCATGCCTTGACCAGCAGTTGAAAGTGAGAAATCGGCGCTAAAAACGTCGGTTTTTTTATGGCTATACTTACCTGATGTGCGGGAATCCCTGCATAGAGAGAGCCTGTAGAGCGACTGGCGTTGGGATGGTAGCTATAGATGAACATCTATACATTTGATTTTGACGAGATTGAAGAACAGGGTGATTTCTACCGCGAGTTTACGCGGGCATTCGGCCTTGATCGGGAAAAGGTAAGCGATCTCGATTCGCTGTGGGAGGTGGTGATGGGCGACGTTCTACCTCTGCCGCTGGAGATTGAGTTTGTCCATTTACCGGACAAACAACGCCGACGCTACGGAGCGCTGATTTTGCTGTTTGATGAAGCAGAAGAAGAGCTGGAAGGGCAATTACGCTTTAACGTCCGTCATTCAATGTAAGGCATAAAAAAGCCCCCGACAGGCGGGGGCAAGTCGTCTCGGACCAGACGACGAGGGTTTATTTGTACAGTTCAGCGGTTGCGTGCCAATGCGCGCCTTCACGCAGTTCGGTCACGCGGTAGCTGCTGGCGCCTGCTTTTTCAGCTTTGGCGACGATTTCCTGACGCATATCCATCGGTGAGCTGCCAATCTGAGAAACAGAGATGGTACCCATGGATTGCAAATTCTGTGCTTCTTGTGTGTTCACCTGATTAACCGCCGCACTGGCGCCAAAAGAGAGAACGGAAAGAAGGCTTAAGGTTGCAACAGTCGTTTTGATTTTCATGATATTTACCTCGTCGAATTCTTTTATTGGGGTCTACGTTTCGTGACCCTCATCACAAAATCAAGTATACACTAATCACTCGATAAATTAATACCACGCTAATGGTTTCTGCTGTAATTAAGTGTTAAGAAATGTGGTTTTAATAACTTATTGGAATTAAAAACACATAATTGAACTCATTATTTTAAAAAAATACAGTAAATTCATGGTGATAGTTAACTTCGCAATTTGTGCGTTTATAATTCGAAGTATTCACTGTGTGAATGTTTTTGGATGGTGAAACGCACTATTTGTTAAATGGCAGGCAGAGGAAAAGAGTGGTCAGGAGTCAGAAAGAAAGATTTTTCCCCGCCACGTGATGCGACGGGGAGGGGATCACAGTTCTTGTTCGAACAGTTCCAGAATAGCTTCGTACAGATCTTTTACCGAGAACCCCATCGCCGGAGTGGTGAAGATAGTATCGTCGCCCGCAATAGTGCCGAGGATACCTTCTGCTTTACCCAGTGAATCCAGCATACGTGCGATCAACTGTGCGGCGCCTGGGCTGGTATGAATGACCACCACGGCATCGTTGTAATCAATGTCCAGCACCAGATTTTTCAGTGGGCTGGAGGTTGTCGGTACCCCCAACTCTGCCGGAAGGCAGTACACCATTTCCATTTTGGCATTGCGGGTACGCACGGCGCCAAACTTGGTCAGCATGCGTGAAACCTTGGACTGGTTGATATTATCAAAGCCCTGATCCTGCAATGCGAGGACGATTTCGCCCTGAGAGCTGAATTTCTCTTCCTTGAGAAGCGCTTTAAACGCCTTTACTAATTCTTCTTGTTTTGCCGAGCTTCGCATAAGTCACCCGTAATATGGCGGTAGAAACAACATTATTGTGCATACAGATGAATTTTTATGCAAACGGTCTGCCTCATTCAAGGCTGAAATAATGTTATGAAAGAGCGGAATTTTATCAAATTTCGTTATCAAGAAACATGCCTATGTCACGGCATGCAAATAAGCTTAAAAGTAAATCAATTGTTATCAAATTGATGTTGTTTTGGGAGGGCAGTTAGGTATATTGTCAGCACCTGTTGGAAAGTTGCTCTACTGTGCGAGTCGTATTGAATTACGTAACTTAGCTTTTAATTTACGTAAGTTAAATGCATAAAAGCCAAATTTGCGTAACTACGCATTCTTGACGCGTGGTTGTTGTGTTCATCGGATTTGTGAATTATGGTCGCCGCCGCGGAGCAACAGACACTTTGCTTATCAATATAATAAGGAGTTTAGGATGAAAGTTGCAGTCCTCGGCGCTGCTGGTGGAATCGGTCAGGCGCTAGCATTACTGTTAAAAACCCAACTGCCTTCAGGTTCAGAACTCTCCCTGTACGACATCGCTCCAGTAACGCCTGGTGTGGCCGTTGATTTGAGCCATATCCCTACTGCTGTGAAAATCAAAGGTTTCAGTGGCGAAGATGCGACCCCGGCACTGGAAGGTGCTGACGTGGTACTGATCTCAGCAGGCGTCGCGCGTAAACCGGGTATGGACCGTTCCGACCTGTTTAACGTCAACGCAGGTATCGTGAAGAATCTGGTTCAGCAGGTTGCGACCACCTGCCCGAAAGCATGCATCGGTATCATCACTAACCCGGTGAACACCACCGTTGCAATCGCTGCAGAAGTGCTGAAAAAAGCAGGCGTTTACGACAAGAACAAACTGTTTGGCGTGACCACGCTGGACATCATCCGCTCCAACACCTTTGTGGCGGAACTGAAAGGCAAGCAGCCGACCGACGTTGAAGTTCCGGTTATCGGCGGACACTCTGGCGTGACTATTCTGCCACTGCTGTCACAGATCCCTGGCGTAAGCTTCACCGAGCAAGAAGCTGCTGAGCTGACCAAACGTATCCAGAATGCGGGTACTGAAGTCGTCGAGGCTAAAGCCGGTGGCGGTTCCGCAACCCTGTCTATGGGCCAGGCCGCAGCACGTTTCGGTCTGTCGCTGGTTCGCGCACTGAACGGCGAAAAAGGCGTGGTGGAATGTGCATACGTTGAAGGTGACGGCCAGTACGCTCGCTTTTTCTCTCAGCCGCTGCTGCTGGGCAAAAACGGCGTAGAAGAGCGTCAGTCTATCGGCAAGCTGAGCGCGTTTGAACAGAGCTCGCTGGAAGGCATGCTGGACACGCTGAAGAAAGATATCACCCTGGGCGAAGAGTTCGTTAAGTAACGCGACAAGAGGCCGGATGCCGGACGGCGGTGTAAATACCTTATCCGGCCTACGGTCAGCGTGTATTTGTAGGCCTGATGAGCGTAGCGCCATCAGGCATTACGTGCTAAGTCCTACGATATCGCCTAATAAAAACCGGAGCTAATTCAAATTGCTCCGGTTTTTTATGGTAAGTGGGAGGCGTGATGTTAATTGGTGGCCGGGTATTCCTGAATGGTGACCTGCAACGTTAACTGTTTATCATCACGCATCACGACGACGGAGATCACTGAGCCTGGGCGAATTTCCGCTACCTGATCCATGGTCTCCAGCGCAGAGACGGCCGGTTTATTATTGACCGAGATAATCAGATCGTTAACCTGAATGCCTGCTTGTGCCGCCGGGCCATCCGGGGAGACTTCGTTAACCACTATCCCCTGAATTTGATCCATTCCGCCGCCCTGCGCGTGCAGTGGCGCAATCTCGCGACCGCTAATCCCGATATACCCGCGAATGACGCGACCATCACGAATCAGCTTATCCATAATCTTGGTTGCTAACTGGAACGGAATAGCAAAGCCGATCCCTTCCGGCGTTTCGCCATCGTTGCTCTTATCAAACGACAGGGTGTTAATGCCCATCAGCTCACCCAGCGAGTTGACCAGCGCACCGCCGGAGTTGCCGTGGTTGATAGAGGCGTCCGTTTGCAGAAAGTTTTGCCGTCCCGTGGGGTTCAGGCCAATGCGACCGGTAGCACTGATGATCCCCTGAGTAATGGTTTGCCCGAGGTTGTACGGGTTCCCGATAGCAAGAACGACGTCGCCAATGTGCGGTATCCGTTTGTTGTTGATAGGGATTGTGGGCAGCCCACCAGAGGCGTTGATTTTCAGCACCGCCAGGTCAGTCAGGGTATCGGAGCCGACCAGCAGCGCTTCAAACACGCGTCCATCCTGCAGAGCGACGATGATTTGGTCGGCATCATTAATCACGTGTTTGTTGGTGATGATATAGCCGCGCTGATCCATGATAACGCCGGAGCCGAGCGTGCGGATCTCGAGCTGGTTGTGCGTCGTGCTGTTCATACTGCGGTTATACACGTTAACAACGGCGGGGGCGGCACGGCGAACCGCCGGGTTATAGCTGGCAGGCGTTTCATCAGCACTGTCAAACTGGGGTGCTGTAAGCGTATTAATTTTGCGCAGAGAGGGCATCGCGGCCAGCAGAATGGCGCCGACGATTAAACCAATCGCGACCGAACGTAAAAGCTTCACAAACATGATAGCGGCGTCATTAAAAAGGGGAACGGCAGCAGCATATCACGAGTTTACCGGACATCACACGGTGGGCTGATGTCCGGTCTACCAGCTTAACGCAGGAGCAGATAAATATTCTCGTTACCGCGTACCACCTGCAACGCGATGATCGACGGTTTCGCTTCCAGCACCTTGCGCATTTCGGCAATGGAGTTCACGCGATCGCGGTTTACACCGATGATAACGTCATCTTTGTGCAGACCGGCTTGCGCGGCTGGGCTGCTTTTTTCGACGTTATCAATCTTGATGCCTTTAGTGCCGTCTTTTAACTGACCGTCGCTAAGCGTTGCACCTTGTAATGCCGGGGCGATCATTTCCGCACTGGCGGACGACGACGTGCTGGTATCCAGTGTGACTTCCACCTCCAGCGGCTTACCGTTACGTAGCAGACCCAGTTTAACCTTGGTGCCCGGTTCGGTGGTGGCAATACGCGAACGTAACTCGGCAAAACTGTTCAGCGGCTTGCCGTTGAGGCTGGTAATGACGTCACCGGATTTCACGCCCGCCTTCGCGGAGCCAGAGTTCGGCAGCACTTCGCTAACAAACGCGCCGCGCTGTACATCCAGCTTGAACGCTTTGGCGATGTCGGCGGTCATTTCCGTCCCTTTAATACCCAACAGGCCGCGTTTGATTTCGCCAAACTGCATTAACTGCTGCGCCAGCGTGCGCGCCATGTTGCTGGGAATGGCAAAGCCAATGCCGATACTGCCGCCGCCCGGTGCCAGAATGGCGGTGTTAATACCGATCAATTCACCATTCAGATTAAGCAGCGCGCCACCGGAGTTACCCCGGTTAATGGACGCATCGGTCTGAATAAAGTTTTCCAGACCTTCCAGATTCAGGCCGCTGCGACCCAATGCCGAGACGATGCCGGAGGTTGCCGTTTGCCCCAGCCCGAACGGGTTACCGACGGCGACGGCAAAATCACCCACGCGGAGTTTGTCGGAGTCGGCGATGGCAATTTGTGTCAGGTTGCTAGGGTGCTGGATTTGCAGCAGGGCGATATCGCTCTGATCGTCGCTACCAATCAGCTTGGCGTCAAACTCGCGACCGTCGTTGAGCTGGATACTGATCTTCTGTGCCTGATTAATAACGTGGTTATTGGTTAGCACGTAGCCTTTGGCTGCGTCGATGATGACTCCTGAACCCAGGCCTTCGAACGGTTGTGACGGCTGATCGGGTAGGTCATCGCCAAAAAATTTTTTGAATTCTTCCGGGACTTTCTGCCCCTGCGCGGCGGTACCTTCGACCCTCACGCTCACGACCGCAGGTAACACTTTCTCCAGCATTGGTGCGAGGCTGGGGAGTGCGGCTTGACCGGGAACCTGGCCGGGTATCGACGCAATTGCCTGAAACGGCGCCGAGAGAGTTAACCCGACACTTAACGCTAATGCACTCAACAGCTGGGTTTGTTTTTTCATTGATCCTGCTCTCGTACCTTGAGTAAACGGAAGATGATTCAAAACAGTTTGATGTTATTGAATTTTCGGTTTGGTCACAATGCGGCTAACGACTAAATAATAGCTGGGACGGGAAGAGAAGCGGAGGGCGCAATTGCTGCGCCCAATAAATTTCTTAACGATGTGCAGTTAGTCGCGCTTTGCGCCACTACGCAGCAGGCCGGAGGCCCCTTCGGAATAGTCGCGTGGCATCTGAACCGGTGCCTGATCGTTGCCTGCTTCAGACTCTGCCAGACGGTTACGGAACGGGTTGGATTCTGGCGACATACCCGGCAGCAGGTTGCTGGAACTTTTTGCCATATGTTGGTAGATCTGACGATAGTCGTCGGCCATGTTATCCAGTAGCTCAGCGCTGCGGGCAAAGTGGCTTACCAGCTCTTCACGATACTCTTCCAGCTCAGCTTTGTTTTTTTCCAGTTCGTACTGCAATGCCTGCTGTTGGCGTAATTTACGATTACCAAAACGCATGGCTACGGCACCAATAATGATACCGACGACTAACCCAATTAGCGCATATTCCCAGGTCATGAACATCTCCCGTTGTCTTGTGTTTCCGTAGGGTGTTGGCTTTAGGCTCCATGCCTGCGCCTGATTATGCCACTATAACCGCTAATCCCGTAGAAGTGGAATCCCGACTTTATATCGCGTAGTGTAGAACGGCCTTTTTTTCGTCAACCGTGAGCGACGGCACATCGATTCTCAAGGAATAACAATAACATCATGCAAAGCTTTTCCCCGACATCGCGTTACCTGCAGGCCCTCAACGACGGCAGTCATCAACCCGACAACGTACAGCAAGAGGCAGTGAATCGACTGGATATTATTTTCCAGGAACTGACTGCCCCAGCCCGTCCTGCGTTGCAGGAAAGTGGGCTGATTGCTCGCTTTAGCAAATTTTTGGGTAAACGTGAACCGACGGAGAGCACGCCGGTGCGTGGTCTGTATATGTGGGGGGGCGTGGGGCGCGGGAAAACCTGGCTGATGGACCTTTTCTACCATAGCCTGCCGGGCACGCGTAAACAGCGTTTGCACTTTCACCGCTTTATGCTGCGCGTACATGAAGAGTTGACCGCCCTGCAAGGGCAAAGCGACCCGCTGGAAGTGATTGCCGACCGCTTTAAGGCAGAAACCGACGTGCTGTGCTTTGATGAGTTTTTTGTCTCAGATATCACCGATGCGATGCTGCTCGGTGGATTAATGAAAGCGCTGTTCGCCCGCGGCATCACGCTCGTGGCGACATCCAATATTCCGCCTGATGACCTGTACCGCAATGGTCTGCAACGTGCCCGCTTTCTTCCGGCGATTGAGGCTATTAAACAGTACTGCGACATCATGAATGTGGATGCCGGAGTTGATTACCGTCTGCGTACGTTAACCCAGGCGCATTTATGGTTATCGCCGCTGAATGATGAAACCCAACAGCAGATGGATAAGCTGTGGCTGGCGTTAGCGGGAAGCAAAAGTGAACATGCGCCGACGCTTGAGATAAATCATCGCCCGATGCAGACACTGGCCGTCGAAAACCAAACGCTGGCCGTCTCGTTTACTACCCTGTGCGTCGATGCCCGCAGCCAGCACGACTATATTGCGCTATCGCGCCTGTTTCACACCGTGTTGCTCTCTGACGTCCCAGTGATGACGTCGTTGATGGAGAGCGAAGCACGGCGCTTTATCGCGCTGGTAGATGAGTTCTACGAACGCCACGTCAAGCTGGTGGTGAGTGCGGCAGTTCCTTTATATGAGATCTACCGGGGAGAGCGCCTAAAGTTTGAATTCCAGCGCTGTTTGTCGCGTTTGCAGGAGATGCAAAGCGAAGAGTATCTGAAGCGCGAACATTTAGCCGGTTAAACCCATCGCAAATCACATAAAGGGGTCGATCTTTGACCCTGACTTCTCTATAATCTTGCGACCCCACGTTACGAGAGAGTTTTTTTCCCAAAACTTTCTATGTGCCGGCATAGGCTATTCGAAGGGGTAGGTTTGCTGGACAATGTCGTGTGAACCTCAACTGACAAAACGTTTGGGTGTTCACCAACGTGTAACTAATTTATTTGGGTAAGCTTTTAATGAAAACTTTTACAGCTAAACCAGAAACCGTAAAACGCGACTGGTATGTTGTTGACGCGACCGGTAAAACTCTGGGCCGTCTGGCTTCCGAACTGGCTCTGCGCCTGCGCGGTAAGCACAAAGCGGAATACACTCCGCACGTAGATACCGGTGATTACATCATCGTTCTGAACGCTGACAAAGTTGCGGTAACTGGCAACAAGCGTACTGACAAAATGTACTACCGTCACAGTGGCTACGTCGGTGGTCTTAAAGAAGCGACCTTTGAAGAGATGATTGCTCGCCATCCTGAGCGTGTGATTGAAATCGCGGTTAAAGGCATGCTGCCAAAAGGCCCGCTGGGTCGTGCAATGTACCGTAAACTGAAAGTTTACGCGGGCAATGAGCACAACCACGCGGCACAGCAACCGCAAGTTCTTGACATCTAATCGGGATTATAGGCAATGGCTGAAAATCAATACTACGGCACTGGTCGCCGCAAAAGTTCTGCAGCTCGCGTTTTCATCAAACCGGGCAGTGGTAAAATCGTTATCAATCAACGTTCTCTGGAACAGTACTTCGGTCGTGAAACTGCCCGCATGGTAGTTCGTCAGCCGCTGGAACTGGTCGACATGATTGGTAAACTGGACCTGTACATCACCGTTAAAGGTGGTGGTATTTCTGGTCAAGCTGGTGCGATCCGTCACGGTATCACCCGCGCACTGATGGAATATGACGAGTCACTGCGTGGCGAACTGCGTAAAGCAGGCTTCGTTACTCGTGATGCTCGTGAAGTTGAACGTAAGAAAGTCGGCCTGCGTAAAGCACGTCGTCGTCCTCAGTTCTCCAAGCGTTAATTGGTTTCTGCTTCGGCAGATTGCAATTTGCGAAAAAACCCGCCTCGGCGGGTTTTTTTATGGATTTTTACCCGCGAATAAGCACGGTAATCTGCTGATTGCCACCTCTTTTTTCCCATTTCCAGAATCGACTCACCACAAAGGTCACAAAATCTGGTAAACTATCATCCAATTTTCTGCCCAAATGTGCGGTATTGTTCATTTTTTGTTTGTATTTTGAACAGCAATGGCTTTCCGAATCTGGGTGACATCACTTCTGGCTGGCCACCTGGTGGCTGGTAGCAGTAAAATTCTTAATATACCTGGAGGTTTTCATGGCTGTCGCTGCCAACAAACGTTCGGTAATGACGCTGTTTTCTGGTCCTACTGACATCTATAGCCATCAGGTCCGCATTGTACTGGCGGAGAAAGGTGTTAGTTTCGAGATTGAGCATGTGGAGAAAGACAATCCACCTCAGGATCTGATCGACCTCAACCCGAATCAGAGCGTACCGACACTGGTGGATCGTGAGCTGACCCTATGGGAATCTCGCATCATTATGGAATACCTGGATGAGCGTTTCCCGCATCCGCCGCTGATGCCGGTTTACCCGGTTGCACGTGGTGAAAGCCGCCTGTACATGCAGCGTATTGAAAAAGACTGGTATACGCTGATGAACGTCATCGTAAACGGTTCTGCTTCTGAAGCGGACGTCGCGCGTAAGCGACTGCGCGAAGAGCTGCTGGCAATTGCGCCAGTGTTTAGTCAGAAACCGTATTTCCTGAGCGATGAGTTCAGCCTGGTAGACTGCTACCTGGCGCCGCTGCTGTGGCGTTTACCGCAGCTGGGTATTGAATTCAGCGGTGCTGGTTCGAAAGAGCTGAAAGGGTATATGACCCGCGTATTTGAACGTGACTCTTTCCTGGCTTCTCTGACTGAGCCTGAACGTGAAATGCGTCTGGGCCGGGGTTAATCTGTATGGATTTGCCACAGCTATCACCGCGCCGTCCGTATCTGCTGCGCGCATTCTATGAGTGGTTGTTAGACAACCAGCTCACGCCGCACCTGGTGGTGGATGTGACGCTTCCGGATGTGCAGGTTCCTATGGAATATGCGCGTGACGGGCAAATTGTTCTGAATATTGCTCCACGTGCAGTGGGCAACCTGGAACTGGCAAATGACGAAGTGCGTTTTAACGCGCGCTTTGGCGGTATACCGCGTCAGGTTTCCGTGCCGCTGGCTGCTGTTCTGGCTATCTATGCCCGTGAAAACGGTGCAGGTACCATGTTCGAGCCAGAAGCGGCCTACGACGAAGATGTCGCCAGCTTAAATGATGACGACAACGACACGTCCGGCTTTGAAAGCGAAACGGTCATGTCCGTCATTGATGGCGATAAGCCCGATCACGGTGATGACAACGACCCGGATGATACGCCGCCACCTCCGCGTGGCGGGCGTCCGGCGCTACGCGTAGTGAAGTAAAATCAAACAGGCCCTTGCGGGCCTGTTTTGCTTTCTGTGCCAGCCATCAATAAAACAGCACAATCGTGGCTATCATATTCACCACAAATCCTACCGCCATTGGGATCGCCGTGCGTTTAACCACCTCAAAAGGCGATACACCCGCAATACCGGAAGTTACTACAATGACCGCAGTAATGGGTGAAACCGCGCGGGCCAGGGTAGTGGCAAAGTGCATTGGCATAATCATTACCACCGCCGGAATATGCAGCCCTGCGGCGATGTCCGGGATCAGGCTGGCGAAAGACATAAACGGCGCGTTACCGGAACCCATGACAATGGCGCAGGCGGCGATGACCACCGCCATGATGATCATCACGCCGATACCGCCAAGCCCGGAATGTTCCGCCCCCCTAATCACCGCGTCGACAGTGCCGATGGTGGTTAAGCCTTTGGCAAAGATCTCACCGGCGACGACCAGCGTCACGACGTTGGCAAACTGGGTGCCCATGCCATCAAAAAACGCCTGCACATCATCCATGGTTTCGCGCAGATTATGGGTGCGAAAGAATTCGACAAGCATGGTGACTGTCATGCTCATCAGCATCACCACCACCAGATTCAGCTCTGTTTTCATGAGTCCACTATGTGCAAGGAACAGCGAGCCTAGCATCAGGATCAGTGGCATCACCGGTAAAATGGCGTAATAGAGCGGCGGAACATCTTCCAGCACCTTTTGTTCGGTAAAGCCGATGTTTTCTGGTGCCGCTTTTTTATCAAACTGGCGCTGTACAAAAAAGTGCGCAATAGCAACAGCGATAATCACGCACGTGGCCACGGGTAACTGGTAGTGGAAGAAGTAGGTGGCGATTTTCATTCCCGCTACCTGAGCGGCAAAAATCGAGTTTGTTTCCAGAATACCCCATTCAATCGACATTGACGTTGCGATGACCGCCACTGCCGACAAACGGCTTACGCCAAGGCTGACCAGCGTCGGGAAGAGGGTGACCATCAGCAACATCCCTAACCCGGAGGCGCTGGTAATGAACTGCGCCATGATCTGACCGATCACATAGGTGGCGGCAAGCACGATATACGGTGAGCGGATAAGCTTTAGCGGACGGCTCAGCAGGCTCACCATCGCCCGACTGGCTCCCATCCTGTCCATATAGCGGGCATAGCCACCGACGGCCATAATCGATAGCCCCAGGCCTGCTGCACGACTGGAGAGCATGCGCAGAATTTCGTTATAAATATCAACCAGCAGGTAGCCGCTGCTTTTTTCGGGTGCAACCAGCGCACCGTACCCCAGCCAGACGCCGCAGATCATTAGGAAGATCCCAGCCGCCGCAAGGACCACCTGGGGTTTGTAGTTTTTGAGGATCAGGTAACCCATCGTTAATAAAACGATGACAGAAAGTATGATGCCGAACATTTTTTCACTCCATGCAGGAAAGAAGATAAATCCGGTAATAGCGCTGTTATAAAAGCGGATGTTATATTTTTTTTACCGTTTTTTATGGAGTGAATATCGTATTTTTAAAATCGAGATTAAATTATTTTTCGTTTTAAAATAGTAGGTTATGATAATTTTTCACGATCATATTCGCAGATTTCATAAGTTCGATGTCATACTCAGAAATTAAAATTCATCATATTGTTTTTGAGTGAAAATATATTTGTATTTCATATGTTATCAATAAGCGGGCTAACCCGATTGACCTCCATTTCACCCCGCTTTCGATCATGTGTTACGATGAACCCGCTGTTGTTTTTCACCAATGACTTAGCTGAATGGACCCTATGAACGCATTTGATTCGCAAGCTGAAGACTCTCCATCCACCATTGGCCGTAGTTTACGTAACCGCCCGCTGGCGCGTAAAAAGCTGTCTGAAATGGTTGAAGAAGAACTGGAACAGATGATTCGTCGTCGGGAGTTTGGCGAGGGTGAACAGTTGCCGTCCGAGCGGGAGCTGATGGCCTTCTTTAACGTCGGTCGTCCCTCGGTACGAGAAGCCCTGGCGGCGTTAAAACGTAAAGGCCTGGTGCAAATCAACAACGGCGAACGTGCCCGCGTTTCGCGTCCATCTGCGGACACCATCATTGGTGAACTGTCGGGGATGGCGAAAGATTTTCTCTCGCATCCCGGCGGCATCGCGCACTTTGAACAGTTGCGACTGTTCTTTGAGTCAAGCCTGGTGCGTTACGCCGCAGAGCATGCAACCGACGAGCAAATTGACAGACTGGCGAAAGCGCTGGAGATTAACAGCCAGTCGCTGGATGACAACGCGCTGTTCATTCGTTCGGACGTGGATTTTCACCGTGTGCTGGCGGAGATCCCTGGTAATCCTATCTTTATGGCGATCCATGTCGCGCTGCTGGACTGGCTGATCGCCGCACGTCCGACCGTCGCTGACCGCGAATTATACGAGCACAATAGCGTAAGTTATCAACAGCATATTGCTATTGTCGACGCCATTCGTCAGCACGATCCTGATGAAGCAGACCGCGCATTACAGGACCATCTCAACAGCGTGTCCGCTACCTGGCACGCCTTCGGTAAAAATAAAAAATTGAGGAAGTGATCGCGATCCTGATGATCGTTTAGTGAGGCAGATCGCAATATAAGCGTTCTGTATTGTATTGCTGCTTATTTGATCTGGTATAACAGGTATAAAGGTACGCAGTTAGACAACACTAATCATCGACAGAGGTAGTTATGGCAAGAGATTTAAGAGGCGTAATGCCAGCGTTGTTAACCCCATTCGACAACCAACAGCGGCTGGACATTGAGAGCCTACGTCGTCTGGTACGTTTCAACATTGGGCAGGGTGTTGATGGCCTGTACGTCGGTGGCTCAACGGGTGAAGCGTTTGTCCAGAACCGGGCTGAAAGAGAGCAGGTACTGGAGATCGTGGCGGAAGAAGCGAAGGGTAAAGTCACGCTTATCGCACATGTGGGCACGGTGAGCACCGAAGAGAGCCAGCAGTTGGCGAGCGCAGCCCATCGTTACGGCTTTGATGCTGTCTCTGCCGTCACGCCGTTTTACTATCCGTTCAGTTTTGAAGAGCACTGCGATCACTACCGTGCAATTATTGATTCCTCTGATGGCTTGCCAATGGTGGTCTATAACATCCCGGCGCTGAGCGGCGTAAAACTGACGCTGGATCAGATCAACACGCTGGTCACGTTGCCGGGTGTTGGTGCGTTGAAGCAGACCTCTGGCGATCTCTATCAAATGGAGCAGATCCGTCGCGCCCATCCGGATCTGGTGCTGTACAACGGCTATGACGAAATTTTCGCGTCAGGCCTGCTGGCTGGGGCAGACGGTGGTATCGGCAGTACCTACAACATTATGGGCTGGCGCTATCAGGGAATCGTGAAAGCACTCAAAGAAGGCGACATCCAGACGGCACAAAAGCTGCAAACCGAGTGCAATAAGGTTATCGATTTACTGATTAAAGTCGGCGTGTTCCGTGGACTGAAAACGGTTCTGCACTATATGGACGTGATTTCCGTCCCACTGTGCCGTAAGCCGTTTGCCCCTGTTGACGAAAAGTACCTGCCAGAACTGAAAGCGCTGGCTGACCAACTGCTGGCAGAAAAGGCGTAACAGCGGATTGCCGGGGGCTCTTTGCTTGCCAGGCCTACACAGGCAGACCGTAGGCCGGATGAGGCACAGTCGCCCACCAGTACAACAATGAAAATCGTCGGGAGAGTCACATGAGTACTTCTACCCAGAGCATTCCGTGGTACCGCCATCTCAACCGGGCACAATGGCGTGCGTTCTCTGCCGCCTGGCTGGGATATTTGCTGGATGGTTTTGATTTTGTCTTAATTGCCCTTGTGCTGACGGAAGTACAAGGTGAATTCGGGTTGACGACGGTGCAGGCTGCCAGCCTGATCTCGGCCGCCTTTATTTCTCGCTGGTTTGGCGGGCTGATGCTGGGGGCGATGGGCGATCGCTACGGGCGTCGCCTGGCGATGGTCACCAGCATTATTCTGTTCTCGCTAGGGACGCTGGCTTGCGGTTTTGCACCGGGCTACACCACCATGTTTATTGCCCGCTTGGTCATCGGTATGGGGATGGCAGGTGAGTACGGTTCAAGTGCGACCTATGTGATTGAAAGCTGGCCTAAACAGTTGCGCAATAAAGCCAGTGGTTTCCTGATTTCGGGCTTCTCCGTGGGGGCCGTGATCGCCGCTCAGGTCTACAGTCTGGTGGTACCGGTGTGGGGGTGGCGCGCGCTGTTTTTCATCGGCATTGTACCGATTATCTTCGCCCTCTGGCTGCGTAAAAATATTCCGGAAGCCGAAGACTGGAAGGAAAAACACGAAGGCAAAGCGCCGGTGCGCACGATGGTGGATACCCTCTATCGGGGTGAACATCGGGTCATTAATATTCTGATGACGCTCGCCGCCGCAACCGCGCTGTGGTTCTGTTTTGCCGGTAACCTGCAAAACGCGGCTATCGTGGCGATCCTCGGTCTGGTCTGCGCGTTTATCTTCATTAGCTTTATGGTGCAAAGCAGCGGTAAACGCTGGCCGACGGGCGTAATGCTGATGGTAGTGGTGCTGTTCGCCTTCCTCTACTCGTGGCCAATTCAGGCGCTGCTGCCGACCTACCTGAAAACTGAATTGATGTATGACCCGTCGACGGTCGCCAGGGTGCTGTTCTTCAGCGGCTTTGGGGCGGCGGTAGGCTGTTGTGTCGGTGGTTTTCTGGGTGATTGGCTGGGTACGCGCAAAGCCTATGTCTACAGCCTGCTGGCCTCACAGTTGCTGATTATTCCCGTGTTTGCGATTGGCGGTGCCAACGTCTGGGTACTGGGTCTGCTGCTGTTTTTCCAGCAAATGCTCGGGCAGGGGATCTCCGGGATCTTACCCAAACTGATCGGCGGTTATTTCGATACCGACCAACGTGCGGCGGGTCTGGGCTTTACCTACAACGTGGGTGCGCTGGGCGGGGCACTGGCGCCGATCATCGGTGCGCTGATTGCACAGCGTCTGGATCTGGGTACGGCGCTGGGATCGCTGTCGTTTAGCCTGACTTTCGTGGTGATCCTGCTGATTGGCCTTGATATGCCGTCCCGCGTGCAGCGCTGGCTGCGCCCGGAAGCGCTGCGTACCCATGATGCCATTGATGGTAAACCGTTTAGCGGAGCCGTGCCGTTTGGCAGCGATAAAAGCGCGCTGGTGAAATCAAAAAGTTAATCCGATAGCCCGGTCCTGCACCGGGCTATTTTGGTAAGGGAGTAAGTATGTCGTTACTTGAGCTACTGACGCTGAAAAAGGTCGTGCTATGACAACGCTGGCGATTGATATTGGCGGCACCAAACTGGCCGCTGCACGGGTAGACCGCGATTTACAGATCCGCGAACGCCGTGAACTGCCGACACCTGCCAGCAAAACGCCGGATGCCCTGCGGGCCGCGTTACAGACGCTCATTGAGCCGCTGCAGGCGCAAGCAGAGCGCGTTGCCGTTGCCTCCACCGGTATTATCCGCGAGGGCACACTACTGGCGATTAATCCGCTCAATCTTGGCGGGCTGATGCACTTCCCGCTGGTACAAACCTTAAGAGAGTTGACCGGCTTGCCGACCATGGCGGTCAATGATGCGCAGGCGGCGGCCTGGGCGGAATACCACGTAATGGCTGACGAGATAAGCGACATGGTATTTATCACCGTGTCGACCGGTGTGGGCGGCGGCGTGGTCAGCAACGGCAAGTTACTCACCGGGGCTGGTGGTCTGGCGGGGCATTTAGGGCATACGTTGGCAGACCCTAATGGACCAGTCTGTGGCTGCGGTCGTACCGGCTGCGTGGAGGCTATTGCATCTGGTCGCGGAATTGCCGCTGCCGCACAGGGCGACCTTGCCGGTTGTGATGCCAGAACGGTGTTTACGCGTGCGGTGCAAGGGCATGAACAGGCCACGCGGTTGATTGCACATTCTGCACAGGTGCTGGCGCGACTGATTGCCGACGTCAAAGCGTCTACCGACTGCCAGTGCGTAGTTGTGGGTGGCAGCGTTGGGCTGGCGCAAGGATATCTGACGCAGGTCCGCACGCTGCTGGCGCAGGAACCCTCGGTGTATCACGTCCCACTGCGCACCGCACATTACCGACATGACGCCGGGTTGCTGGGCGCAGCATTGTTAGCACAAGGAGAGTTATCATGATATTAGGCGAGTTACAGTCGCTATCCGCCGCGGGATTACCCCCTGTTCTGCTTGATGCGCTGACCCTTGCGCTGGCGGCAGACGTGCAGAATAACGCGCCGGGACACTATGTACTGAAAGGCGACGATCTGTTTATGAACGTGATGCAGTTCGCCACGCAACCGCCACAAGAAAAAAAGGCGGAGCTGCATGAATGCTATATTGATATCCAATTGCTGCTGGCAGGTGAAGAGCGTATTTTTTTCGGTTTGGCAGGTTCCGCACGTCAGTGCGAAGACGTGCATGTTGAAGAGGATTATCAACTGTGCAGCGAGATTGCCGATGAACAGGTTGTCACCCTGAAACCGGGGATGTTCGCGGTGTTTATGCCTGGCGAGCCACATAAACCGGGCTGCGTGGCGAGTGCATCTGGAGAAATTAAGAAGGTGGTGGTGAAGGTCCGAGCCAGCTTGCTACACGCCTGATAGGAATGCGCCAACATGGTAATTGCCGCAGCTGCGTGTCTGCGGCAATTATCCAAAAGACAACCTACCGCTTAAATGTCACTATTTCCGGCTGCGACAGATGCAACGTTGTTTGGCTCGGTACGGTCTCGGCGATGACCCGCCCGTGGCGAATGGAATAACGGGCAGGTGTTTGGCGACGAACTGCGTCAAACCCATTTTCTGCCGGTAAAATTACCAGGTTAGCGGAATTTCCAACGCTCAGGCCGTAGTCTTGCAAGTGCAGGGTTTTTGCGCTGTGAGTGGTTATCAGGTTCAGCCCATCATTAATCTGCCCGTATCCCATCAGTTGGCACACGTGTAATCCCATATGCAGCACCTGCAGCATATTCGCGGTGCCCAGCGGATACCACGGATCAAAGACATCATCATGGCCAAAGCAGACGTTGATCTCTGCCTCCAGCATCTCTTTGACGCGGGTGACACCGCGACGCTTGGGATAGGTGTCAAAACGTCCCTGCAGGTGAATGTTCACCAGAGGATTCGCAACAAAGTTAATACCTGACATTTTCAGCAGACGGAAAAGACGGGAAGCATACGCGCCGTTGTAGGAATGCATCGCTGTGGTATGGCTGGCAGTGACGCGCCCGCCCATTCCGTCGCGATGCGCCAGTGCTGCAACGGTTTCAACAAAGCGTGATTGTTCATCATCAATTTCGTCACAGTGCACATCGATAAGGCGGTCGTACTTCTGGGCCAGGGCGAAAATTTTATGCAGCGACTCCACGCCATATTCACGCGTAAATTCAAAGTGGGGAATCGCACCAATCACGTCGGCGCCCAGGCGCACCGCTTCTTCTAACAGCGCCTCACCGTTGGGGTAAGATAGAATCCCCTCTTGTGGGAATGCCACAATTTGCAGCTCCACCCACGGTGCGACCTCTTGCTTCACTTCCAGCATCGCTTTCAGTGCCGTTAGCGTGGGATCGGAAACGTCAACGTGCGTACGAACATACTGGATGCCGTTGGCCATCTGCCATTTCAGGGTTTGCATGGCACGCGTCTTCACGTCTTCGTGAGTCAGCATCGCTTTACGTTCAGCCCAGCGCTCAATACCTTCAAACAGCGTACCCGACTGATTCCAGCTTGGCTCGCCTGCCGTTTGCGTGGTGTCCAGATGGATATGCGGCTCGACGAATGGCGGGATGGCGAGTCCACCTTCAGCGTCCAGTACCTCACCTTGCGGTAAAGATGCGGCTTCCTGGGATTCAATACGGCTAAAACGCCCGTTTTCAATTGTAAGTTGCCATAACCCGTCGCGTCCCTGTAAACGTGCCTGACGAATGGTGAGGGTATTAGTCTGCATGGCTGACCTCCGTGGACTGAGCAAGACTGCGATTAAAAAGTGGATTCAGCAGGATATAGCTGACTACACCGCCGAGTACGGCGTTGACGGGCACAATACCGGGAATATAGTGGCCGGCAGCGATGCCCAGTGCAACGGACAGAATGGCTATCCAATTCACCGGCGTAAATTGTGCGTTGTTGAAATCGGCGTATCGGCGGTGGTTTAACAGATAGTCGGCAATAATCACCCCTGGATACCTCTGAAGATATGCTGGCGTATTTCAGTGGCGAGAACANAGGGATCGCGGCCGACAGAAATGTCAGCCAGCCGACAAAGTTATTGTACAGCCACAGCGCGCACAGCGTGCCAATAATACCGTTAACCACCGACAATGTACGGCTGGAAAAACCGGTAATATTGGCAAAGCCCAGACCCGACGCATACAGCGCGTTGTCGTTGGTGGTCCAGATATTCAGGCCGAGAACGACAATCGCTGGTAGCAGGAGCCCCTGGGCAATCATCACGTCGGAGATGTCCGCCTGTCCTACAGCGGCAGCGCCAGCAGCACCGAAGATAAACATCAGGGAGTTGCCGAGGAAAAAAGCCACCATGGCAATCAGCACCGCAGCTTTGGCATTACGGCCAAAGCGAACGAAGTCGGCCGTCAAGGTACCTGCGCTGACAAACGATCCTACGACCAGCGCCAGCGCGGTTGAAAAATCCAGCGGCGTCTGTGGCACAATCGTTTTTAAATGATCTAAGCCGCCCACGTCGGATACTGCCAGCCAGACGGAGTAACTACCAAGAATAACGATAGCGGGTACGGCGATAATTGATAAAACCGTCAGCGCCGAAATGCCAAAAAAGATGGTCATGGTCATCAACAGGCCAGACACAGCAATCAGGATATTAACGTCGATTCCCGTCGCTTTGCTGACTGGGATAGCAAACATCGCCACGCCAACACCAAACCAGCCCACCTGCGTGCCGCCTAACAGCATTGAGGGAAGCCATGAACCTTTTACGCCAAATGAGTAACGCGCCAGGAGATGGGTAGAGAGTCCGGTTTTTGCGCCGATGAAACCCAGAAAGGCAGTGTAAATACCGAGGAGAAGATTACCGAAGAGAACTGCCAGGAAGAAATCATTATAGGAAAGACCGGTACCGAGTGTGCCCCCGGTCCACATACTGGCGGAAAAAAACGTTAATCCCAACATTACAAATGTCAGTGGAACTACACCTTTCCGCGCGGCCAGAGGGACGGGGCCCTGGCTATAATTGTTATCTTGCGACACAACACCTCCATGAATTTTGCCCAAAAAATCCGCCGCATAATATACACTTTTCAGAAGAATGCAAACGTTTACGTACTGGATTTTTAAGCTGGTTGGTCGCGAATTTATGCTATGTAGCAACTACGTATTTTTAGAAGAGAAGACGGATATCCGGCATCTCATCCATATGTGCGGACGAGATGCCAGAAAAGATGTGTTTATACTTCCAGGTAACTCAGGATCCCGTCAGCGGCTTTACGGCCTTCGGCAATTGCCGCCACCGCCAGATCCGAACCGCGCACGCTGTCGCCATTGGCTCAGTCGCTCCGTGAATGCTCTCATTGAGACGCTAATCGAGTTTGTGAACGGGCAAGTTCATCCGCCAGTAATTTCTCGTCAGGCAACTGCATTTTGTATTCGCTGGTAAGCACTTTATGAGGTAAACCGGTTAGGGCATAGTGAGCTTCGCCAGCACCTTTTTCCGCGCACAGGATTAAGCCTACGGGCGGATTCTCTCCAGGCATTGTCCAGTGCTCTTGGGCGTAATTCAGGTACATATTCATTTGCCCTGCATCGGCGTAGCTGAATTTTCCTACCTTGAGGTCAACGATGAGCAGGCAGCGTAAGCGTCGGTGGAAGAACAGCAGATCGATGCGAAACCAACTATCGTCAATGCGTAAGCGACGCTGGCGACCCACAAAGGAAAAATCATCACCGAGTTCCAGCATAAAATCCATCAGGTGGTTTATCAGCGCTTCTTCAAGGTCAGATTCAGAATATTCGTCCTTTAAATCTAGGAATTCAAGAATGAACGGGTCACGTATTGCTTGTTCTGGCGTAACGTCAGCGACGGTGGGGGCGACCTGCTGTAACATGGCGGTTTTGTCGTGGGACAATAATGTTCTTTCGTAAAATTGGGTGGTGATTTGCCTGTCGAGTTGCCGTACTGACCAGCCGTTACGTAGCGTCTCTTTCTCGTAAAAGATGCGGGCATCAGGATTTTTAACCGATAGCAGGCGGACATAGGCTGACCAGGGAAGCGGGAAAATTTTGGCGAGTTGTGCCAGACGGGAAGATTCACCAGACACTGTCTGCTGAATTTCAATATTTTGAAAATAAAGATAAAACGCTCGTATTTGTCGCAAGTTTCCCGTGGAACACCCACGTTTGTACCGCTGGTTTAAATCGACGGACAAACGTTCAATCAGTTGAGTACCGTAAGCCGCTCGCGCTTCACCGCCTTGTTCAAATTCGACAATTCGATGGCCAATCTCCCAATAGGTTGCCGTCATAATTGCGTTGATGCTGCTGACCGTTTCTGTCCTGGCGTTATCCAATAAATGGATTATTCCGTCATGGATTTGCTGATAATCCTCAGCATGGTGTGTCGAGGTGAGTGTATTCATGTCTTCCCTGGCGTGATAGTTGCGAAATGAAAATATATCGTTATCAATACGCTCGAGGTCTAATGCCGTCAATCCATGACGATTGCATTACATGGACCTGCATCAGCATTTGCGAGTCGCTTTCCAGGAATGACGTGAATGTGTGAGGCAGAAGAAAACAGGCCCCCATCCAGCAATGTGAATTTTGGCAGGGGGCCAGCAGAGAGGCTTTTTATACTTCCAGGTAATTCAGGATCCCGTCAGCGGCTTTACGGCCTTCGGCAATTGCCGTCACCACCAGATCCGAACCGCGCACGATGTCGCCACCGGCGAAGATTTTCGGGTTGCTGGTCTGGAATGCGTTGTCGCTGCGTTCCGGGGCGATAATGCGGCCCTGCGAGTCCAGCTCGACGCTGTGCTTTGCCAGCCATTCCATGCTGTGCGGACGGAAACCGAATGCCATCACCACGGCATCGGCGGGTACCACGTGTTCAGAACCGGGCATGATCTCCGCACGGCGGCGGCCTTGTGCGTCCGGTGCACCCATTTCAGTATGCGCCATTTTCACACCGCACACTTTGCCGTTGGCGTTAATTTCCACGCCCAGCGGCTGCACGTTGAACTGGAACTCTACACCTTCTTCACGCGCGTTTTTTACTTCGCGTTTCGAGCCAGGCATGTTTTCTTCGTCGCGACGATAGGCGCAAATCACGTGTGAGGCGTTCTGACGAACGGAAGTACGTACGCAGTCCATCGCAGTATCACCGCCGCCCAGCACCACCACGCGTTTGCCTTCCATACTGATGTACGGTTCGTCGCTGCTTTCGCCAAAGCCCATCAACTGCTTGGTATTGGCAATCAGGAACGGCAGGGCATCGAATACGCCATCGGCATCTTCGTTTTCCAGCCCACCGCGCATCGACTGATAGGTTCCGACGCCGAGAAACACAGCGTCATAATCTTTCAGTAGATCGTCGAGCTGCACGTCACGACCCACCTCTACATTGAGTTTGAACTCAATGCCCATACCGGTGAAGATTTCACGACGACGTGTCATCACCTCTTTTTCCAGCTTGAAGGCTGGAATACCGAAGGTCAGCAGGCCGCCAATCTCCGGATGACGGTCAAACACCACCGCCTTTACGCCGTTACGGGTGAGTACGTCGGCACAGGCTAGCCCTGCCGGACCGGCACCGATAATGGCGACGCGTTTATCGGTCTGGCGTACGCCGGTCATATCCGGGCGCCAGCCCATTTCAAACGCTTTATCGTTGATATAGCGCTCAATGTTGCCGATGGTTACCGCGCCGAACTCATCGTTCAGCGTGCAAGAACCCTCACACAAACGGTCCTGCGGACACACACGACCGCAGACTTCCGGCAGCGTGTTGGTCTGGTGTGACAGCTCGGCTGCTTCAAAAATACGTCCTTCGTTAGCCAGCTTCAGCCAGTTCGGGATGTAGTTGTGCACCGGGCATTTCCACTCGCAGTACGGGTTGCCGCAGGACAGGCAGCGGTCTGCCTGCGCCTTAGCCTGGCCTTCGGAAAACGGCTCGTAGATTTCGATAAACTCGATCTTGCGGATCTTCAGCGGTTTCTTCGGCGGATCAACGCGCTGCAGGTCGATAAATTGGTATACGTTCTGGCTCATTGCTGCTACCCCTTACTGCGCCTGCACGCGCAGCTCAGCTGCGCTACGACTACGGTGACCCAACAGTGCTTTCACATCACTGGACTTCGGTTTAACCAGTGCGAATTTCGCCGAGAATGCCGGCCAGTTGGCCAGGATCTCTTCTCCGCGTGACGAACCGGTATGCTGTACATGCTCGGTGATCAGTCCACGCAAATGCTCTTCGTGGATAGCCAGCGAGTCCACGCTCAGGACTTCGACCAGTTCCGGATTCACGCGTTTGCGGAATTCGCCGTCTTCGTCCAGCACGTAGGCGAACCCGCCCGTCATGCCAGCGCCGAAGTTGACGCCCGTTTTACCGAGAATACAGACGATGCCGCCGGTCATGTATTCACAGCCGTTGTCACCGATGCCTTCGACCACGGTGATGGCACCTGAGTTACGTACCCCAAAGCGTTCACCCGCGCGACCTGCGGCAAACAGACGACCGCCGGTTGCGCCGTACAGGCAGGTGTTGCCGATGATGCTCGCTTCATGGCTGCGGAAGGCAGAACCGACCGGAGGACGTACCGCCAGCAGGCCGCCCGCCATACCTTTACCGACATAGTCGTTGGCATCGCCGGTCAGATACAGCTCCACGCCGCCCGCGTTCCACACGCCAAAGCTCTGGCCTGCGGTACCGCTGAAATGCGCCTTGATCGGGTCGGAAGCCAACCCCTGATCGCCGTGCGTCTGAGCGATATAGCCCGACAGTGATGCGCCGACAGAACGGTCGGTGTTGCGGATGTCGAACCAGAAAGTTTTACTCTGGCGCTCATCAACAAATGGTTTGGCCTGTTGCAGCAACTGCGCGTTGAGCACGCCGTTGTCGAACGGTGGGTTGTTCTCAGTACAGTACACCGCTTTGCCTGGGTGAGGTTGTGCGGTTTCCAGCAGATGAGACAGCTCCAGTTTCTGCTGCTTGGCAGTATACCCGTCCAGCTCTTTGAGCAGGTCGGTACGGCCAATCAGATCCACCAGGCGTGTTACGCCAAGCGATGCCATCAGCTCGCGGGTTTCACGGGCGACAAACTCAAAGTAGTTGGTCACTTTGAACGGCAGACCGTGGTAGTGGTTCTTACGCAGTTTTTCGTCCTGGGTTGCTACACCGGTTGCACAGTTGTTCAGGTGGCAAATACGCAGGTATTTACAGCCCAGCGCGACCATCGGCCCGGTACCAAAGCCGAAGCTTTCCGCGCCGAGAATGGCTGCTTTGATGATGTCGACGCCGGTTTTCAGACCGCCATCAACTTGTAAACGGATCTTATGGCGCAGACCGTTAGCCACCAGTGCCTGCTGAGTTTCTACCAGCCCCAGTTCCCACGGACAACCTGCGTATTTCACCGAAGAGAGCGGGCTGGCACCGGTGCCGCCGTCGTAACCGGCAATGGTTATCAGATCCGCGTAGGCTTTTGCCACGCCAGTGGCGATGGTGCCGACGCCCGGTTCGGAAACCAGCTTCACAGAGATCATCGCCTTCGGGTTAACCTGTTTTAAGTCGAAAATCAGCTGCGCCAGGTCCTCGATAGAGTAGATATCGTGGTGTGGCGGCGGGGAGATCAGCGTCACGCCCGGCACCGAATAACGCAGTTTGGCGATGTACGGAGTAACTTTATCTCCCGGTAACTGACCGCCTTCGCCGGGCTTCGCGCCTTGTGCGACCTTAATCTGAATGACGTCAGCGTTGACCAGATACGCCGGGGTTACACCGAAGCGACCAGAAGCCACCTGCTTGATGCGTGACACCTTGTTGGTGCCATAGCGTGCTGGGTCCTCACCGCCTTCGCCGGAGTTGGAATTGCCGCCGATGCTGTTCATCGCTTCGGCCAGCGCTTCGTGCGCTTCCGGGCTTAACGCGCCGATGGACATGGCTGCGGTATCAAAACGTTTAAACAACTCGGTTGCGGGTTCGACGTCGTCAATACTTACTGCTTCATTGCCAGGTGCGATAGCCAGCAGATCGCGCAGCGTTGCTGCCGGACGCTCGTTAACCAACTTAGCGTATTGCTGGTAGTCGCTGTATTCGCCGCTTTGTACTGCCTGTTGCAGGGTGCGTACTACGTCCGGGTTGTAGGCGTGGTATTCGCCACCGTGAACGTACTTCAGCAGGCCGCCCTGGCTAATCGGTTTGCGCGCCAGCCAGGCATGTTTGGAGAGGTTCAGCAGATCCTGCTGGAAGTCGGCAAAGCCTGCGCCGCTGATGCGACTGACCACGCCCTGGAAGCACAGTGCCACCACGTCGTCATGCAGACCGACGGCTTCAAACAGCTTCGAACAGCGGTAGGAGGCGATGGTCGAAATGCCCATTTTGGACATGATTTTGTACAGACCTTTGTTGATGCCGTTACGGTAGTTCAGCATCACGGTCCGGTAATCTTTGGCAATAGCGTGAGTGTCAATCAGACGCCCCAGCGTTTCATAGGCCAGATACGGATAGATTGCTGTGGCACCAAAGCCGAGGAGTACCGCGAAGTGATGTGGATCGCGGGTACTGGCGGTTTCGACGATGATGTTAGCGTCGCAGCGCAGGTTTTGTTCCACCAGACGCGTTTGCACCGCACCAACCGCCATCGGTGCCGGGACCGGCAGGCGATTTTTGGCGATGTTACGGTCAGAGAGCACCAGCAATACCGTGCCGTTACGCACCATCTGTTCGGCTTTATCGCACAGCGCCTTGACGGTCTCTTCCAGCGTGGTTTCACTCACGTCGAAGGTGATATCGAGCCGGTCAGCGCGATAATGTTCCTCTTTCATGGTGGTGAGCTGGGTGAAATCAGAGTACAGCAGGATCGGTGATTTAAAGCTCAGGCGATGCGCCTGGCCTTCGGCTTCACAGAAGACGTTCATCTCACGACCAATGCTGGTGGCCAGCGACATCACGTGCGCTTCACGCAGCGGATCGATAGGCGGGTTGGTCACCTGCGCGAACTGTTGACGGAAGTAGTCATAAATGATGCGCGGCTGGCTGGAAAGCACGGCAAACGGGGTGTCATCGCCCATTGAACCGACCGCTTCCTGGCCGTTTTCACCCAACACGCGAATCACGGAATCCAGTTCTTCGGCGCTGTAGTTAAACTGTTTTTGGTAGCTGGCAAGGGTGTCGTCGTCCAGCTCACGGCTGCCGACTTGATCGTCAGCCAGGTCTTCAAACGGCACCAGACGGCGGACGTTCTTTTCCATCCACTCTTTGTACGGATGGCGACTTTTCAGGTCATCATCGGTTTCCGCCGAGTGCAGAATGCGACCCGAGCGGGTGTCGATCACCATCAGTTCGCCGGGACCGACGCGACCTTTCTCGACGACTTCATCGGGCTGATAATCCCAGATACCCACTTCGGAGGCGCAGGTGATGAGCTTGTCTTTGGTGATGACGTAGCGCGCCGGGCGCAGGCCGTTACGGTCAAGGTTACAGGCGGCAAAGCGACCGTCAGACATGACAATGCCTGCCGGGCCGTCCCACGGCTCCATGTGCATGGAGTTAAAGTCAAAGAATGCGCGCAGCTCCGGGTCCATATCTGGGTTGTTCTGCCAGGCTGGTGGCACCAGCAGGCGCATCGCGCGGATGATGTCCATCCCGCCTGCCAGCAGCAGTTCGAGCATGTTATCCATTGAGCTGGAGTCGGAGCCGGTTTCGTTGACGAACGGCGCGGCATCGTGGAGATCCGGGATCAGCGGGGTCTGGAACTTATATGTACGGGCGCGCGCCCACTGGCGGTTACCGGTAATGGTATTGATTTCGCCGTTGTGCGCCAGGTAGCGGAACGGTTGGGCCAGCGGCCAGCGCGGTACGGTGTTGGTGGAAAAGCGCTGGTGGAACAGGCAGATGGCCGATTCCAGACGCAGGTCCGCGAGGTCCAGGTAAAAGCGCGGCAGATCCGCCGGCATACACAGACCTTTATAGATATTGACCAGATTGGACAAGCTACAGACGTAGAAGTCTTTATCGTCCTGTAAACGTTTTTCGATGCGGCGACGCGCGATGAACAGACGGCGCTCCATATCGCGTGGACGCCAGCCCGCAGGGGCGTTAACAAAAATTTGCTCAATACGGGGCAGGGAGGAGAGGGCAATTTCACCGAGAACACCGTCGTTGGTCGGCACGTCGCGCCAGCCCACAATCGACAGGGTTTCCTGCTGTAACTCTTCTTCAACGATGCGACGAGATGCCGCCGCCAGTTCAGCGTCTTTATTTAAAAAGATCATGCCGACCGCGTAGTTTTTGGCTAAACGCCAGCCGCGCTCTTGCGCAACAATGCGGAAAAAGCGATCGGGTTTTTGTAATAACAGGCCACAGCCGTCGCCGGTTTTACCGTCCGCGAGGATGGCTCCACGGTGCTGCATACGGGCTAGTGCGTGTATGGCGGTACGCACTACCTTGTGGCTAGGTTCGCCTTCTATGTGGGCGATCAGGCCGAAACCACAGTTATCCTTCTCAAGGGATTTATCGTACAACATATCAGTGAACCTCCCCAGGCTCTGCGGGACGCCTCTCCGATACCGTTTGCGCACAGGCACACCAAGAGCATGGCGACGGGGGTTGCGCGTTATACGCTCACCTCGCATTCGCCCTCTTTAATCCTTTTCGCATAGGTCAAACAAGTTTGAGGACTTGCTTCAGAGGGAATCTCAATTACTGCATAAATATGATGAGCAGGCTGCTCATCCAGAAAGCTTCCAGCGGATTTCCACGTTATCGGGAATCCACACACAGGTCAAATGGCAATCTTATTTATGCAGAAATGTGCTATAGGTCGATTAACGATATGAATATATTGAAATTAATAGCGTTTTTACATTGATTTAACGCACAGTGGATGGCGAGGGAAGTGTGATCTGTCTCACTGTCAGAAAGGTCCGTTATCGCTTGTCCTCCCTTTGTTTATCGCGATGTTTGGTATTTTATGCTGGTTTATAGAGTTTACGCGTCTTAAAGATACTGTTTTTATCCGTTGGCCGTCGGAAGATAAAAAAAATCATCGGATATAAGGAAAAGTAATCACATTTTGATTGAATGAAATTTCATTTATTTTGCTTGAATATGCAATGAGTAAAAGCAAGCCGGGGCGATTGATCCAGGTCATCGCCGACGGGGGCTAAAAATGGCAGGCTTTGGCCTCTTTTCAAGGCGCGGTCTATCAGATTATGCAGTTACAGAAATTAGTCAATATGTTTGGTGGGGATCTTTCTCGTCGTTATGGGCAAAAGGTTCATAAACTCACGCTGCACGGCGGGTTTAGCTGCCCAAATCGCGATGGCACCATTGGACGTGGCGGGTGCACCTTCTGTAATGTCGCCTCCTTTGCCGATGAGGCACAGCAGCATCATTCGATTGCTGAGCAGCTCGAACATCAGGCTCAACTGGTGAATCGCGCCAAGCGCTACCTGGCCTATTTTCAGGCTTATACCAGCACGTTTGCCGAAGTGCAGGTGCTGCGTTCGATGTACCAGCAGGCGGTCACTCAGGCCAATATTGTCGGGCTGTGCGTCGGGACACGCCCTGACTGCGTGCCAGAGGCGGTGCTCGATCTGCTGTGCGAATATAAAGATCAGGGCTACGAGGTGTGGTTGGAACTGGGGCTGCAAACGGCCCATGATAAAACGCTGCACCGTATTAACCGTGGGCATGACTTTGCCTGCTATCAACGCACCACGCAGTTGGCGCGTGAGCGTGGGTTGAAAGTGTGCTCACATCTGATTGTCGGCCTGCCGGGAGAAGGGCAAGCGGAATGTCTGCAAACGCTGGCGCGCGTGGTGGAGACCGGCGTTGATGGCATTAAGCTGCATCCGCTGCATATCGTGAAGGGCAGCATTATGGCGAAGGCCTGGGAAGCAGGGCGTCTGAGCGGTATTGAGCTGGCCGATTACACCGTGACGGCGGGCGAGATGATTCGCCATACGCCGCCAGAGGTTATTTATCATCGTATTTCTGCCAGCGCCCGTCGCCCGACGTTACTGGCGCCGCTGTGGTGTGAAAATCGCTGGACCGGGATGGTCGAACTGGACCGTTATCTCAATGAGCATGGTGTACAAGGCTCCGCTCTTGGAACGCCGTGGGCTCAGCCGGGGAGCTAACCCTCTGTAGGCCGGATAAGGCAAAGCCGACCTCCGGCAATCTGCGCCTGCTTGCCTGATGGCGCTTCGCTTATCAGGTCTACGATGACCTCTCCTCAGTCATTTCACCGATAGCCTCCGCATTTATTGCACAATCTCAAACGTCACGCCGAGAATTGAGTATTATTGTGCCAAGTTGTCGTGAAGGAACCCTCTATGAAGCAAATTCGAATGCTGGCGCAGTATTATGTCGACCTGATGATGAAATTAGGTCTGGTGCGCTTTTCGCTGCTATTGGCGCTGGCTCTGGTGGTGTTGGCCATAGTGGTGCAAATGGCCGTCACCATGGTGCTGCATGGCCAGGTAGAAAGTATTGATGTAATACGTTCCATCTTTTTTGGCCTGTTAATTACCCCCTGGGCGGTCTATTTCCTGTCAGTGGTCGTGGAGCAACTGGAGGAGTCCCGGCAACGCCTGTCACGACTGGTGCAGAAGCTGGAAGAGATGCGCGAACGCGATCTCAAGCTTAACGTGCAGTTAAAGGACAATATTGCGCAGCTTAACCAGGAGATTGTCGAACGTGAAAAGGCGGAAGCGGAGCGCCAGGAAACGTTTGAACAACTCAAAGTCGAAATTAAAGAGCGTGAAGAAGCGCAGATCCAACTGGAACAACAATCCTCTTTTCTGCGTTCTTTTCTCGATGCTTCACCGGATCTGGTTTTTTATCGCAATGAAGATAAAGAGTTCTCCGGCTGTAACCGCGCCATGGAATTGCTGACAGGCAAGAGCGAAAAGCAACTGGTGAATTTAAAACCGATTGAAGTTTACTCGCCAGAAGCGGCTGAAAAAGTTATCGAAACCGACGAGAAAGTGTTCCGCCATAATGTCTCGTTGACCTATGAACAATGGCTGGATTACCCGGACGGACGTAAAGCCTGCTTTGAAATTCGTAAAGTGCCTTATTACGACCGCGTCGGTAAACGACACGGCCTGATGGGCTTTGGCCGCGATATTACCGAGCGCAAGCGCTACCAGGATGCACTTGAACGTGCCAGCCGTGACAAGACGACCTTTATTTCCACCATCAGCCACGAACTGCGTACGCCGCTGAACGGTATTGTCGGTTTGAGTCGGATCCTGCTGGATACGGATCTGACCGCAGAGCAGGAAAAATACCTGAAAACTATCCATGTTTCTGCCGTTACGCTTGAGAATATTTTCAACGATATTATCGACATGGATAAGATGGAGCGGCGTAAAGTTCAGCTCGATAACCAGCCGATAGATTTCACCAGCTTTATGGCGGATCTGGAAAACCTCTCCGGCCTGCAGGCGCAGCAAAAAGGGCTGCGCTTTGTACTTGATCCGACCTTGCCGCTGCCGCATAAGGTCATTACCGACGGGACGCGTCTGCGTCAAATCCTGTGGAATCTGATCAGCAACGCCGTGAAGTTTACCCAGAAAGGGCAGGTCACCGTGCGGGCGCGCTATGACAAAGGCAACATGCTGCATTTTGAAGTGGAAGATTCTGGTATCGGTATTCCGCAGGATGAGCAGGATAAAATCTTCGCCATGTATTATCAGGTGAAGGACAGCAATGGCGGTAAACCGGCCACCGGGACCGGGACCGGGATTGGTCTGGCGGTGTCTCGTCGTCTGGCGAAAAACATGGGCGGCGATATTACGGTTTCCAGCCAGCCGGGGAAAGGTTCCGTCTTTACCCTTACCGTTCATGCCCCAGCCGTTGCGGAAGAGATTGAAGACGCCTTCGAAGAAGACGACATGCCGTTGCCTGCCCTGAATGTGCTGCTGGTTGAGGACATTGAACTGAACGTGATTGTCGCCCGTTCGGTGCTGGAAAAACTGGGTAACAGCGTGGACGTCGCCATGACCGGGAAAGCCGCGCTGGAAATGTTCAAACCGGGTGAGGACGACCTGGTGCTGTTGGATATTCAGTTGCCGGATATGACGGGTCTGGATATCTCCAGAGAGTTAACGCAAAAGTACGCGCGGGAAGATCTGCCGCCGCTGGTGGCGCTCACTGCTAACGTTCTGAAAGACAAAAAAGAATATCTGGAAGCGGGTATGGATGACGTGCTGAGCAAGCCACTGTCGGTACCGGCGTTAACCGCCATGATTAAAAAATACTGGGATACCCGAAACAAAGAGGAGAGCACTGTGACATCTGAAGAAAGCAGTAAATCGCAAGCGCTGTTAGATATTCCCATGTTGGAACAATACCTCGAGCTGGTGGGACCGAAGTTAATTACCGACGGATTGGCGGTATTTGAGAAGATGATGCCGGGTTATTTAAGTGTGCTGGAGTCCAACCTGACCGCGCGTGATAAAAAAGGCGTTGTTGAGGAAGGCCATAAAATCAAAGGTGCCGCGGGGTCAGTGGGACTGCGCCATCTGCAGCAGCTGGGTCAGCAAATTCAATCCCCGGACCTTCCTGCCTGGGAGGACAACGTGGGGGAATGGATTGAAGAGATGAAGCAGGAGTGGCAGCACGACGTGGCGGTATTAAGAGCCTGGGTGGCGAGTGTTGAAAAAAAATGACCCCGGCTTAGCCGGGGTGCGCGAATACTGCGCCAACACCAGGGAAATCGTGGCTGCGCCGTAAATTATTATCATTGTTTACAAGGGCGCAGCCCTAATTTTCAGGCCGCACGCAGTTAAGATAGCAAATCTTAAATAATTTGTTACATGAATCAGTTAAATGTGTGAAGCGTAGCATTTTAATAAGAATTATTAATATGCTACAGCCAGTTGCGAAAGGAGTATCACGATGAAGAAAATTGGCGTAGTGCTCGGTGGATGCGGCGTGTATGACGGCTCGGAGATCCATGAAGCCGTGTTAACGCTGCTGGCTATTGCCCGCAACGGGGCTCAGGCCATCTGCTTTGCGCCGGATAAACAACAAGCAGATGTGATTAATCATCTGACGGGCGAACCCATGCAGGAGACCCGCAATGTCCTGATTGAGGCTGCACGTATAACCCGTGGTGATATTCGCCCGCTTGCCCAGGCGGTCTCTGCTGAACTGGATGCGCTGATTGTCCCAGGTGGATTCGGTGCAGCGAAGAACCTGAGCAATTTCGCCAGCCAGGGAAGCGAATGCCGGGTGGATAGCGACTTAGCCGCGCTGGCAGTCGCCATGCATCAATCCGGTAAGCCGTTGGGGTTCATGTGTATTGCTCCAGCGATGCTGCCTAAAATATTCGATTTTCCGCTGCGTCTGACGATTGGCACCGATATCGATACTGCGGAAGTGCTGGAGGATATGGGGGCAGAGCATGTGCCGTGTCCGGTCGATGATATTGTGGTTGATGAAGACCACAAAATCGTCACCACGCCGGCTTATATGCTGGCGCAGGATATTGCCCAGGCGGCGAGCGGTATCGACAAGCTGGTCTCGCGTGTGCTGGTGCTGACTGAATGAAAAAAGGGGTGACCGCCAGTTTGCGGCGACTCTTTCTGCGGGCGGTCATTGTCCTCGCCGTGTTCTGGGGCGGGGGCATCGCCCTCTTCAGCGTGCTGCCCGTGCCCTTTTCAGCGGTGATGGCTGAACGACAAATTAGCGCCTGGTTGCACGGTGATTTCGGCTATGTGGCGCATTCTGACTGGGTCAGTATGGATGAGATCTCACCGTGGATGGGGCTGGCGGTTATTGCCGCAGAAGACCAAAAATTTCCGCAGCACTGGGGATTTGATGTCTCTGCGATAGAAAAGGCGCTGGCGCATAATGAGCGCAATGAAAGCCGCATTCGTGGAGCATCGACGCTCTCGCAGCAGACAGCAAAAAATCTCTTTCTGTGGGATGGACGCAGTTGGGTGCGTAAAGGTCTTGAGGCCGGACTCACACTGGGTATGGAAACAGTGTGGAGTAAGAAACGTATTCTGACGGTTTATCTGAATATCGCCGAGTTTGGCGACGGTGTATTCGGCGTAGAAGCGGCAGCACAACGTTATTTCCATAAACCGGCCAGCCGCCTGAGTCAGTCTGAAGCAGCGCTGCTGGCGGCGGTGCTGCCAAATCCTCTGCGTTTTAAGGCGAATGCCCCGTCAGGCTATGTACGTAACCGGCAGGCATGGATCATGCGGCAAATGCGCCAGTTAGGCGGTGAGTCGTTTATGCGGGAAAATAAGCTGTATTAGTCGATGCTGACGCTGTTTTTGTAGGCCTGATAAGCGCAGCGCATCAGGCAGAATACGACACAACGACATTGCCGGATGTGGCGTAAACGCCTTATCCGACCTACTCGCTACGTGCTGAAATGGTAGCTCTGTACTGACTAATCCTCGTCAAACCCCGAATTAAACAGCGCAATCACCGCTGCCAGGGCTTCTACTTCCTGTGGGCCAGAGGCTTCAACCTCTATCTGGCGACCTTTGGCGGAATCCAGCATCAGCAGGGCGATGACGCTGTTCGCTTCCGCCTCTGTACCTTCATCGTTACGCAACAGCACTTCCGCCTCAAAACCCTGCATTAATTCAAACAGCTTCATCGCAGGCCGGGCGTGCATGCCCAGCTTATTGGTGATTTCGACAGTCTGTTTTACGGTCATGATTTGCGTTTTTCCAGCGTGCGATGGCGTGACTGCACGTTTTTACCGCGAGAGCGGAAGTAGTCAGCCAGTTGCTCTGCAATATACACCGATCGGTGTTTCCCGCCGGTACAGCCGATGGCTACGGTGAGGTAGCTGCGGTTGTTAGTCTCCAGCATCGGTAACCATAGCTCAAGATAGCTGCGAGTCTGGTAGATAAAATTGTGTACTTCTGTGTGACGGTCGAGAAACGCGGCAACGGGCCTGTCCAGGCCGGTCATCGGGCGCAGTTTAGGGTCCCAGTGTGGATTTGGCAGGAAGCGCACGTCAAAGACGTAATCCGCATCAATCGGGATGCCGTGCTTGAAGCCAAAGGACTCGAATACCATGGTCAGTTCACGTTCACGTTTGCCCAGCAGTCGGGTACGCAACATTTCTGCCAGCTCGTGCACGGACATTTCAGAGGTATCGACGATCAGGTCCGCGCGAGAACGCAGTGGCTCCAGTAAGTCACTTTCCTTATCGATAGCACTTTCCAGTGACAGATTTTTGCTGGAGAGTGGGTGCAGTCGACGGGTATCACTGTAGCGACGGATCAGCGTGTTACGATCAGCATCGAGGAACAGCAGCTGCGGCGAGAAACCTTCAGGCAGGTTATTCATTGCCTGCTCGAAAATTTCTGGTGACTCAGGCATATTGCGCACATCAATGCTGACGGCCGCAGAAATTTGGCTATCGGCCAGGGTGCGGGCCAGATCGGGCAACAGCACTACGGGAAGGTTATCCACGCAGTAAAAACCCATATCTTCCAGCGCTCGCAGGGCAACAGATTTGCCTGACCCTGAACGACCGCTGACGATCATCAGTACCATGTACTGTTTCTCCTCACAACGACAAAAAAGGGTGCCATTGGGTTGTTATGCTTCATCCTGTACACCTTCGGTGTCCGTGATGATTTGATACAGCTCCTGATCGCTCTGCGCGGAACGCAGGCGGCGACAGATGGTTTTATCCGCCAGACGTTTTGCAACCAGTGACAAGGTGTGCAAATGCGTCTTGGTTTGGTCTGCGGGAACCAGCAGGGCGAACAACAGATCGACCGGTTGATTATCAATGGCGTCGAATGCGATAGGCGTTTCGAGCTGCACAAACACGCCGACCGCGCGCATCGTGTCTTCTTCCAGCTTTCCGTGCGGAATGGCAATACCATTGCCGATGCCGGTACTGCCCATTTTTTCACGCGTCAGAATGGCTTCAAATACCACCTGAGAAGGCAAGCTGAGCTGCTTTGCTGCCAGTTCGCTGATGATTTCCAGAGCGCGTTTTTTGCTTTGGCAGTGAACACCAGAGCGCGTACATTCCTGGTTAAGAACAGTACTCAGTTGTAGAGTCGTATCGTTATTTGTCATAATTTCACCTAAGCGCTAACTGTACAAATGGCCCGTTGTGCTGCACAACAGGCCGTCCTGCACCCGCTAACTGCCCGGACAAGTTAGTGCTGTTTCAGTTTATCTTTATGTTTTGTTAACTGCCGAGCCAGTTTATCAATTAAACCGTCAATGGCTGCGTACATATCCTGACCTTCCGCGCTGGCATGAATTTCGCCACCGTTCACATGCAGTGTTGCATCCGAGATGTGTGTCACCTTCTCCACCTTCAACACAATATAGACCTGATTAATCCGGTCGAAATATTGCTCAAGTTTGGCGAACTTTGTGTTCACAAAGTCACGCAGTGCTTCAGTGATTTCGACGTTGTTTCCAGTGATGTTGAGCTGCATAGTGTCTTCCTTATCGGTTGGGTCAGACCAGCTGTTTGCGCTGGTTAGACGGCGGAATGGATAAAGACTCTCGGTACTTCGCAACGGTGCGGCGCGCCACCATGATACCCTGTTCTGACAGCATAGAGGTTAACTTGCTGTCACTCAGCGGTTTCGCAGGGTTCTCCGCAGCAATTAATTTCTTCACCAGTGCGCGTATCGCTGTAGAAGAGGCTTCGCCCCCGCCCTCAGTGTTGACGTGGCTGGAAAAGAAATACTTGAGTTCAAAAATGCCGCGTGGACTGTGCAGATACTTTTGCGTGGTCACTCGGGAAATGGTTGATTCGTGCATCTCGACGGCCTGGGCGATATCCGCCAGCACCATCGGCTTCATAAATTCTTCGCCTTTCTCAAAGAAGGCTTGCTGTTGCTCAACGATACATCGACTGACGCGCAACAGCGTGTCGTTACGGCTTTCCAGACTTTTAATCAGCCACTTTGCATCCTGGAGATTGGTGCGAATAAACTGGCTGTCGGCATCGTTGCGCGCGCCATTGCACATGGCGGCATAGTGCTGATTAATCTGTAGACGCGGAATGCTGTCGCTGTTCAGTTCGACGACCCAACGATCGTTATGTTTGCGCACCAGTACATCTGGGATCACGTACTCTGGCTCACCGGTTTGGATCGACTGCCCGGGTCTCGGATCCAGCGACTGGATCAGGTTGACGGCTTCTTTCAGCACATCTTCTTTCAACCGGGTAACGCGCATGAGCGAGCGGAAATCGTGATTGGCTAACAGATCGAGGTGATCGCTGATGATCAGGCGGGCTTCTTCCAGCCATGCTGTGGCTTTGTCAAACTGCGACAGTTGAATCAACAGGCAGTCGCGGAGATCTTTCGCCGCCACGCCAACTGGATCAAAACGTTGAACGCGTTTTAGCACGGCTTCGACTTCATCGAGACCAATGTCGTCATCACCCATGCTCTCGAGAATATCATCCAGAGAAACGGTGAGATATCCGGTGTCATCAACCGCATCGACAATTGACGTCGCAATGGCGCGATCGGTATCCGAGAACGGGGTCAATCCCACTTGCCACATCAGGTAATCTTGTAATGATTGCGTAGTTTCACCCTGATACACAGGCAGTTCGTCGTCGATGTAATCCCCACTGGTGCCCGACGGCGTGCCTGCGGTGTAAATTTCATCCCAACTGGCATCCAGCGGCAGTTCTTCCGGCATCTCTTTTTGTTCGAGAGCATCTGCGGTATCGAGGGAATCGCTGTCCTGTTTTTCCTGGGTATCAATTTCGTCGTGAAGATCGGTTTGCTCGAGCAGTGGGTTACTTTCCAGCGCTTGCTGAAGTTCTTGCTGAAGTTCCAGCGTAGACAACTGCAACAGACGGATAGCCTGTTGTAGCTGAGGCGTCATTGCCAGTTGTTGGCTAAGCCTGAGTTGCAAACCTTGCTTCATGTTCAGAGTGGTTTTCTCCTGCAGTAACGTGACGTCTTCTACCCTATCAGAGTCTGAAGTCTTCCCCAAGGTATACGCGCTTAACGTGTTCGTCTTGCAGTATTTCGGTTGGCGTGCCGTGTGCTATCAGATGTCCCTGACTCACAATATAGGCGCGTTCACAGACCGCCAGCGTTTCACGCACGTTATGGTCGGTGATCAGCACGCCCAGTCCGCTGTCGCGCAGGTGTTCAATGATACGTTTGATATCAATAACGGAGATCGGGTCAACGCCGGCAAACGGTTCATCCAGCAGGATAAATTTCGGATTTGCAGCCAATGCACGAGCGATTTCCACACGGCGACGTTCCCCTCCGGACAGCGACTGTCCCAGGCTGTCACGCAGGTGTTCGATATGGAACTCTTCCATCAGTTCGTTAGCACGATCTTCGCGCTGTTCGCTGGAGAGATCGTCACGAATTTGCAGTACCGCCATCAGGTTATCAAACACGCTCAGACGACGAAAAATAGAGGCTTCCTGCGGTAAATAACCGATGCCGCGACGGGCGCGTGCATGCAGCGGCAGCAGGCTGATGTCTTCGTCATCGATGATGATGTTACCCGCATCGCGCGGCACAATGCCCACCACCATGTAAAAGGTCGTTGTTTTGCCCGCACCGTTAGGGCCGAGCAGACCGACGATCTCCCCGGAGTTGACGGTCAGACTGACGTCTTCCACCACACGGCGGCCTTTATAGGCTTTTGCAAGGTTCTTTGCAGTTAATGTTGCCATAACGAATCAGTTACCTTTTTTCTCTGCCGGAGCTTTGGTTTTGTTTTTATCCTGCAGCTGTGACGGCACTAAAACGGTAGTGACGCGTTTGCCTTTATCGCTGAAGGCCTGCATTTTCTGCTCTTTTACCAGATAGGTAATTTTGTCGCCGGTGATGTTGCTGTCCACCTGCTCCAGATAGGCTTTACCCGTCAGCACAACGAAATCTTTTGCCAGTTCATAGTGCATCTGTAAGGCATGGCCATTAACGGGTTTACCGTTATCCTGCATCTGGTAAAACGTTGCCGGATTGCCGTAGCCATCGATTACTTCTTTACCGTCTTCACCGCCCGGACGGGTCACGACAACCTTATCGGCATTAATTTTGATGGTGCCCTGCGTCACGATAACATTACCGGTAAATGTCACCACGTTACCCTGCATATCCAGGGACTGCTGATCCGATTCAATGTGAATCGGCTGCTCGGTATCGCCGGTGACGGCAAATGCCGGAATGCTGGCGGCCAGAAGGGAGCTGGCAAGCACAAGATTAAGGCTGAGTTTGTTTGTTTTGGATTTCATATGAGGTTCTAACCTTTTCAATCAGCTCGGCGTTCTTGCTGCGTAAATTGCCGCGCATCTTCAGTCCGCTGGAGTTAAATGTTGTTCCATACAACGTGACCAGATCGTTTGAGGTGACATCTTGCGTCACCAGGTTAATCTGCGCGTTATCGGTCGTAATTCTGCGTAGTTGAGAGTCTGCCACCAGGGCGTTGACTTCAACATGGCCATACAGATACAGCATCCGATCCTCAGTCAATTTTGCTTTATCAGCCTTGATAGACCAGGTCGGCACTTTATCCTTATCAAACGTGGTTAATACCGGTTGAGTAAACCACGAAACAGCCTGATCGGAATAATATTCAACGTGTTGAGCGATAAGTCGATAGCTCAGTGCGCCTTCCGGGCTATACACGACAGTGTCGGTATGTTCGCTCTTATAGGTCGGCTCGTTGTTATTGATTACCACCTGAGTGGTGTCGTCTTTGTCTGCCAGGTTAATACCGATCAGCACAAGGACGGCCAGCGACAGTAGAATGATAACCCAACGTCTGGTTTTGCTCATATCGATTGACCTTTGGCCTCGTCCAGTTTGCCCTGCGCCAGGAGTAATAAATCGCAGACCTCACGTACCGCGCCGCGCCCTCCATCAATGCGCGTGACATAGTCGGCACGGGGGATCAGCAGCGGGTGGGCATCCGCTACCGCCACGCTTAATCCGACTTTCGCCATCACCGGCCAGTCGATCAGATCGTCGCCGACGTATGCCACCTGTTCCGGCGCGATCGCCAGCTTGTTGAGCAGATCGTCGAAGGCGACCAGTTTGTCCGACTGTCCCTGGTACAGATGGGTAATCCCCAACGTGTTACAGCGGTCTTCTACAAGTTTAGCCTTTCGTCCGGTAATAATAGCAACCTCGATACCGGAAGTGAGCGCACAACGAATTCCGTAGCCATCACGGACGTTAAACGCCTTGAGCTCTTCGCCGTTGTTGCCCATATAAATCAGGCCATCAGACAGTACGCCATCCACATCAAGGATCAGCAGACGAATATTCTCTGCCCTGGTGATGACTTCAGCGCTGACGGGTCCATAACAGGTCGCAAGCGACGCACCTGCGTTACTCATTTCTTTTATCCTTGCGTTTCTACTCTACTTTTTACACTACGCCTGCACGCAGGAGATCATGCATATGTAACACACCGAGTAAACGGTCGCCATCAGCAACCATCACCGAGGTAATATGGCGGGATTGCATTAAATTCAGAGCGTCCACGGCAAGAATGCCCGGACGCACGCGAATGCCCCCGGGGGTCATCACGTCGGCAATCCCCAACTGGCGAACGTCAACGCCCATATCAAAGACGCGGCGTAAGTCACCATCCGTGAAGATGCCGTCGATCTTCATGGTGTCATCGCAAATGACGGTCATGCCGAGATTTTTACGCGTAATCTCAAGTAACGCATCGCGCAGGCTGGCGTTTTTATTCACATGCGGGATCTCGTCGCCCGTATGCATAATATCGTTAACGCGCAGCAAAAGCTTACGCCCCAGTGCGCCACCGGGGTGCGACAACGCAAAATCTTCCGCAGTAAAGCCGCGGGCTTTCAATAATGCCACGGCGAGCGCATCGCCCATCACCAGCGTCGCGGTTGTGCTGCTGGTCGGCGCCAGACCTAATGGGCAGGCTTCCTTGGGTACTTTAACACACAGATGCACATCTGCTGCACGCGCCATGCTGCTTTCCGGACGACCGGTCATGCAGATAAGCGGGACGTGAAGGCGTTTGAGCACCGGAATTAATGCGGCAATCTCATTGGATTCACCGGAATTAGAAATGGCGATCACCACGTCCTGCGGCGATACCATGCCCAGATCGCCGTGTGCGGCTTCACCAGGATGTACGAAAAAGGACGGCGTACCGGTACTGGCAAACGTGGCGGCCATTTTGCGCCCGATATGCCCGGATTTCCCCATTCCCATCACCACAACTTTACCCGCGCAGTTGACGATTTTCTCACAGGCGAGGGTAAAGTTCAGGTCGATGTACTGATCAAGCTCCGCCAGGCCTTCACGTTCAATAGCCAGGACTTCCTTGCCTGCTTGCTGAAAGTCAAAACCCGGTTGCAACTCTAAGTGCGACATAATGCGTTTCCAGTTATCCAACGAGAAGTGGCGATACCCAATACAGCATCGCCAGCCATATGATAAAACCGCCGGTCAGCAGCGCACCCGCGCCGCGACCAATCTGGCGCGGACGTCGCCAGCAGAGTAATGCAAAAATAACACTTACCAGTAGCATCACACTGTAGTCACGGACGAAGGCCATCGGATTGACCTCGCCCGGTGTGATCAGTGCGGGGAGTCCGAGAACGATAACAATATTAAAAATGTTGGCCCCGATGATGTTGCCGACAGCAATATCATTTTCACCCTTACGCAGGCCCGCGATAGCCGTTGCCAGCTCTGGCAGGCTGGTGCCAATCGCCACCACCGTTAATCCGATGGTGAGTTCGCTCATGGCAAAGTAATTCGCCAGTACGGTGGCGTTATCGACCACCATTCGCGTTGCCATTGGCATAATAATCAGCGCAATGCCCAGCCACAGAAAGGCGACAGGTAGTCCTCCTTCGCGCGGCAGTTCTGCCACTTGCTCCCGGGTCAGGCTGTCATTGCCTTCCCGTTCCGCCAACCGCGCGATTTTAACAATGAATAGCAGCCATAGCACGGCCAGAAGCAGAAGAAAAAAACCATCGCTGCGGCTTAGTTCCCCGTCGTACAGCACGGATGCGGCCAGAATACTGACCAGCAACATTAGCGGTAATTCGCGACGCAGAACATCAGAATGCACGGTAAAAGGGTGAATCAGCGCTGACAGGCCTAAAATCAGGAGAATATTGGTGATGTTTGAGCCGAGCGCGGTGCCGACGGCTAAATCGAGCTGCCCATTCATAGAGGCGGCAACGGAGACAATAATTTCAGGTAACGATGTGCCTATGCTGACGACGGTCATCCCAATGATGATGGGGGGAATGCCGAAGGTGCGGCATAAAATAGAGGCGGCAAATACCAGACGGTCGGCACCGTAGACCACCAGAAGTAAACCAATTATTAACAGCGCCGTCGCTAAAAGCATCTAAAGTCCTTTCTTCAGGTATACTCGCCGGTCCACGTGAAGGATCTTCTGGAAGCCGTAACGAAGTCTTAATTTTGACTTTATGCGGCTAAAAAGTAAAACAAATGCCAGCTTTCGCTAACCAGAGCGGGTAATAATCTGTAAATATGTTGGGTTCATGGCTAAATTGAGCGCCAAACTCTTCGATCAACGAGGCAATAGTAAAGGATGAATCAATGGGTCAGTCTGTGGCGAATCTAGTCGATATGCACGATGTCAGCTTTTCCCGAGGCGACCGCTGCATTTTTGATAATATTTCCCTGACGGTGCCGCGCGGCAAGATAACGGCGATCATGGGGCCATCAGGCATCGGCAAAACGACGCTGTTGCGTCTGATTGGCGGACAAATTCCCCCGGATAAGGGTGAGATCCTGTTTGATGGCGAGAACGTCCCGGCCATGTCTCGTTCGCGGTTATACACCGTGCGTAAACGTATGAGTATGCTGTTTCAATCGGGTGCGCTGTTTACCGATATGAACGTGTTCGACAACGTTGCTTATCCGCTACGTGAGCATACGACGCTACCCGCGCCGTTGCTGAAAAGCACGGTGATGATGAAGCTTGAGGCCGTTGGCCTGCGCGGTGCAGCAAAATTAATGCCTTCTGAATTATCTGGTGGGATGGCGCGACGTGCCGCACTTGCACGCGCCATTGCGCTGGAACCAGACCTGATCATGTTTGATGAGCCGTTTGTCGGTCAGGACCCCATCACCATGGGCGTGCTGGTGAAGCTGATCTCTGAACTGAACAGCACGCTGGGCGTCACCTGTGTGGTGGTGTCTCATGATGTGCCGGAGGTTCTGAGTATTGCGGATTACGCCTATATAATGGCGGATAAAAAAATTGTGGCCTACGGTAGTGCTCAGGCACTGCAAGAAAATGCCGATCCGCGTGTACGTCAGTTCCTCGATGGCATTGCTGATGGGCCGGTTCCGTTCCGCTACCCGGCGGGCGATTACCACTCCGATTTACTTAAAACAGGGAGTTAAGCCATCCATGTTGTTAAATGCGCTGGCCTCACTCGGACATCGAGGGATTAAAACCCTCAGGACGTTCGGGCGTGCTGGATTAATGTTGTTCAATGCGGTAGTCGGCAAGCCGGAGTTTCGCAAACATGCGCCGCTTCTGATCCGTCAGCTCTATAATGTCGGCGTCTTATCGATGCTGATTATTATCGTTTCTGGCGTGTTCATCGGTATGGTGTTGGGGCTGCAGGGATACCTGGTTCTGACCACCTACAGTGCGGAAACCAGTCTTGGTATGCTGGTGGCGCTTTCGCTGCTGCGTGAACTGGGACCGGTTGTGGCGGCGCTGCTGTTCGCCGGGCGAGCCGGGTCGGCCTTAACCGCAGAAATTGGTCTGATGCGGGCAACCGAACAGCTTTCCAGTATGGAAATGATGGCGGTTGATCCCCTGCGTCGGGTGATATCCCCACGCTTTTGGGCGGGGGTGATTTCACTGCCGCTGCTGACGATTATTTTTGTCGCGGTAGGTATCTGGGGCGGTTCACTGGTCGGCGTAAGCTGGAAAGGTATTGATGCAGGCTTTTTCTGGTCTGCGATGCAAAATGCCGTCGACTGGCGCCTGGACCTGGTCAACTGTTTAATTAAGAGCGTGGTGTTCGCCATTACGGTCACATGGATTGCATTGTTCAATGGTTATGATGCAATCCCGACCTCTGCCGGGATTAGCCGGGCAACGACACGTACCGTTGTGCACGCCTCTCTTGCCGTTCTGGGGCTGGATTTTGTGCTGACCGCACTGATGTTTGGGAATTGAGTTCATGCAAACGAAAAAAAATGAAATTTGGGTCGGGTTATTCCTGTTGGTTGCGCTGCTGGCGGCGATGTTTGTCTGCCTGAAAGCAGCTAACGTCACCTCTATGCGTACTGAGCCGACCTACACGATTTATGCGACCTTTGATAACATTGGCGGCTTGAGAGAACGCTCTCCGGTGCGGATTGGCGGGGTAGTTGTTGGACGCGTGTCGGACATTTCGTTGGATCCGAAATCGTACCTGCCGCGTGTGACGCTGGAGATTGAATCGCGCTTTAACCAGATTCCAGATACCAGTTCGCTGAGTATCCGCACTTCCGGTCTGCTGGGTGAGCAATATCTGGCATTGAACGTCGGTTTTGAGGATCCTGAACTGGGAACCGCTATTCTCAAGGATGGTGATACGATCCAGGACACCAAATCGGCGATGGTGCTGGAAGATATGATTGGTCAGTTCCTTTACAACAGTAACAGTAAAGGCGATGACAATAAGAATTCTGGCGATGCGCCGACTGCGGCTCAGGGTAATAATGAAGCCACCACGCCTGCGGGCGCGACGAAATAATCTCAGGAGAATCGACATATGTTTAAACGATTGATGATGGTGGCTATGCTGGTCATTGCTCCACTTAGCGCAGCAACGGCAGCGGATCAAGCCAACCCTTACAAACAGATGGATGAGGCGGCGCAGAAAACCTTCGACCGTCTGAAGAACGAACAGCCGAAAATCCGTTCTAACCCGGATTACCTGCGTGATATCGTCGATCAGGAGCTGTTGCCGTACGTGCAGGTGAAATATGCCGGCGCGCTGGTGCTGGGTCGTTATTACAAAGAAGCGACGCCTGCACAACGTGACGCGTATTTTGCTGCGTTTCGTGAGTACCTGAAACAGGCCTACGGCCAGGCGCTGGCGATGTACCATGGCCAGACTTATCAGATTGCCCCGGAACAACCGCTGGGCGATGCGACCATCGTGCCGATCCGTGTCACCATCATCGATCCGAACGGCCGTCCTCCGGTACGTCTGGATTTCCAGTGGCGTAAAAACTCCCAGACCGGTCACTGGCAGGCGTATGACATGATCGCCGAAGGCGTCAGCATGATCACCACCAAACAAAATGAGTGGAGTGACCTGCTGCGGACCAAAGGTATTGATGGCCTGACGGCGCAGCTGAAATCTATTTCTCAGCAGAAAATCACGCTGGAAGAGAAAAAATAATGACGCAGTCACTCGCCTGGGCGCGTGAAGGTGACAAGTTGTTGCTGGTGGGGGAACTGGATCAGGACGTGTTAAACCCATTATGGGATGCGCGTGTTGAAGCGATGAAAGGGGTTACCTGCATCGATCTGAGCCAGGTTTCCCGGGTTGATACCGGTGGACTGGCACTGCTGGTCCATCTTATTGACCAGGGCAAGAGGCAGGGGAACCGTGTTGTACTCAGCGGTGTGAACGATAAGGTTTATACGCTGGCAAAGCTTTACAATCTGCCTGACGATGTCCTTCCGCGTTAATTTTTTGTAGGCCGGATAAGGTCTTGTGCCGCCATCCGGCAAACCCCCTGAGGGGGTAGCAGCCACCAAAGCCTTGTCTGATTTATCGGCGAGGCTTTTTGCTTATTTATGACAGCGCAACTTTGCTCTAAGATGTTGGGCTGTTTTCACTATCTGACGAATGAAGAGCCCATGGAAAATAATGAAATTCAGAGCGTGCTGATGAACGCACTCTCCCTCCAGGAAGTCCACGTCTCTGGCGATGGCAGTCACTTTCAGGTTATTGCCGTGGGTGAGATGTTTGACGGCATGAGCCGGGTCAAGAAGCAGCAATCGGTCTATGGCCCATTGATGGAGTACATTGCGGACAACCGCATTCATGCCGTGTCGATCAAAGCATTTACCCCAGCGGAATGGGCACGCGATCGCAAACTTAACGGTTTTTGAGCTACGGGTGATGCGCCGGTAGCGAATATGAATTCTTAACAGAGAACAGAATAATGGATAAGTTTCGTGTACAGGGGCCGACTAAGCTCCAGGGCGAAGTCACAATTTCAGGCGCTAAAAACGCCGCACTGCCAATCCTGTTTGCGGCATTGCTGGCAGAAGAACCTGTCGAAATCCAAAACGTCCCGAAACTGAAGGACGTTGACACCTCGATGAAGCTGCTGAGTCAGCTGGGCGCAAAGGTTGAACGTAACGGTTCCGTGCACATTGATGCTCGCGACGTTAACGTCTTCTGCGCGCCATACGACCTGGTAAAAACCATGCGTGCGTCTATCTGGGCGCTGGGGCCGCTGGTGGCTCGCTTTGGTCAGGGCCAGGTATCACTGCCGGGCGGCTGCACGATTGGCGCGCGTCCAGTTGACCTGCACATTACCGGTCTGGAGCAGTTAGGGGCGACCATCAAGCTGGAAGAAGGCTATGTGAAGGCGTCCGTTGATGGCCGTCTGAAAGGCGCGCACATCGTGATGGATAAAGTGAGCGTCGGCGCGACGGTCACTATCATGTGTGCGGCTACGCTTGCCGAAGGTACGACCATCATCGAGAACGCCGCGCGCGAGCCGGAAATCGTTGATACCGCGAACTTCCTGATTGCACTGGGTGCGAAGATCACCGGTCAGGGCACCGATCGTATCACCATCGAGGGCGTTGAGCGTCTCGGTGGCGGCGTGTATCGCGTTCTGCCAGACCGTATTGAAACCGGGACGTTCCTGGTGGCAGCGGCGATTTCTCGCGGCAAAATCATCTGCCATAACGCACAACCGGACACGCTGGATGCCGTTCTGGCGAAACTGCGTGATGCAGGTGCGGATATTGAAGTCGGGGCCGACTGGATTAGCCTCGACATGCACGGCAAGCGTCCGAAAGCGGTCAATGTGCGCACTGCTCCGCATCCGGCGTTCCCGACTGACATGCAGGCACAGTTCACGCTGCTGAATCTGGTGGCAGAAGGCACCGGTTTCATCACGGAGACCGTGTTTGAAAACCGCTTCATGCACGTGCCTGAACTTAGCCGTATGGGCGCTCACGCAGAGATTGAAAGCAATACCGTGATTTGTCACGGCGTTGAAACGCTCTCCGGCGCGCAGGTGATGGCAACGGATCTGCGTGCATCAGCAAGCCTGGTACTGGCAGGCTGTATTGCAGAAGGCACCACGGTAGTTGATCGCATTTATCACATCGATCGTGGCTATGAGCGCATCGAAGATAAGCTGCGTGCGCTGGGCGCAAATATCGAGCGCGTGAAAGGCGAGTAATAGCCAACGTGTCTAGTGACCCCTTGGTTTTTGCTCAGGGGTCACTGTTCAGCACTTCACTCGAGGGGCATTTTCTCTTTACGCACTCTCATCATCCGTGTTCTGTCGATGAATTCATGCGTCTTTGCGTCGTGATATCGCGACGGCCAAATTACCCAGGGTTCAGTGCCTAGCGCTTTCGCGATAATGACTTCTCCTTTTGGCCATGGACGAGTTAACGCATTTGCCAGCGTTGATGAACTCAACCCATTTCTCCGCGACTCTGCGGCCATTGAGGTCCCTTTCTTGCGCAGTCCTGCGATGATATCAGCTGGATGCCAGTCAATGAGTTTGCTTTCCATACGTCCCTTTCTCCTTTGGTTCACCACTTATGGTTTAACAATTAGCCAGTAGTGACACTATACTCGCGGAGAACGAATGTTCTAAAATGTTCGTGTAAAGGGTTTGTATATTCAGAATAAATCAAGATTTTTTCTAGTGTTATGTAAAATTGTTGTGCTTATTGGAATTTACTGGAATATAAAAAACCCCGTGCAGTGCACGGGATGATGTTATACGAAGAAAGGTGAGGAAAGGATTAACGGTCGCGCTGTACGGCGATATGTGCCAGGCCAATCAGGGCTTCTTTCCATTGCGTTTCAGGAAGTACCTGAAGCGCGGCGATGGCCTTGTCGGCCTCTTCTTCTGCACGCTGGCGGGTCCATTCCAGCGAGCCGCAGGCGTTCATGGCTTCCAGAACCGGCTCCAGAAGATGACGCCCGTTTCCTTGCTCGATAGCCTGACGAATCATTTGCGCCTGTTCTGGGGTGCCGTGGCGCATCGCATGCAGCAGCGGCAGCGTCGGTTTCCCTTCGTTGAGATCGTCGCCCACGTTTTTACCCAGCTGCTCGCCGTCTGCGCTGTAATCGAGTAAGTCGTCGATTAACTGGAAAGCTGTGCCAAGATAGCGGCCATAATCCTGCAAGCCTTTCTCTTGTTCTTCGCTGCAGCCGGCAAGAATACCAGAGCACTGTGCTGCCGCTTCAAACAGGCGCGCTGTCTTGCTGTAGATGACGCGCATGTAGTTTTCTTCGGTAATGTCAGGGTCGTTGACGTTCATCAATTGCAGAACTTCACCCTCAGCAATGACGTTCACTGCCTTAGACATCACTTCCAGCACTTTCAGTGAGCCAAGGCTGGTCATCATCTGAAAGGCGCGGGTATAGATAAAATCGCCGACCAGTACGCTGGCTGCATTACCAAACGCTGCGTTTGCCGTTGCTTTCCCACGGCGCATGTCGGATTCATCCACCACATCGTCATGAAGCAGGGTTGCGGTGTGGATAAACTCGATTAGGGCCGCGATCGTAACGTGGGCGTTTTCCTGATAGCCAACGGCGCGAGCAGCAAGTACGGCGATCATTGGGCGAATGCGTTTTCCGCCGCCGCTGATGATGTAGTACCCCAACTGATTGATCAGCTGGACGTCGGAATTGAGCTGTTCAAGGATTGTCGCATTGACACCCGCCATATCTTGCGCGGTTAACTCATTGATTTTTTCTAAATTCATCGCAAAAGCCGGGCTTCTCGCCCCGATTACCTCACTGTATGGCAAGGTAACTACGGGTTTAGGGTTAGAAATATATGCTGATTGTACTGAAAAAACGCCACAGATAAACGTTACCATACACGTTGTGTTTTTTTTCTGCATGTATTGACGGTAGCACTTGTCAAAGGCTCGCGTTTTGCGTAATATTCGCGCCCTATTGTGAATATTTATAGCGCACTCTGAATCATCAAAAAGGTGTGCGCGGAAGCGGAGTTTTTTATGTACGCGGTTTTCCAAAGTGGTGGTAAACAACACCGAGTAAGCGAAGGTCAGACCGTTCGCCTGGAAAAGCTGGACATCGCAACTGGCGAATCTGTTGAATTCGCAGAAGTTCTGATGATCGCAAACGGTGAAGAAGTCAAAATCGGCGTTCCTTTCGTTGATGGCGGCGTTATCAAAGCTGAAGTTGTTGCTCACGGTCGTGGCGAGAAAGTTAAAATTGTTAAGTTTCGTCGTCGTAAACACTACCGTAAGCAGCAGGGCCATCGTCAGTGGTTCACTGATGTGAAAATCACTGGCATCAGCGCTTAAGTTAAGAGGAGCAGATTAAATGGCACATAAAAAGGCTGGCGGCTCGACTCGTAACGGTCGCGATTCAGAAGCTAAACGTCTGGGCGTAAAACGCTTTGGCGGCGAAACAGTTCTGGCAGGTAGCATCATCGTTCGTCAACGTGGTACTCAGTTCCACGCTGGTTCTAACGTGGGCTGCGGCAAAGACCACACTCTGTTTGCTAAAGCAGACGGTAAAGTGAAATTCGAAGTGAAAGGCCCGAAAAACCGTCGTTTCATCAGCATTGTTGCTGAATAAGTTTTTCGCGTCCCGGTAACGGATGAAAGCCCCGCAACGTGTTGCGGGGCTTTTTACATTCGATGGCCGGTAAATATGCTCGTCTCGCCGTGACAACCCGGAAACGAGCTCTTGCAGGGAATACGGCATGAAGCAGCAGGCAGGTATTGGTATTCTTTTAGCGCTGACGACGGCAGTCTGTTGGGGCGCTTTACCAATAGCGATGAAGCAAGTGCTGGAGGTGATGGAGCCTCCTACGGTAGTGTTCTACCGTTTTTTAATGGCAAGTATTGGCCTTGGGGCGATTCTTGCGGTTAAAAAAAAGCTCCCGCCATTGCGTATTTTTCGCAAAGCGCGTTGGTTGGTACTGTTGGCAATCGCCACCGGTGGGCTGTTTGGTAACTTCATTCTGTTTAGTTCATCTTTGCAATATTTGAGCCCAACGACTTCGCAGGTTATCGGACAATTGTCACCGGTTGGCATGATGGTCGCTAGCGTCTTTATCCTGAAGGAAAAGATGCGCGGTACGCAGATTATTGGCGCCATAATGCTGCTGAGTGGACTGGTGATGTTTTTTAATACCAGTCTGATCGAGATTTTTACCAAACTCACTGATTACACCTGGGGTGTGATCTTTGGTGTGGGTGCGGCGACGGTCTGGGTGAGCTATGGGGTTGCGCAAAAGGTGTTATTGCGTCGCCTGGCATCACAGCAGATCCTGTTTTTACTGTACACTTTATGTACGCTCGCGTTGTTGCCGCTGGCTAAACCCGGTGTGATAACGCAGCTCAGTGACTGGCAGCTGGCTTGCCTGATATTCTGCGGCCTGAATACGCTGGTAGGATACGGCGCACTTGCGGAAGCAATGGCGCGCTGGCAGGCGGCTCAGGTGAGCGCCATTATTACGCTCACACCGCTGTTTACGTTATTATTTTCAGATTTATTATCACTGGCCTGGCCCGATTTCTTCGCCAGACCGATGCTAAACCTTTTAGGTTATCTCGGTGCGTTTATCGTGGTTGCGGGCGCGATGTATTCCGCCATTGGTCATCGTATTTGGGGCGGTTTACGTAAGCATGAAACGGTGGTTTCGCAACCCCGCTCAGGCGAATGATTTACGGAGAGTAAAATGAAGTTTGTTGATGAAGCATCGATTCTGGTCGTTGCAGGTGATGGCGGTAATGGTTGCGTCAGCTTCCGCCGCGAAAAGTACATCCCGAGAGGCGGTCCGGACGGCGGTGATGGTGGTGATGGTGGTGACGTCTGGCTGGAAGCCGACGAAAACCTGAACACGCTGATCGATTACCGCTTCGAAAAATCGTTCCGTGCGGAACGTGGTCAGAATGGCGCGAGCCGTGATTGCACCGGTAAGCGTGGTAAAGACGTTACGATTAAAGTGCCTGTCGGTACGCGTGTGATCGATCAGGGCACGGGCGAAACCATGGGCGACATGACCAAGCACGGTCAGCGTCTGATGGTCGCTAAAGGCGGCTGGCACGGTCTGGGTAACACCCGTTTCAAATCCTCGGTCAACCGTACTCCACGTCAGAAAACAATGGGTACGCCGGGCGATAAACGCGATCTGATGCTGGAGCTGATGCTGTTAGCGGATGTCGGTATGCTGGGTATGCCAAACGCCGGTAAATCAACGTTTATCCGTGCGGTCTCTGCAGCGAAACCGAAAGTGGCGGATTATCCGTTCACCACGCTGGTGCCGAGTCTGGGCGTTGTGCGTATGGACAACGAAAAGAGCTTTGTGGTTGCTGACATCCCGGGTCTGATTGAAGGCGCTGCGGAAGGCGCGGGTCTGGGGATCCGATTCCTGAAGCACCTGGAGCGTTGCCGCGTCCTGCTGCACCTCATCGATATCGATCCGATTGACGGTTCAGATCCGGTAGAAAACGCCCGTATTATTATTGGCGAACTGGAGAAATACAGTCAGGATCTGGCCTCCAAGCCGCGTTGGTTAGTGTTCAACAAAATTGATTTGATGGACAAAGACGAAGCGGAAGAGAAAGCGAAAGCGATCGCTGAAGCGCTGGGCTGGGAAGGTAAATATTACCTGATCTCTGCTGCCAGTCAGCTGGGCGTGAAGGATCTTTGCTGGGATGTGATGACGTTTATCATTGAGAACCCAATTGTTCAGGCTGAAGAAGCGAAGCAGCCAGAGAAAGTGGAGTTCATGTGGGACGATTATCACCGTCAGCAGCTCGCTGAAGTCGAAGACGAAGCGGAAGATGACTGGGATGAAGATTGGGACGAAGACGACGAAGAAGGCGTTGAGTTCATCTACAAGCGTTAATCCTGGTGCCGGATGGCGACGCGATTGCGTCTTATCCGGCCAACAATATCAACGGGCCGCAAATGCGGCCCGTTTTGTTATGTGCGCTGTAGGTCGGATACGCGCAAGCGCTATCCGACAGCATCACCGTCAGTTGTTCTGATAAATATCTTTGTACAACCGGCTTTCAAAGCGTACCAGCGGGATACGGCGGTTACGCTGGTCAGCGGGTTCTACCGCATAGCCAGACAGATACTGTACAAACGCCATGCGTTGCCCGCTTGCCGTGGTAATGAATCCTGCAAGGTTATACACCCCCTGTAACGAGCCGGTCTTCGCGGAGACTTTGCCATCCACGCCAGCCTGATGCAGACCCGCACGGTATTGCAGAGAGCCGTCATGGCCTGCCAGCGGCAGCATCGTAATAAAGTTCAGCTCGTTGTCATGCTGTGCGATGTACTGCAGCACCTGCATCATGGTGGCAGGCGCAATCAGGTTGTGGCGAGAGAGGCCGGATCCGTCGGCAATGATCGTGTTACCAATATCGACACCCGCCTGCTGGCGCAGGATCTGGCGTACGGCATCGGAACCTGCGCGCCAGGTGCCAGGGACATTAAATCGCGCGTGGCCGATCATACGAAAAACGGTGTCAGCAATCATGTTGTCCGACTTTTTCAGCATAATCTTAAGCAGGTCATGTAAAGGTGCTGACTGCTTGCTGGCGACAACGGTACCCGGCTCGTTGACTTGCGTCTGGCGAAGCAGCGTACCGCTGTAGGCGATACCCGCTTGTTTCAGCTCATCTTTAATAATTGCCCCGGCATAGCTGGCGCCGTCCTGAATGGCAAACGCCAGCGGCAGTGGGTCGGTGCGCTGGGGCAGACAACCGGTTAGCGTGAAGCGGTTTAAATCGCCAGGAACGACATCCAGTTCACAATATTGCGCTTCTGCAGAACCACGTGCGAGGGTGCGAACCTGGCTGAACATGGTTACCGGGTAGTATGATGCCACGCGAATAAAGGCGAGATCGTTAGGTTTTTGCGCACTGTAAAGCGACACCGAGAAGCAGTTACGATCAACAATCGCTGCCGCAGGCGGTGCGCTAAAACACTGCGTCATGTCGTTCCAGGGCCAGCCAGGTGCTTTATCATGACTGGCGAAAATGGACGTGTCGATGAGGACATTTCCGGCAATTTGCGTCACGCCTGATTTTTTCAGGGTTGCTACCATATTGCGAATATCCTGACGTTTTAGCGTCGGATCGGCACCAAATCGCGCCACCAAGTCACCTTTCAATACCCCGCCTTCCACGCTACCTTTGGTTTCTAGCGTAGTAGTAAAACGGAAGTCCGGCCCAAGCTGGATCAAGGCCGCCAGGGCGGTGATGACTTTTTGGGTGCTGGCGGGTAGGGCCATTTGTTGGCTATGGTAATCAATAGCAGGCGTCGGAGCCCCAACCTTCTGTACCATAAGGGCGAGGTTGGCCCCGGCAGGGAGCTGGTTGATATACTCGTCAACATTCGCAGCCTGAACGCTGAACGCCGCAATACTGGCAGTCAATCCGATGGTAAATCTGGGAAATCGCATAATCTCGCGCTAACAACCTGGAAACAGGCCGTCATACTACGGCGCAACGCCCCAAAAAGTAAACGATGACCCATAGGGAACTCCAGGGTAAAATGATCATCAAATAGAGAATTGTAGCTGACCTGGGTCCTCGGGCCCGGGTCGGTATTTTTTTGCTTCTGACTCTGGCATCGCGTTTGCCAGGGTGGGCTTAGCAGCCGGGGTGAGGACAACCGCCCCCTACAGGAATGTTCAAGAGGTATAACAAATGCAAGCTATCCCGATGACCTTACGTGGTGCTGAAAAACTGCGTGAAGAGCTGGATTTTCTGAAATCTGTGCGCCGCCCTGAAATCATTGCCGCGATCGCCGATGCGCGTGAACACGGTGACTTGAAAGAGAACGCGGAGTACCACGCGGCCCGTGAACAGCAGGGATTCTGCGAAGGACGCATTAAAGATATCGAAGCTAAGCTGTCTAACGCGCAGGTTATCGACGTCACTAAAATGCCGAACAATGGCCGTGTCGTTTTCGGTGCAACGGTGACCGTTCTGAATCTTGATAACGATGAAGAACAGACCTGGCGCATCGTAGGTGATGACGAAGCCGATTTTAAACAGAACCTGATTTCAGTTAACTCGCCTATTGCTCGTGGCCTGATTGGCAAAGAGCAGGATGACGTGGTGGTTATCAAAACGCCGGGCGGTGAAGTGGAATATGAAGTGGTGAAAGTAGAATACCTGTAATTCGCATCTTGGTTAAGATGTTGATACATTGTAAAGAAAGGAAAAAGGCCGCATAGCGGCCTTTTATCAACGAAGAGAGCGTGGCATTTTGCTCTCCTGCTAGCGGAAATTCCCGCGTTTTACACAAACTACGTGTTCAACTTTGGGATATTCTTAGCGTGGCAGCGAGATTTTACGTTCTTTAGTCGGGCGATACAGTACCAGCGTTTTGCCGATGACCTGTACGTTACAGGCGCCGGTTTCGCGTACGATAGCTTCCACGATCAAGGTTTTGTTATCGCGATCTTCCGAGGCGATTTTCACCTTGATAAGTTCATGGTGCTCTAGCGCTTGTTCAATCTCGGCCAGTACCCCTTCGGTCAAACCATTATTGCCAAGCATGACTACAGGCTTGAGCGGATGTGCCAGACCTTTCAGGTGCTGTTTTTGTTTAGTACTCAGATTCATCGTATATTTTTGCTTAGGTTGGGATTGAAAACGGGTCATTCTACCGCCATCTCCCATATATCACCAAATAGCAGTGTAGAAATTTACACCATTGGTTACGATGAACTGCCCGATGGGAAAGTAAAATGACAGGTAAAAAGCGTTCTGCCAGCTCAAGCCGCTGGCTTCAGGAACACTTTAGCGATAAATATGTTCAGCAGGCACAGAAAAAGGGGTTACGTTCCCGTGCCTGGTTTAAACTTGATGAAATACAGCAAAGTGACAAAATTTTTAAACCGGGGATGACGATAGTTGACCTCGGCGCTGCACCCGGTGGCTGGTCGCAATACGCGGTTACGCAGATCGGAAACAGCGGCCGCATTATCGCTTGCGATCTTTTACCTATGGATCCAATCGTTGGTGTGGACTTCCTTCAGGGCGACTTTCGTGATGAATTAGTCCTGAAAGCGTTACTTGAGCGCGTAGGTGACAGTAAAGTACAAGTTGTCATGTCCGATATGGCACCAAATATGTGTGGAACACCGGCGGTGGACATTCCCCGGGCCATGTATTTGGTAGAGCTGGCGCTTGGAATGGCTCGTGATGTATTAGCGCCAGGTGGTAGTTTTGTAGTTAAGGTGTTCCAGGGCGAAGGCTTCGATGAGTATCTAAGAGAGATTCGCTCCCTGTTTACGAAGGTCAAAGTTCGTAAGCCGGACTCTTCCCGCGCTCGTTCGCGTGAAGTGTACATTGTAGCGACCGGGCGTAAACCATAACCGGCAGATTTTAAACGAAAGTTTGAAAGACGCTGGATATAGAGTATCCTGACGCTGTTTTTAACACAGTTGTAATAAGAGGTTAATCCCTTGAGTGACATGGCGAAAAACCTAATACTCTGGCTGGTCATTGCCGTTGTGCTGATGTCAGTATTCCAGAGCTTTGGGCCCAGCGAGTCTAATGGCCGTAAGGTGGATTACTCTACCTTCCTGCAAGAGGTCAATCAGGACCAGGTTCGTGAAGCGCGTATCAACGGACGTGAGATTAACGTTACCAAGAAAGACAGTAACCGTTACACGACCTACATCCCGGTTAACGATCCGAAGCTGCTTGATAACCTGCTGACCAAAAACGTCAAGGTTGTTGGCGAGCCGCCTGAAGAGCCGAGCCTGCTGGCTTCTATCTTCATTTCCTGGTTCCCAATGCTGCTGCTGATTGGTGTCTGGATCTTCTTCATGCGTCAAATGCAGGGCGGGGGTGGCAAAGGCGCCATGTCGTTCGGTAAGAGTAAAGCGCGCATGCTGACGGAAGATCAGATCAAAACCACTTTTGCCGACGTTGCAGGTTGTGACGAAGCGAAAGAAGAGGTGGCTGAGCTGGTTGAGTACCTGCGCGAACCGAGCCGTTTCCAGAAGCTGGGCGGTAAGATCCCGAAAGGCGTCCTGATGGTCGGCCCTCCGGGTACCGGTAAAACCCTGTTGGCAAAAGCCATCGCGGGTGAAGCGAAGGTTCCATTCTTCACAATTTCTGGTTCTGACTTCGTGGAAATGTTTGTGGGTGTCGGCGCATCTCGTGTGCGTGACATGTTCGAACAGGCCAAGAAAGCAGCACCGTGCATCATCTTTATCGATGAAATCGACGCCGTCGGCCGCCAACGTGGCGCGGGTCTGGGCGGTGGTCACGATGAACGTGAGCAGACGCTGAACCAGATGCTGGTTGAGATGGATGGCTTCGAAGGTAACGAAGGTATCATCGTTATCGCGGCAACTAACCGTCCGGACGTTCTTGACCCTGCGCTGTTGCGTCCAGGTCGCTTTGACCGTCAGGTGGTTGTAGGTCTGCCGGATGTTCGTGGTCGTGAGCAGATTCTGAAAGTGCATATGCGTCGCGTACCGCTGTCTCCGGACATCGATGCGGCAATTATTGCCCGCGGTACGCCTGGTTTCTCCGGTGCAGACCTGGCGAACCTGGTGAACGAAGCAGCGTTGTTCGCTGCCCGTGGTAACAAGCGCGTTGTATCGATGGTTGAGTTCGAGAAAGCGAAAGACAAAATCATGATGGGTGCGGAACGTCGCTCCATGGTGATGACGGAAGCGCAGAAAGAATCTACCGCGTACCACGAAGCAGGCCACGCGATTATCGGTCGCCTGGTACCGGAACACGATCCGGTGCACAAAGTAACGATTATTCCACGCGGTCGTGCGTTGGGTGTGACCTTCTTCCTGCCGGAAGGCGATGCAATCAGCGCTAGCCGTCAGAAACTGGAAAGTCAGATCTCTACGCTGTACGGCGGTCGTTTGGCTGAAGAGATTATCTACGGTGCTGAACATGTTTCTACCGGCGCGTCGAACGACATTAAAGTCGCGACTAACCTGGCACGTAATATGGTGACGCAGTGGGGCTTCTCTGAAAAGCTGGGTCCGTTGCTGTACGCGGAAGAAGAAGGCGAAGTGTTCCTCGGTCGTTCTGTTGCTAAAGCAAAACATATGTCCGATGAAACCGCGCGCATTATCGATCAGGAAGTTAAATTGCTGATTGAACGTAACTACGAGCGTGCTCGTCGTCTTCTGAACGATAACCTGGACATTCTGCACTCGATGAAAGATGCGCTCATGAAATATGAGACCATCGATGCACCGCAGATTGACGATCTGATGGCTCGCCGCGATGTGCGTCCGCCAGCAGGTTGGGAAGAGTCAGGTACGTCTAACAACTCTGGCAATAATGGCACCCCAAGTGCGCCGCGTCCGGTTGATGAACCGACCTCGCCGAATCCGGGTAACATGTCAGAGCAGTTAGGTGACAAATAAGTTATCGTTGCTGATGACCGTGCTTTAATTGAAAACCCTGGGGCTTGCTCCGGGGTTTTTTTATTTATCAACTTATACCCAATGAATTTCGAGTTGCATCAAGGCGGCGACGCAGGGAATCCCCAGGAGCGTACATCAGTACGTGACTGGGGTGAGCGAGGACAAACCGGCTATGCCGGTTTGAACAGCGCTTGCGCTGGCCCCGAAGGGGTGAGGCCGAAGGCCGAATAAAGCTAACGCAGATGCAGCTTGAAAGACGATGGGTATATACCAGGGATAACACTATGAAACTCTTTGCTCAGGGTTCTTCGCTGGATCTCAGCCATCCCCACGTCATGGGGATTTTAAACGTCACGCCGGACTCTTTTTCCGATGGCGGCGCGCACAACACCTTGGTTGAGGCGGTGAAACACGCCAATCTGATGATTAACGCCGGGGCGACTATCATTGATGTGGGTGGCGAATCCACGCGGCCGGGGGCGGCAGACGTCAGCGTAGAAGAAGAACTGGAACGGGTGATCCCGGTCGTTGAGGCCATTGCCCAACGCTTTGAGGTGTGGATCTCGGTGGATACCTCAAAACCGGAGGTGATTCGTGAATGTGCCCGAGTCGGTGCGCATATCATTAATGATATTCGCTCCCTGACAGAACCAGGCGCACTGGAAGCTGCGGCGGAAACTGGATTACCCGTGTGTCTGATGCATATGCAGGGGCAGCCGAAGACCATGCAGGAAGCGCCAAAGTACGAAGATGTTTTTGCTGATGTAAATCGCTACTTTGTTGAGCAAATAGCACGTTGTGAAAGGGCTGGGATCGCAAAAGATAAATTGTTGCTCGACCCGGGATTCGGTTTCGGTAAAAATCTTACCCACAACTACACATTACTGGCACGCCTGGCGGAGTTTCATCATTTTAATCTGCCGCTGCTGGTCGGGATGTCACGAAAATCAATGATTGGTCAGTTACTGAACGTGGGGCCATCTGAACGTTTGAGCGGAAGCCTGGCATGTGCGGTGATTGCTGCCATGCAGGGCGCGCAGATTATTCGTGTCCATGACGTCAAAGAAACCGTAGAAGCGATGCGTGTGGTGGAAGCCACATTGTCTGCAAAGGAAAAAAAACGCTATGAGTAATCGTAAATATTTTGGCACTGACGGTATCCGCGGTCGCGTTGGCGATACCCCAATTACGCCTGATTTTGTGCTTAAACTGGGCTGGGCGGCAGGAAAAGTGCTGGCACGTCATGGTTCACGTAAAATTATTATCGGTAAAGATACGCGTATTTCTGGCTATATGCTGGAGTCAGCGCTGGAGGCTGGTTTGGCCGCAGCGGGCCTGTCTGCTTCATTCACCGGGCCAATGCCAACCCCCGCGGTTGCGTATCTGACGCGCGCTTTCCGCGCCGAAGCAGGGATTGTCATCTCTGCCTCGCACAACCCGTTTTATGATAACGGAATTAAGTTCTTCTCCATCGACGGGACCAAATTGCCTGACTCCGTTGAAGAAGCTATCGAAGCCGAGATGGAAAAGCCGCTCACCTGTGTGGACTCTGCTGAACTGGGGAAAGCCAGCCGTATTGTCGATGCTGCGGGCCGCTATATCGAATTTTGCAAAGGTACGTTCCCGAACGAGCTGAGCCTGAACGAGCTAAAAATCGTGGTGGATTGTGCGAACGGCGCGACGTATCACATTGCGCCAAATGTACTCCGTGAACTGGGCGCAAATGTCATTGCGATTGGCTGTGAGCCGGATGGCGTCAACATCAATGAAGAAGTGGGTGCGACCGACGTTCGTGCGCTGCAGGCGCGCGTGATTGCAGAAAAAGCCGATCTGGGTATTGCGCTGGATGGTGATGGCGACCGCGTGATCATGGTGGACCACGAAGGTAATAAGGTCGATGGCGATCAGATCATGTATATCATTGCCCGTGAAGCGTTACGTCAGGGGCAACTGCGTGGTGGTGCTGTCGGTACGCTGATGAGCAACATGGGTCTCGAGCTGGCGCTGAAGCAGCTGGGTATTCCCTTTGCTCGGGCGAAAGTGGGTGACCGCTACGTGCTGGAAAAAATGCAGGAAAAAGGCTGGCGCATCGGGGCTGAAAACTCAGGGCATGTGATCCTGCTGGATAAAACCACCACCGGTGACGGTATTGTGGCGGGTCTGCAGGTGCTGGCAGCAATGGTACGTAACCATATGAGTTTGCACGACCTGTGCAGCGGTATGAAAATGTTCCCACAACTGCTGGTTAACGTTCGCTTTACCGCCGGTAGCGGCGATCCGCTGGAACATGAAACCGTGAAAGCGGTGATGGCGGACGTTGAAGCGGCGTTGGGTAACCGAGGTCGTGTTCTGCTGCGTAAATCAGGCACTGAGCCGTTAATCCGTGTGATGGTTGAAGGCGAAGATGAAGCGCAGGTTACTGAGTTCGCGCACCGTATTGCAGATGCGGTGAAAGCCGTATAAGTCCTGAAGTTTGAGAGCCGGAGTCCGAGACTCCGGCTTTTTTTTATCCTACTGAAAGTGCTTGTTTGCGTCGATGCTGCCAGAAGTAGCCCCCGGCCATCATCAGCACAAGAGCAGCCAGCCACGGCAGGACCGCCAGCAAATGCCCTGAACGGGCAAATGTCAGGGCAATCATCAACAACCACCCTCCCAGCATTGGAATTGCGGTACGTTTAACAATATCCACTGGCGATACGCCTGCGATCCCGGCAATGGCAATGATCACGCCAGCGATCGGCGATAACGTCCGGCCAATACCCGCCGAAATCTGAATAGGTAGCATCATCACGGCGATGTCGCTGCCGATATGGCGGCTGATATCCGGCACCATGGGGGCGAAGGAGAAGAAAGCGGCATTCCCCGACCCCATCAACGCAGAAATCGCAAAGGTGATCAGCGTCATCAGCAGGATTATCGAGGCGGCACTGAGACCAAATTCACCGGAGAGTGAGAGCAGCGCGTCGACTGCACCAATGGCTTTTAGCCCGGCTGAAAAAACTTCACCCGCGATAATCAACGTTACGACGGTGGCAAACACGCTGCCCATGCTGTCGAAAACTTTTTGCACGCCAGCCATCACTTCACGTGCCTTGCGATGACGCCAATACTCGCAAATCAGCGTAATGGCCAGGCTAATCAGAACGGCGGTATCCAGCGTAATTTTGAGCGAGCTAAACAGTAAATCACTGCACAGCAGCATCAATACCAACGGTAGCATCGGCAGAAACAGCCAGGCGATCGGGGCGTGGGTTTCTTCTGTGGCGGTCAACGTTTGCATCTGCTGGGTTACATCGCCGCCGCTTTCCCGGCGATCGAAAAAGCGTTGGACGACAATATGGAGCAGGGCGATGAAAAGAATGACCGGCACGACGATGGGAAGCTGATCGTGAACAAAATAGTTCACCACCTCGATACCCGCTGTTTTGGCGGCAAGAACCGAGTTACCGGAACCGGGGCCGAATTCAACCGCACAGGTACTGGCGATAACGGCGGCGACGGCGGCACGGCTGCAGCCAAGGCGGGTGAGCAGCGGATAAAGCGTTGCCATCAGCAACAAACCCAACCCCGTAGCGCTACTGATAAACAGCGACAAAAATTGCCCCAGCAGCAACGCCAGCCCCAGTAGGAGATATGGCGAGTTCAGACGCTGTAATGGACGCGAAGTCACCCGAACCAGCACCTGACTGGCACCAATGGCTGACATATAGGTGGCAAAGCCGCCAATCAGCATAATTTGCAGACCAAGGCCACCCAGGCGCACGCTCAGGGTATCGCGGATAAACTCAAACGCATCAAAGGGGCCAAACCCGGTGCTTTTCTTCACCAGGCTACTGAGCGTGGTCATTCCGCTAAAATGGGCGATGAGTAGTAATACAATCCCGGTGAGCAGCAGCACGGACTGGGGATGGTACTTTTTCAGGATCAGCCGTCCGGCAAAGACAATGGCGACTAGCGCCAGCAATAAAGACATTCTTTCATCCTCACTCAAAGTTGCCGTTGACCAAACACTCTCCATCGCGCAGTAACAGCCTACCCGCGGCGAACAGATGCGCCAGCGACAGGTCATCATTGAGGACGCAAATATCGGCGCGTTCTCCGGCACAAAGCTTGCCGCCGGAAATTCCCAGCGAGCATGCAACGTTTGCCGTCATCATGGCCACGGCCTGTGCGATCGGAATGCCCGCATCAATCAGGCGAGGGAGCAGTGCAAGGTTACCGCCTACCGGCGCGGCCGTGAGTCCTTCAACCATACCCTGAGCATTAAAGCGCGGCACGCTGCCATTGCCATCTGAGCTGATGGTGATGCGATCGGCTGGAACCTGAGCCTCCAGCGCGTGGAGAATGGCCTGTTCCTGGGGCATAAAACGGCTACCGCCAGACGTCACGTCAATATGGCCGCCGCGATGGGCGAAAGCGATCGCCTGGTTGAACAGGGCTTCGGTTCTGGCCACGTGAGTCGGTGAAATATGGTGGATCGGAATACCAGCATCGCAAAGCGCGATAAGTTGCGACATGCCTTCCGGCAGGTTGCCCAGGTGCACATGCAGCAGCCCTTTTTTCCCCGCCAGCAGTGAGGCCACGCGGATATCGCTGACGATTCTCAGCAGCTCCTGGAAAGAGGGATATGAACCCCGATGATCGGCGAGGGCGATTTTAACGCCGAGAATGGCCGGGATAAAGGTTATGTCATCGCGAATGGATTGCGTAATCGTCGGGCTGGGTACCGCGTAAGCCCCAGTGTGCATAAACGCGCGCACGCCCTCTAGATTCAGTGACTGCATTTTGGCGTACAGATCTTTGGGCGAGCGAGAAATGGCATCGGTGCCCAGCACGCCGACGACCGTCGTAATGCCAGCTTGAAGCAGATCGCGCAGTTTTACGGCAGGCGTTCGGCTGGCAAATCCTGCTTCACCACCGCCGCCGGTCAGATGGACATGCTGGTCGATAATCCCCGGAATTACCCATTTACCCCGGCAATCGATGACCTCGTTGACGCCATCGAAACGTGAAATATCGTTGCCTACCGCCACAATACGATCGGCATATATGAGCAGAGAGCAGAGGCCTAAATCCTCCGGGGAAAAGACACGGGCATTAGTCAGTAAAGTAAACATATTAGTCCTGTCAAACGTCAAGGGGAGGGAGACTCGGCAGGTGAAACAGAATATTGTTGTTATGCGGTCCACACTAAAGCCATTACTATAACTGTGACTATTTCCGATTTGTTATCGGAGGATACGGATATGGAATGGTGGAGAATGCGACGTGGATAGTAAGTGGTTAGATGATTTCCTGGCTTTAAGTCAGCATGGGAATTACTCCCAGGCCGCCATACAGCGGCATATTACTCAGCCTGCACTAAGTCGGCGTATTAAAGCACTGGAAGAGACGTTAGGCGTCCCGCTATTTGATCGTACCACGACACCCGTTACGTTAACCCGTTATGGTGAACGGTTTGAACCCTATGCCCGGCATGTCCTCAGTACGCTGACGGAGGCGCGTCATGAACTGGCCGCCATGATGCCGGCAACGGAAAATACGCTGGTGATGGTCAGTCTTCACACGCTGTCGGTGAATATCCTGCCTGACATGATCAATTACCTGCGCCAAAGCGAACCGCAATTAAGTTTTACGGTAAACGCCAGCATCCAGGGAATTGATAATCACTTTAACGCGCTGATAAACCGGAAAATTGATTTTCTGGTGACCTACGATTTGCCGTCTTCGCAGCCGGGGCTGGAGATTGTCGGGGGGCTAAAACGCTCATTGTGGCGATATGAGCGGTTCATCCCGGTGATTTCAGCCCAACTGGCGGACAAGCTTGATTCTCCAGATGCTCCGATTCCCTGGCTTTGCTACAGCGACTATACCTTTGTCAGACGCATTATCGATCCGCTAGAGCAACAGGTTCACCCACGACTGAAAAAGGTCTTTGAGAGTGGGTTAAGCGAAACAATCCGGGAAATGGTGCTGCGCCATATGGGAATGGCATGGTTGCCCGAGTCGATGGTGGCTGAAGAATTAGTGAATAATGAAGTTATCCACTGTTGGCCAGATAATTCAGATCTGATAGGTGAAATCCCGGTCGTTGTTTGGGCAAACCTTGACGATCAGCGACCCGTGATGCAGCGATGCTGGGATAAATTGCTGCGTTTTTGATTGATGTGGCGATTTTTTCTTCAGTTGATACAATACACTTAAATTGCCCTTGCGAAGGTTATTCGCATTGGTTAGTATTCACACCCGCTTCAGTGGGAAACAGTTAAACATTCCCGCTTTAATGGTCGAAGCATTGGTACGCGGCAACTCCGCAAGGAACAGGTTGATTATGCACGAAGCTCTTTTAGTAGTTTTCCTTATTGTAGCAATTGGCCTGGTAGGCTTGATCATGCTGCAGCAAGGCAAAGGCGCTGATATGGGAGCCTCTTTTGGCGCAGGCGCTTCTGGTACACTGTTTGGTTCAAGTGGTTCTGGTAACTTCATGACCCGAATGACAGCTGTATTGGGAACCTTGTTCTTCATTATCAGTCTGGTGCTGGGTAACATGAACAGCAATAAGACCAATAAAGGAAGTGAGTGGGAAAATCTGAGTGCACCGGCGAAAACCGAGCAAACTCAGCCAGCTGCTCCGGCTCAGCCGACCAGCGATATCCCGCGCTAATAGTAGTATCTGTGCTGAGGTGGTGGAATTGGTAGACACGCTACCTTGAGGTGGTAGTGCCCTAACGGGCTTGTGGGTTCGAGTCCCATCCTCAGTACCAATATTCCGAAAGAAAGACGCTGAAAAGCGTCTTTTTTTCGTCTGTATGTTGTGATCCGTAGGTGTGCGTAGTAGCACGTAGGCCTGATAAGCGATAGCGCCATCAGGCATGTCCTGCAAATTGTCGGATGGCGGCTACACGCCTTAAATTCCGCGCATAAAAAAGCCGCTTGCGCGGCTTTTGTCATTTCTGTTGGCGATTACTTCGCTTTGTTTTCCAGATTCTCTACCTGCGGCAGACCGGTGGCGGAAGAGGCGGTCAGCAGGCCTGACTGGGCGTAGCCGAACAGCTTCTCACGGGTATCGGTAATATCCAGGTTACGCATAGTCAACTGACCGATACGATCGTCCGGTGAGAAGACGGAATCCCCTTTCTCCATGGTCAGACGTTCTGGCTTGTAGGTCAGGTTGTCGGAGACGGTATTCATAATGGAATAGTCGTTACCGCGACGCAGCTCCAGCGTAACTTCGCCGGTGATTTGGCTCGCAACCCAACGTTGCAGACCGTCACGCAGCATTAGCGCCTGGGAGTCAAACCAGCGACCCTGGTACAGCAGACGACCCAGTTGGCGGCCGTGAGCGTGATACTGCTCAATGGTATCTTCATTGTGAATACCGGTCAGCAGACGCTCGTAAGCGATATGCAGCAGCGCCATCCCCGGGGCTTCGTAAATACCACGGCTTTTCGCCTCGATAATACGGTTTTCAATTTGATCGCTCATGCCCAGACCATGACGGCCGCCAATGCGGTTGGCTTCCATCATCATCTCAACATCGTCGCTGAAGGTTTTGCCGTTCAGCGCAACTGGATGTCCCTGCTCAAAACGTACGGTTACTTCTTCCGCCGGGATCTTCACGCTTTCATCCCAGAACTTGACGCCCATAATCGGGTTAACGATCTTCAGGCTGGAGTTAAGGAATTCCAGATCTTTCGCTTCGTGCGTAGCGCCGAGCATGTTGGAGTCAGTGGAATACGCTTTTTCGACAGACATTTTGTAGTCGAAACCGCAGGCGATCATAAATTCAGACATCTCATGGCGACCGCCGAGTTCGTCAATGAAGTCAGTGTCCAGCCATGGTTTGTAAATCTGCAGTTCGGCATTGGTCAGCAGACCGTAACGATAGAAACGCTCAATATCGTTGCCTTTATAGGTACTGCCATCACCCCAGATATTCACACCGTCATCTTTCATGGCGGCCACCAACATGGTGCCGGTCACCGCGCGGCCTAGTGGCGTGGTGTTGAAATAGGTCAGTCCGCCGGTGGTATTATGGAATGCACCACATTGAATCGCTGCGATCCCTTCGGCAACCAGTTGCTTGCGGCAATCAACCAGGCGAGCGTTCTCAGCACCATATTCCATTGCACGGCGAGGGATGGCGTCATAGTCATCCTCATCCGGTTGTCCCAAATTCGCAGTATATGCATATGGGACAGCCCCTTTTTGTCGCATCCACAGCAGTGCAGCACTGGTGTCCAGGCCGCCAGAAAAAGCGATACCAATACGTTGACCTACCGGGAGATGCTTGAGAATCGTCGTCATAAAATAAAACCCTGCTTGATAGACTGGTGAAGAGGTTGGTTTTTTATGCTAAGTGCATTTTTATGCAAAATAAATGAGTTTTCATTTAATCACCTTTTAACGGTGACAGGAAGAGTTTAGTGATAATTTCGTTAAATAACGGCGTTGAAGGCAGATTTATCTTTGTTGTACTTTGCTAAATTTGCGCAGGCTGGCATTCATTCATTTGCATAGTAGTAACAAGGTTGACATAAGGGATAGAAAATCAATATACTGTGCGCAGATTTTACGTCCCGTCCTCGGTACCAAATCCCAGCAGTATTTGCATTTTTTACCCAAAGCGAGTAAAATTTGCCACGTTTCAGGCGCGGGGTGGAGCAGCCTGGTAGCTCGTCGGGCTCATAACCCGAAGGTCGTCGGTTCAAATCCGGCCCCCGCAACCACTTTCCCTTAGAGTTCTTTTTCAAATATACTGTGAAGACTTAGGCCTTCGTAGATGGATTTGAAAAAAAATTCTTTCGGAAGGTTCTCCGAACCGCAGGTGCGGTTATAGGGTTCAGTTATCTAAAGCCCCGATTTATCGGGGTTTTTTGTTATCTGATTACAGAATAACTGGGCTTTAGGCCCTTTTTTTATGTCTTGGGGGTGGGCTTGTCCACATTAGAGCAAAAATTAACAGAGATGATTAAAGCACCAGTTGAAGCCTTGGGCTACGAGCTGGTCGGCATCGAATTTATTCGTGGTCGCACATCCACACTGCGCATCTATATTGATAGTGAAGATGGCATCAATGTTGATGATTGTGCTGATGTGAGCCACCAGGTTAGCGCCGTGATGGACGTTGAAGATCCGATCACCGTTGCTTATAACCTGGAAGTATCCTCACCGGGTCTCGACCGTCCTATGTTCACGGCTGAACACTACGTGCGTTTCCTGGGTGAAGAAGTCACGCTGGTTCTTCGTATGGCGGTACAAAATCGCCGTAAATGGCAGGGCGTTATCAAAGCGGTGGATGGTGAGATGATCACTGTCACAGTCGACGGTAAAGATGAAGTGTTCGCGCTGAGTAATATCCAGAAGGCGAACCTGGTTCCCCACTTTTAACAGTCTGGATTGAGGTGAAAAGCCCGCGATGAACAAAGAAATTTTGGCTGTTGTTGAAGCCGTATCCAATGAAAAATCGCTGCCACGCGAGAAAATTTTTGAAGCGCTGGAAAGTGCGCTGGCTACAGCAACAAAGAAAAAATACGAACAAGAGATCGACGTTCGCGTAGAAATCGATCGTAAAAGCGGTGATTTCGATACCTTCCGCCGTTGGGTAATTGTGGAAGAAGTCACTCAGCCAACCAAAGAAATTACTCTGGAAGCCGCACGTTACGAAGACGAGAGTCTGAACGTGGGTGAATACGTTGAAGACCAGATTGAATCAGTCACCTTTGACCGTATCACCACCCAGACGGCGAAACAGGTTATCGTACAGAAAGTACGTGAAGCTGAACGTGCGATGGTTGTTGATCAATTCCGCGAGCACGAAGGTGAGATCGTCACCGGTGTGGTGAAGAAAGTTAACCGTGACAACATTGCGCTGGACCTCGGCAGTAATGCTGAAGCAGTGATCCTGCGTGAAGACATGCTGCCGCGTGAAAACTTCCGCCCGGGTGACCGTATCCGTGGTGTTCTGTACTCCGTTCGCCCGGAAGCACGCGGCGCGCAACTGTTTGTGACGCGTTCCAAACCGGAAATGCTGATTGAACTGTTCCGTATTGAAGTGCCAGAAATTGGCGAAGAAGTGATTGAAATTAAAGCGGCGGCTCGCGATCCGGGTTCTCGTGCGAAAATTGCGGTGAAAACCAACGATAAGCGTATCGATCCGGTGGGTGCTTGCGTAGGTATGCGCGGTGCACGCGTTCAGGCGGTTTCTACCGAACTGGGCGGCGAACGTATCGATATCGTCCTGTGGGATGATAACCCGGCACAGTTCGTGATCAACGCAATGGCGCCTGCAGACGTCGCGTCTATCGTGGTGGATGAAGATAAACACACCATGGATATCGCGGTTGAAGCCGGTAACCTGGCTCAGGCGATTGGACGTAATGGTCAGAACGTCCGCCTGGCTTCACAATTGAGCGGTTGGGAACTCAACGTAATGACCGTTGATGACCTGCAGGCTAAGCATCAGGCTGAAGCGCATGCTGCTATTGATACCTTCACCAAATATCTCGATATCGATGAAGATTTCGCGACGGTTCTGGTAGAAGAAGGTTTTGCTACGCTGGAAGAGCTGGCCTACGTGCCAATGAAAGAGCTTCTGGCAATCGACGGCCTGGATGAAGCAACCGTTGAAGCGCTGCGCGAGCGTGCTAAAAACGCACTGACCACTCTGGCACTGGCCCAGGAAGAAAGCCTCGGTGATAACAAACCGGCTGACGATCTGCTGAATCTGGAAGGATTAGATCGTGATATGGCCTTCAAACTGGCTGCCCGTGGTGTTTGTACGCTGGAAGATCTCGCTGAACAGGGCATTGATGATCTGGCTGATATCGAAGGGTTGACCGACGAAAAAGCCGGTGAGCTGATTATGGCTGCCCGTAATATTTGCTGGTTCGGTGACGAAGCGTAATAAACTGTAGCAGGAAGGAACAGTATGACAGATGTAACCGTAAAAACGCTGGCTGCAGAGATACAGACCTCCGTGGATCGCCTGGTACAGCAATTTGCTGATGCAGGTATCCCGAAGTCTGCTGACGACTCTGTGTCCGCACAAGAGAAACAAACCTTACTGGCGCACCTGAACCGTGAGAACGGCTCTGCACCAGATAAGTTGACATTGCAGCGTAAAACGCGCAGTACTCTCAATATTCCTGGTACCGGTGGAAAAAGTAAATCGGTACAAATCGAAGTCCGCAAGACACGCACCTTTGTGAAACGCGATCCGCAAGAGGCAGAACGCCTTGCCGCGGAAGAGCAGGCGCAGCGTGAAGCGGAAGAGCAAGCCCGTCGTGAGGCAGAAGAAACTGCTAAACGCGAGGCGCAACAAAAAGCCGAACGTGAGGCCGCAGAACAAGCTAAACGTGAAGCCGCTGATAAAGCGAAACGTGAAGCTGCGGAAAAAGACAAAGTGAGCAATCAACAGACCGACGATATGACTAAAACCGCCCAGGCCGAAAAAGCCCGCCGTGAAAATGAAGCCGCAGAACTGAAGCGTAAAGCGGAAGAAGAAGCGCGTCGCAAGCTTGAAGAAGAAGCTCGCCGTGTGGCTGAAGAAGCCCGTCGTATGGCGGAAGAAAATGCCGGTGTTTGGGCAGAGCAAGAGAAAGCAAAAGGTGAAGAGGATAAGACCGATTATCACGTCACCACTTCTCAGCATGCTCGCCAGGCAGAAGACGAAAACGATCGCGAAGTAGAAGGCGGCCGTGGCCGTACGCGTACTGCGACGAAAGCTGCTCGTCCTCAGAAGAAAGGCAATAAGCACGCTGAATCTAAAGCCGATCGCGAAGAAGCACGTGCTGCTGGTCGCGGTGGTAAAGGCGGCAAGCGTAAAGGTTCTTCCCTGCAGCAAGGCTTCCAGAAGCCAGCTCAGGCCGTTAACCGTGACGTAGTGATTGGCGAAACCATCACCGTTGGCGACTTAGCGAACAAGATGGCGGTTAAAGGTTCTCAGGTCATCAAAGCGATGATGAAGCTGGGTGCGATGGCCACCATCAACCAGGTCATCGATCAGGAAACCGCGCAGTTGGTTGCTGAAGAGATGGGCCACAAAGTTATCCTGCGTCGTGAAAACGAGCTGGAAGAAGCGGTAATGAGCGACCGTGACACTGGCGCAGCGGCTGAACCGCGTGCACCGGTTGTGACTATCATGGGTCACGTTGACCACGGTAAAACCTCTCTGCTGGACTACATTCGTTCAACGAAAGTCGCCTCTGGCGAAGCGGGCGGCATTACCCAGCACATTGGTGCATACCACGTTGAAACTGACAACGGTATGATCACCTTCCTGGATACCCCGGGGCACGCCGCGTTTACCTCTATGCGTGCTCGTGGTGCACAGGCAACAGATATCGTTGTTCTGGTTGTTGCAGCAGATGATGGCGTGATGCCTCAGACCATTGAAGCTATCCAGCATGCGAAAGCAGCGCAGGTGCCGATGGTTGTTGCAGTCAACAAAATCGATAAGCCAGAAGCCGATATGGATCGCGTTAAGAACGAACTGTCTCAGTACGGCGTTATGCCGGAAGAGTGGGGCGGCGAATCTCAGTTCATCCCTGTTTCTGCGAAAGCAGGTACCGGTATTGATGACCTGTTGAACGCTATCCTGCTGCAGGCTGAAGTTCTGGAGCTGAAAGCGATTCGTAAAGGTATGGCAAGCGGTGCGGTAATCGAATCCTTCCTGGACAAAGGTCGTGGCCCAGTTGCTACCGTCCTGGTTCGTGAAGGTACCCTGAATAAGGGCGATATCGTACTGTGTGGCTTCGAGTATGGCCGCGTTCGTGCAATGCGTAACGAACTGGGTCAGGAAGTCCTGGAAGCAGGTCCGTCTATTCCAGTTGAAATCCTGGGTCTGTCCGGCGTTCCGGCTGCGGGTGACGAAGTTACCGTCGTACGTGACGAGAAAAAAGCGCGTGAAGTTGCACTGTATCGTCAGGGCAAATTCCGTGAAGTTAAACTGGCTCGCCAGCAGAAATCTAAACTCGAGAACATGTTCGCCAACATGACCGAAGGCGAAGTTCACGAAGTGAACGTTGTCCTGAAAGCTGACGTTCAGGGTTCTGTCGAAGCGATCTCCGACTCCTTGCTGAAACTGTCTACCGACGAAGTGAAAGTGAAGATCATCGGTTCCGGCGTAGGTGGTATCACCGAAACCGACGCCACGCTGGCTGCGGCATCCAACGCGATTCTGGTTGGCTTCAACGTTCGTGCTGATGCCTCTGCACGTAAAGTGATTGAATCTGAAAGCCTGGATCTGCGTTACTACTCCGTCATCTATCACCTGATCGACGAAGTGAAAGCTGCGATGAGCGGCATGCTGTCTCCGGAACTGAAACAGCAGATCATCGGTCTGGCTGAAGTACGTGACGTGTTCAAATCACCGAAATTTGGCGCCATCGCAGGTTGTATGGTTACCGAAGGTACGATTAAACGTCACAACCCAATCCGCGTTCTGCGTGACAACGTGGTTATCTATGAAGGCGAGCTGGAATCCCTGCGCCGCTTCAAAGATGACGTTAACGAAGTCCGTAACGGCATGGAATGTGGTATCGGCGTTAAGAACTACAACGACGTTCGCGTTGGCGATATGATCGAAGTGTTCGAAATCATCGAGATCAAACGTACCATCGCATAATTTTCGTCGTCTTTTGGGCTGCCGCTGTGTTGGCAGTTCAAGGCATAGAAGCTTATTTGAGGTAGGCCGGGTAAGCGAAGCGCCACCCGGCAATGAAATTTAAAAAGGGGCTTATGGCCCCTTTTTTGTCTTTATTCTGGAGAATTTATTATGGCGAAAGAATTTGGTCGCCCGCAGCGCGTGGCCCAGGAGATGCAAAAAGAGATCGCACTCATCCTGCAACGCGAAATCAAAGATCCGCGCGTCGGCGTGATGACTACCGTGTCCGGCGTTGAGATGTCTCGTGACCTGGCGTATGCCAAAGTGTTCGTGACGTTCCTGAATGACAAGGACGAAGCTGCCGTGAAGAACGGTATTAAAGCCTTGCAGGAAGCCTCTGGTTTCATCCGCTCTCTGCTGGGTAAAGCCATGCGCCTGCGTATCGTGCCGGAACTGACTTTCTTCTACGACAACTCGTTGGTCGAAGGGATGCGCATGTCTAACCTGGTGACCAGCGTGGTGAAGCATGACGATGAACGTCGTGTGAATCCTGCGGACGACAGCAAGGAGGACTAATGAGTCGTCCTCGTCGTCGTGGTCGCGACATTCATGGCGTCCTGTTGCTGGATAAGCCGCAAGGCATGTCCAGCAATGACGTGCTGCAAAAAGTAAAACGCCTCTACAATGCCAACCGTGCCGGTCATACCGGTGCGCTGGATCCGCTGGCGACAGGCATGCTGCCTATCTGCCTGGGAGAAGCGACCAAGTTTTCGCAGTACCTGCTGGACTCTGACAAACGCTATCGCGTGGTGGCCCGCCTGGGGCAGCGTACTGATACCTCTGATGCCGATGGGCAAATTGTGCAGGAGCGTCCGGTGACGTTTACCCCGGAACAGCTTGCCAGTGCGCTGGAGACGTTTCGCGGTGACATCCAACAGATCCCGTCGATGTACTCAGCGCTGAAGTATCAGGGTAAAAAGCTGTACGAGTACGCGCGTCAGGGTATTGAGGTCCCGCGTGAATCCAGACCGATTACCGTGTACGAACTGCTGTTTATTCGCCACGAAGGTAATGAACTGGAGCTGGAAGTCCATTGCTCCAAAGGCACGTACATTCGCACGATTGTTGACGATCTGGGCGAGAAGCTCGGATGCGGCGCGCACGTGACGTATCTGCGTCGTCTGACGGTCAGCAAGTATCCGGTAGACCGCATGGTCACGCTGGAACATCTGCACAGCCTGGTTGAACAGGCTGAACAGCAGAACATTCCGGCGGCAGAATTACTTGATCCGCTGCTGATGCCAATGGACAGTCCGGCATCGGACTATCCCATTGTTAATCTGCCTTTAACATCATCGGTTTACTTTAAAAATGGTAATCCGGTACGTACGTCGGGCGTGCCGCTGGAAGGGCTGGTTCGCGTGACGGAAGGCGATGATGGCAAATTTATCGGCATGGGGGAGATCGACGATGAAGGTCGTGTCGCCCCTCGTCGACTGGTGGTTGAGTATCCTGCATAGCGCTCTCTGTCTTGCGATAAGAAGGCGCTGCGAGTAGAATACCGCCGCTTAACGTCGCGTAAATTATTTAACAGTTCGCGCGGCGTGTACACAAAATCATTCGAGCTGCATCAAGGCGGCAAGTCTGAGGATCCTCAGGAGCTTACTGAAGTAAGTGACTGAGGTGAGCGGACGCAGCCAACGCAGAGGCAGTTTGAAGGATGAAGTGTATACACTGGGATCGCTGAATTAGAGATCGGCGTCCTTACATTCTTAACACTTTGGAGTTTTAAAATGTCTCTAAGTACTGAAGCTACAGCTAAAATTGTTTCTGAGTTTGGTCGTGATGCAAACGACACCGGTTCTACCGATGTTCAGGTTGCTCTGTTAACTGCACAGATTAACCACCTGCAGGGTCACTTCTCTGAACACAAAAAAGATCACCACAGCCGTCGTGGTCTGCTGCGTATGGTTTCTCAGCGTCGTAAACTGCTCGACTACCTGAAGCGTAAAGATGTTGCACGTTACACTGCGCTGATCGAGCGTCTGGGTCTGCGTCGCTAAGTCTTTCGAGTTTCAGAAAGAGGGGGCCTTCATGGCCCCTTTTTTCCAGCAGATGGCAGCAATTCGCTGGAAACTAATGTATTGTTGCTATGAATGATCTTCCGTCGCAGAGGTTCGCGCGGCTAATGAGAGGCTTTACCCAATACGCGTGGGTTAGGGTTGTCATTAGTCGCGAGGATGCGCAGAAGGTCGGGTATTAACGATGGCGTGTATAAATACGCCGTTAAAAAAAGAGAAAGGATATTATTTTGCTTAATCCGATCGTTCGTAAATTCCAGTACGGCCAACATACCGTAACGCTGGAAACCGGCATGATGGCTCGTCAGGCTACTGCTGCTGTTATGGTTAGCATGGATGACACCGCGGTATTTGTGACCGTTGTTGGTCAGAAAAAGACCAAGCCAGGCCAGGATTTCTTCCCGCTGACCGTTAACTATCAGGAGCGTACCTACGCTGCTGGCCGTATCCCGGGTAGCTTCTTCCGTCGTGAAGGCCGTCCGAGTGAAGGCGAAACCCTGATCGCGCGTCTGATTGACCGCCCGGTTCGTCCGCTGTTCCCGGAAGGTTTCATCAACGAAGTTCAGGTTATTGCGACCGTTGTCTCCGTTAACCCGCAGGTTAACCCAGATATCGTGGCAATGATCGGCGCATCCGCTGCGCTGTCCCTGTCTGGTCTGCCGTTCAACGGCCCGATCGGTTCTGCTCGTGTTGGTTATATCAATGACCAGTATGTACTGAACCCGACTCAAGACGAACTGAAAGAAAGCAAGCTGGACCTGGTTGTTGCCGGTACTGAAGCTGCCGTACTGATGGTTGAATCCGAAGCTGAACTGCTGAGCGAAGACCAGATGCTGGGCGCTGTCGTATTCGGTCACGAACAGCAGCAGATTGTTATCAAAGAAATCAACGAGCTGGTTAAAGTCGCTGGCAAACCGCGTTGGGACTGGCAGCCAGAAGCTGTCAACGAAGCGCTGAATGCACGCGTTGCCGCGCTGGCAGAAACGCGTTTGAGCGATGCTTACCGTATCACCGACAAACAAGAGCGTTATGCTCAGGTTGACGTGATCAAATCTGAAACCATCGCTCAGCTGGTTGCAGAAGACGAAACCTTGGACGCTAACGAACTGGGTGAAATCCTGCACGCTATCGAGAAAAACGTCGTTCGTAGCCGCGTACTGGCAGGCGAGCCGCGCATCGATGGCCGCGAAAAAGACATGATCCGTGGTCTGGACGTGCGTACTGGCGTACTGCCGCGTACTCACGGTTCCGCACTGTTCACCCGTGGCGAAACTCAGGCGCTGGTTACTGCGACCCTGGGCACCACCCGTGATGCGCAGAACCTCGACGAACTGATGGGCGAGCGTACTGACAACTTCCTGTTCCACTACAACTTCCCTCCGTACTGCGTAGGCGAAACCGGTATGGTCGGTTCTCCGAAGCGTCGTGAGATTGGTCACGGCCGTCTGGCGAAACGCGGCGTGCTGGCAGTGATGCCGGAACTGGACAAATTCCCGTACACCGTACGTGTTGTGTCTGAAATCACCGAATCCAACGGTTCTTCTTCCATGGCTTCAGTGTGCGGTGCTTCTCTGGCACTGATGGACGCAGGTGTGCCGATCAAAGCCGCTGTTGCGGGTATCGCGATGGGTCTGGTGAAAGAAGGCGATAACTTTGTGGTTCTGTCTGACATTCTGGGTGACGAAGATCACCTGGGCGACATGGACTTTAAAGTGGCGGGTTCCCGCGATGGTATCTCTGCACTGCAGATGGATATCAAAATCGAAGGTATCACCAAAGAGATCATGCAGGTTGCTCTGAACCAGGCTAAAGGTGCGCGTCTGCACATCCTGGGCGTGATGGAACAGGCGATCAATGCGCCGCGCGGCGACATCTCTCAGTTCGCTCCGCGTATCCACACCATTAAGATCAGCCCGGACAAAATCAAAGACGTTATCGGTAAAGGCGGTTCTGTTATCCGTGCTCTGACCGAAGAAACCGGCACCACCATCGAAATCGAAGATGATGGTACTGTGAAGATCGCGGCGACCGACGGTGAAAAAGCGAAATATGCTATCCGTCGTATCGAAGAGATTACTGCAGAGATCGAAGTTGGCCGTATCTACAATGGTAAAGTGACCCGTATCGTTGACTTTGGCGCATTCGTTGCCATCGGTGGCGGTAAAGAAGGTCTGGTACACATCTCTCAGATCGCTGACAAGCGCGTAGAGAAAGTGACCGATTACCTGCAGATGGGTCAGGAAGTACCGGTTAAAGTTCTGGAAGTTGATCGCCAGGGCCGCGTACGTCTGAGCATTAAAGAAGCAACTGAGCAGTCTCAGCCAGCAGCTGCGCCGGAAGCACCGGCAAGCCTCGGCGAGTAAGGTTGCCATTGCCCTCCGCGTGAGCGGGGGGCCTTTAACCCGGCAGGAAGCCTTGTTAGCAACCGGGGAACAGGACGTTCATTCAATCGTTGTCTTCGGGAGTGGGAAATGAAGCCTTTTTTGCGCTGGTGTTTCGTTGCGACAGCACTCACGCTGGCTGGATGCAGTAATTCCGCCTGGCGTAAGAGTGAAGTCCTCGCAGTACCACTGCAACCGACTTTACAGCAGGAAGTGATTCTGGCACGTATGGAACAAATTCTTGCCAGTCGGGCTTTAACCGATGACGAACGCGCACAGCTTTTATATGAGCGCGGAGTGTTGTATGATAGTCTCGGTCTGAGGGCACTAGCGCGAAATGATTTTTCACAAGCGTTGGCAATCCGACCAGATATGCCTGAAGTATTCAATTACTTAGGTATATATTTAACGCAGGCAGGCAATTTTGATGCTGCCTATGAAGCGTTTGATTCTGTACTTGAGCTTGATCCAACTTACAACTACGCGCACTTAAATCGCGGTATCGCATTGTATTACGGCGGTCGCGACAAGTTAGCGCAAGATGATCTGCTAGCGTTTTATCAAGACGATCCCAATGATCCATTCCGCAGTCTGTGGCTGTATCTCGCCGAGCAGAAGCTCGATGAGAAGCAGGCTAAAGAAGCGTTAATACAGCGCTTCGAGAAATCGGATAAAGAGCAATGGGGATGGAACATTGTCGAGTTCTACCTGGGCAACATTAGCGAAGCAACGCTGATGGAGCGCCTGAAGGCGGACGCAACGGATAACACCTCGCTCGCTGAGCATCTCAGTGAAACCAACTTCTATTTAGGTAAGTACTACCTAAGTCTGGGGGATTTGGACAACGCTACGGCATTGTTCAAACTGGCGGTGGCTAACAACGTTCATAACTTTGTTGAGCACCGATACGCATTGTTGGAATTATCGCTCCTGGGCCAGGACCAAGATGACCTGGCAGAATCGGACCAGCAATAGCTGACGTACACATCAGCCCGTAATCTTTTTTGATTGCCATCACCTTCACCGGTGAGGGCGTTGTTGTTCGTTAATACACCTACTTTGAGCCGGTTCACACTTTTCAATGAAAATTGCAGATCAATTTCATGATGAGTTATGTAGACTGGCCGCCATTAATTTTGAGGCACACGTACTACATGGCTGAATTCGAAACCACTTTTGCAGATCTGGGCCTGAAGGCTCCTATCCTTGAAGCCCTTACCGATCTGGGTTACGAAAAACCATCTCCAATCCAGGCAGAGTGCATTCCGCATCTGCTGGGCGGTCGCGATGTTCTGGGTATGGCCCAGACCGGTAGCGGCAAAACTGCAGCGTTCTCCTTACCGCTGCTCAACAATCTTGATCCTGAGCTGAAGGCACCTCAGATTCTGGTGCTGGCACCGACCCGCGAACTGGCGGTTCAGGTTGCAGAAGCCATGACGGATTTCTCTAAACATATGCACGGCGTGAACGTGGTAGCCCTTTACGGCGGCCAGCGTTATGACGTGCAGTTACGTGCCCTGCGTCAGGGCCCGCAGATCGTCGTCGGTACGCCGGGTCGTCTGCTGGATCACCTGAAGCGCGGTACCCTGAACCTCTCTAAACTGAGCGGTTTAGTGCTGGACGAAGCCGATGAAATGCTGCGTATGGGCTTCATCGAAGACGTTGAAACGATTATGGCGCAGATCCCGGAAGGTCATCAGACCGCTCTGTTCTCTGCAACCATGCCGGAAGCGATTCGCCGTATTACCCGCCGCTTTATGAAAGAGCCGCAGGAAGTACGCATTCAGTCCAGCGTCACCACGCGTCCTGACATCAGCCAGAGCTACTGGACTGTCTGGGGCATGCGTAAAAATGAAGCGCTGGTGCGTTTCCTGGAAGCAGAAGATTTTGATGCGGCGATTATCTTCGTTCGTACCAAAAATGCGACCCTGGAAGTGGCAGAAGCGCTGGAGCGTAGCGGCTATAGCAGCGCTGCACTGAACGGCGACATGAACCAGTCCCTGCGTGAGCAGACTCTGGAACGTCTGAAAGACGGCCGTCTGGATATTCTGATTGCAACCGACGTTGCGGCCCGTGGCCTGGACGTTGAGCGTATCAGCCTGGTTGTTAACTATGACATCCCGATGGACTCCGAGTCTTACGTTCACCGTATCGGCCGTACCGGTCGTGCGGGTCGTGCTGGCCGTGCGCTGCTGTTCGTTGAGAACCGTGAGCGTCGTCTGCTGCGTAACATCGAACGCACCATGAAGCTGACCATTCCGGAAGTTGAACTGCCGAACGCAGATCTGCTGGGCAAACGCCGTCTGGAAAAATTCGCCGCGAAAGTACAGCAGCAGCTGGAAAGCAGCGATCTGGATCAGTACCGTGCTCTGCTGGCGAAAATGCAGCCGGAAGAAGAGCTGGATATCGAAACGCTGGCCGCAGCACTGCTGAAAATGGCACAGGGTGAACGTCCGCTGATCGTGCCACCAGATGCACCGATGCGTCCTAAGCGCGAATTCCGCGACCGTGATGAACGTGCTCCACGTGGCGATCGTAATGATCGTAACGATCGTGGCCCGCGTGGTGACCGTCCGGAACGCGGTGGTGAAGACCGTCCGCGTCGTGAACGTCGTGACGTTGGCGATATGCAGCTGTACCGCATTGAAGTGGGTCGTGATGACGGTGTTGAAGTACGTCATATCGTTGGCGCTATCGCTAACGAAGGTGACATCAGCAGCCGTTACATCGGTAACATCAAGCTGTTCGGTACGCACTCCACCATCGAACTGCCGAAAGGTATGCCGGGCGACGTGCTGCAGCACTTTACCCGTACTCGCATCCTGAACAAGCCGATGAACATGCAGCTGGTTGGCGATGCAGTACCGCACACCGGTGGTGAGCGTCGTGGCGGCGGCGGTGGTCGTTTTAGCGGCGAACGTCGTGAAGGTGGTCGTGGCGAAAACCGTGGTAACAGCACTGAGCGTCGTGAAGGTGGCCGTGGTGATGGTCGTCGTTTCAGTGGCGAACGTCGTGAAGGCAGCCGTGCTCCACGTCGTGACGATACTTCCGCTCCGCGTCGTGATGACTCCGCAGGTCGTCGTCGTTTCGGCGGTGACGCATAAGCCTCTTGGCTTCATAGCTGTAAAGTAAAATATACAGCCCCGATCTTAACGGTCGGGGCTTTTTTTATTCCTTTTGTACTCGTGTACTGGTACAGTGCAGCGCATTGAACTGTATTAGCTAATTTTAACCCTAAATAATTCGAGTTGTAGGAAGGCGGCAAACGAGGACATTCCAGGAGCTTGCTCAAGTAAGTGACTGGGATGGCGGAGTGCAGCCAAGGCATCTACAGCTTGAAGTATGACGGGTAAATACACTGGAGATCAGGCTAAATGGCAACACTAACCACCACCCAAACGTCACCATCGCTGCTTGGCGGCGTGGTGATTATCGGCGGCACCATTATTGGCGCGGGGATGTTTTCTCTGCCCGTGGTCATGTCCGGGGCGTGGTTCTTCTGGTCAATGGCGGCACTGATCTTTACCTGGTTCTGCATGCTGCATTCCGGGCTGATGATCCTCGAGGCTAACCTCAATTATCGTATTGGTTCGAGCTTCGACACCATCACCAAAGATCTGCTGGGAAAAGGCTGGAACGTTGTCAACGGCATCTCGATTGCGTTCGTACTGTATATCCTGACCTATGCGTATATCTCGGCGAGCGGCTCGATTCTGCACCATACCTTTGCCGAGATGTCGCTGAACGTCCCGGCGCGAGCGGCAGGGTTTGGTTTCGCGCTACTGGTGGCGTTTGTGGTGTGGTTGAGTACCAAAGCGGTGAGCCGCATGACGGCCATCGTGCTGGGTGCGAAGGTGATCACCTTCTTCCTGACCTTCGGCAGCCTGATGGGACATGTATCCCCAACCACGCTGTTTAACGTCGCAGAAAGCAATGCGTCGTACACACCGTATCTGCTGATGACGCTGCCGTTCTGTCTGGCATCCTTTGGTTATCACGGTAACGTACCGAGTCTGATGAAGTATTACGGTAAAGATCCGAAGACCATCGCGAAGTGCCTGGTGTACGGCACGTTGCTGGCGCTGGTGCTATACACCGTATGGTTGCTGGGGACGATGGGCAATATTCCACGCCCGGAATTCATTGGCATTGCTAAGCAGGGCGGTAACATTGATGTACTGGTACAGGCGCTGAGTGGGGTGCTGAACAGCCGCAGTCTGGACCTGCTGCTGGTGGTGTTCTCCAACTTTGCCGTGGCGAGTTCGTTCCTTGGCGTGACGCTGGGCCTGTTCGACTATCTGGCGGATCTGTTTGGTTTTGATGACTCAGCAATGGGGCGTTTGAAAACCGCTTTACTGACCTTTGTCCCACCGATTGTCGGTGGCCTGCTGTGGCCGAACGGCTTCCTGTACGCCATTGGCTATGCAGGGCTCGCAGCCACTATTTGGGCGGCCATTGTGCCGGCGCTGCTGGCACGTAAATCCCGCAAGCGGTTTGGTAGCCCGAAATTCCGCGTCTGGGGCGGCAAGCCGATGATTGCGCTGATTCTGGTGTTCGGTGTCGGCAACGCGGTTATCCATATCCTGTCGAGCGTTAATTTGTTGCCGGTGTATCAGTAAGTAGCGTGCCGGATGGCGGCTACGCCTTATCCGGCCTACTCGAACCCGTAGGCCCGGTAAGCGTAGCGCCACCGGGCAACCCAAACCTACCCAACCAACTCCTCTTTCACCTGCATCGCCAACTCAAACGAATGCAGGCGTGCCTGATGGTCAAAAATCTGCCCGTTAACCATAATCTCATCGGCCTGGGTTTCACGTAGGATTGACTCCAGCCCGTGACGCACTTTCGCTTTGTCCCCCACCAGCGACATGCTTAATGCCTGCTGTACGCCATATTGCTCGGATGCGGACCACAGCTGATGCATATTCTCCACCGGCGGTGGGAGTTGTCCGGTTTCACCCCGACGCAGTTTCATAAACGCCTGCTGCATAGAGGTGAAGAGAAACTCAGCGTCGCGATTGCTGTCGGCAGCGATGATGTTGATGCACACCATCGCATATGGTGTTGCCAGACGCGTGGAGGGTTTGAACTGAGTGCGATAAAGATGCAGCGCCTGGTGCAGCATATCCGGGGCGAAGTGGGAGGCGAAGGCAAACGGCAGGCCAAGCTGAGCGGCCAGCTGTGCGCTATACAGACTGGAGCCTAACAGCCAAACCGGGATTTGCTCTCCGTAGCCGGGAACCGGACGCACGTGGGGATTCGGATCACGTGCGTCAAACCAGTCCACCAGTTCTGTTACGTCGCGGGGAAAGTTATCGATATCACCACTCATATGGCGGCGCAGCGCGCGCATGGTTGGTTGATCGCTGCCCGGCGCTCGACCCAGACCGAGGTCAATACGTCCCGGATACAGCGTATTCAGCGTGCCAAACTGTTCGGCAATCACTAGCGGGGAATGGTTGGGTAACATCACGCCGCCAGAACCCAGATGCAGGGTTGTGGTATTGGCCGCCAGATAACCGATGAGCACCGAGGTTGCCGCACTGGCGATGCCGGTCATATTGTGATGTTCAGCCAGCCAGTAGCGATGGTAGCCGCGCTTTTCCGCCAGTTGGGCGAGATCACGAGAGTGCGAGAAGGCCTGCTTTGCGCTGGATCCTTCAGGGATCGGCGCTAGATCGAGCACCGAGAACGGAATGGTTTTGTCAGTCATAACGGCTCACTTTGTTACCGGTTAATCTTTTAATATTGCATTAAAGACTAGCGATTGTTGTTAACAAAGTGAGCTATTAATCACATCTGCAGTTCCAGGCCTGCCAGTCGTTTCCAGTAGCCGTTGCAGTCACTGTGGGTGGCAAGCGGTAACGGGGCACCACCATTCTCGTTGGCACGGAAGGCATCCAGCATGGCGAATGTCTCGGTTCCCAACGGGGACAGGCGCACAATATCAACCAGCCCCTGCATGGACGCCAGCTCATTACCGAGGTTGTAGACGTAGCCGCTCATGGTCTGAATACCGTTGAGGACAAACACTTGCTGATTCTCCTGCGACAGGACATCACGCCCGTTGGGATACTTGATGCAGCAGGTTTCGCACTCGTCTTTAGGCTTATCTTCGGAGCGTGCGGTGAAGCAGCGGGCAGAGTAGGCCAGCGGCAAATGCCCGTAGCTCAGTACTTCGGTTTCAAACTGGTCGCGAATACCCAGTTCGTCACACTGGTTAAGCAGGTTCACCAGCCAATCACGTGACAGCTCAACCGGCATACACCAGCGCACCATGCCCTGCTTGAGCAGAATACGCAGCGTTACGGCGTTGTAGCAGTTGAGTGCGTGCCCGGCCACGAACGGCAGCTTACGTTCGGCGCACATATTGACCACGCCGAGATCGCTGGCTTCCAGCAGGAAGTCACCGTTTTCTACATAGCGTTTCAACTCACCCAACTCAGATGACGCCTGCACCAGTGCCAGCGTGGACAGGACCACCTGCTTACCGCTCCCGGCGAGGGACTTCGCCATGTCGATCCAGTCACCCACTTTGGTCGCCCGGCGCTTGCTGCACACGGCTTCGCCAAGATAGATAACGTCGGCATGGCTGGTGGCTGCCTGCTGATAAAAGTCTTCCAGCGTCTCTTTCGACCAGTAGTAGAGCACCGGTCCTAAGGAATATTTCATTGCTTTTCTCACTGCCATTTACGGTGATACGCGCCAAGTGTGGTCTGCGTGCCTTCGGACATAGAGCCGAGCGTTTCCATCCAGGCGCTTTGCGGAACGAAGTTTTGCGGATCTGCTTTGCAGCGGTCGATCGCCTGACGCCACACTTTCGCCACCTGGCTGACATAGGCCGGGCTACGCTGACGCCCCTCGATTTTCACCGAGGCAATATTGGCGGCCAGCAGGTCAGGTAGCAGTTCTAAGGTGTTGAGGCTGGTGGGCTCCTCCAGCGCATGATAGCGCTCGCCATCCACCAAATAACGCCCTTTACACAGCGTGGGATATCCGGCGTTTTCACCATCCTGGTAACGGTCAATCAGCACTTCGTTCAGGCGAGATTCCAACCCCTGCGCGGTCTGCTGCCAGCGTACAAAACGGGCTGGGGAACACGCGCCGACGGTATTGGGGGATTCGCCCGTCAGATAAGACGAAAGATAGCAGCGGCCTTCCGCCATAATGCACAGGCTGCCGAAGGCAAACACTTCCAAAGGAACTGGTGTTACGCGCGCGAGTTGTTTCACCTGATGAATCGACAGCACACGCGGCAGCACCACACGTGCGACGTCAAAGTTACGGTGATAGAAATTTACCGCTTCTTCATTGGTTGCCGATGCCTGAACAGAGACATGGCGCTCAATATGCGGGTAGCGTTCTGCGGCATACTCAAGCATGGCGAGATCGGCGAGGATCAGTGCATCCGCGCCCAGTTGTGCCGCCATATCCACGGCACGCTGCCAGCGAGCGTACCCATCCGGGTGGGCAAAGGTGTTAATCGCGATGTGCAGCTTACGGCGATGTTGATGGACGAAACTCACCGCTTCCTGCAATTTTTTCTCGGTAAAATTAAGGCCGGCGAAATGACGGGCGTTGGTATCATCTTTTAGCCCGATGTACACAGCATCAGCGCCGTTCTCGATGGCCGCCTTAAGCGCCGGGAGATTTCCGGCAGGGCACAGCAGCTCCATAATTTATCCTGAAAGTTACGCCGCCTGGGCGCAAAAATGTTAACGAAGAGGGATTTTAGTTAACCTTGCTGAGACAATTTTTGATTTGAGGCAGTTAAAGTCGTATTGGTATCACCAATAAAGAGGTAACAATTTCGTATCGAATTGTTGATTTATGCCGCTATGTCGTTTATTTGATATGGCAAAATAGCCGGACTATAGAAACAGGGAGTAAAGCTCGTGTTGGATAAACTGCGTTCACGCTTAGTACATTTTGGTCCTTCTCTGATGAGTGTACCGGTTAAACTGACGCCCTTTACGCTCAAGCGCCAGGTACTGGAACAGGTTCTGAGCTGGCAATTTCGCCAGGCGCTGGCCGACGGGGAACTGGAGTTTCTCGACGGTCGCTGGTTGAGCATAAATGTTCGTGATATTGGCCTCAGATGGTATACCTCTGTTGAGAACGACAAACTTATCGTCAGTCAGAACGCAGACGCTGATGTGAGTTTTAGCGCAGACGCCAGCGATTTATTGATGATTGCGGCGCGTAAGCAGGATCCGGATACGCTTTTCTTCCAGCGTCGCCTGGTGATTGAAGGCGATACAGAATTAGGGCTACATGTGAAAAATCTGATGGACGCCATTGAACTGGAGCAGATGCCGAAAGCATTACGCGTTATGCTGCTGCAACTGGCGGACTTTGTTGAGGCGGGTATGAAACATTCGCCAGAAACCAAACAGACCTCGGTAGGTGAACCATGCTGATTCGAGTTGAAATTCCCATTGATGCCCCAGGTATTGATGCGCTGCTGCGTCGTTCCTTTGAAAGCGATGCGGAAGCGAAGTTAGTGCACGACCTGCGTGAAGACGGTTTTCTGACGCTGGGTCTGGTTGCCACCGACGACGAAGGTCAGGTGGTCGGCTACGTCGCGTTCAGTCCTGTTGATGTGCAAGGTGAAGATCTGCAATGGGTCGGTATGGCTCCGTTAGCGGTAGATGAAAACTACCGTGGGCAGGGCCTGGCGCGTCAGCTGGTCTATGAGGGACTGGATTCACTGAACGAGTTTGGGTACGCCGCGGTGGTCACGCTGGGCGATCCGGCACTGTACAGTCGCTTTGGCTTTGAGCTGGCAGCCCACCACGATCTACACTGCCGCTGGCCGGGCACCGAAAGCGCGTTCCAGGTGCATCGCCTGGCAGAAGATGCGCTGGAGGGCGTGTCTGGTCTGGTGGAATACCACGAGTACTTCAATCGCTTTTAAGCACCGGGGCTTGTAGGCTACTCAGCAATGCCTCAAGCCCTTCACCTTCTACAAGGCGTTCTTTCTGACGCTTTGTGAGCTGCTTGACTCGATATTCCAGACGCAGGGCCAGCGAACGATCGCCGACCTGCGCGGCAAATGCCAGAGTTAACTCTCCCTTCCCACGCAAGGCTTTCGCGCCTTTTCCGCTTTGATGTTGCTTATAGCGGCGCTGCACATCGGTGGTTATTCCGGTGTACAGGGCGTTGTCTGCGGTACGGATCAGGTACAGATACCAGGGTGTCATTGTCACCATCGACGTGATAATTTTCAGGCCTACAGTATAAAAGAGAACAGAAATGGAAACACTGACTGCGGTGACGTGCTGGCTGGCAAAACAGCACGTCGTGACCTGGTGTGTGCATCATGACGGTGAACTGTGGTGCGCCAATGCGTTTTATCTGTTTGATGCGCAGAAGGTTGCCTTCTATGTGCTCACCGAAGATAAAACTCGCCATGCCCAGATGTCCGGCCCATGCGCGTCCGTTGCCGGGACGGTAAACGGTCAACCTAAAACGGTCGCGCTGATCCGTGGCGTCCAGTTTAAAGGCGAAATCAGGCGTCTGGAGGGGCAGGAGAGCGACGACGCGCGTAAAGCGTATAATCGTCGCTTCCCCGTCGCCAGAATGCTGTCTGCACCCGTGTGGGAGATTCGTCTTGATGAAATCAAGTTCACTGACAACACGCTGGGCTTTGGTAAAAAGCTGCTCTGGCTACGTGATCTATAGTTAGAGGAATGATTGAAGGGAAAGGATAAGCGATGAGCCAGGTGTTAATAACCGGAGCCACGGGTCTGGTGGGCGGACATTTATTGCGGATGCTACTGAACGAGCCCCGGGTCCATGCGATTACGGCTCCAACGCGCCGCCCGCTCGCCGATACGGTTGGCGTCTTTAACCCTCACGATCCGCAGTTGACCGATGCGCTGGCACAGGTCACCGATCCGGTCGACATTGTTTTTTGCTGTCTGGGAACCACCCGACGTGAAGCGGGCAGTAAAGAGGCCTTTATCCACGCTGATTATACGCTGGTGGTAGATACCGCCCTGACGGGGCGTCGTCTGGGGGCTCAGCATATGCTGGTAGTGAGTTCGATGGGGGCCAATGCGCACTCGCCATTTTTCTACAATCGGGTTAAAGGTGAGATGGAAGAGGCGCTGATTGCGCAGAAATGGCCCCGGCTGACGATTGTACGGCCTTCGATGTTGCTGGGTGACAGGGAACAACAGCGAGCGAATGAAAAGCTCTTTGCGCCATTATTCAAGCTGCTACCGGGGAACTGGAAATCTATTGAGGCACGTGATGTCGCACGGGCAATGCTGGTGGAGGCACTTGCGCCAGGACATGAAGGGGTTTCGATCCTGACCTCGTCCGAGCTGCGCGAAAGGGCTAAATAAAATGCCGGATGGCGCTGACGCTTATTCGGCCTACAAACGATGAAGTCCTGTAGGCCGGATAAGACGCCCAGGCGTCGCCATCCGGCATCTGTAGCAGTATTACTTAATAAATGTAAACGCGGTCGTGACGCGTTTCACGCCGCTGACCCGGCTGGCGATATCCGCCGCAGCCTTCGCTTCACGGTCGGTAACCAGACCCAGCAGGAAGACTTCCCCGTTCTCGGTGGTCACTTTAACGTTGGATGATTTTACCTGATCGCTGGTGAGCAGCTGGGAGCGCACTTTGGTGGTGATCCAGGTATCGTTGGAGGCTTCACCCAGGCCGATTGGCTGACCCTGACGGACTTCGTTAAACACTTCCGTCGTGCCTTCTACACCCATTGCAATCTGTTTCGCCCGCGCAGACAACTCGCTGTTAGGAGACTGCCCCACCAGTAGCACTTTACCCTGATAGGCGCTGACGTTGATGCGCGCTTCTTTCTTGATCTGGGCATCTTTTGATAACGCGGTACTGACGCGTAATTCCAGGGTTCCATCATCTACCTGGGTGCCGACGCTGCGAGGGTCAGTTGCGGCTTTCGTTCCGACAGCTGCCGTTCCGACAACGGCGGCAGCGACACAGCCTTGCAACAGCAGCGCAGAAAGAACCACTGCGAGCGGCGAAAATGCCTTCATGTGTACTCCTTAATCATCCTGGTGAGGGAAAAGCGTGTTATCGATAAGATCGCAAAGGCAGTTCACCGTCAGCATATGCATTTCCTGAATGCGTGCGCTGTGGTGTGAGGGAATGCGGATTTCGACATCCTGCGGCCCTAATAATCCGGCCAGCTCTCCCCCGTCATAACCGGTCAGAGCGACGATCGTCATGTCGCGGGTGACGGCAGCTTCAACGGCTTTAACGATATCGCGACTGTTGCCACGCGTAGAAATTGCCAACAGAACATCACCTGCATGTCCCAGCGCACGGACTTGTTTTGCATAAACTTCGTCGTGCAGGCGATCGTTGGCAATCGCAGTTAAGACCACATTATCAGTATTTAGTGCAATAGCAGGTAAACTGGGCCGTTCTGTTTCAAAACGGTTGATCATACTGGCAGCAAAATGCTGTGCGTTGGCAGCGGATGTCCCATTACCACAACAGAGAATTTTGTTGCCATTGAGCAGGGATTGAACCAGCGTCATGGCTGCACGGGAAATCGCATCCGGGAGCGCTTCAGCCGCAGCAATCTGAGTTTGAATGCTTTCTGTAAAGCAGACTTTAATTCTGTCTAACACGCTAATCCTTAAATCTTCAATTATGAGTGGTCGTTAAAGGCATCCTTTAACCACTCAACATCATTTCCGGTGAAGGCTAACACATCGAACCGACAATCCACAGTATCAAAACTCCCATTGTGGCGCGCAAGCCACAAGCGGGCGGTGTGTAATAATTTCTGTTGTTTGCTGCGGGTCACACTCGCCGCCGCCCCGCCAAAAAGAGCGGAACGACGAAAACGGACTTCAACAAAGACGGTGGTCTTGCCTTCACGCATTATCAGGTCGATTTCGCCGCCGCGTTCGCGCACGTTGGCGGCGATAAAACGCAGTCCTTTGCCCTCCAGCCAGCAACGCGCGGTGGCTTCCCACGCGTCACCGGTCTGTTTACTCGTTAACTGGCGGGGACGACCTGTCCTTGCTGGTATTTGAGCCATGATAACTTCCTGTTAATCACACAATCCGGCGTGGCGGTTAATGCGCCAGTGTTGCCGTTAATTTCAAAGCCCTGCACCTGACGCATTTGCGTGAAGTGGTTAGCCAGCGACCACGCATCGACGCCCATGGCGTACATGCGTGCCAGCGAGTAATCGTTGTGCACGGCGCTAAGCGCCTGCTGCATGAGCGGTTCGTTACCGCCGGCCAGCATCGGAATTTCACTGTACTGCAAGCCTTCCATTTCCAGGCGGAAGTCAGGACCGGCAGTACCCTGCGCGCTACGGGAGCTGGCATACAGCGTGGCACCGCTTTGGCTGCCGTTACGCATGGCGATCATCGGCTTAATAAAGGCGATCTCTTCCGGCGTGGCCAGAATATACACGGCGTCAACACGACCGCTACCACCGGTGATTTGCGCATCGGTCGGCGGAGCCGGGATGGTGAGTCCACCAATCGTGACGCCAGGCTGTGCTGGTGTAGAGGAGACGACCGGGCTGCCCGTCAGGGCAATCCCTGCACCACCGTTGACGCCCATTCTCAGTTCTGCTGTAGAGCCGAATTTCTGTTGCAACACCACGCCGCCGCCAAGTTTTTGCCATTCCTGTGCAAAGGCGTTGGCCACGCGATCGCCTAACGCGCTACGCGGCGTTAACAGCAGCGGGGTTTGTTTTCCCTGATCGCGGATGTGACGTGCGGCATCGCGCGCTTCATCTTCCGGTGACAGCGCGAAGTAGCACACATTCGCCAGGTTCTGCACGGCTTCAGGCTGATTAAGCGCCAGTACGTTCAGCGGCGTGCTGCTCTTCATCAGTTCTTCAACATTGTTCTTCAACAGAGGGCCGACAACAATGCTGGCACCATCCTGCTGCACCTGGGCCAGGATCTGATTCAGCGGCTGTGACGAGGTGTCATAAATTTTCAGCTCTGCGGAAGGATTCGCCGGGGCGCTGGCCGTCGTTGGCTGAGTTGGTGCTGTTTGCGGCGCGCTAACCGGTGTGGCTGGCTGTGCTGGCGCATCGTTGGTCAGATCGCTCACCGAGGCCTGGGAAGGGCTGGCCACGCCGTCGACAGACTGCGGCTGTGCAACGGGCGTGGTGGCGTCCGTGACGGCTGCAGGTGCTGCGGCGACAGGGGTTGATACCGGTTGCGTGCCATTGTTTTTCGCTGCTTCAAAACCCTGCTGAATAGTGCGACCAAAAACAGCGGCCTGACCGTTCAGCGGCAGTAGCAGGGCTATCTTGCTGGTGGACGCTGGCTTATAGCTCTGGACGTTAACCAACTGCGTGGGCAGTAATTTTGCCCCCGGGTTTTGCGGATAGCGTTTTTGCCAGTCGGCAATGCCGGCCTTCATCATGTCGGCATCGCTACGGTTATCAAACCAGACGCGCTGGAGATCCAGCCAGCCTTGCAGAACATTTTCATCAGCGTTGATGACCAGAGCCTGCGCCTGCTCTGGTGTCATTGACGAGAGTGTCTGCCAGGTCGCATCGATGTTTTTCTGCTTATCATTGGCGGCCAACAGCGGCTCTTGAGCGATTAGCGCACGCAGCAGTGTTAACGATGGACGCCCCTGGCTGGCATCAATTTGTGCCTGCCAGTAACGCGCCTGTTGGTTCTGATCGAAATCGGCTGGTTTTAGCTTCTCCAGCAGGGCCTGCGCGCCCGCGACATCTTTCTGCGCAAGTTTGATCTCAACGGCCAGCAGGGATTGTTCACGACGCTGGGCATCGTTCAGGTTCTGCGGCAATTGGTTGAACAGATCGACAGCCTGCTGGCTCTTACCTTCTTTCAGCAGTGCACGAATGGCGAGTAATTGCCAGTTGGTCTTGCTATCATCTGAGCTTTGCTGCATCTGTTGCAGATAAAAGCCGGAATCAGCTTGTGCTGTGCCCTGCATATGGGCTGCACTCTGGTCTGGCGCCTGGGTGCCACAACCGGCGAAAATCAATGCTGCCAGAATGACTGGCAGAGCGCGCGCGGCTTTCATACGAGAAAATGTTGAGGGTACCATACTGTATCCAGTGATATTTTTTACGCAATGCTCAATATTAAATCGGCAATACGGACGACACAATGAAACAACACGAATCGGCGGATAATTCTCAAGGCCAACTCTTTATTGTACCTACTCCTATCGGAAATTTGGCTGATATTACCCAACGAGCGCTCGAAGTTTTACAAGCCGTTGATTTAATTGCTGCTGAAGACACCCGTCATACCGGATTATTATTACAACACTTCGCGATTAGCGCCCGTATGTTTGCGTTACACGATCACAATGAGCAACAAAAAGCCCAAATGCTGGTGGCGAAGCTCAAGGAGGGCCAGAACATCGCGCTGGTTTCCGATGCCGGAACGCCGCTGATTAACGATCCTGGCTATCACCTGGTGCGTACCTGTCGTGAGGCGGGTATTCGAGTTGTGCCGCTACCGGGTCCTTGCGCGGCCATCGCCGCATTAAGTGCTGCAGGCCTGCCATCAGACCGTTTTTGCTACGAAGGCTTTTTGCCCGCCAAATCCAAAGGCCGTCGCGATGCAATGAAGGCCATTGAAGCGGAACCTCGTACACTGATTTTTTATGAGTCCACCCACCGTCTGCTCGACAGCCTGGAAGACATGGTCGCCGTATGGGGAGAGTCGCGTTATGTAGTGCTGGCGCGCGAGCTGACTAAAACCTGGGAAACCATTCACGGCGCCCCGGTCGGCGAATTGCTGGCGTGGGTAAAAGAAGATGAAAACCGCCGTAAAGGCGAAATGGTGCTGATTGTTGAGGGCCATAAAGCGCAGGACGACGATCTCCCGGCCGATGCCTTGCGGACGCTGGCGCTGTTACAGGCAGAACTGCCGCTGAAAAAGGCCGCCGCACTGGCTGCCGAAATCCACGGCGTGAAAAAGAATGCGTTGTATAAGTACGCCCTGGAACAGCAGGGGGAGTAATTCCAATTGTTGATGTCCACACCAGCCAGGGTGTGGACATCATTCAGCATGACTTTCAAGAATGAACGAGAGTTTCGCTAATTAATAATCTGTTTGCCGATCCGCAGACATTAATTTTACTGCGTACCACTTCTTTCATGGCATCCATACCGACACGCATGTAGTAACGGGGATCGTTACCCTGTGGATTTTCTGCAAACCAGGCTTTGACCGCATCGGCAAAGGCGATTTTCAGTTCGGTGGCGACGTTGACCTTACACACCCCCAGCTCAATGGTGCGGCGGACATATTCATCAGGTACATCGCTTGCGCCATGCAATACCAGTGGGATATCGACCACTTCACGAATTTCTGCCAGACGCTGGAAATCAATTTTCGGGGTTTTGGTATAGAGACCGTGCGCGGTGCCGATAGCGACGGCGAGACTGTCTACACCAGTACGTTCGACAAAACGTTTTGCTTCCTGAGGATCTGTCAGGAAAGCGCTTTCTGCATCCACGCTCATGTCATCTTCAACGCCACCCAGACGACCCAATTCAGCTTCAACGCTGCAATCTTTGGCGTGGCAAAAATCCACAACGGATTTCACCAGCTTCACGTTTTCTTCGAACGGGAAGTGGCTGCCGTCAATCATCGCGCTACGCACTCCAGCGTTCACCTTACGACGGATATCGTCCAGCGATTCGTGATGGTCAAGATGCAGTGCCAGAGGCATGTCATAGGTTGTGGAGTAGGCGTTGCATAGCGCGTAGATCTCTTCTAACGCAATATGCTTAAAGGTGCCTGGTGTTCCGGCGAGGATCACCGGCGATCGCATTTCATTACAGACTTCGAGGATAGCCTGGATCGTTTCGGCATTGTGGATGTTAAACGCAGGTACGGCATAGCCCTTTGCCTGGGCATCCTGCAGGAGGTATTTCGTAGAAATAATGCTCATGATGCGATCCTTTTAGCCGTTCCAGGAATGAATAACAACGCCCTGAACGACGCGGTTGACTGTACCGCTGGCAGAAGGCGTATCCGGTGTATTGCCGATACTGATGGATTGCGTCAGTGCGAACACCTGGGCATACATCAGGAAGCAGAAAGCGAGCTCCATATCGATAAAAGTGCGTGAAGGTGGCAATAGAATATGTGGACCGGCTTCAATAATGGCATCGGTCTCTGCGGCAATGGCCACAACGCGCAGTGCCTGTTGATCACGACGTAACTCTGCCAGCAGATCGAGATCGTACTGACGTGTATAGGGATGGCTGGAGACAAACACCACGACCAGCGTTTCGTTATCGACCAGTGATTTAGGACCATGGCGAAAACCGGTTGGCGAGTCATAGAATGCGGCCAGTTTACCCGCCGTGAGTTCCAAAACTTTCAACGCTGATTCACGTGCGGCACCTTGTAATCCACCGCTGCCGAGGTAAACGATCCGTTTCCACGGTTCGTTACCAAACACGCCGTGGCTAAAATCGCCCAGTGACGTCAGGATCGCCTGACAGCGATCGGCCACGTTGCGGAATGTCTGGCTGTTGATTTTCTCTGGAACAAATACCGCCAGACAACTGACCATCATAGTGGTGATACTGCTGGTCATCGCGAAACCGCGATCGTGCGTTTCTGCAGGCATGAGCAGTGCAAACGCGTTATCGCTATCGGCCGCGTTTTGGTACAGGCTGCCCGCTTCGTTACAGGTGATTGAGAGGTGATAGCATTCAGGGACAAACTGATTCGCCAACTCAACTGCTGCAACACTTTCCGGGCTGTTACCCGACCGGGCAAAAGAGACCAACAGCAGCGGATGCGCTGGTGCCAAATAATCCATTGGATTGGTGACCAGATCGGTTGTCGGGATGGCGCTGATGTTCTTTCCGGTGTGGCTGGCGAGCCATGGAGCAATAATGTCACCGATAAACGCGGAGGTTCCCGCTCCCGTCAGTACGATCCGCAGATCGCTTTTACGCAACAAGGGTGCGAGAAAACTGTCGATGGAGGATCGGATTTTTTCGATATTGCTGAGTGAGCGGATCCAACTGGCGGGCTGCTGGCGAATTTCTTCTTCTGTCCAGGTGCCCGTTATCGCGCGAACAGGGGTGTAGGTTTCTGGCATAACTCAGTCCTTAGTCGTGTGAATTCCACATCAGACGCTGGCAAACTTGTCGCTATCTTTCGTTTCGTTTCACTTGTACATGTAATCAGTTGAATTAAATGTATAGAAAAGAAATTGAAAGTTCAAATGAATAAAAGGAAATAAAACGAAAATTGTGATCGTGCAAGAGTATGGTTTTATTATCTTGTTGATATATAAGATTTAAATTTGGAATCGTAGCGTATGGTGTTTGTTACTTCGAAAGGAAAAGAAAGGCCTTGCGGTGTTTAAGCGAAGGCCAATAGCATACATAGTGAAAGGTCTAGAGTGGGAACGTGCGGCCCTGGATCCAGATTTGTTGTAAATGCAGAGCGCTATCAAGGGCAATAATGCTGGCACGCTTGCCCGTTTTTAAAGATCCTAGCTGGTGATCAATACCTAACAAGCGAGCAGGATGCAGTGAAGCCATATGGATAGCATCTTCTGGCGTACTTCCGGTGAATTCGACCATATTGCGAACGGCCGCATCAACGGACAGCGTACTGCCGGCCAGACCGCCAGAAGCGGTCCGTACGATACCGCCGCGCATATCTACCGTTTCGCCACACAGCGTATAGCGCCCATCGGGCATACCGGCGGCCTGCATTGCATCGGTGATTAGCACTATCCGATCTTTTGCACAATTGCAGCACAGCGTCATGGCTGCCGGGTGGACGTGGTGTCCGTCGGCAATAAGCTCCAGCCATGCGCGCGGATCGGTTAACCCCGCGCCGACCATACCGGGTTCCCGATGATGCAGCCCTGTCATGCCGTTGTAGCAGTGCACTAACCCATTTGCACCGGCGTCAAAGGCGGCTCGGGTTTGTTCCCAGGTTGCAGCACTATGACCCAGCATCACCCTGACATCCTGTTGCCTGAGGTGCCGAATAGCCTGCAATGAGCCTGGTTTCTCTGGTGCCAGCGCCACCACGCGCAAAGTTTGCCGGGAAATTGCAATCAGCTCATCCAGCTCGTTAAGTTCCAGCTCCCGAAATAACTCAGGCGGGTGCGCGCCTTTATTCTGTGGCGTGAAATACGGTCCCTCCAGATAGCTGCCCAGCACTTGCGCACCGGGGCCACCTGAATGATAGCGATGGGCAATTCGTTGCAGTGCCCCGTGAATATCCTGCAATGGGGCGGTGACGGTAGTGGGCAGCCAGCTGGCTACCCCTTCACGTGCTTTGTGCATCGCCAGCTTGTCGAGTGAGTCTGCCGCTTCATCCATAACATCGACGCCACCCCCTCCGTGGACATGGGTGTCGATGTAAGCAGGGCACAGCAGGTCGGCATCACGCCCCATCACGCCAGAGGGGATAGGCTCAATCGTCGTGATAGTGCCTTCTTCTATACGTAATTGATGATCGTCCAACCAGCCCTGTTCAGTCAGCAGACGTCTGGCGCGCAGCAGTTGTGTCATATCCCTTCCTCAACGGGGTGTTCCTCGCGACACCGTCCCAGCTCATCGACCAGGCTGGTCAGGCCGCGATGCCCGCACTCCAGTGCTTGTAGACGAAATTCTTCGCTGCTCAAGCCTTCACGCTCCAGCACCATCTCCAGCAGAAGCTGCAGATTGGTACCGGTGATCACTTCACTTCCTTGTTTTTGCATCGCCAGGGTAGACGCGACACGAAACGGAGTGCCACCCAGCAGGTCAGTCAGAAAAATGATATTTTCCTTAGCGTCCAGTTCACTCACCGCTTGTTCAAGTTGCGAAGTGAGCAAGGCGGTGGTTGAGGTTTCTGGAAAGTCGATGGCGATAAACTGAGACTGTTCCCCCAGAATCTGTTTCATCGCCTTTTCCATTCCGCTGGCAAACCCGCCATGACCCGTCAAAATAATACCTAACATCTACAGCCCCTTGTATTTACAGGAAATGACAGAATTTGCCGACTACGCCGAGCACCACAGTAATGGCGATAAGACGCAGAGGACTCCAGCCACGACGAACCAACCAGAACATGGTTAATGTGTAGACCAGTGGCAGGAAAGCCGGCATCAGTTTGTCAATAACATCCGTCTGCAGTTTTACCACCGCATCACCTGCGGTAATTTCCAACGTGGTGTTAAGGCGAACGTAAGTTGCAACCAGGGCGCCAATCACCGTCATCCCAACGATGGATGCCGCATGCCCAACCTTCTTGGTATTGGCCTTAATCAGTGGGATGGCCGCGACGCCCATCCGATACGCGTAGTGTGCCAGGCCAAAACGCAAACCAAGATGGACAACGTTGAACATAACAATAAACACGACTGCGCCAAGAATAGACCCCTGTAGCGCCAGGCTGGCTCCGATCCCTCCGCAAATGGGCAGCAGCGTTAACCAGAACATCGCATCCCCGATGCCCCCGAGCGGTGCGCCTACGGCAATCTTGGTACTTTGAATACTGTTCACGTCCTGCTTGGAGCGTTCCATCGCGAGGATGATGCCAATAACAAACGTCACCAGAAACGGATGGGTATTAAAGAACCCCATATGGCCTTTCATTGAACGCGCAAGATCGCGTTTATTGGTGTGAATCTTTTTCAGTGCGGGCAACAGACCGTACAGCCATCCTGATGCCTGCATACGTTCGTAGTTAAAAGATGCCTGTAGCAGCATGGAACGCCAGGCTACGCGGTTGATGTCTTTTTTTGTCAGCTCCGCCCCAATGTTCTGATCTTCATAGATGTTTTCATTGGTGCCGGTAAGCAGCGTATCTTCGGTATCGGAAACGTTCGGCAGAGCCGTTTGGTTAGATTCCATCTTCGAATTCCTCTTTTTGTGCTACCGGGGCTGTAGGTTCAGGTGATTTACGCAGAAAATCGATCAGCGCCATTGCCAGTGCGGCGGCGGCGATAGCCAGTACCGGGAGCTTGAGCCAGGCAGCGGCAACAAAACCCAGAATAAAATAGGGGATGTAGACGTTCTTCATCATGATTTTCAGCAGTACGGCAAAACCGATTGCTGGCATGATGCCGCCGGCGACGCCGAGGCCGTCAATCAGGCGTGTGGGTAGCACATCAATGGCGGTTTTGGCATGTTCCGCGCCAAAGTAAATCGGCAGGAAGGCGCATAAGAAGTAGAACGTCCCCAATGCCAGTAATGCCAGATAGTTCACCCGCTCAATTCCGGCTGTATCGGCATTCGCTGCCATCCGATCGCAGCGAGCCATAACACCCGACATCACGGAGAACAGGAAGGTAATCCCCATTTGAACCGCTACGGCGAATGGCACAGCCACACCAACGGCAACCTCTGGTTTTACGCCGGTCGTAATAGCAAATGTTGTTCCGACAATGGTCCCGATGATGACGTTTGGTGGCTGAGCACCCGCCAGTGGGGCCAGGCCCATCCACACCAGTTCCAGCGTACCACCGGTTAAAATACCGGTATGCAGATCGCCCAGTATCAGCCCGACCAGCGGTCCAAGAACCACCGGGCGGTGCATATGCGTTAACCCGTTGAACATATCCAGGCCTGCGATAAAGGCGAGAATACCCAACGCAAAAGCCTGCAACAGACTAATTTCCATTGTGAATTCCTCAGAGAAGTTTAAAGAGGTCCTGGGCGGGTTCGGTTGGTACGCCCTGAACGAAGCATTCCACGTCGGCGGCTTTCAGCCCGTTAAATGCCGTAATATCGTTCGCGTCTACAGAAACGGTTTTAGCGATTTGCTGCTTGCCGTTGGCGTAGTGCATATTGCCAACGTTGATGCGGTTAACCGGAACGCCGCCTTCAACCAGCCGTAAGAAGTCTGCCGGGGTTCTGCAGACCAGCAGAATTTTCTGACGATCGGCAGCACGGTGGATATTGTCGATCACTTTTTGCAGTGACCAGAAGCGCACGGCAATCCCTTCCGCGAGCACCATTTCCATCAGGTTTTGCTGAACCTGATCTTCAGCGACCTCATCATTGGCAACCAGAACCAGATTTGCCCCCGCAAATCCGACCCACTGCACACCGACCTGACCGTGAATTAAACGTTCGTCAATGCGACTTAATACAATGTTTGGCATAGTGTTTTTCTCTTTCTTTTTATGCGTTATGGGATGATGCGCCCTGGCAGGCACGGTGGTATTGCTGCAGTATGTCCTGAATATGGTTAATGATGAGTTCTCGTGGTGTGGCGTTGAGATCTCCCTCGCGCACTTTTACGTACTGCAACGGTAAATATTGGCTGATGAGCGGCAGCGGAATTGGCTCGTCTGCCAGGTTGCGTACCAGTCGGTCGAAGGCGTCATCAATCTGGCTGTCTGGCCAATAGTAACGAACCCGATCGGAGTAACTGTAACCTCGTGCCAGTCGACGTGCGTTGCCATCTCCGTGGTAATGGCTCTGCCAATATTCCGGGCGATCGAGCATCACGCTTTCCAGAACATGGCGTAGACCTGAGCAGGCCTTTGCTGGCAGTAATTCTTCTTCAATAGCGGCCAGTGAGAACAACGCTTCACGCAGGGCGAAGGTCAGGGCTGGGCCAACTTTCAGGATCGCAAAGTGATCTTTGACCAACTGGCGCAGTGACTGTGGTGTTTGATAATCGGTGGAATGCGCTTCAAAGACCAATGTGTCGTAGGCTTCTACCATCTTGCTTAAAGCAACGGCTTTTTGCGGCTGATAATCAATAATATGTGTGTGGTCAAATTCAACGCCGGGTTGCACCACCAGCGCGATAATGCGTGGCCAGATGGCGTCCAGACCCTGTTTTTCAAACGCATGATGATGAGCTTCCAGCGTGGCACGTGCCGCGTCAGGTGTAGTAACTTCCAGCTCCGTTAACGTTTCGTGGGCACCGCCGGGAACCGGAACCTCCGTGCCGATCACGTAAACCAGATCGGACTCGCCAAAATGTGCCTTACAGGTTTCTTCGGCAACCTTCGCCAGGCGTGCCGCGCGTTCAGCGACGATGGCATCCGTTAATGGAACAGGATCGCCCTGGCAGGACATGCTGCAATCCAGGTGGATTTTTTTAAATCCTGCAGCCACGTAGCTTTTAATGAGGTCGTCAGCATTGGCCATTGCCTGCTCTGCGGGTAGGTTTTGCCAACGGTTTGGTCCGAGATGGTCCCCACCCAGAATTAGCATTTCCTGAGGAAAGTCAAAAGATTCTGCCAGGCGACAGACAAAACTGCGAAAATCGGCTGGCGTCATACCGGTATAGCCGCCAAACTGGTCAACCTGATTGGACGTTGCTTCTATCAGCAACGGTGTATGGTTTGCATGGGCGTAGCGTATTGCTGATTCCAGTACCAATGGATGCGCGGAACAAACGGCATAAATCCCGTTTGCTTTCCCCCGTTTATGCTGCTCCACCATTTTAGTTAGATGTTTCACTTTCCTCTCCAGGTCAGATTGCTGCGACATCAATCTTTCGTTTTGTTTCATTTGATACTGATCCAAGTTGCCATAAAAATAAAACGAAAGATTCTTGTTTTCCGATCTGTTTCACAAAAGAAACATAATGAAAGGTTTCAGCGGCGATTCTATCGCTATCTGAGCCGGTTGTAGTGCTTGCAATCCGGTAAAAGAAAGGCGTTAATAGGCAAAACGAAATGAAACGAAAGAATTAACTAAAGGATCTCTTATGAGCAATACCGATTCTGCAAGTAAGCGGGTAACAGGTACCAGCGAGCGGCGCGAGCAGATTATCCAGCGGTTGCGACAGCAAGGAAGCGTGCAGGTGAACGATCTTTCTGTTTTATTTGGCGTCTCTACGGTGACGATCCGCAACGATCTGGCGTTTCTGGAAAAGCAGGGTATTGCCGTTCGTGCCTATGGTGGGGCGCTGATCTGTGACAGCAATACGCCGGGCGTGGAGCCTTCTGTTGAAGATAAGAGCTCGCTGAATACGGCGGTTAAACGCAGTATCGCCAAGGCTGCCGCTGAAATGATCAAACCAGGGCATCGCGTGATCCTGGATTCCGGCACTACGACCTATGAAATTGCCCGTCTGATGCGCCAGCATACCGATGTGATTGCGATGACCAATGGGATGAATGTCGCCAGTGCCTTGTTGGAAGCTGAAGGTGTCGAGCTGCTGATGACCGGTGGACATCTGCGTCGTCAGTCGCTGTCTTTTTATGGTGATCAGGCCGAGCAGTCTCTGCAGAATTACCACTTCGACATGCTGTTTCTTGGTGTTGATGCTATTGATTTAGAACGCGGTGTGAGTACGCACAATGAAGACGAAGCCCGGCTTAACCGTCGGATGTGCGAAGTGGCTGAGCGGATTATCGTGGTGACTGATTCCAGCAAATTCAATCGCTCCAGCCTGCATAAAATCATTGATACACAACGTATTCATACCATCATTGTGGATGAAGGTATTCCAGCGGAATGTCTACAAGAATTACACCGTAGCGGCGTCGAAGTGATCATTGTTCAGTGATCGTGTTCTACCGTCAAAATACAAAAATGTGATTTCCTTCAATTAAATGGAAAGAATAAATAAGTGGGCTCTTTCAGAAGGCCCGCTTTCGTTTTTCTGCCTCTTTCTACCACATCATGTACTCTGCCCCTTTTCATTCTTTCGCTTATTGCTTTTTCGGTTTGTCTGAAACGAAAGAAAAAACCTAATTTATTCAAAAATAAATGCTGGAGTGGTGTTCACAAATTCACCTTATAGCTTCTGATGTAATATATTCATAACAAAACGAAAGTGCTAAAGCGCTAAAACATAACAACATGAATAGCTGATGGAGCAATAGAAATGCTGGATAACTTAAGACGTCGCGAGCAGATTATCGACCTGCTGTGCGATCAGGGCTGCGTTCGAGTGGAGCCACTCAGCGTCCACTTTGGCGTGTCATCTGTCACGATCCGCAACGACTTGCGTTATCTGGAGCAGAAAGGGTGCGTCATGCGCTCTTACGGCGGTGCGGTATTGAATCAGCACTTTGCGCTTGATCGGCCCTTGCAGGATAAAGATCGGCTTAATCGCGATGTGAAGTCACGTATCGCGGAGAAAGCCGCCAGCTTTGTGAAAGATGGCGACACGCTCATTCTTGATTCTGGATCTACGACGACGCTAATCCCTCCTATGTTAAAAAATCGACGCGACCTGGTGGTGATGACCAATGCGCTGAACATCGCTTGGGAACTCGCCAATTTTGAACGTGTAGATGTCATGATTCTGGGCGGAAACGTAAGGCAAAGCGTGTATTCGCTGTACGGACCGTCGGCCGAGCACCAGCTCAGACAATATCGGTTTGATAAACTGTTTTTAGGTGTAGATGGATTCTGTCTCGAAGCAGGGATCACTACGCCACATCCGGGTGAAGCGCATCTTAATCAGGTGATGTGTCAGGTGGCGCAGGAGGTCACCGTCGTGGCGGACTCCAGTAAGTTTGGGCGGAAAAGCTTCTGCATGATTAGCGAAATCAGCGGGATTGATCGGGTGATTACCGATAGCGGCATCCCGGAGCATTATCATCAGACGTTAATCCAGCTTGGTATTGATGTGGTGATTGCTGACGAATAAAAAACTGGCGAGGTGTGCTCGCCAGTCCTGTTTTAGTGGACAGGTGTACCGTGCTCAACCAGTAGCAATGCCGCGCCACGTACGCCGCTCGAAGCGCCATGGATGGCCGGAAACACGCGGGCGGGCTCTAACCCTGGGAAAAGATAACGTGACATGGCGGTGGGCAGTAACGTATAGATTTCCTCAATATTGGAAACGCCACCGCCGAGCACAAAGGCATCGACATCCAGGATCAGTTGTAACTGCGCCAGCGTGCAGCCCAGCATATCTATCCATGCTTCAACGGTGATCACCGCACTGCTATTGCCATGGCGGTAGTGTTCCAGCAGGGTCTCCATTTTGAGCTGTTCGCCGCAGAAATGCTTGTGCAGCCAGAGTAGGCCTGGACCAGATTGATATCGTTCCAGACACCCTTGCAAGCCGCAGCCGCATTTCAGTTCCGGCAGGTGATATCGACGCATAAACGTTGCCGGAAGCGGTAAATGACCAAACTCACTGGCCATCCGATTACGCCCTCGATAAAGCTGACCGTCGATGACTAGTCCGCCGCCCATACCGGTGCCAATGATGGCGCCAAAAATTCTGGAGAACTGACGAGCTTGTTGGGTATGGGCTTCAGACAGCGCGAAGCAGCAACAGTCATTGTCTAGTTCGACTGAACGGTTGAGCCGACGAGCCAGGTCGTCCATTACCTGGCGCCCGGTCAGACAAGGGACATTAGATGACAGCAGTTTTCCTGTATGTCGGTCCATCAATCCGGGCATGCCGATACCAATTTTACCCTGCGTGCCAGTCGCCCAGTCGGCGGTATCGATAAGAGAGGTAAAAGTCGAAAGAAAGAGTTCATAATCCTGAACAGGCGTGGCAACGCGCTTGCGCCAGCAAACCTGCATTTCCTTATCAAAAGCGACAATTTCAGTTTTTGTTCCACCAATATCAACACCGTAAAACATGCCTTATCTCCTCCGACTTCACAGCGTAACCAGACAGTTTTCCTTGCGAGCGCGCTCAGCGGCAAAGACCATTAAGTGGCTTTCCAGCGATTCATCAGGACCGGAGAGGATCATATTTTGATCTTCAGCCATCACGGCATGAATAAAACGGTCCATCAGGTAATAATCGCCACCGCCATGGCCACCCATCTGCGTTTGTGTTCCTTCAGCGATCTCCTCAATCTGATGCACTGTTTCTTTGTCGGTCAGGAAATCAAATACCCGGATTTGTTCACCATCGCCTTCCAGATAACCTCTTGTACCAAACAGGCGTGTTTTTCGATCCTCCATTTTGGTAAAGGCGGTCATGGTGAACGTTACAGTCTGTTGGTGGGCAAAGCGTAGATTAACAACCTGATGATCCACTACGTCATTATCACAACGATAAACGCAGCGGCCGTATGGCCCATCACGCAATGCCTGACGCACGTTTTCTTCGCTGGGATCGGCGGTCAGTACGCGACGGAAGTGTGGAGTGCATTTGTGGTTATCTCCCAGATATATTTTGCAGGCGGACCAGGGACACGTAGCCTCAACCAGGCAATCGAGGCAGCGATCTGCCGCGCCGGCGGGTTGGTTTTCCTTCACAAAGTGGCTCAGGCTGCCAAATGAACCCACATCCCGGCAGTTGTCGCTCATGATGTAACGGATCCAGTCCAGATCATGACAGGATTTTTGCAGCAGCATAAACGACGACTCTGTTTCGTTACGCCAGTTACCGCGTACAAAAGAGTGGGCCTGATGCCAGTACCCCACTGGCTCGAAGTGCTGCATGCTGACAATGTCGCCAATCACACCGTCATCTAGCAGGGATTTCAGCTTTTGCGTATAACGGGTGTAACGCAGGACGTGGGCGACGGCCAGCAGGACGTTATTACGTTTGACGGCATCAATGATGATGCGACAATCTTCTGGCGTCGGGGCGAGCGGTTTTTCCAGTAAGATGTGGTAACCAAGGTTGGCAAACGCCACGGCAGGATCTTTGTGCATATTATCTTGCGTACAAATAAGCACCACGTCAGCCATTTTGGGCTGGGCTGCGGCCTCTTGCCAATTGCGAAATACGTTATTTCGATCAATGCTGTGCTGCGCCACAAATTGTTGGCGATAAGCCTCTCTGGGCTCGGCAACGCCAACCACTTGCATTCTGTCCGGATGCTCAAGCGCATAGCGTGAGTATATTTCGCCGCGCGCACCTGCCCCTACCACTAAAACGGTCACTTTATTCGCACACATATAAACCTCTCATTTTGTACCCTACCCGAATGACGGTTAGGCCAAATTCTCTTCATGCTGCTTATCAAATAAAAAGGCGGCTTCAAGATTAAATTTAACGTTGATAGATTCGCCCGGCAGAGGGTTCCAGTCCGCCGAAGAGTTAATTCGCAAAATCATATGTTGTTCGCCAATAACAAAATGCAGGAGATCTTCATTTCCCATTCTTTCAACGTTGGTAATTTTTGCGTTGAATGCTGAATTATCATTCAGCGGTGCTATCTGAATAGCCTCTGGACGGATGCCAAACCAGACGCTGGTATGCGGATATTGCTCCAGCAGGCTAGCCAGTTGCGTATTCAATGGCAGGATTAAATTGTCAGCAAGACGGAGTCCCCGACCGCTGGATTCGACATTGAGAAGCAGAATATTCATCGCGGGATTACCAATAAACCCAGCTACGAATTTATTCTTTGGATGATGGTAGATATTGCCGGGGGTATCTACCTGCATTATACGACCGCCGTTCAGCACGCAAATTCGATCCCCCATGGTCATGGCTTCAATTTGATCGTGGGTGACATATACCATGGTGGCACTGACACCTTCGTGGCGTAGCTGACGATGCAGTTCCGTGAGACGTACGCGCATGGAAACACGCAGTTTGGCATCAAGGTTGGACAGGGGCTCATCAAATAGAAAGACTTCAGGTTTGCGTACAATGGCTCTGCCAACGGCTACGCGCTGGCATTGCCCACCTGAAAGCTGACCCGGCTTTTTATCAAGTAGCGTTTCAATTTCTAGCTTGTGTGCCGCTTCTCGTACGCGCGCATCAATTTCCTGCTTGTTCATTTTTCCCTGCAGACTGAACGCCATATTTTTATAAATTGTCATATGGGGATAGAGAGCATAGTTCTGGAAGACCATGGCTACGCCGCGTTCTTTCGGCAGCAGATCATTTACGCAGCGTTTTCCGATGGCAATATGACCTTGAGTGATATCTTCCAGACCGGCGATCATGCGCAGTAACGTTGATTTTGCGCACCCCGACGGCCCAACAAAAACCATAAATTCGCCATCGTGAATTTCAAGGTCAACGCCGTGAATTGCCTGAAAACCATTGGGATAGACTTTACTTACTGCCTGTAACTGAATGCCTGACATAACACTGCCCCTTATCCTTTAATTCCGGCACCTGCGATGCCACGAATAAAATAGCGCTGGAAGAAAATATAAAGTAATAACATAGGGATAATCGCCAGCAATGCGCCCGCCATTAACATCGGATATTCAACACCTGAGCGGCCGGAAAGTGAGGCCAGTCCTACCGGCAACGTCATTTTATCCATTGAGGTGTTAACGATCAGCGGCCACATCAAGTTATTCCAACTCCATAATCCGTTAATAATGACGCAGGCAATCAGTCCTGGCTTAATTAACGGCAGCATGATTTTGAAAAAAATGGTCAGATGGTTATAGCCATCCATAATGGCGGCTTCTTCAAGTTCTTTCGGTACGGAAAGAAAAAACTGGCGTAACAAAAAGGCGCTATAAATACTGAATAATCCTGGAAGCACCAGACCCGGAATCGAGTTCAACAGACCCATTTTCTCAATGGTCAAAAACTGCGGGATTAAAAATATCTGCCCAGGTACCATCAGAATGGAAATACACAGCATAAACAGGACGTCACGGCCTTTGAAGCGCAGTCGTGAGAACCCATATGCCGCCATGGCCGCAATCAATGTCTGCAAAATGACGATGACTAACGTGGAGATGATCGAGTTAGCGTAAAAACTGCCAAAGGGCATTTCATGTAATATTTTGTAGTAAGCCTGAAATCCAGGTCTGGAGGGCAGAAGGACCGGGGGAAAAGCGATACTTTCTGCCTGGGTTTTAAAAGAGGTGATGATCATCCAGATAAAGGGAACCACAGTGACCAGTGTCGCCAGGGTCATCAGGCCGTAAATAAGCCATTTTTCACGTTTTGTCATAAACATAGCGATGCCTTACTGTGCTTTAAGTCGTTTGCCAAGCCATACCTGCAGCAAGGTCAGTACCATCGTGATCACAAATATCACGACGGCAATGGCTGAGGCATACCCTTTTTCGTGGTAGATAAAGGCGTATTTGTAGAAGAGATAGGCGATGGTCATCGTCTGATCATCAACCATGGATGAGCTGCCAAACAGCAGGTACACGACATCGAATATTTGCAGCGTTTCGATAAACGAGATAACCAGAACGAAAAACAGCGTCGGGATCATCAACGGCAATGTGATAGACCAGAATCCGCGTAATTTGCTGATGCCATCCAGGGACATCGCTTCATAAATTTGTTTGGGGATACCCTGGAGCCCAGCGAGTAGAATGATCATCTTTAGCGCAATTGCCGACCAAATTATGACCAGTGAGGCGCTCAGGCGAACGACCTCCGGATCGGATAGCCAGCCAATGGCGGGAATGTCAAAGAAAGCCAGAACCTGATTTATTAAACCAAAGTTACGGTTCATCAGCCATTGCCAGACCATCGCAATAGCAGCAGGCATAGTGACAGCTGGCAGGAACAGCAATGTGCGAAACAGCCACTGCCCACGTATCGCCTGATTCAGGCCAATGGCGAGCAGTAATGACAGGACGGTGATAATGGGGACACAAATAAATACATAGGCCAGCGTGTTATATATTGCCGCACGAAACTCATCATCGCTGAATAAATTAATATAGTTATCTAAGCTTAGCGTCGTCCAAATTTGAAATTCGCCAAGGTCGGTGAAACTATAAAAAACGTTCTGGAAAAATGGCGTAAAGTAGAAAATAATCAACCCCGCCAGTAGGGGCATAATCATTATCCAACCCCAAAATCGTTCCTCTTTCTCCAGCTTTGAAAGGGTTTTTTGTTGTTCTTCCCTGGCCGGTAATTGCGAGGATGCTGCTTCATCTGAATAGCTCATACAGACTCCGGGATGCTCACGTTACAATCACAAAAGAAATAATAAAGGTGAGAGGGAGCTGTGCTCCCTCAGGATTATTTCTGCATTTCACGTTCAACACGTTTTGCAACACCGGGCATGACTTTTTCCGGATCATTACCCGTCCATACTTTTTTCAAGCCATCATTCAGGATGCTATTCCATTTAGCCGTATTTGAACCTGCAGTTGGGTACTTATGCGAAAAAGCCAGTGAGTCGATATAGGCATAAACATCAATATCTTTAAAGCCTGCAGCCCACTCTTTCGCCACTTTTTGGTTAGCAGGAATAACGACTTTTCCTGTTGCCAGCGTATTTTGCGCATGTTCAGAGCTCATAAACTCAATGAATTTCCAGGCCGCTTCTTTATTCTGGCTTTTCGCTGACATGGCAAAGGCTAGGCTATGAGACACGCCAGCCTGCTCGGCCATTTTCGGCATGGGCACCACGCCGATATGATCCTTAATCAGCTCATTTTGTGAGAATGGCAGTGCCCACCATGAGCCTGCATATACCATGGCTACTCGGTTGGACTGAAAGACATCTGAGGCCTCCATTTCTCCTGGTGGCTGGATAAGGTCAGCCTTCAGCATGCCCTGAACATCGCGATACATGGCGATGGCTTTGTCATTGGCAACATCTGTTTTACCGTCCGGCAGGGCTATCTTATCTCCGGCCTGCAGTAGCAGGTTAAAGTAACTGTCCTGTCCGCTACTGAATTCCATGGCCAGCGGATAAGATTGCTTATCCAGCCCTTTACGCAGTTGTTCCGCTTTTTGTTTTAAATCGTCCCATGTCCAGTTTTTATCTGGCCAGGTAACGCCAGCCTGATCGAAAAGTTTTTTGTTGTACCAGACGGCAATGGCGTCAATATCACGAGGAATGGCATATTGTTTAGACTGGTACTGATAGGCTTCTACCGAGCTTTTCACAAAGTCATCAAGATTAGGAGATGACTTATCCTTTAAATAATCGCTCAGTGGTTCCAGCATACCGTTCTTAACGTATTGCTGGAAATTAGGCATGTTCATCCAGAATACATCCGGAGCCACATTTCCACCGACCGCTGAGCTCAGCTTGATGAAATACTGATCATAAGGCGTTAACTCAATTTCAACTTTAATGTTGGGATTATTTTTTTCAAACTCATTAACCAGTTGCTGCTCGCCGGGAAGTTGATTTCGGTCCCACAGCGTGTAGCGTAATTTCACAGGCTTAGCGTCAGCCTGTCCTTCAGCGTTTGCGACGACAGGAGTAGCCAGTAAACATGAAACAAGGCACGCCAATGCGATATTATTTTTATTCAGGGTAGACATAACTTCCCTCTTTATTTAGGTCAGAGTGCTTGGGAGGTAAATTACAGGAGCTATTGAATAATCTGTATAACAAGGGGCAAAGTCAAAGGGGGAAAAAGAGGGGGTTATCATATAAAAACAGGAGGGGCTTTCGGTAGGTTTCTTTTTTATCAAAACGAAAATATGATATAAATTGATATTATCTATATTTCTTTTTATTTCATGTACTTAAACTTTTTTGACTCACAGAAACGAAAAAATGAGACAAGAAAAAAAACCGTTGAAAATGCGAAGGCTATCACTTTATCTCTTTATGAACAGAGAATAAAAACGGGGATAAATCCCCGTTTTGCTTTTGGCTTTCATTTCGAAAATCAGGTCACCGGTGCCGGGTTAAACACCGCCAGCTGGTTGTGCAGTCCCCACTGATCCGAGAAGGTTTTCTTACGTCCGCTCGCCACGTCGAGAAGGAACTCGAACAGCTTCAGACCGACATCTTCAATGGTTTCCTCACCGGTAGCGATGGTTCCGGCATTGATATCCATCAGATCAAACCAACGGTTGGCCAGTTCGGTGCGTGTTGCCATTTTAATCACTGGAACTGCCATCAGACCGTACGGTGTACCGCGACCGGTGGTGAACACCTGCACGGTGATCCCGGACGCGACCTGCTGCGTGCCGCATACAAAGTCGCTGGCAGGCGTTGCCGCGTAAATCAGGCCGCGTTTGGTCGGACGCTGGCCCGGCGATAACACTTCCACAATGGCGCTCTTACCCGATTTGGCAATGGAGCCCAGCGCTTTTTCGACCACGTTAGCCAGACCGCCTTTCTTGTTGCCCGGAGAGGGGTTAGCGCTGCGGTCGGTTTGTCCCAAATCCAGGTAGTTATCGTACCAGGCCATCTCTTCGAGCAGGCGCTTGCCCACTTCTTCATTGATGGCGCGTGGCGTTAACAGGTGGATGGCGTCACGCACTTCAGTCACTTCCGAAAACATCACGGTGGCACCGCAGCGCACCAACAGATCGGACGCGTAGCCCACTGCCGGGTTAGCTGTGACGCCAGAAAACGCATCGCTGCCGCCGCACTGCATGCCGACCACCAGTTCAGAGGCCGGGCAGGTTTCTCGCTGACGCTGGTTGAGTTTTACCAGATGGCGCTCGGCAACCTGCAAAATGTCTTCAACCATCGATTTGAAGCCTACGTGTTTTTCATCCTGCAGGCTGACAATGCTGGCGCTGTCTACCGGGATGCTTTTCACATCGTGCGTGCCTTCTAACAGGCGTTCCGGCTGGAGTTTTTCGCAGCCGAGTCCGATAACCATCACTTCGCCACCGAAGTTGGGGTTCAGGGCAATGTTATGGATGGTTCGAATTGGCACGATAGCGGCCGGTGCATTGATGGCTACACCGCAACCATACAGATGGTTCAGCCCCACCACGCCGTCAACGTTCGGGTATTTGGGCAGCAGATCGCGCTCAATGATTTTCACCACATAATCCACCACGCCCGCTACGCAGTGTACGCTGGTGGAGATGCCGAGCAGGTTCTTGGTGCCCACGCTGCCGTCGGCATTACGGTAGCCTTCGAAGGTGTAGCCTTCAAGAGGAGGAAGCGGCTCCGGCACTTTGGTTGCCAGCGGCAGCGTCTCCAGCGGCGGGGCTTTGGGCAGCTCAACCATTGACTCATCAATCCAGCTACCGCGTGCGATGTCGCGAACGGCGTAACCGATCACTTCACCATAGCGCACGATTTCGCCGTGAACAGCAATATCCGTTAGCGCCACTTTATGACCCTGGGGAATATGTTCAATCAGCGCCAGTCCGTCCGGGAAACGTGTCCCGGCTTTCAGACCATTGTCATTGACAATAATCGCCACATTATCAGTGTCGTGTACTTTAATATAAAACGCCGTGGGCGATTCTTGTCTAATTTCGATGTCGGCCATTGTCCAGTATTCTCCAGCCAGGTGGTGATAATAGATATATATCGAATCTAATTATAAGTAATAAAGACTCAGTGTCGTGGAATAAGAATGTCAGGAGTTTTAATTTAAGAATGTGAGCGAGATCACTTAAACTTAGAAACGCCGCGCCACCAAGGGTATCAATACGTAAATGTGTGCATCAGCGCCCATGGTTATGTGCATATGCATAAAATAATATTTTAATATTATGCTTTTAATGAGCGCTTGCACAATGATTAACGACGCTGCGCTGATTATACTGAATCACGGTTTAATAGCGACTGATAAATAAAAGCGTATTTTATCTTACGGTAATTTATCAGCGTAAACATCCTTCAAAATAATAATAAAAATCTTTTTGTACCTGAGGTAAATAGAATGATACTGGATACGGTTGTAGAGAAAAAGAAAGGTACGCACACCCGATATTTAATACTGCTGATAATATTTATTGTCACTGCCGTAAACTATGCAGACCGCGCGACGTTGTCTATTGCCGGTACCGAAGTGGCCAAAGAGTTGCAGCTCAGCGCCATATCAATGGGTTACATTTTCTCCGCCTTCGGCTGGGCCTATTTGCTGATGCAAATTCCCGGCGGCTGGCTGCTCGACAAGTTTGGTTCGAAGAAAGTCTATACCTACAGTCTTTTCTTCTGGTCGCTGTTTACCTTCCTGCAGGGTTTTGTCGATATGTTCCCGCTGGCCTGGGCGGGGATCTCCATGTTTATCATGCGGTTTATGCTGGGCTTCTCGGAAGCGCCTTCCTTCCCGGCTAACGCCCGTATTGTTGCGGCCTGGTTCCCGACCAAAGAGCGTGGCACGGCCTCTGCGATTTTTAACTCCGCGCAGTATTTCTCACTGGCGCTGTTTTCACCGTTGCTGGGCTGGCTGACCTTCGCCTGGGGTTGGGAACACGTCTTTACCGTGATGGGCGTGATTGGCTTTGTGCTGACCGGACTGTGGGTAAAACTGATCCATAACCCTACCGATCACCCACGGATGTCGCAGGAAGAGCTGAAGTTTATCTCGGATAACGGCGCGGTAGTGGATATGGACCACAAGAAGCCGGGTGGTGCTGCGGCGAGCGGTCCGAAACTGCATTACATCAAGCAACTGCTGACAAACCGCATGATGCTGGGGGTGTTCTTTGGACAGTATTTTATCAACACCATCACCTGGTTCTTCCTGACCTGGTTCCCTATCTACCTGGTGCAGGAAAAAGGTATGTCGATCCTGAAAGTCGGCCTGGTCGCGTCTATTCCGGCACTGTGTGGATTTGCCGGAGGTGTACTGGGCGGCGTGTTCTCGGATTACCTGATTAAACGCGGCGCTAGCATCACCCTGGCGCGTAAGCTGCCGATCGTGCTCGGAATGCTGCTCGCCTCAACCATTATCCTGTGCAATTACACGGATAATACCACCTTCGTAGTGGCGCTGATGGCGCTGGCGTTCTTCGGTAAAGGTTTTGGCGCGCTGGGTTGGCCGGTGATTTCCGATACCGCCCCGAAAGAGATTGTGGGTCTGTGCGGTGGCGTGTTTAACGTATTTGGTAACGTGGCTTCTATCGTAACCCCGCTGGTGATTGGTTACCTGGTGAGCGAGCTGCACTCATTTAATGCTGCGCTGGTGTTTGTAGGGTGCTCGGCGCTGATGGCGATGGTTTGCTACCTGTTTATTGTCGGTGACATTAAACGTATGGAATTGCAGAAATAAACAAAGGTATAGGCGATGAATAACACGATTTTCCCAAACAAATTTAAAGCGGCACTTGCGGCGCATCAGGTTCAGATTGGCTGCTGGTCCGCGCTGGCAAGCCCGATCAGTACCGAAGTATTAGGCCTGGCCGGTTTTGACTGGCTGGTGCTGGACGGTGAACATGCGCCAAACGATATCTCGACGTTTATCCCACAGCTGATGGCGCTGAAAGGCAGTTCCAGCGCGCCGGTTGTACGTGTGCCGACCAACGAGCCGGTGATCATCAAGCGTCTGCTGGATATTGGTTTCTATAACTTCCTGATTCCGTTTGTTGAGACCGAAGAAGATGCGGTGAACGCCGTGGCATCTACCCGCTATCCGCCGGAAGGTATTCGCGGCGTATCGGTTTCTCACCGCGCCAATATGTTTGGCACCGTGCCGGACTACTTCGCACAGTCAAACAAAAACATCACCATCATCGTGCAGATCGAAAGTCAGCAGGGTGTTGATAACGTGGATGCGATTGCCGCAACCGAAGGCGTGGACGGTATTTTCGTCGGCCCAAGCGACCTGGCCGCCGCGTTAGGCCACTTGGGCAATGCCTCCCATCCGGAAGTGCAAAAGGCGATTCAGCACATCTTTGCGGTCGCGAAAAAGCACGGTAAGCCAAGCGGCATTCTGGCACCGGTTGATGCAGATGCCCGTCGCTATCTGGACTGGGGCGCGACGTTTGTTGCCGTCGGTAGCGATCTCGGCGTGTTCCGTTCAGCGACGCAAAAACTGGCTGATTCTTTTAAGAAATAACCACCATCGACAGTATAGAGAGATAAAGACATGACAATGAAAGTAGGTTTTATTGGCCTCGGTATTATGGGTAAACCAATGAGTAAAAACCTCCTCAAGGCAGGTTACTCGCTGGTGGTTGCTGACCGTAACCCAGAAGCGATTGCGGAAGTCATCGCCGCAGGCGCAGAAACCGCTACCACGGCGAAAGCCATTGCTGAACAGTGCGATGTGATTATCACCATGCTGCCGAATTCTCCACACGTAAAAGAAGTGGCGTTGGGCGAAGGCGGTATCATCGAAGGCGCGAAGCCGGGCACCGTTCTGATCGACATGAGTTCAATCGCCCCGTTAGCCAGTCGTGAAATCAGCGATGCGCTGAAAGCGAAAGGCGTGGATATGCTGGATGCACCGGTGAGTGGCGGCGAACCGAAGGCGATTGATGGCACGTTGTCGGTGATGGTCGGTGGTGATAAAGCGATTTTCGACAAGTACTACGATCTGCTGAAAGCGATGGCGGGTTCTGTGGTGCATACCGGCGACATTGGTGCGGGTAACGTCACTAAGCTGGCAAACCAGGTGATCGTGGCGCTGAATATTGCGGCGATGTCTGAAGCGCTGACCCTGGCGACCAAAGCGGGCGTGAACCCGGATCTGGTGTATCAGGCTATTCGCGGCGGACTGGCGGGCAGCACCGTGCTGGATGCCAAAGCGCCGATGGTGATGGACCGTAACTTTAAACCGGGCTTCCGTATTGACCTGCACATCAAAGATCTGGCGAATGCGCTGGATACCTCACACGGCGTGGGTGCACAGCTGCCGCTGACTGCAGCGGTAATGGAAATGATGCAGGCGCTGCGCGCTGACGGGCTGGGAACGGCTGACCACAGTGCGTTGGCATGCTACTACGAAAAACTGGCGAAAGTGGAAGTCACTCGCTAACAAGAAGGGCGCGACTGCGCGCCCTGTAATTCTTGCCTCGCGCGGCACTGTCAGGCTACATAACTATGAAAATCGTAATTGCCCCAGACTCTTATAAAGAAAGCCTTTCTGCCACCGAGGTAGCGCAGGCGATAGAAAAAGGATTTCGGGAAATTTTTCCCGATGCGCACTATGTTTCTGTTCCGGTCGCCGATGGCGGCGAAGGGACCGTTGAAGCGATGATTGCCGCCACGCAGGGAACGGAACATTTCGCGTGGGTAACGGGACCGTTGGGCGAAAAAGTGAATGCCAGCTGGGGCATGTCCGGAGACGGTAACACCGCGTTTATCGAAATGGCGGCAGCCAGTGGGCTGGCGCTGGTCCCTCCAGAAAAACGCAACCCCTTAGTCACCACGTCGCGTGGTACCGGGGAGTTGATTCTCAAGGCGCTGGAAAGCGGCGCGCAAAATATCATTATTGGTATTGGCGGCAGTGCGACCAACGACGGTGGTGCGGGTATGGTACAGGCGCTGGGGGCGAAACTCTGTGACGCCAACGGTACTGACATTGGCTTTGGCGGCGGTTGCCTGAATAGCCTGAATACCATTGATATCTCGGGTCTGGACCCGCGCTTAAAAACCTGTTCGATTCGTGTTGCCTGTGATGTGACGAATCCATTGACCGGCGAAAACGGTGCATCCCGCATTTTTGGTCCGCAGAAGGGCGCGACTGAAGAACGCATTATCGAGCTGGATAGAAATTTGTCTCACTTTGCCGACATCATAAAAAAATCGTTGCGCGTTGATGTGAAAAATGTGCCCGGAGCCGGAGCCGCTGGCGGTATGGGGGCGGCATTAATGGCATTTTTAGGTGCAGAACTGCGTAGCGGGATAGAGATTGTGACCCAGGCGCTGAATCTGGAAGAGCATATTCACGACTGTACGCTGGTGGTTACCGGTGAAGGACGCCTCGACAGCCAGAGTATTCACGGCAAAGTGCCTGTCGGCGTGGCAAGTGTGGCGAAGAAATACCACAAGCCGGTGATTGGTATTGCGGGCAGCCTGACACGCGATGTGGGCGTGGTGCATCAATATGGTATCGATGCCGTGTTTAGCGTATTGACCAGCATAGGTACGCTGGAAGAGGCCTTCCGGGGAGCATTTGATAATATTTATCGGTCATCCAGAAACATCGCCGCTACGCTGGCGATAGGAATGCGCAGTGCGGGGTGACATTGGCCCGCAAACCCTCTATACTTCGCGCCGAAGCTGACCAGACAGTCGCCGCTTCGTCGTCGTCCTCTTCGGGGGAGACGGGCGGAGGGGAGGAAAGTCCGGGCTCCATAGGGCAGGGTGCCAGGTAACGCCTGGGGGGGAAACCCACGACCAGTGCAACAGAGAGCAAACCGCCGATGGCCCACGCAAGTGGGATCAGGTAAGGGTGAAAGGGTGCGGTAAGAGCGCACCGCGCGGCTGGTAACAGTCCGTGGCACGGTAAACTCCACCCGGAGCAAGGCCAAATAGGGGTTCACAAGGTACGGCCCGTACTGAACCCGGGTAGGCTGCTTGAGCCAGTGAGCGATTGCTGGCCTAGATGAATGACTGTCCACGACAGAACCCGGCTTATCGGTCAGCTTCACTCTTTATAGAACCCCGCTTCGGCGGGGTTTTTGCTTTTATGGCGTGTTTTTTATGCCTGCTGGCCCCGATTTTTTGTAGGCCGGATAAGGTGCTTGCACCGCCATCCGGCAAATTTGCGGTAAATCTCATTTTTATTTTCCCGTTATTTATTCGAAAACGTCTTTTTCAGCGGCAAAGGGGTTGCTGAAAATTTCCAGTTTTGTGACAGCTAACACAAAACGCTTATCGATACGTTTCGCTATAGAAAAAACACACGCAATCGATCGAAATCACAAAATTACTTGCTGTGAAAACATCAAAAACCAGCGTTAATTTATTGTTGCATTTGATAATTTATTGTTTGTTTTGTTTTGAATAATGATAAACGCAATGTTTCTTTACAAACAAATAAGGCAAAATAGTGTGATGCATGGCGTTATTTAACCACGATAATAATTAAAATATAATTTTATTTGATAAATTGCTCATTAAATTTAAACGTTATCCCGACCGATAATTACTCTGTAATTGCTTGAATTATCATCTTTCAACCGTCGGTTAAATAACCGTTAACGTGCATGTGTTATCGCCATAAATTTTCGTTATCCCCCCATCTTTTTTTGATTAAAGTCAGGTTAAAGTGAGATCGTTTTTCTTTATTGCATTGATAAATAACGATTTTATTGGTTTATAATAATCTTACAAAATGTAAGTGAAGGGGATTTGTGAGTGGTCGCACATATCCGTGAACGTTTAATTTGGTACACTTCCTGCCGTCAACAAAGTAATTAGAGCAGGCCGATATGAATACTATTTCTCTCCCTAAAACACAGCACTTAGTGGTCTTTCAGGAAGTCATTAGAAGTGGTTCTATCGGCTCAGCTGCAAAAGAATTAGGTTTAACTCAACCCGCAGTAAGCAAAATCATTAATGATGTTGAGGCTTATTTTGGTATTGAGTTGGTGGTGCGTAAAAATACAGGCGTCACATTGACCCAAGCCGGTCAGGTGATGCTCTCATGGTCTGAATCTATTACCCGTGAAATGAAAAACATGGTTGATGAGATGAATAGCATGACGAGCAATGCGGTTGTTGATGTGTCGTTCGGTTTCCCCTCACTGATCGCCTTTACCATCATGTCCGGCATGATTAAGAAGTTTAAAGAGGTGTTCCCGAACGCGCAGGTTTCCATGTATGAAGCCCAGCTTTCCTCTTTCTTACCAGCGGTTCGTGATGGGCGTCTGGACTTTGCAATCGGCACGTTAAGCGATGAGATGAAATTGCACGACCTGCATGTGGAGCCGCTGTTCGAGTCAGAGTTTGTTCTGGTTGCCAGTAAGTCCCGAACACGCACCGGCATCACTACGCTGAGCGCATTGCAAAATGAACAGTGGGTGTTGCCGCAAACGAATATGGGTTACTACAGCGAGCTTCTTACTACGTTACAAAAAAATGGCATCAGCAGTGAAAACATCGTTAAAACAGACTCGGTCGTCACAATTTATAATCTTGTTCTCAATGCTGATTTCTTAACAGTAATTCCCTGCGATATGACCACTCCATTTGGTTCAAACCAGTTTATTACTATTCCGGTAGAAGAGGCCTTACCGGTCGCGCGTTACGCCGCCGTCTGGTCTAAAAATTATCGAATTAAAAAAGCAGCATCAATTTTGGTGGAATTAGCCAAAGAATATTCATCATATAATTGCCAGCGACGAAAGCAATTAATTGAAGTTGATTAAAGATTAAACTCGATTTAATACGGAATTAATGCCATCGGTCTATATCAGACGTTGGTCACGGCTATCTATTTACTTTAATACCCAGGTAAGAGGTTCTAATGCACATTACATACGATCTCCCAGTTGCAATTGAAGATATCCTCGAAGCGAAAAAAAGACTGGCGGGGAAAATTTATAAAACGGGAATGCCTCGCTCTAACTATTTTAGTGAACGTTGCAAAGGGGAAATTTTCCTTAAGTTTGAGAACATGCAGCGTACTGGTTCATTTAAAATTCGCGGCGCCTTTAACAAGCTCAGTTCTTTAACTGAAGCGGAAAGATGTAAAGGCGTGGTGGCCTGCTCTGCAGGTAACCATGCGCAAGGGGTTTCCCTCTCTTGTGCGATGCTCGGTATTGACGGCAAAGTGGTGATGCCAAAAGGCGCACCGAAGTCTAAAGTGGCTGCTACCTGCGACTACTCCGCAGAAGTTGTGCTGCACGGTGACAACTTCAACGACACGATCGCTAAAGTGAGCGAGATTGTTGAAACTGAAGGCCGCATCTTTATTCCGCCTTATGATGATCCGAAAGTGATTGCCGGCCAGGGGACTATCGGTCTGGAAATTCTGGAAGATCTGTATGATGTCGATAACGTGATTGTGCCAATTGGTGGCGGCGGACTGATTGCCGGTATTGCGATAGCCATTAAATCCATCAACCCGACCATAAAAATTATTGGCGTACAGTCTGAAAACGTTCACGGCATGGCGGCTTCTTTCCACGCTGGAGAAATAACCACACACCGAACGACCGGCACCCTGGCGGATGGTTGTGACGTCTCCCGCCCGGGTACTTTGACCTATGAAATCGTTCGTGAGTTAGTGGATGACATTGTCCTGGTCAGCGAAGATGAAATTCGCAACAGTATGGTGGCATTAATTCAGCGAAATAAAGTTGTGACAGAAGGCGCAGGTGCGCTGGCATGTGCTGCATTATTAAGCGGGAAATTAGATAGCTACATCCAGAATAGAAAAACAGTCAGCATTATTTCTGGCGGTAATATCGACCTTTCTCGTGTATCCCAAATTACTGGTTTAGTTGACGCTTAATATATTTCGTTGAGGATAGGATATGAGTACTACTGATAGCATTGTATCCAGCCAGACAAAACAATCGTCCTGGCGCAAATCGGACACCACCTGGACACTGGGTTTATTTGGTACAGCCATCGGCGCCGGGGTGTTGTTCTTCCCTATCCGCGCAGGCTTTGGCGGGCTGATCCCCATTCTGTTAATGCTGGTGTTAGCGTACCCCATCGCGTTCTATTGCCACCGTGCACTGGCGCGCCTGTGTCTTTCCGGTTCTAACCCTTCCGGCAACATCACAGAAACGGTTGAAGAGCATTTTGGTAAAACGGGCGGCGTGGTCATCACGTTCCTCTACTTCTTTGCAATTTGCCCACTGCTGTGGATTTATGGCGTCACCATTACCAACACCTTTATGACCTTCTGGGAAAACCAGTTGCAGATGCCAGCGCTTAATCGTGGCTTCGTCGCGCTGTTCCTGCTGCTGTTGATGGCATTCGTCATCTACTTCGGTAAAGATCTGATGGTTAAAGTGATGAGCTTCCTGGTATGGCCATTTATTGCCAGCCTGGTACTTATCTCTCTGTCCCTGATCCCTTACTGGAACTCAGCGGTTATCCAGCAGGTGGATCTCAGCAATATAGCGTTGACCGGGCATGACGGTATTCTGGTCACCGTATGGCTGGGTATTTCCATCATGGTGTTCTCCTTCAACTTCTCGCCAATTGTTTCCTCTTTCGTGGTGTCTAAACGCGAAGAGTATGAAAAAGATTATGGCCGCGAATTTACCGAGCAGAAATGTTCCAAGATCATCTCCCGCGCCAGTATGCTGATGGTTGCAGTGGTCATGTTCTTCGCCTTTAGCTGCCTGTTCACGCTGTCTCCGGCAAATATGGCCGAAGCCAAAGCGCAGAACATTCCGGTACTGTCATACCTGGCGAACCACTTTGCTTCACTGTCCGGCACCAAGTCGACCTTCGCAACCGTTCTGGAATACGGTGCTTCTATCATCGCACTGGTCGCTATCTTCAAATCTTTCTTCGGCCACTATCTGGGCACGCTGGAAGGTCTGAACGGTCTGGTCCTGAAGTTTGGTTATAAAGGTGATAAGAACAAAGTCTCTGTTGGCAAACTTAACACCATCAGCATGATCTTCATCATGGGTTCCACCTGGGTTGTGGCTTACGCCAACCCGAACATCCTGGACCTGATTGAAGCGATGGGCGCGCCAATTATCGCCTCACTGCTCTGCTTGCTGCCGATGTATGCCATCCGTAAAGCGCCGTCTCTGGCGAAATACCGTGGCCGTCTGGATAACGTGTTTGTTACTGCGATTGGTCTGCTGACTATCCTGAACATCGTCTACAAACTGTTTTAATCCTTAAGCTCAGGATGAGCGGAGTAGTGAAATGAATGAGTTTCCGGTAGTACTGGTTATTAATTGTGGTTCATCTTCCATTAAATTCTCAGTGCTGGATGCAGCCAACTGTGATGTTTTAATGGCGGGAATTGCAGACGGTATTAACTCTGAAAATGCGTTCATAGCAATTAATGGTGGGGAGCCGGCTAAGCTGGCTCACCACAGCTACGAAGACGCATTAAAGGCTATTGCCGCTGAACTGGAACAACGTAATTTAATGGACAGCGTGGCCTTAATTGGCCACCGCATTGCCCACGGTGGAAGTATCTTTACGGAATCAGCGATAATTACAGATGACGTTATCGACAATATTCGTCGGGTATCTCCTTTAGCACCATTACATAATTATGCGAACCTGAGCGGGATTGAATCCGCACAGCATCTTTTTCCGGGTGTACAGCAGGTGGCGGTATTTGATACCAGCTTCCACCAGACGATGGCACCTGAAGCCTATCTGTACGGTTTACCGTGGAAATATTACGAGGAGCTGGGTGTTCGTCGTTATGGCTTCCACGGCACGTCGCACCGCTATGTTTCTCAGCGAGCGCACGAGCTTCTCGACCTCCAGGATGATGATTCTGGCCTGGTTGTCGCGCACCTGGGTAACGGCGCGTCCATCTGTGCGGTCCGTAACGGACAAAGCGTGGATACCTCAATGGGTATGACGCCGCTGGAAGGACTGATGATGGGCACGCGTAGCGGTGATGTGGACTTTGGCGCAATGGCGTGGATCGCCAGTGAAACCAATCAGACGCTGAGCGACCTTGAGCGTGTCGTTAATAAAGAGTCTGGCCTGCTGGGTATTTCCGGTTTGTCCTCTGACTTACGTACGCTGGAAAAAGCCTGGCACGAAGGACACGAGCGTGCGCAGCTGGCGATTAAAACCTTTGTGCATCGTATTGCACGCCATATCGCCGGACATGCTGCATCGTTACATCGTCTTGATGGGATTATTTTCACCGGCGGCATTGGTGAAAACTCAGTCTTAATTCGCCGTCTGGTGATTGAACATCTGGCCGTATTAGGTGTGAATATCGACAGCGAAATGAATAGTCTGCCAAATTCTCATGGCGAGAGAATTATCTCTGCTAATGATGCTCGAGTTATTTGTGCAGTTATTCCGACGAATGAAGAGAAAATGATTGCTCGTGATGCCATTCATTTAGGCAGAATTAACACACCAGTAGAATTTGCATAATTAATTTTCTGTAGAGAGATTATTTTTCATGAAGGTAAATATCGATACCAGCGATATGCTGTATGCCGACGCGTGGCTTGGCTTTAAAGGTACGGACTGGAAAGAAGAAATTAATGTCCGTGATTTTATTCAGCATAACTACACGCCTTATGAAGGGGATGAATCTTTCCTCGCCGAAGCGACGCCGGCAACCACCGCATTGTGGGAAAAAGTCATGGCGGGCATCCGTATTGAAAACTCGACGCATGCGCCGGTAGATTTCGATACCAATATTGCCACTACGATCACCGCGCACGATGCCGGTTATATTGAACAAGAACTGGAAAAGATCGTCGGTCTGCAAACGGATAAGCCGCTGAAGCGTGCGCTGCATCCGTTCGGCGGCATCAACATGATCAAAAGCTCTTTTGATGCTTACGGTCGTGAAATGGATGCTGATTTTGAGTACCAGTATACCGAACTGCGTAAAACCCATAACCAGGGCGTGTTCGACGCGTATTCCCCGGATATGCTGCGCTGCCGTAAGTCCGGCGTATTAACCGGTCTGCCGGATGGCTATGGCCGTGGTCGTATCATTGGCGATTACCGCCGTGTTGCGTTGTACGGTATTCGCTACCTGGTGCGTGAACGCGAGCAGCAGTTTGCCGATCTCCAGTCAAATCTGGAGTGGGGGCAGAATCTGGAGGCGACGATTCGCCTGCGTGAAGAGCTGTCTGAGCACCGTCGTGCGCTGCTGCAAATGCAGGAAATGGCGGCGAAGTACGGTTGCGATATTTCCCGTCCGGCGCGTAACGCACAGGAAGCCGTACAGTGGGTGTATTTTGCTTATCTGGCCGCGGTGAAATCGCAGAACGGCGGCGCGATGTCGCTGGGCCGTACTGCATCGTTCCTCGACATTTACATTGAGCGCGACTTCAAAGCCGGTATCTTAAACGAGCAGCAGGCGCAGGAGTTGATCGACCACTTCATCATGAAGATCCGCATGGTGCGCTTCCTGCGTACCCCGGAATTCGACACCCTGTTCTCCGGCGATCCTATCTGGGCGACCGAAGTTATTGGTGGGATGGGGCTGGACGGCCGCACGCTGGTCACCAAAAACTCGTTCCGCTACCTGCATACGCTGCACACCATGGGACCGGCACCTGAGCCGAACCTGACGGTGCTGTGGTCTGAAGGCTTACCGATTGCCTTCAAAAAATATGCCGCACAGGTGTCTATCGTCACGTCGTCTTTACAGTATGAAAATGACGATCTGATGCGCGCTGACTTTGAAAGCGATGACTATGCCATTGCCTGCTGCGTCAGCCCGATGGTCATCGGCAAACAAATGCAGTTCTTTGGTGCGCGTGCCAACCTCGCCAAAACATTGCTGTACGCAATCAACGGCGGTGTGGATGAGAAGCTGAAAATCCAGGTCGGGCCGAAAACTGCGCCGCTGATGGATGACGTGCTGGATTACGACACGGTGATGGAGAGCCTGGACCACTTTATGGACTGGCTGGCCGTGCAGTACATCAGTGCGCTGAACATCATTCACTATATGCACGACAAGTACAGCTACGAAGCCTCGCTGATGGCGCTGCACGATCGTGATGTTTATCGCACCATGGCATGCGGTATGGCGGGTCTGTCCGTTGCTGCGGACTCCCTGTCGGCTATCAAGTACGCTCGCGTCAAACCGATCCGTGATGAAAACGGCCTGGCGGTCGACTTCGAAATTGAAGGTGACTATCCGCAGTACGGTAACAACGATGAGCGCGTAGACAGCATTGCCTGCGACCTGGTTGAACGCTTTATGAAGAAAATTAAAGTGTTGCCAACCTATCGCAACGCGGTGCCGACGCAGTCCATTCTGACCATCACCTCTAACGTGGTGTACGGCCAGAAAACCGGGAATACCCCGGACGGGCGTCGCGCAGGTACGCCGTTTGCGCCAGGTGCGAACCCGATGCACGGCCGCGATCGCAAAGGTGCCGTCGCCTCGTTGACCTCGGTGGCTAAACTGCCGTTTACCTATGCCAAAGATGGTATCTCGTACACCTTCTCGATTGTGCCGGCTGCACTGGGCAAAGAAGATAGCGTGCGTAAAACCAACCTGGTCGGTCTGCTGGACGGTTATTTCCATCATGAAGCGCATGTCGAAGGCGGTCAGCACCTGAACGTCAACGTCATGAACCGCGAAATGCTGATGGATGCTATTGAGCACCCGGAAAACTATCCGAACCTGACGATCCGCGTGTCTGGCTATGCGGTGCGCTTTAACGCGCTAACCCGCGAACAGCAGCAGGACGTTATTTCACGCACTTTCACCCAGGCGCTTTAACGCCGGAGGGTTTATGAGAAAAGTTATTGCAACCGACTGTGCGCCAGGGGCGATTGGGCCTTACGTACAGGGCGTGGATCTGGGCAGCATGGTGTTGACCTCAGGTCAAATCCCGGTATGTCCGCAGACCGGTGAAGTTGCCGAACACGTGACCGATCAGGCGCGTCAGAGTCTGGAAAACGTGAAAGCGATCGTTGAGTCCGCCGGTTTGAAAGTGAACGATATCGTGAAGACCACCGTTTTCGTGGCCGATCTGAACGACTTCGCCACCATTAATCAGGTGTATCAGCAGTTCTTTGATGAGCACGAGGCTATCTATCCGGCACGCAGCTGTGTGCAGGTTGCTCGCTTGCCGAAGGATGTGAAGCTGGAGATTGAAGCCATCGCCGTACGCGGCGACACGGTGTAACTCCCCGCGGGGCGATCGTCAGGATCGCCCCGATCCCGTTAATGAGTGTGAAACCTGGTCTTCACTGAACGGCAATCCGAGGGTGTGGATATGATTAGCGCATTCGATATTTTTAAGATTGGCATTGGACCTTCCAGCTCCCATACCGTGGGGCCAATGAACGCAGGTAAAAGCTTTATCGACCAACTGGTCAGTAGCGGAGAATTGCACCAGACCACGCGCATTGTGGTCGATCTTTATGGTTCACTCTCCCTGACCGGAAAAGGTCATGCGACCGATGTCGCCATCATGATGGGCCTCGCAGGTAACAGTCCGCAAAACGTGCAGATTGATACCATTGCGGGTTTTACCCAGGACGTGGCCCGTACCGGACGTCTCCCGGTGGCAGAGGGCACGCATATCGTTGATTTCCCTCCTGCTGAGAACATTCTCTTCCATAGCGAAACGCTCCCGCGCCATGAAAATGGTATGCGCATCACCGCGTGGAACAGCAACGAGACGCTATTAAGCAAAACCTATTACTCCGTTGGCGGTGGTTTTATCGTTGAGGAGGATCACTTTGGTCAGGCGCACGACGTTGAAGCGCATGTGCCGTACAATTTCCATTCTGCCAGCGAGCTGCTGAAACTGTGTGAGCGAAACGGGCTTTCCGTTTCCGGCCTGATGATGCAAAACGAACTGGCGATGCGCAGTAAAGATGAGATTGACGCGGGTTTTGCGGCAATCTGGGATGTCATGCACGCCGGTATCGAGCGCGGTATGAACACCGAAGGCGTCCTGCCCGGTCCGCTTAACGTTCCGCGTCGCGCCGTGGCATTACGTCGGTTGCTGGTTTCCAGCGACAATCTGTCCAGTGACCCAATGAACGTCATCGACTGGATTAACATGTTCGCACTGGCCGTGAGCGAAGAGAACGCCGCCGGGTGCCGGGTTGTTACCGCCCCGACAAACGGTGCGTGTGGCATTATCCCCGCCGTGCTGGCCTATTACGACAAGTTCCGCCGCCCGGTGAATGCGAACTCCATCGCCCGTTATTTACTGGCTGCGGGGGCGATAGGCGCGCTGTATAAGATGAATGCGTCTATCTCTGGGGCCGAAGTGGGCTGCCAGGGTGAGATTGGTGTGGCCTGTTCCATGGCTGCCGCCGGACTGACAGAACTGCTTGGCGGGAGCCCGGCGCAGGTCTGTATTGCCGCTGAAATCGCCATGGAGCATAACCTGGGGTTAACCTGCGATCCGGTCGCCGGACAGGTGCAAATTCCGTGCATTGAACGTAATGCGATCAACGCAGTAAAAGCGGTTAACGCCGCACGTATGGCGCTGCGCCGCACGTCAGAACCTCGGGTGTCGCTCGATAAAGTTATCGAGACGATGTATGAAACTGGCAAAGACATGAACGATAAATACCGCGAAACCTCACGCGGCGGTCTGGCGATCAAAGTAGTGTGTATGTGAGTTAATCAAAATAGCATGACCAAAAAGGTGCACAGAAGTGCACCTTTTTTTGTTGTGATCTGCTTCAAAAACAGAAATCGATCCCACCTTTGATGCTTTCAAGAGAAAATCTTTCTTTACCTGTAGGGATTATAGGGTTTTGTTTGTGAAGTTTTTCTCTGACCCTGAGCGTATGATTTTCTTCATTCTAAGAGCTCGCCTGCATCTTATGAATTGCGTATCGCCTTGACGCAATACGAAAAAAATAAAAAAACCTCTACCTACACATTAAGCGGGAAATTATGGAAACGGCTACGAATAACAGCGTAATACTCGACGCATCCGCTCCGGCGCGCCGGGCGGGAATGACCGAAAGTGAATGGCAGGAAGCCATTAAATTCGACAGCATGGACACCGGTTGGGTCATTATGAGTATCGGTATGGCGATTGGCGCGGGGATTGTTTTTCTTCCCGTCCAGGTGGGTCTGATGGGGTTGTGGGTATTCCTGCTGTCCTCGATTATCGGCTATCCCGCGATGTATTTGTTCCAGCGTCTGTTCATCAACACGCTGGCTGAGTCTCCTGAGTGCAAAGATTACCCAAGCGTCATTAGCGGTTATTTAGGCAAAAACTGGGGCATTCTGTTAGGGGCGTTGTATTTTGTGATGTTGGTTATCTGGATGTTTGTTTATTCCACCGCCATCACTAACGACAGCGCTTCGTATCTGCATACATTTGGCGTGACCGAAGGGTTACTGTCCGACAGCCCGTTCTATGGCCTGGTGCTGATTTGCATCCTGGTGGCTATCTCGTCACGCGGTGAAAAATTACTGTTTAAAATCTCCACCGGCATGGTGTTGACCAAGCTGCTGGTCGTTGCCGCCCTTGGCGTGTCGATGGTCGGGATGTGGCATTTGCATAACGCTGGCTCGCTGCCACCGATGGGGCTGCTGATTAAGAATGCGATTATTACGCTGCCCTTTACGCTGACCTCGATTCTGTTTATTCAAACCTTAAGCCCGATGGTTATCTCGTACCGTTCTCGCGCAAAATCCATTGAGGTCGCGCGTCATAAAGCGCTGCGCGCCATGAACATCGCGTTTGGCATACTGTTTGTCACCGTCTTCTTCTACGCCGTCTCTTTCACCCTGGCAATGGGCCATGATGAAGCGGTGAAAGCCTACGAGCAGAACATTTCCGCCCTGGCGATTGCCGCACAGTTTATTAGCGGTGACGGCGCGGGTTGGGTGAAAATCGTCAGCGTTATTCTGAACATCTTTGCCGTGATGACCGCGTTCTTCGGTGTGTACTTAGGCTTCCGTGAAGCGACTCAAGGCATTGTGATGAATGTGCTGCGTCGCTACATGCCTGCTGAGAAGATCAACGAAATCTTCGTTCAGCGCGGCATCATGGTCTTCGCTATTTTACTGGCCTGGAGTGCAATTGTGCTCAATGCGCCGGTACTGAGCTTCACCTCTATTTGTAGCCCAATCTTCGGCATGGTGGGCTGTTTGATCCCGGCCTGGCTGGTCTACAAAGTTCCTGCACTGCACAAATATAAAGGCGCTTCCCTGTACCTGATCATCATCACAGGCCTGCTGTTGTGCGTTTCTCCGTTCCTGGCATTTTCTTGAGTTATCTGAGTGAAGGTCGTTGCTATGTTTGAGACTACATTGAATCCATTATGGGACTGTTTTATCCGCGCGGTGCAGGAAGAAGTCAAACCTGCCCTGGGCTGCACCGAACCTATCTCTCTGGCTTTGGCGGCGGCAGTCGCATCCGCTGAGCTGAACGGCGCGGTTGAACGCATTGATGCGTGGGTCTCACCCAACCTGATGAAAAACGGCATGGGCGTGACCGTACCGGGCACCGGAATGGTCGGGTTGCCCGTCGCCGCTGCGCTGGGTGCGCTGGGTGGCAATGCCCACGCGGGTTTAGAAGTGCTGAAGGATGCGTCCGCAGAGGCCATCGCCGACGCCAAAGCCATGCTGGCTGCCGGAAACGTGGCGGTGATGCTGCAGCAACCTTGCGAAGATATTCTCTTCTCACGCGCTAAGGTGTACAGCCGTGACGGGTGGGCGTGCGTCACGATTGTTGGCGGTCATACCAACATTGTGCACATCGAAACCCATAATGGTGTGGTGTTCAGTAAAGAAGAACAGACGCAGGATGAAGAGCTGGATTCGCCGCTGGCGGTGTTATCCCACACCTCGCTGGAAGAGATTCTGGCGTTTGTGAATGCGGTGCCGTTTGAGTCCATCCGCTTTATTCTGCAGGCGGCAAAACTAAACGGGGCGCTGTCTCAGGAAGGGTTACGCGGGACATGGGGATTACATATCGGTGCTACGCTGGAGAAGCAGTGTGCCCGTGGCCTGCTGGCAAACGATCTTTCAACCGCTATTCTGATCCGTACCAGTGCGGCGTCGGATGCGAGAATGGGCGGCGCGACGCTGCCGGCGATGAGTAACTCCGGTTCCGGGAACCAGGGGATCACCGCCACGGTTCCGGTGATGGTGGTGGCCGAGCACTTTGGTGCGGATGATGAAAAACTGGCGCGTGCGCTGATGTTGTCACACCTGAGTGCAATCTATATCCATCATCAGCTTCCTCGCTTGTCGGCTCTGTGTGCGGCAACGACGGCGGCGATGGGCGCGGCGGCGGGGATGGCATGGCTGGTGGATGGGCGCTATAACACCATCGCTATGGCGATCAGCAGCATGATTGGCGATGTGAGTGGGATGATTTGCGATGGCGCGTCAAACAGCTGTGCGATGAAAGTGTCTACCAGCGCGTCGGCGGCATGGAAGGCGGTACTCATGGCGCTGGACGATACGGCAGTGACCGGTAACGAAGGGATTGTGGCGCATAATGTCGAGCAATCTATTGCGAATCTGTGTGCGCTGGCATGTCGTTCGATGCAGGAAACCGACAAGCAGATCATTGAGATCATGGCCAGCAAAGCGCATTAATCTGTAGGCCGGGTAAGGCGTAACCGCCACCCGGCGTCAGTCTGAGCCGCCTTATCAGGCGGCGTCTTCTTCTTCCTGCCTTTGCTCGGCATCGGCAACAATCGCTTCCAGTTCCGTCAGCATATCTTCATAGCCAAAGGTTTTGGTCTGGACGACCGTGTCCTGAATTTTGGCTTTGACCGCCGGCTTACGCTTTTTTGACGCTTTCTTGCTCATAGTCGTACTCCCTTGTTTTTCCTGACTATACGGGCAAATCTATCAGCAAAGCGCGCAAAGGCGTATCGGCAACTAATGTTATGTTAGCTTCGTCACGAATAAATGCGCCGTCACCACAGGTCAGCGCTTCTTTTTCTGCTCCAGCCGTTAGCGCATGGAACGTGCCGTGGATCGACTGCAGATAGGCGCGTGGGCCATGTAACTGAAAACTCAGTGATTCACCTTGCTTCAATTCGACATGGTGTATCCACACCTGCTGGCGAAGATGCAGGCTGCCTTGTTCTCCGTCCGGGGAGGCGATCAGTTGATGCTTGCCGGTCTCCAGCGTGGCTTTCTGTACACAGGCATTTTCCCGCTGCGGGCAGGCGTCCAGCCATAATTGCATGCGGGTTAATGGCTTATCCTTGTTAAGGTTGTGCTCGCTGTAGCTAATCCCAGGCTGCGTGGCGAGCAGTAAAACCTCACCGGCTTTTGCCCGGACATGGTTGCCTTCGCTGTCGCGATATTCCGCTTCCCCTTCAAGGATCAGGTTGACAATATCCACCTTCGGATAGGTACGCGGCTGGAAAGAGGCCCCCGGTGCCAGAACTTCCTGGTTCAGAACACGCAGCGAGGCGTAACCCAGCAGCTTAGGATCAAAATAGTGTCCAAAGGAGAAGGTATAACGGGCTTGCAGCCAGCCGTAGTCTGCTTGTCCGCACTGTTTTGCTGTTCGGGTAGTAATCATCTTTCTTGACCTCTCTTTACTTCCTTTTATGTTAAATGGCTGGACGCTGTATTGTTAGCCAGATATTCTGCCCGGTATGTTCAAATTTCCTGAATGAGAACGACATGGCCAAAGAAAGGGCATTAACGCTTGAAGCGTTACGCGTAATGGATGCAATCGACAGACGTGGCAGCTTTGCCGCTGCGGCGGACGAACTGGGGCGCGTTCCTTCCGCTCTCAGCTATACCATGCAAAAGCTGGAAGAAGAGCTGGATGTGGTGTTGTTTGACCGCTCAGGCCATCGCACAAAATTTACTAACGTTGGACGCATGCTACTGGAACGTGGGCGCGTGCTGCTCGAGGCGGCTGATAAGCTGACCACCGATGCCGAAGCGCTGGCCCGCGGCTGGGAAACGCATCTGACGATCGTCACCGAAGCGCTGGTACCCACGGCAGCGTTCTTTCCGCTCATCGACCGGCTCGCCGTGAAGGCCAATACTCAGCTTTCAGTGATCACTGAGGTGCTGGCTGGGGCATGGGAACGCCTGGAGCAGGGAAGGGCGGATATCGTGATCGCCCCGGATATGCATTTTCGTTCATCGTCAGAAATTAATTCCCGCAAGCTGTACACGCTGATGAACGTCTACGTGGCTGCGCCGGATCATCCTATCCATCAGGAGCCGGAGCCGTTGTCGGAAGTGACCCGAGTGAAATACCGGGGCATTGCGGTGGCGGATACCGCCCGTGAGCGCCCGGTGCTGACCGTCCAGTTACTGGATAAACAGCCGCGCCTGACGGTGAGTTCAATCGAAGATAAGCGCCAGGCGCTGTTGGCCGGGCTGGGTGTGGCGACCATGCCGTATCCGCTGGTGGAAGAGGATATTGCCGCAGGTCGTTTGCGCGTGGTGAGCCCGGAGTCCACCAACGAAATTGATATCATCATGGCCTGGCGACGGGACAGTATGGGTGAGGCCAAATCCTGGTGTCTGCGGGAAATTCCGAAGCTGTTTGCGGGGAAATAAGGTGGGGTTAAGCCGGATGCGGTGCAAGCACCTTATCCGGCCTACAAAACGGAGTAGGTTGTAGGCCTGATAAGCGCAGCGCCATCAGGCATCTCTACGTGCTACGTCAGGACAGTTGTTTAGGGTCTGCACCGAAGCGGTTGCTACCCGGCGTGCCGTTCTGACAGTTGAAAATAATGATAACCAACCAGCCAATGATGGGGATCAACAGGATCAGCAGCCACCATGCAGAACGGTCGGTGTCATGCAAACGACGGAACTGCACTGCCCACCACGGTATAAATACCAGCACACCATAAATCGTCGTTAATACGCCTTCTCCCCCGGCGCGTTGCCAGCCAAGCATGTTGTCCAGGATGCTGAGTACGAAAGAAAAGATGATGTTGACCAGAACAAACATCCAGTACTCTTTGCGCCGAGCCCGGCCGCCAAAACCAAAATAGTTCTTAAGAACGTTTAGATACCAATCCATTTGCGCCTCATTTTGCGTTCAATCACTTGTTTTTAAAGTAATCAAATTAAGAATAGCTGCGAATGAAATGGTGGTAAATATTTGTCGTATTAATTATTGGCGCCTATAGGAGTATTGCTTGTCAGTTAAACATTATGGAGAACATGTGATTCCAACTCAGGGTTCCGTTCACCTCAGCGATGTCATTTCTCTGAAGCGCAGATACCCGTGAACGTGCAAGGGAGGCTCACCGCCGCCTCCCTTGCAACCCAGGCTCCCGGCGGGAAAATCGTCGCTGCGCGATTCATTCGTCTTATTCCGTCTGCCTGTCGGGTCGGGGCCGAGCCTGCATCCCCGCAGGCCGTCCCCTCTGTCCGCATCCCTGCGGACAGACCCGGTCAGCCGTCAACGCCTCATCGATTTTCAGCCGGACCAGGGTGTCGCTTCAGCGCTCTGACTTTCAGCTATATCCGTTTTGCTGTTCAGAGATATTCAAATTAAAGCGCAAGTGGTCAGGTGTGGGCTGGTCCGGCTGAAAATTGCCGACGTGTTTCCGTAAGGCCGGGAGAACCCGCAAGGATGCGGGTTCAGGGCGCGTTTTGCAGGGATGCTACCTCGCGCCCGGCCCGATAGCCTGGAGGAATAAGCGTAGGGGATTGCGAAGCAACAATTTTCCGTGCCGGGAGCCGGGATTGTAAAGGGCGTGGCGAAGAACGCCCTTTACACGTTCACCGTAATCAGTGCTTCAGAGAAATGATTAACATGAGGTGAACGGAACCCTTTCTCTGAGGTAGCATGTTCATTACTTCCGTCAATACAGGTTTATACTTTCTGAAACTGAAGCGTTAACTGAACGGCATTGCCCAGATGAGACCCGTGTAAATCATGCAAAACGGCTGTCTCGTCCATGTGGCTCGCTGAGATCCTGCCATGGCCCGATTGAAATAATACCGGTCGGATTGATGGTTTTGTGGCTACGGAAGTAGTGATGACGGATATGGTCAAAATTGACGGTCTCCGCAATGCCCGGCATCTGGTAAATATCGCGCAGGAAACCGTACAGATTCAGGTAGTCACTGATGCGGTGCTTATCGCACTTGAAGTGGGTAACATACACCGGATCAAAGCGTACCAGCGTGGTCCACAGGCGAATATCTGCCTCGGTCAACTGGTCACCGGTCAGATAGCGATGCTGACCCAGAATCTGCTCCAGTCGCGCCAGTGAGTGAAACACTTTATCAACCGCCTCATCATATGCCTCCTGACTGGTGGCAAAACCGGCTTTATAGACGCCATTATTGACGTTGTCATAAATCCAGCTGTTCAGCTCGTCAATTTTACTTTGCAGGGCAGGCGGGTAGTAATCACCGGCTTTGGCGCCCAGTGCATCAAACGCCGTGTTAAACATGCGGATGATCTCCGCCGATTCATTACTGACGATGGTGTGATTCTTTTTATCCCACAGCACCGGTACGGTGACGCGGCCGCTGTACTGCGGGTCGGCGTGCAAATAGAGCTGATAGAGAAACTCGTGCTGGTAGAGCGTATCTCCCGTGGCGGCCGGGAAATTATCATCAAACGTCCAGCCGTTCTCTAGCATCAGCGGATGCACAACGGAAACGGAGATAAATGGCTCCAGACCTTTGAGCGTGCGTAGAATCAGCGTGCGATGCGCCCACGGACAGGCGAGGGAAACGTACAGGTGGTAACGGTCTTTTTCGGCGGCAAAACCGCCTGTGCCGGTCGGGCCAGGTTCGCCATCCGCGGTGAGCCAGTTACGGAAAGCCGATGCAGAACGTTGAAATTTTCCCCCGGTAGATTTTGTGTCATACCAGGTGTCATGCCAGACGCCGTCAATAAGTTGTCCCATGGTTTTGCCTCCTCAGATAGCAAAAGCGAGGAGATGTCTCCTCGCTTTTTGATGCGTTTAGTATAGCTTGCTTACCACTTTTTATTCAGTACGCGGTCAATGCTGAATGCGCCTGGACCGGTGATAGCCAGCAGCAGGAAACCGCCTGCGATGGTTAAGTTTTTCATGAACATCAGCGAGTTCATCCCTTCCGCAAAGTTGCTGTGGAAGATGAACGCGGTCAGCACCGTGAAGCCTGCGGTAAACAGCGCGGTAGTACGGGTCAGGAAGCCGAACAGAATGGCCAGGCCGCCGCCGAACTCAAGCAGAATAACCAGCGGTAACATGAATCCCGGAACGCCCATGGCTTCCATATATTGTTGGGTACCCGCATATCCGCTGATTTTTCCCCAGCCTGCAGAAATAAACAGGATTGGCATCAGAATGCGCGCTACCAGTACACCAACATCTTCTAATTTTTTCATCGTACTCTCCAGGAAACCACTCAGGCGGCTGATTTTGTTTTTTGTTGCATTAACGCTGTATAGGGCGTTATTGCTGTCGATGGAGAGAATCATAAACGTGACGAATGACAATTGTTAGCAAGGAAAACTGTCAGTATTTTTCAAAAATTTTGAGTGAAGGGGGGTGATAGAATGAAGTAGGCCTTGCCATCAGGCCTACGTGGGGAGAACAGAAGAGATTAACCGCGCAGTTGCTGCTGTCTGATGGTCGCTTTGACCAGTCGCCAGGCGCTCCAGACGCTAAAGCCGCGTTTGGCCCAACGGACGAGCATATTTGGGTGGCGAATAGTACGAACGGCTATGATGCTGCTGCCAACCAGTATCCACGAGCGCAGGTTCAACAGCGTGTTCCAGCCGCGATCGTATGCAGCAGTGACCTCCAGCCAGTCGCGGCGGGTGGCGGTCAGATCCAGCCGTTGCTGCTGGATCTGACTAAGCAGCAGCGCCTTACGTTTTTCGCGTTCGACTTTACTGCTCATTATGCATCATCCTCCAGGGCCTGCCTGTCGTTAGCAAGTTCATGGCGGGTATGACGTAACAGCGTTGACTTACGGGCTTTACGTAGCGTCCATATCCCGCCAATGAGCGCCAGAAGCAACAGCACAACGGTGGTGGCTATCATCGCGTTGAGACGGTACTGAGGGTCAATGGCCCAGATGATAAGCACCATCAGGCTCATCAGGCCAAATGCTGCGAACAGCATGGTTAGCCCCAGCATCAGCAGTAGCTGAAAGAGGTTGGCTTTTTCCTCTTCCAGTTCAACAACGGCCAGACGTAACCGGGTCTCAACTATCTCGACGAGGATCGTGATGATCCGTTGTCCGATACCCAGTACGTTTTTGCCTGGACCTTGTGCGTGATCGGAGTCCGCCATTGTTAGCGGCGCGACAGCAGTACGCCAAGCACCACGCCGACCGCAGCGCCAATACCGACGCCTGTCCATGGATTTTCGCGTACGTAGTTGTCGGCTTTTGCCGCGGCTTCGCGAGTTTGCTTAGCAATCACATCGCTGGTTTCACCCAGGCGATTGCGGCTCTCTTTCAGCGCGCGTTCTGCTTTACTGCGAATTTTACTCAACTCTTCTTTCGACTTATCGCCAGAGGAGCTCAGTACCTCTTCAAGCGTATCCGCAAGGGATTTCAGCTCAGCGCGCAGGTGTTCCGTAGCATTATCTTTTGACATAGTTTTCTCCAGGTGAGTGGGTCGTTACCGTACTTAGTAATCGCGTGACTCGAGTTCTTTCAGTTCAGTCTGAGCTTCGGCAAGCTTGCGCTCGCGTTTGGTGATTTTATCTGTATCGCCTTTTTGTTTCGCCTCGGCGAGATCACGTTTACGCTCGGCGATCTCATCTTTCTGTTCTGCAATTTTTTTCTGATGCTCGGCACGTAGCTTGCTGTCAGAACAATTGGCCCGGACTTCGCTCAGGGCCTTGTTCAGGCCGTTGATACGACTCTGATTGTTGTGCTTTTCGGCATAGCTAATCTCCCGCTGAATATCGTGTTCTTTTTCCTGACAGAGGGTGTTGGCGTAGCTGCTGGCACTGAGAGCGAAAAGGGTAACAGCCAAAGCGATGCGGTATTTCATACTTGAACCTTCCATTGTGATTCGACCCGGTAACGCGAGGGTCGTTGCTCCAGATAAAAAAGCGTGGGCCATAAACCCAGCTTATTAATCATAGGCACTAAACGGCGAAATCACCAAAGTGGGTGAAATAATTCAGATTCCTGGAAGTTAACCAAAACGGTGTGGGTTATCACGCAAACGTGATAACCACTGCACTGCCTGATTATCATCATCCTGTTGGGCGATGACGAAGCCATGCGGCAACGTTCTGTCGAGAACGACCTTCGCGGCTGCGCTTTGCGCGCTGGAATCAAAGGTGATCAGCAGCGCATCATTTTGCGGGGTAATGCTTTTAAAGCGAATGCCGTTGGCATCCAGATGATGCCAGATAGAAAAACCGTCTGGCATGCTGGCGCCCTGATTAACGGCGCGAATGGCTAGCGTCGACTCCTGCTGACGAATGGCAGACCAGGTCAGGATAAGCGCGCCTAGAAACAGGATAAAGGTGGTTGTCCAGGCCAATCGTCGGAGCGTTATGCGTGGTAGCAGCATAATTTATCCCCGGTTCCCGTATTTCTTTTTCCATAAAACAACCAGTGAACCGGCGAGGCCAAACACCAGTAAAACAACGGGAAGCAGCATCAGGCACGACATTAACTGATCTTCGTACTTGAGGAACACCGGCGTTTTGCCCAGCAGATAACCGAGTGACGTCAGGATCAAGACCCACAGCAGTCCGCTCATCCAGTTGAAGAACTGAAAGCGCGCATTGTTCAGGCCGGAGAGTCCTGCAATGGTCGGCAGCAGCGTTCTGACGAAGGCAATGAATCGCCCGACCAGCAACGCAGACAGGCCATGTTTATGGAACAGATGGTGCGCGCGCTGATGATAATGCGCGGGAAGATGAGAAAGCCAGTTTTGCACGATGCGGGTATTCCCCAGCCATCGTCCCTGGATGTAGCTGACCCAACAGCCGAGGCTGGCCGCGGTGGTGAGGAGCAGCACCGTTTGTGGAAAGCCCATTGCGCCTTTAGCAATAAGCACGCCGACCAGCACCAGTAAGCTGTCACCAGGTAAAAAGGCCGCAGGAAGCAGCCCGTTTTCCAGAAACAAAATGGTAAACAGGACAAAATACAGCATGCCAATCATCGACGGATTGGCCAGAGTTTCAAAATCCTGAGCCCACAAGGCATTCAGTAATTGAGTCAGTAGTTCCATTCAGTATTCCTGGAGAAATCGGTTGTCGTCATGCCGGTTTTCTGGATTTTGTAACGCCGCAATATTATTGATCTTTTTTTGCATGTATCGCGGTCTGACACAAATTCACGGCCTGAACTGTTCCCTGTTAAGTTGCAAAGTAAGCAAGCACTGATACACAAAAATTCAAAACGCATGTAATTGTAACAAAGGTCAACGTAGTCCGTTATAGAAATTACGGTCGCTGAACCGTGATTTTGCTTATCGCAAAGGAGGGTGGCGAGAGGATTTACACAGGCTGACACTTTATACCTAATGCTTACCGAGCGTCAGAAACAGGCGCCCTGGCGCGCCTGTGAATATGAGAACGCTTATTTTGCCCCGTTAGCGGCCGTATCCAGATGAACCACCGGATTATCGGTAAAAAGATAACGGTCGGCGTTGAACTCAAAATCATCGCTGGTTTCGTTAAACAGCATCTGTTTGGTGTTCTCAAGGTGCTGCCACATCGCCAGTTTGGCAGCATGAGGATCTTTACGGATTAATGCCCGTAGGATCTGGTCATGGTCATCGCACCAGTTATCTACCGTGCGCAGGTCGATGTGATCGTGCAATTTCTTCCAGTACGGGTTGTGAACACGCTGAGTCCACATTTTTTCAACAATCGCCGCCAGTGCGGTATTTTGCGTTGCCAGCGCCACTTGCACATGGAACTGGAGATCCCACTCGGAGTCACGGAAGCTTTTTTCGTTGCGCGACTTCTCCTGGATTTCCATCAGTTTCATGATGTCCTGTTTAGTCACCTGGGTGGCGGCAAACTCGGCAATATTGCTCTCTATAAGCTGGCGTGCCTGCAGCAGTTCAAATGGACCGTAGCTGGCAAACTCAAGATTGGCATCTGGCGCGACGTAGTGTTTTGGCTGGTTAGAGATGACGTGGATCCCGGATCCTTTACGCACCTCAACGTAGCCCTCAACCTCGAGCATGATAATGGCTTCACGGACCACGGTACGGCTGACGTTCTTTTCATCGGCGATAAAGCGCTCGGCGGGAAGTTTTTCACCCACCAGGTAAACACCCTGCTCAATGCGCGCCTTCAGATCGGCAGCAAGTTGTTGGTACAAACGTCGTGGTTCGGTGATTTCCATATGCGCTCCAGGCATGATACGGCAGACTCTATTTGTTATACCACTTTTGCGAATTTGGCTCCACTTGTGACGATAAAAAAGCCGCCAGAACGCTGGCGGCTTTGAACGTATTTCGTTGGTGATTGAGTCAGGTCAACTTTGTGGTGCGGGATCGCCGGTTTGCGGTCCCGAGTCGACCTCGCTGGCCGGTTTGTTTTGCAGCACCGTCCAGATGACTAACGCACCGAGCAAGTCGAATACTGCCAGTACCGCAAACAGTGGGCTAAAGCCGATGGTGTCAGCCAGGGCGCCCACGACCAGCGCAAACAGGGTGCTTGCCAGCCAGGCAGACATCCCGGTCAGACCGTTCGCTGTAGCCACTTCATTACGACCAAAGACGTCAGAAGAGAGGGTGATCAGCGCACCGGACAGGGCCTGGTGAGCAAAGCCCCCGACGCACAGCAGCGCGATGGCAATATACGGGCTGGTAAACAGACCAATCATGCCCGGGCCAATCATCAGGAATGCGCCCATGGTGACGACCATTTTACGTGACACAATCAGGTTGACGCCGAACCAGCGCTGGAACAGCGGCGGCAGATACCCACCAACGATACAGCCGAGGTCAGCAAACAGCATGGGCATCCAGGCGAACATGGCAATTTCTTTCAGGTTAAAGCCGTAAACTTTAAACATGAACAGCGGGATCCAGGCGTTAAAGGTACCCCAGGCCGGCTCTGCCAGGAAACGCGGCAGTGCAATGCCCCAGAACTGGCGGTTACGCAGGATCTGCGCGACGGACATTTTCTTCGCCGTGCCGTTTTTATGCTGTGATTCCTGGCCGTTGAGAATGTAATCACGTTCTTCGTCGGACAGTTTTTTCTGATCGCGTGGGTGTTTGTAAAACACAAGCCAGCACATAGCCCAGATGAAGCTCAGGACACCAGAGATAATGAACGCCATCTGCCAGCTGTGCATCACGATGGCCCAGACTACCAGCGGCGGTGCAATCATCGCACCAATAGAGGAACCGACGTTAAAGTAACCGACGGCAATGGAGCGCTCTTTGGCCGGGAACCACTCCGAGCTGGCTTTCAGACCCGCTGGGATCATCGCCGCTTCAGCTGCACCGACCGCGCCTCGCGCCAGCGCCAGTCCACCCCAGCTTCCAGCCAGTGCAGTCGCGCCACAGAAGACGGCCCACAGAACGGCGAACATCGCGTAACCTATTTTTGTTCCCAGCACGTCCAGAACGTAGCCAGCAACGGGTTGCATAACGGTGTAAGCAGCAGAGTACGCTGCGATGATATAGGAATACTGTTGAGTGGAGATGTGTAACTCTTCCATCAGCGTTGGCGCAGCTGCCGCCACAGTGTTACGCGTCAGGTAACCCAGCACGGTGCCAAGCGTCACCAGTGCGATCATATACCAACGTAACCCTTTAATTTTACGCATGTAAAACCTCATCGTTTTGTTATTTCCGCGAACGAGCGGTCATCTTCCTGTGTAGGGCGGAGGATGTTCTTTTTACGAAAGGGGTGACCGAAAAAAACCGGTACTCCCCGAACTTTGCCATTTCAAGAATCGTGCTAATTCGGTTTCCGTACCGGTCAATCCGATGGTGGACCATCGGTAATTTGCATTCCGTCGGCTTATGTATTGCGACGGCAAAAAGATAACTTGTCATACAGCTTTAAAAGGTGAGTGCCATCACAAAAGTGTGAATCTTCGTGTGGTCATTATTTCGATTCAGCAAAGCCAGTGCTGGCGCGGGTTGGCGTAAGATTTACCTCTTTGAGAGTAATTTTTTTGTCGCCATTTATTGATCTAACTCACGAAAATATCTTCAGTCTGTGGAAATTGGTGTGATAACTTTGTCAGCATCAAAACATAAGCAATCTGACGCACTCGCTGAGAGGAAGACGATAATGACCCCGTTTATGACTGAAGATTTTCTGCTGGATACCGAATTTGCCCGCCGTCTGTATCATGATTACGCCAAAGATCAGCCAATCTTCGATTACCACTGCCATCTGCCGCCGCAGCAAATCGCGGATAACTACCGTTTTAACAACCTGTATGACATCTGGCTGAAAGGCGATCACTACAAATGGCGCGCTATGCGTACTAACGGTGTTGCTGAGCGCCTGTGTACCGGCGATGCGTCCGATCGTGAGAAGTTTGACGCCTGGGCCGCGACGGTTCCGCACACTATTGGCAACCCGCTTTACCACTGGACGCATCTTGAATTGCGTCGCCCGTTTGGTATTACAGGTAAGCTGCTGTCGCCTGCGACGGCGGATGAAATCTGGAATCAGTGCAATGAACTGCTGGCGCAGGAACAATTTTCCGCGCGCGGCATCATGCAGCAGATGAACGTGAAAATGGTCGGTACCACTGACGATCCGATTGATTCACTGGAACATCACGCCTCGGTCGCCAAGGACAGCACCTTTGCCGTCAAAGTGCTGCCGAGCTGGCGCCCGGATAAAGCCTTCAATATTGAGCAGGCAACCTTTAACGACTACATGACGAAGCTGGGTGAGGTGTCCGACACCGATATCCGTCGCTTCACCGATCTGCAAACCGCGCTGACCAAACGCCTGGATCACTTCGCTGCACACGGCTGTAAAGTGTCTGACCATGCGCTGGATGTGGTGCTGTTTGCTGAATCTAATGAATCTGAACTCGACAACATCCTGACGCGTCGTCTGGCCGGTGAAACGCTGAGCGAGCATGAAGTGGCGCAGTTTAAAACGGCCGTGCTGGTGTTCCTTGGTGCGGAATATGCCCGTCGTGGTTGGGTCCAGCAGTACCATATTGGCGCACTGCGTAATAACAACCTGCGTCAGTTCAAACTGTTGGGGCCGGATGTGGGCTTCGATTCGATCAACGATCGTCCGGTTGCGGAAGAACTTTCCAAACTGCTGAGCAAGCAGAATGAAGAAAACCTGCTGCCAAAAACCATCCTGTACTGCCTGAACCCGCGCGACAACGAAGTGCTGGGCACCATGATCGGCAACTTCCAGGGCGAAGGTATGCCGGGAAAAATGCAGTTCGGGTCCGGCTGGTGGTTCAACGATCAGAAAGACGGAATGGAACGCCAAATGACGCAGTTGGCGCAGCTCGGTCTGCTGAGCCGTTTTGTCGGCATGCTGACCGACAGCCGTAGCTTCCTGTCATATACGCGCCATGAATATTTTCGCCGCATTCTGTGCCAGATGATTGGCCGCTGGGTTGCCGCGGGTGAAGCCCCGGCAGATATCCAGTTGCTGGGTGAAATGGTGAGAAATATCTGCTTCAACAATGCGCGCGATTATTTTGCCATTGAACTGAACTAAGGTCCGGGTTGATATGCAATACATCAAGATCCATACGCTGGATAACGTTGCGGTTGCGCTGGCCGATCTGGCGCAAGGCACGCAGGTTAGTGTAGATAGCCATACCGTAACGCTACGACAGGACGTTGTACGTGGACACAAATTTGCCTTGAGCGATATTGCTCAGGGTGAGAACGTCATTAAATATGGCCTGCCGATTGGCCATGCTCTGGCGGATATTGCGGCGGGTGAACATATCCATGCTCACAATACGCGCACCAATCTGAGCGATCTGGATGAATATAGCTATCAACCCGACTTTCAGGAACCTGAGGTACAACCGGCAGATCGCGATGTGCAGATCTACCGTCGTGCCAACGGTGATGTCGGGGTGCGTAACGAACTGTGGATCCTGCCGACCGTCGGCTGCGTTAACGCCATGGCGCGTCTGATGCAGACCCGCTTCCTGAAAGAGACCAACGATGCTGAAGGCATCGATGGCGTTCATCTTTTCAGCCACACCTACGGCTGCTCGCAGCTGGGTGACGATCACATCAACACCCGCACCATGCTGCAAAACATGGTGCGTCACCCGAACGCGGGGGCGGTGCTGGTGGTGGGGCTTGGTTGTGAAAACAACCAGGTGGATGCCTTCCGCGAAACGTTGGGCGAGTTCGATCCTGAACGCGTGCACTTCATGGTCTGCCAACATCAGGAAGACGAAGTGGAGGCGGGGATCGAACATCTCCATCAGTTGTACAACGTGATGCGCCACGATAAGCGTGAGCCGGGTAAACTGGGCGAGCTGAAGTTTGGTCTGGAATGCGGCGGGTCTGACGGCCTGTCCGGCATCACGGCTAACCCGATGCTGGGACGTTTCTCCGACTATGTGATTGCCAACGGTGGCACCACCGTGCTGACCGAAGTTCCGGAAATGTTTGGCGCTGAGCAACTGCTGATGAGCCATTGCCGTGACGAAGAGACGTTTGGCAAGCTGGTGACGATGGTCAATGACTTCAAGCAGTACTTCATTGCCCACGACCAGCCGATTTATGAGAACCCGTCACCGGGTAACAAGGCGGGGGGCATCACCACGCTGGAAGATAAATCACTGGGCTGCACGCAGAAAGCGGGTTCCAGCCAGGTTGTCGATGTATTGCGTTACGGCGAACGGCTAAAAACGCACGGTCTGAATCTGTTAAGCGCACCGGGGAACGACGCCGTTGCCACCAGCGCGCTGGCGGGTGCTGGCTGCCATATGGTGCTATTCAGTACCGGTCGCGGCACGCCTTACGGCGGATTTGTACCGACGGTGAAAATCGCCACGAACAGCGAGCTGGCGGCGAAGAAAAAGCACTGGATCGATTTTGATGCGGGACAGCTGATCCACGGTAAAGCCATGCCTCAACTGCTGAATGAGTTTGTCGATACCATCGTCGAGTTTGCTAATGGTAAACCGACCTGTAACGAACGTAATGACTTCCGCGAGCTGGCTATTTTCAAAAGTGGCGTAACGTTGTAATAATTGTACAGGCCTACGCGATCAGTAGGCCTGATAAGCGTAGCGCCATCAGGCATAAACCGTTGCCGGATGGCGGCGTAAACGCCTTATCCGGCCTACATGCTTGCCGCCTTGCTGTCGCACGAAATCTATTGGGTAATCGAAATAGAGTAGATTTTAAAAACGGCGTTTCATAATATGAGGCGCCGTTTGTTTTTGCATTTCCTCACAAGGATTTTTCATGACCGCGTATTGGCTGGCCCAGGGCGTAGGTGTCATCGCCTTTCTGATCGGGATTACCACCTTTTTCAACCGCGATGAGCGCCGCTTCCGGCTGCAGCTTGCCGTCTATAGTGCCACTATCGGGGTACACTTCTTTTTGATGGGGGCCTGGCCCGCGGGGATGAGTGCGGAGCTAAACACCATCCGAACCCTGGTCTCGATGCGCACCCGCAAACTGTGGGTGATGACCGTTTTTATCGTTCTCACGCTGGTTCTTGGGTTGGCGAAACTACAGCATGCGATGGAGTTACTCCCCATTATTGGCACGCTGGCCAGCACTTGGGCGCTGTTTCGCTGTAAAGGATTAACCGTCCGCTGTGTGATGTGGTGCGCGACTGCCTGCTGGGTGGTGCATAATTTCTGGTTGGGATCGATTGGCGGCACGATGATTGAAGGCAGTTTTCTGGTGATGAACGGCCTGAATATTATTCGTTTCAGACGCATGCAAAAACGGGGGATAGATCCCTTCAAAATTGAAAAAAGCGTACAGAAAGAAAACCCCTCCGCACCATGACGGAGGGGAAAAGTGATTAGCCGCGCAGGGCGTTGTTTGCCAAACGTTCGTCTTCAGCCTGGCAGGCTGCAGCGGTAAACAATACGTCGGTTGAGGAGTTCAGTGCGGTTTCACAGGAGTCCTGCAACACGCCGATAATAAAGCCGACGGCAACTACCTGCATGGCGATATCATTCGGGATACCGAACATATTACACGCCAGTGGGATCAGCAGCAGAGAGCCACCCGCCACGCCAGATGCGCCACAGGCACAAAGCGATGCCACGACGCTCAACAGCAGCGCAGTCGGTAAATCAACCGGGATCCCCAGTGTATTCACCGCTGCCAGCGTCAGCACGGTAATGGTGATCGCCGCGCCAGCCATGTTGATGGTTGCACCCAGTGGGATAGAAACCGAGTAGGTATCGCGGTCCAGATTCAGCTTCTCACACAGCGCCATATTCACCGGAATGTTGGCGGCAGAGCTGCGGGTAAAGAAGGCATACACGCCGCTTTCACGCAGGCAAGCCAGCACCAGCGGATACGGGTTGCGACGAATTTTCCAGAACACCAGCAGCGGGTTAACCACGAACGCCACCAGCAGCATACAACCTACCAGCACTGCCAACAGCTGCGCATAGCCCCACAATGTAGCAAAACCCGTGGTGGCAAGCGTGGAGGAGACCAGGCCGAAAATACCGATCGGGGCGAAACGAATCACCAGTTTCACCATAAAGGTGACGGCGTTGGACATATCGTTGACCAGATTCTTGGTCGTTTCATTCCCGTGGCGCAGGGCAAAGCCCAGGCCGACGGCCCATACCAGAATGCCGATATAGTTCGCGTTAAGCAGGGCATCAATCGGGTTCGACACCATACTCATCAACAGCCCACGCATCACTTCGACAATGCCCGATGGTGGCACAATATCGTTAGCGCTGCTGGCAAGATGCAGCGTCGAGGGGAAGGCAAAGCTGAACACCACTGCCGCTAATGCCGCGGAGAAGGTACCGAGCAGGTAGAGGAACAGAATCGGACGGATATTGGTTTTTTGCCCATGCTGATGGTTCGCAATAGAGGCCATTACCAGCATCAGAACCAGGATGGGAGCGACGGCTTTTAATGCGCCGACGAACAGGGTGCCCAGCAAACCAGCGGCTTCTGCAGCCGGTTTTGAGATCAGTGCCAGCGCAATCCCCAGTACTAAACCTATCAAAATTTGCTTAACAAGGCTCCCTTGCGCCAAACGCGAGATCAGCCCCGACGAACGTTGCGTAGTCATTTCGTAATCCTTTTATTGTGTTGTCGCCTGACCCTTGTGCGTTCTATAGACGCATCTTTCAGAGTGAGGCAAATGTTTGCATGGCTGAGTATAAGGAAAGAACACGCTTCGGGAAGCGAAATATCCTGGATTTTACGCTGAGATCATATTTTATAACTTTAAATTAACATTGTGATGACATGTTAAACAAAAAGCCCGACGCACACACAGTGGGCGTCGGGCTTTGTAGGCTAGTGGATGAGTGTTACTGCGTTTGCTGCTTTTTATCGTGCTGGTGGTTGACCCACGCATTCACAATCAGCGTCACAAACAGGATCCCGAACACCACGCCTAACGAGATAGCGATAGGGATATGGTAGAAGTCGACAATCAGCATCTTGATGCCGATAAACACCAGAATGATCGACAGGCCGTACTTCAGCATCGAGAAACGCTCCGCCACGCCGGCCAGCAGGAAGTACATCGCACGCAGACCAAGGATGGCAAACAGGTTAGAGGTCAGCACGATGAACGGGTCGGTGGTCACGGCAAAGATTGCCGGAATGCTGTCGACGGCAAAGATAACATCGCTCAACTCAACCAGAATCAGCACCAGCATCAGCGGCGTAACGAACAGCAGACCGTTTTTACGTACGAAGAAATGCTCGTTCTCGATGGTGTCGGTCATACGAAGATGACCGCGCAGCCAGCGCACTAACGGCCTGTCGCCAATCCCGGAAGCATCATCTTTTGCCAGCGCCATCTTCACGCCGGTAAACAGCAGGAACGCGCCGAACACGTACAGCAGCCATTCGAACTGGGTGATTAGCCAACTGCCCGCGAAGATCATGATAGTACGCAGAACAATCGCCCCCAGCACGCCATACACCAGCACTCGACGCTGCAACGCTGGCGGCACCGAGAAGTAGCTAAACAGCATCAGCCAGACAAAGACGTTATCCACCGCCAATGATTTCTCGATCAAATAGCCGGTGAGGAACGCCAACGCCTGCGGGTCTGCGACCGCACGCCCCTGGGTTTCTGCCAGATACCACCAGAATACGGCGTTAAACAGTAACGACAAGGTGACCCAGACGATTGACCAGGCAGCCGCCTGCTTCATTGACATCGTATGCGCGCCGCGACGACCCTGCAACAGCAGGTCGATGGCCAGCATAATCACCACTACAACAGCGAAGCCACCCCATAACAACGGTGTGCCGACAGTATTCATTATATTTCCCCATGCATAAAAAAACGGCCAACGCCGAATGACGTTAGCCGCTGCTTTTCATGCATAGACCTTGCCATTCGGCAAGGTCTCACTTACAACAACAAAGGAATACGTTGACGTATTCCTTTGTTATCGCCCGGCGACCGGATGTGGTTTTTCACACATCGTAATGACGATCAACCGACAACGAAGTTACTCCCCTTTGCGGGTAACAAAGTATTACAGGCCACGCTTTCAGTCAATGGCCTGCAACATTTGTTTTACACAGTTTTACGCAATCAGCGACGTATTCGCGCTATCTGCTGGGAAAACGACGCCGGTCTGGCGGCGAATTTCCGTTTGCAGCTTAGCGGTAATGCGACTGACAGCCAGTGCCGGGTGATCCACTTCGCCGGATTCAACCAGATGAGCAAAGCGCTCTGCCTCATACAGCATAGTATTGATGTGCTGAGGCACCGTCAGATCCTGCGTTTTTCCACCACGCGGAACAAAACAGACTTTCTGGCATTCGGAGATTTTCTCAATGACCAGTGACCCTGATTCGCCCTGAATCTCGCTGGCCAGCACCGAGTCGCTCACTTTGGAATGCTGTAACGTGACGCTGAAATCACCGTAGTTCAGCACCACAACGCCGTGGGCATCAACACCGCTTGCCAGCAGGCTGGCGCTGGCCTGTACGCTCTGCGGTTCGCCCCACAGCGCAACCGCCGAAGCCAGGCAGTAAAAGCCGATATCCATAATCGAGCCATTTGAGAACGCTGGATTAAAGGTATTCGGGTTTTCACCGTTCAGATAACGCTGGTAGCGTGAAGAGTACTGGCAGTAATTGATAAACGCCTTTCTGACATTTCCTACCTTGGGCAGAGATTGCTGCAGCAGCAGGAAATTGGGCAGGCAGGCGGTTTTAAACGCCTCAAACAGCACCACCTGATTTTCCCGAGCGCAGGCGATAGCGGCATCGACTTCTGCCAGGTTTGATGCCAGCGGTTTCTCACAAATGACGTGCTTTTTATGGCGTAAGAACAGCTCGGTCTGCGGGAAGTGCAGAGAGTTTGGGCTGGCGATATACACTGCATCAATAGCGTCACTCTGCGCCATTGCATCCAGCGAAGTAAACAAATGCTCGACGAGATAATCGTTAGCGAAGCTTTGCGCCTGTTCAAGGCTGCGGGAATAGACTGCGGTTAACTTATATTTGCCGGTTTCATGGGCGGCATCCACAAACTGGCGGGTGATCCAGTTTGTGCCAATCACTGCGAAACGTATCATAAAGGCCTTCAGGCTGCGAAAAGGGATCCTTGCGCCAATTTAGCATGCCTTGCTGACAAAGCCAGTGCGCTACTGCGCAGTTTGCTTTAGCGATTGTTGCGTTAGCCACAGGCGGGTGTCGAACTCCAGTTGGTGATACTGAGGTTCCATATGGCAGCACAGCTGGTAAAACGCTTTGTCGTGTTCTTTTTCTTTCAGATGCGCCAGTTCATGAACCACGATCATGCGTAAAAAAGGTTCCGGGGCGTTGCGAAATACGGTGGCGACGCGAATTTCCGCTTTTGCTTTCAGCTTGCCGCCCTGCACGCGAGAGACGGCAGTATGCAGTCCAAGCGCATTCTTCAACACGTGGATCTTACTGTCATACATCACTTTATTGAGCGGTGGGGCATTGCGCAGAAACTGACTTTTCAGATCCTGGGTATATTGCCAGAGCGCCTTATCGGTCGCGAAGTCATGCGTACCCGGGTAACGCTTTTCCAGGACCGCGCCCAGACGTTGCTCGCTGATCAAGGTTCGAACCTGATCAAGTAAATGCTCCGGGTAGCCCTGCAGATAGGTCAACTGACTCATTTTTGCCCCATATAAAGTATAAAAAGTGTATACTCACGCACCCTTTTCAGGGATACGCCGAAATTTTACCATTCAGGAGGGCCGATGAGCCACATAGACAACGGTTTCCGTTCGCTGTCACTTAAACGTTTCCCGGAAACGGATGACGTTAACCCGCTGCTGGCGTGGGAAGCTGCAGATGAATATCTGCTGCAACAGCTGGACGATACCGAGATTTGCGGCCCGGTGCTGCTCCTGAATGATACCTTCGGTGCGCTGGGCTGTGCGCTGGCGGAACATTCGCCGTACAGCATTGGCGACTCTTATTTAAGCGAACTGGCAACGCGTGAAAACCTGCGTCATAACGACATTGCCGAATCCAGCGTCCAGTTCCTCGACAGCACGGTCGATTACCCACAGGCGCCGGGCGTGGTACTGATTAAGCTGCCAAAAACCATGGCGCTGCTGGAACAGCAATTGCGTGCGTTACGCCTGGTCGTCACGCCGCAAACGCGTATTATCGCCGGGGCGAAGGCGCGCGATGTGCATACCTCGACGCTTGAGCTGTTTGAAAAGGTGCTGGGCCCAACCACCACCACGCTGGCATGGAAAAAAGCCCGTCTGATCAACTGTACGTTCAGCAATCCTGAACTGGCTGACGCCTCACAAACGCTGAGCTGGAAGCTGGAAGGCACCGACTGGACGATCCACAATCACGCTAACGTCTTCTCCCGTACCGGGCTGGATATTGGCGCACGTTTCTTTATCGAACATCTGCCGGACAATCTGGAAGGTGAGATTGTCGATCTCGGTTGCGGTAATGGCGTAGTGGGTCTGACGTTGCTGGAGAAGAACCCGCAAGCGAGCGTGGTGTTTGTGGATGAATCGCCGATGGCGGTGGCGTCCAGCCGCCTGAACGTGGAAACCAACATGCCAGACGCGCTGGATCGCTGCGAGTTTATGATCAACAACGCACTGTCTGGCGTGGAACCGTTCCGCTATAACGCTGTGCTGTGTAATCCGCCGTTCCATCAGAAGCACGCGCTGACCGATAACATCGCGTGGGAGATGTTCCACCACGCCCGCCGTTGCCTGAAGATTAACGGCGAGCTGTATATCGTGGCAAACCGTCACCTCGACTACTTCCACAAGCTGAAGAAGATTTTCGGCAACTGCGAAACCATCGCCACCAACAACAAATTTGTGGTGCTGAAAGCGGTGAAATTAGGGCGTCGCCGCTAATCGCTGATGCCGGATGGCGGTTAACACCTTATCAGGCCTACAACGAACTGCCTCGTAGGCCTGATGGCGCTACGCTTATCAGGCAATGATGTGTGCAATTACCTTATCCGGCCAACGTAAAGACATAACGTTAAATTTCCAGCGCCAGTCGAGTGCCTTGCGCGATGGCGCGTCGGGCATCCAGTTCTAACGCCACATCACACCCGCCGATCAGATGTACTGTTTTACCGGCAGCATGCAGCGGATCGACCAGTCCACGACGAGGTTCCTGACCTGCACAAATTACCACATGATCCACGTTCAAGAGCTGAGGCTCGCCGTTGATCAACACGTGCAGTCCATCATCATCGATCTTCTGATAGCTCACCGCCGGGATCATTTTCACTCCACGAGACAGCAGGGTGGCGCGATGGATCCAGCCCGTGGTTTTACCTAGCCCTTGTCCCGGTTTACTGGCTTTACGCTGCAACATGACTATCTGGCGCGGGCTACGGGATAACTGTGGCCCTTCCGGGCGTAAACCACCTGCTTGCTGGAGGCTGGTATCGATTCCCCATTCCACGCAGAATTCTGCAATGTTTTGGCTGGTGGGCTCGCCGGGCTGGCTCAGATACATGGCGGTATCAAAGCCGATCCCGCCGCTGCCGATAATCGCCACGCGTTGACCTACCGGCGTTTTATCTCGTAAGACATCAAGATAGGTCAGTACCTTAGGATGATCGATGCCGTCGATCGGCGGCGTGCGTGGTTCGATCCCGCTGGCGAGGATCACTTCATCAAACGAGAGCAGATCGTCTGCGGTGACAAAATGATTCAGCTTCAGCGTCACGCCGGTGACGTCGATCATCCGGCGGTAATAGCGCAATGTTTCGTAAAATTCTTCTTTGCCGGGGATCTGTTTGGCGATATTGAACTGTCCGCCGATCTCCGCGTTGGCATCAAACAACGTGACCTGATGACCGCGTGAAGCGGCGTTGATGGCAAAGGCGAGCCCCGCAGGACCGGCACCGACTACCGCCAGATTCTTCAGATGTGTCGCCGCTACGATCGGCATTTTGGTTTCATGACAGGCGCGGGGATTCACCAGGCAGGACGTCACTTTGCCGACGAAGATCTGATCCAGACAGGCCTGATTACAGCCTATGCAGGTGTTGATCTCATCCGCTCGCCCGCTTTGCGCTTTTGACAGCAGCTCGGCATCGGCGAGGAACGGGCGTGCCATCGACACCATATCAGCATCGCCACGGGCCAGAATATCGTCGGCAACGCCCGGATCATTAATGCGGTTAGTGGTGACCAGTGGAACCGTTACGTGACCTTTCAGCTTGCGCGTCACCCAGCTAAACGCCCCGCGCGGCACCGGCGTGGCGATGGTCGGGATCCGTGCTTCGTGCCAGCCGATCCCGGTGTTGATGATCGTAGCACCTGCCGCCTCAATGGCTTTCGCCAGTTGGACAGTTTCGTCAAACGTGCCGCCATTTTCCACCAGGTCGAGCATCGACAGACGAAAGATAATAATAAAGTCGTTACCGGCACGTTGACGAACGGCCCGTACCACCTCGACGGCAAAACGCATGCGGTTGGCGTAATCGCCGCCCCATTGGTCAGTCCGCTGGTTGGTGCGCAGGGTGAGAAATTCGTTGATCAGATAGCCTTCCGAGCCCATGACCTCTACGCCGTCGTAGCCTGCTTCCCGCGCCAGCTGTGCGCAATGGGCAAAATCCTCAATCAGTTGCAGTACTTCATCGTGGGTCAGCTCGTGCGGGGTAAAGCGGTTGATCGGCGCCTGAATAGCGGAGGGCGCGACGAGGTGCGGCTGATAGCTATAGCGTCCGGTATGCAGAATTTGCAGCGCGATTTTGCCGCCTTCGTCATGCACCGCGTCGGTAATTACGCGGTGATGTGGTAACTGGCTGGCATCGTTTAACATCGCGCCGCCTTCCATACCCACGCCGGAAAGCGCAGGGGCAATACCGCCGCTCACAATCAGAGCGACGCCGTGACGGGCGCGCTCGGCGTAGAACGCGGCCAGCCGTTCTGCGCCATCGGGATACTCTTCCAGACCGGTATGCATTGAACCCATCAACACGCGGTTTTTAAGCGTGGTGAATCCCAGATCGAGCGGGGCGAACAGCGACGGATAGCTCATAATGGTGTCCAGTATGTAAAATTATTGTTATGTGGTCGGATGAGTTACTAATTTAGCCGTCGCGGCGCAAAAGGGAAAAGGGGAATGCCGTGATTGTGATGGGATTCAAAAAAGGAGTGGGGCCAGAGAAAGAATTTGCCGGATGTCGGTGCAAGCACTTTATCCGGCAATAGGTCACAGCTTACTGTTTTTTAAGAAAATCATTATACAACATGTACAGATGCGCCGCGCTCCAGGAGAAGTTGGGGGCACCCTGTTGCGCGCCGGTCAGCGGGTTATAGTTTTCCTGAATCGGGCCGTCCGCGGTGAGTCCTTTGGCATGATTGAAGAACGTATCCGCCATTTTCAGCGCTTCATCGCGGTAGCCGTAGCGCGCCATGCCTTTTAAGCCAAACCAGAACTGATCCACCCACACGCGCCCGCGCCAGTAAATATCCGGGCCGAAAGCCGGGTTGGTGAGCGCCGCGGTGCCCAGCGGCACAAAGGTGTTGAACTCTTTCGGGTCTAGCATCACCTTCACCACCGCGTCAGCATGAGACTGCGTGGCCGCGCCGTTAAACAGCGGTGACCAGCCTTCCGGCCCTTTCCCTCGTTCGACAATCGGTTTTCCGGCACAGCCGTTTGCCAGCGGCTTATCTTCAATGCGAACGTCATAGAAATACTGCGTATTCGCATCGAACATACAGGTATTGATGTAATCCGTCAGTTTCGTCGCCAGTGCCTGATAGCGTTTCGCCACCTGCGTTTTCCCGAGCAGGGTCGCCATTTCCGCCAGGTAATGGTTATCGCTGACCATGTAGCTGGCCTGATCGACCGACTCCTGGAGTAGCGAATAGCCCAGTAATTTTCCGTCGTGGCTGCGATTTTCAGCGAATTTCACCACCCAGTCGCTGCGTTTGCCACCGTTAGCGACGTACTTATCCAGTTGTTCTTTGTCGATAAAACCAAACACCGCGGCGTCGTCACGTCCGGATTCCCACGAGGCGGCGACCTGCGCCGGGATCTCCAGGCTGTCATACTGGCCGTTGCGGGTAACAGCGGCATAGTTTTGCAGCCCTGACAGGGTTTCTTCTTTGTCACCCTTTTTCACCGTGAACAGCATCTCGCCGCTGGCGGTGTTGTGCGCTTTATCGCGAGTGGCGCCGTACTCTGGAACGCCGTTGCCGTTATGATCGCGGTTACGCAGCCACCAGTCGTGGTATGCCACCAGTTTCGGGTACATTTCTTCGAGCCAGGATTTGTCTTTGGTGACGTTGTAGACTTCCATCACCGACCATGCCGCCAGGCTGGGCTTGGTGTTGCGCTCGTTCCAGTTACCGCCATCACCACCGCGTTCCGGGCTGAGGTTCCAGGCAATCAGATCGGGAATAAATCCCGCGTCCTGTGGGCGCACCGGATCGCCGGGTTTAACCTGCCACGAGAAAACAGCGCGAATATTTTCTTTCGCGATATCCGGGTTAAAGTGCGCCATTGCAAACGCCTGCTTCCAGGTGTCCCACGGCCAGGTCTGGTTGCCAGAGAACCAGCGGCCCGTTACCGACGGCGTCACGGTATTGTAGTTAACTGCGCCGCCCGGTGAGCGCCAGTTACCGTTCAGCGTTTCGATAGCCTTCACCGCCACGCGGGTTTGTTCTGGGGTGGCATCCGGGTTGTTTAAACCTTTTTTGAGATAGGATTCCCAGCGCTGCTGTGAGGCGAGCATGTAAGAAGACGGGCGCGCCAGAATATCGCGGATCTGCGCCTGTTCTTTGCTGACCTCCTGCGCGGTCAACAGATGTGAATAGGTGGTGTAAAGCGTGGTAGAGCCATTGATATGCGCTTTACTGGTAAATCGGTGGCCATCAACAGTGGTGTTCATGGCAAGTGATTTGTGTACCTGATACTCCGACTCGCCGGAGGTCAGCAGATCCCAGGTTGATCGCACTTTACCGAAGGTGACCTTCAGGCCGTCGCGCGTAGCGATGATTTTTCGCTGGTAGTCCGGATACTCGCCATCAATGGTTTTATCGGAGAGGGGTTTTCCCTCTTTCGCTTCCAGCTTTTCCAGTAACTCTCCGTCCCACACCAGATCCAGCGGCGTATTGCTGGTGATTTTGGTTTCCAGTAGTGAGGTATGTGAACTGGCAAAGAGCAGCGTCATCTCGATCTGCACCGCAGTGGATGACAGTTTCTGTACCAGTGCGCCGGGCAGGCTGTAAGCCTCGAGAGTGAAATCGACCTTTTTACCGTTCTGGTACACCGTCAGCCGGTCAAAATTTGTGGCCATAAAGTTGATGTACTCTTCCGTCAGTAGCGCCACGCCAGGGAAGCCGCCCATTGTTGCAGGGCCATCCGGCAACAGGTGTCCGTGCCATGCGCCGAGGTCGAAAAAGGGATTAAAGCGCTGATGGTCGTCATAATCGTAGTCGTGCATATAACCTGGCGCGCCGGTGCGATTGATGACGTTTTTAACGCTGTCTACGTTAGCAGCCAGTGCGGAAAAACTCATCAGCAGCCCACACGCCAGCGGCGTAAGAATAGGTGTCATGTTCATGGTATTCCGGTCCTTGTTACCAATAGAAATATTGCATCAGGAAGATCTGGTCGCTCGGGTCGCCAGATGCATTTTGCATATAGAACCGGCTGTCGAAGGCGGTGGCGAAACGACCGCTGCCGTATTCATACCAGATACCGAACTGCATAAAAGAGGTGGTTTCATCCTCGGCGTTGTCTGGCCGATGTTTGGCATAGCTGTAGGCGGTGGAGAGGTAGACGCCTTTGAGCGCTTCATACATGGCACTGACCATATAGCCGGTCTCTGTACCCCATTCATCCAGGCCGTCGGCGCGTCCGGTGTGATGCCAGGCGCGCGCAGCAAAGTTAGGCGAGAGAAGGCCGGTCAGGAACAGTTGTCCGGTGCCGTCGGTGATCTCCAGACCGTTCATCCAGGTTACGCCTTCGGTCAGGTCGTACTGGATGTAGCCATTCATCATGGCTGGATAGGTATACTTATCGTCGTAGCGATCGTATTTGCCGAAGTGCAGCCAGGCCTTGCTTTCATCATGATGTCCGGCAGGCGTGGCGGTCACGCTATAACGCAGCGGGCCGGTCAGGTTTTGCACCTTAATGGCGGTCATGATGTCGCGCGTGTTGGGGATGACGTAGCCCAGATCCGGCGTGAAGTCTCCCCACCATTGCAGGTCATCGAGCGATGAGTCCTGGCGCAGGCTGAGCATTAGCTCCGTGCCGTCATCGGTGCGGTAACCGCTGTAAAATCGGTTAATTCCACCTTCAAACCCGCCCCAGCTATGATCGGGCACCCAGGCGTTTCCCTGGTGATCCGCCTGTACGGTCCAGCCTTCGCCATAGATCAGACCAAACCACGAGCCGTGTTTAATTTCCAGGCCCCCTTCGATATAGGTTCCGTCACTGTATTTATGTTTATCCTGTCCCTCTAAATCCATATATCCCCCCATTCCCAGTTCGCCATAAAAACGAAATGAGGGAGAGGATATTGCGGGCGTTTTTGTGTCGTCGTGTTCTGCCGGTCGCACTTCTTCTGCACCCAGAGAGGAGACACAGAAAAAGGGCAGGGCAATAAATACCCTGCAACAATGGCTATTGATTTTCATGCTTCTATCCTAAGCAAAATAAAATAATGTTTTTATTGTTATAGCCTTGGCGAATATTGTTTATTGTTATTATGTTTTATGAATTAATGACTGTCTGAAGCTGGTGCGGCTTCAATGGCTTTTTCTTCTTTGGTTAGTCCTTTGATGTATTTACTGTATTTCCACCAGGCAAAACCGAGGAAAATAACAATACCACCGACGTTATAGAAAATAATGGTGATAATGTTGCCGCCGGTTGGGAACGTTGAAGCGATAAATCCAATGGTGAACAGGGCAATCAGCATCGATACCACGATAATCCCGGTTTTTTGCGATCCCATGCGGAAGTCGCGCGGTAAGTGGTCCAGCTTGGCGCGCAGATTCAAATAGGCCAGCATAATAAACAGCGGAGGCAGCATGGATGCCGCAGCGGTCATGTTAATGATGGTATTCATTAAATCCTGCACGGTATTCGAACCGAGCGTGGGGATAATCATCAGCGGGATCACGATCAAAAACTGGATCCAGGCTGCGCGAGCGGGAACGCCGTTTTCATTCAGTTCGACGGTTTTCTTGCCAAAAATACCTTCCGGGATTTCGGAGAAGAAAATTTTAACCGGCGTTGCGGTCCACATCAGCAGTGACCCAAACATTGCGGTAAAGGACACCAGACCGACAAAGCGGTTAACCACCAGCTCAGGTAAGCCGAAGTATGCGGCCAGACCGTGGAATACCTGCACCGAGCCACCGGTAAACTTCAGCTCTTTGCTGCTGACAAAAACGTTGATCAGTACTGAGGAGATTGAGTAAAGCACACCGATAAAAATCCCGGCGATAATAATCACTTTCACAAATGATTTTGAGCCACCCTTCACGTCGTTGACGTACACCGCCACGGACTCCGCGCCGCCTGCCGCCATAAAAATCCAGGTCGTAATACCGAGGAAGGCCCAGTTAAAATTCGGGATCATGGCATCCACGGTGATGGGATCGGCAGGCTGTACGCCGCCAACCAACGCAGTCCCCGCCAGTAAAATATAAGACAGCGTCAACAGCAGCATCAGCGTGGAAGTGACGGAGGTAATCGGCCCGAGCATTTTTGCGCCGTTGGTCGAAACCCAGGTTGAGAAGGCAAACAGCACCATACTTAACACGGTGGTAGCGAACGGCGTCAAAATGTATTCGTAGCCTAAAAATGCATAGGAGGCATAGGCGATTACGCGCGGAAGTAACGAGGTAAAAAAGAACAGGTTAACGAACCAGTAGGTGTAGGCGGTAATAAATGCCCAGCGCCCGCCCAGTGAGCTTTTTACCCATGCGTAAACACCGGCTTCGGAGTTTTTGTTCAGTGAAACAAATTCGGCAATGATTAAGCAGAACGGAATAAAGTAGAAAATCGTGGCGAGGAAAAACATCGGTGCAGATGCCAGACCAAGCTCAATATTATTATTGATTACGTTGTTAAAACTATAAACGGCGGCAAAGGTCAGCGACAGTAAGCCGAACTTGCCGATGGTATTACGCTTGGTATCAGACATAGCACATCTCCGATTCCTGATTATTGTAGGGTACTGGCGGCACAACTTCTGTGCCGCCTGTCTTTTTATTTATTATGAAAATAACCATCTTCGATGGTGACTTTGAGTACGACTTTCTTCACCGCGCTATTACAGATAAAGCGGTAGGCTTCGTGGTTGTCGCAAATAACCAGCTGCCCTTCGTGTACTTCTACCGTTTTTCCGCATCCCTTCAGGTATTCGCGATCGGTTTCATCGCGATAGTATTCAACCACCTGTAAATCCTCTTTGGCGGCATACTCAATTTTTTGCTGCCCTTGCAGGTAGTAATGCACCTCAAAGTAACGGCGATGACCGGTAAATAGCGCATCGGTAGCGGAGTCGATCTCCACGCGGTAAGTGAGCGAATCACCGATGGAATGGGCGACGCCGGGCTGAATGTTGTCGATATTTTCAATCGCCTCAACGCAGCGCTGCCACTTCCGACCTGAAGCGTAGAGTTGTCGGAACTGCTCTAAGTTATCGATGATCCTCATTTTGTATTCTCGCTGTGCAAATTCGTGGAAAAGAACTCCGTGCCAAAGGCGCGATTAGCAGTGGTCTGAACGGTGGCCTCGGTGCCGGAAATGGGCAGCAACGTAAAGCCGTAGTTGAACTCGCGGAACCAGACGCGCCAGGAGTCGAGCACCTCGCTTCCCCAGGAGTTGGAACCCAGGCCCAGTAGCTGATGGTCCAGATTCAGAGTGATGTCATCGCTGCGCTGGAGTTCATTGCAGTGCTGTGCGGCAAAGAGATTTTCGGGCGTATAGCGCCAGGCACTTAAATTGACAGGACGTTGTGGGACGACCAGCAGACCGTTGCCATGGCGGTTGGTCAGCGCTGCCCAGCGCACATCCTGGCGATTGCCGTTGTTTTGGGGGAATGGGTAGTTCTCGAACATCGCATCCACGGTCGAACGCCAGATATCGATAATGTTGTCCTGCTGGCTGTCGGCGTAATTCTCGCCCGGACCACGTCCGTAATACGCGACTTGCCCCAAATCACCGTTGATGCCCATGGTGAAGCCAATGCACGGAATAATGTGCGGATACTCGCCGTAAGGCTGACCGGAAAGCTCAACATTCAGCTGACCGTCGACCGTTACCCGCCAGCGGTAGGTGCAACGCATACCGAAATCAAATACCGGCGGGGCGATGATCGTCTGGCTGGTAATCACCACCGCATTGTCAGTGTGTTCGAGGGCAAAATCCCGCAGATGCTCCTGCATAATCTGTAAATGATTTGGCTGCCAGAGACCTTCGAACTCCTGTTTGTGGTTATCAATCGTCGGCTTGAAGAAATTAATCTTCGGCTCGCGGGTAATGAGCTCTTCGCCATTCACGTTCCAGCTGATCGGCTTCCCGTTCAGCTTTGAGAAGGTTATCGCGAAGTTATAGCCGCGAACGGTGCAGCGCAGGCGATCGTCCTCCAGCGTCAGGGCGCTGGCGTTTTGCTGACTAAACGGCACTGGCGTAGCGGTTCTGGCCTTCAGCGGGAACTGGTAAGTGGCAATATGGTGCCCGGCGTCGCTGTAGGACGTGCGGGAGTCTTTGCTGACGATGACATTGAGAAAGGCTTCCCTCTCATCCAGCGTCGGCAGCGTGCAGTGCAGCAGTGTGTCGCTGTTGGGGGCCACGTCGTGAAGTTTAATCCGCTGCGTGGAGAGCGTTTCTCCTTCGGCCCGCACTTCAATTTGCAGGGTGTAGTCGTCAAGCGTGGTGAACCACAGCTTATTTGCGACACGCAGTTCACCGCGCGTCAGGTCCTTCGCGTAGACCTTCACTGGGGCGATCACCTGCTTATACTCTTTCAGACCCGGTCCCGGTGTTTGATCGGGGTAAATCAGGCCGTCGAGGCAGAAGTTGTAGTTATTCGGGTAGTCGCCGTAGTCACCACCAAATTTATACCAGACGTTGCCGTTATCATCTTTTGCCTGAATGCCATGGTCGCACCATTCCCAGACATAGTGTCCTTGAATGCAATCGTGCTGGTAAAAAACGTTTTGATATTCCGTCAGCCCGCCGGGGCCGTTACCCATGGCGTGGGCGTATTCGCAGATGATGCGTGGTTTCGGATGCGGATATTCACCAAACTCATTCATCAGCGGCACGCGGGTATACATGGTGGAAATAATGTCCACCACTTCGGCGTCGCGATCTTCTTCGTAATGCACCAGACGCGTGTTATCCAGCGCTTTCGCAGCGTGGTACATGGCACGAATATTACAGCCGTACCCGGATTCGTTGCCCAGTGACCAGATGACGATCGACGGATGGTTTTTCTGTGCGTGGATGTGGCGCACGATGCGCTCAACGTATACCGGTTCCCAGGTCGGATCGTCGGTGATGCGACTGATATCGCCGACGTTGGCGAAGCCGTGGGATTCGACGTCGGTCTCGGCCATCACAAACAGGCCGTAGATATCGCACAGCTCATAGAAGCGCGGATCGTTCGGGTAATGCGCGGTACGCACCGAGTTAATGTTGTGCTGCTTCATCAGCAGCAGATCTTTTTCGACCCGATCCATTCCGACCGCGCGGCCTTTCAGATGATCGTTATCGTGGCGGTTAACACCGTGCAGCATTACGTAGTGGTTGTTGATGTAAAACAGCCCGTCGCGGATCGTAATGTCGCGGAATCCGACGCGCTGCGGAACCACCTCAATAATATTGCCGCTGGCATCTTTTAACGTCATCACTAAATGATAAAGATACGGCGACTCAGCCGACCACTGCTGTGGCGCACTAACCTCGAAATCAAAGGCAGTACGGGTGAGCTTATCGAGAGTCAGATGACTGATAACACCGCTGTGCAGCACCCGCTCGCCGTCAAATAAGGTGTATTCCAGCGAGGTCTGTGCCGGTGAATCGGCAAGGTTTTCCAGCACAATGTCGCAGGAAAGAGTGGCATCACGGTAGTTATCATCGAACTCGGTACGAACGGTAAAATCCTGAATATGGGTCGCCTGCTTGCCCACCAGATAGACGTCGCGGAAGATCCCCGCAGACCACCACATATCCTGGTCTTCAACGTAGGTAGAGTCTGCCCACTGCATCACGCGCACACACAGCAGGTTGTCACCGGTGTGCACCATTGCGCTGATATCAAATTCGGCCGTCAGACGGCTGCCCTTGCTGAAGCCCACGTACTGGCCGTTGACGTACACTTCGAAGTAGGTTTCAACGCCGTCGAACTTAATCAGCGTTTGTTTTCCCTGCCAGCCTTCGCTGAGGGTAAACATCCGCTGATATGCACCGGTCGGGTTATCGGTGGGGACGTAGGGCACATCAATCGGGAACGGGAAACCTTCGTCGGTATATTGCAGCTTGCCGTGTCCTTCCATCTGCCACATGCCGGGGACGGTGATGCTGCCCCAGTCGTGCATATACTGCGACGTAAAGGCTTCTGGCACCTGCAGCGGATGCTCAAAGAACTGAAAATTCCACTGACCGCTCAGCAGTTGAAAAAGGCTGCTGGTTTCACGGGCAAACGAGCGAGCCTGCGCAACCGAGTCATAAGAGAAAAAGTATGCGCGTGGCGCCAGTCGATTTTCGTGGGTGAGCTGAATGTTTTCCCAGCGATTCATAAGGCCTCCCGGTGGAGAGAAATCGGAACCATTCAAAGTGATGGTGAGTAAGTGTCATTGCAGGTGATTTTAGTAAAAGTTTTACTAAAATATAGCGGGTAAGATGATTTACTTTAACTTGATCACGAAAATAACCCGTGCAGAGAAAAACAAGGCATGACAAAGCATGCCCGGTATCAGAAGAAACCGGGCGCGAAAAAAGGGAGGTTAGCGGGTGGTGCCGCGCAGTTTCAGCTTGCTGGGCACGAAAACCAGCAGCGGCAGCGCGCGTCCGTCACGGGCTTTTTCAAACAGCAGGTTAACGCCTTGACTGCCCATCATTTCTGAATGGATACGCACGGTGGACAGCGGAGGGAAGGTGAATCGTGCCGTCGGAATGTCATTGACGCTAATCAGCGAAATATCCTGTGGAATCGCCAGGCCACGTTCGTGAATTGCGCGCAGAACGCCAATGGCGATTGAGTCTGAGGCGACAAACAGGGCGCTGGGATAATCTTCTTTGGCCAGCATTTTTTTCGCCAACTCATAACCTGACGAGCTGGAGAATCCGCCACGATAGATATCGTGTTCCGAGACCACCTGCTGCAGGCGACCGTATTCGACAAACGCGGCCTCGCGGATATCCGCTTTGCCCGGCTCGTCTTCACCGCCGATGAAGCCAATGCGGGTCACGCCCTGGGCGATGAAAAAATCGATACTCTCTTTGCTGATGCGGGTCAGATCGATATCGACGGCATCATAGTCGCTACCGGGTTCATGAAAGTCGATAAAGCAGATATTGTCGGTCAGCGCGGTTGCTGCGGCGCGCTGGGCAGGAGATGGCTTACCAACGATGAGAATGCCGGTAATATTTTTAAGGTCGGGCAACCCGCTGTGTTCATAGCAGTTGGTCAGTTCGATCCCCAGCTTTTCACATTGCGTTTCAATCCCGTGTCGTATGGCGAGATAGTAAGGATCGTTGATTTCCAAATCCTGCTGGTAGCTGTAGAGCGCCAGAATATGCTGGGGGCCGACCGTACTGGTCTGGTGTTTACGCGCGCTGCTGGTTTTGTACTCCAGCTTTTCCGCGATCTCCAGAATGCGACGCTTGGTTTCTTCTTTTACGTTTAGCGTAGGGTCATCATTTAACACCCGGGACACTGTCGCCAGGGATACACGAGCTTCGATTGCGATGTCTTTAAGTGTTGCCATGTTTACCTTTTCCCTGAGTTACCCCCGCATTGTAAATGAAGTGCTTATCTATTCACCTGTTTTCAGTAAAAAAAGTACTTCTAATTGACATATTCACGGTAAAACCCCGCTTTCAGAGTGTGATGGGCGCATCATTTTACGGCTTTTGAGAACAATGCCAGGACGGTTTTTTGCTAACATTTAGTAAAATTTTACCAAAGGAGAAAAGAATGGACACGATCGCATTTACGGATTTCACCCGAATGGAAATTCGCGTGGGAAAAATTACCCAGGTAAAGCGTCATGACAATGCCGATAAACTCTACATCGTTCAGGTCGATGTCGGCGAACGAACGCTGCAAACCGTGACCAGCCTGGTGCCTTACTACCGCGAAGATGAGCTGATGGGGAAAACGGTGGTGGTGCTGTGTAATCTGCAAAAAGCGAAAATGCGCGGCGAAACGTCAGAATGCATGCTGTTGTGTGCGGAAACGGACGATGGCAGTGAAAGCGTGCTGTTGACGCCAGAGCGCGTGATGCCCGCAGGCGTGCGGATTGTGTAAGCGTGTGATGCTGCCGGATGGCGGCTATGCCCTATCCGGCCTACATTTGATCCCGTAGGCCGGAAAAGTGCAGCGCCATCCGGCGTCTGTCACACTTGCTCCACGCTGACGCGTAATGCGGCCAGCGCTTTACGCGTTGAGCGTAATACCAACTCACATTGTTCGATGGTTAACGTGAGCGGCGGTTCGATGCGGATCGTCTTCGCGTTGTTCAGCGTTCCGGCAACCAACACCCTCTGGCGGAACATCTCGCTGGCAAAGTTGTAGCCGATCTCATTATCAACAAATTCGATCGCCATCAGCATGCCTTTACCGCGTACGTCCTGCACCAGATCCGGGTATTCCCGCGCCAGATGTCGGAAGCCATCCAGCAACATATCGCCTTTTTGTTCTGCCTGAGCCGGTAAATTCTGCTCCAGCAGGACATTGATGGTTGCGAGTGCCGCCGCACAGGAAAGCGGGTTGCCGCCAAAGGTGGTGGTGTGCAGGAATGGGTTATCGAACAGTACGGAGAACACCTCTTCGGTAGCGATGGTCGCACCGATAGGCATTACGCCGCCGCCTAGCGCTTTCGCCAGACACATAATGTCGGGCTGCACGTTTTCGTGCTCGCAGGCGAACATCTTGCCAGTACGACCCATGCCGGTTTGCACTTCATCAAGGATCATCAGCGCGCCAAACTCGTCGCACAGTTTGCGCACGGCGGTCAGGTATCCCTGCGGTGGCAGGATCACGCCACCTTCACCCTGAATCGGCTCGAGGATCACGGCAGCTACATCATCACCGGTCTTTTTACACTCGCTGAGCATGGTACGCATCGCGTCAATGTCACCAAACGGAACATGACGGAAGCCCGGCAGCAATGGCATAAACGGTTTACGGAACGTGGATTTGGCCGTCGCGGACAGTGCGCCCAGCGATTTACCGTGGAACGCGCCGCTGGTGGCAATAAACGTAAATTTGCCGCGTGGCGATTGATAGGCTTTCGCCAGCTTCAGCGCCGCTTCAACCGACTCGGTTCCACTGTTGCAAAAGAAGCTGTATTTCAGCTTGCCGGGCGCCAGTGCGGCGAGCGTTTTCGCCAACATGGCCCGCAAGGGGTCAAGTAATTCCTGGCTGTGCAGAGGTTGTTTAGCGAGTTGATTCTGTACGGCGGAGACCACTACTGGATTACGGTGCCCCACGTTGAAAATTCCAAAACCGCCCAGGCAGTCAACAAATTCCTGTCCCTGGGTGTCGACAAGCGTATTCAGGCTTCCCGCTTGCCACTCTACGGCTCCGTAATCCCCGCCGGCAGTTACAGATTTTCGATACTCTAAGAACCCCGGATTGACATGCTCTTTGAAGTATTCAATGACCTCTCGGTTAAGTGCTTTCATTTCCTCATGATCAAGCGTTCGCTTTTCGATGAGGTTCAGTGCGTGTGCGCTGCAGGCCAGGGCCGATGCGCTGGAAGGTAACCTGTTCAAAATATGCTCCCGGAGTTCGCGTATCACATGATACTGAATTAAGTATTGCAGGGATTACGCCATCCCGGCGCGCTTAACGAAAATCGGGATAAACACCAGGATACATTTCATTTGCGAAACATTTAATGCCAAAAGTTAACATTTGGCGGTATTTTGCCCAGGTTGACTCTCTGAAAACAGGTGAGATACGCGATCTTCTGCGCCAAAAACAGGCAGAAGTTGCACTGTGACGGTGCGCAGAGTGAAGCCTGATTGAATAGTTACAGGGTGAAAGTATTTTAAATCAATGAATTAGAAAACATACAAATTCTGAGGTTTAATCGCAAATTGCGATCTAAATCAAATTTAACAACTAAAGATAAAAAAATTATCGCCGAAATAACATATGCCGAAAAAGTTAACAACCAGATAACCTGCATAGGACGCAACCATGTCTTCTGATCCCTACGTTAGTCAGCAGCATACTCCGCTGGATGATGATATTACCCTCATGTCGACTACCGATTTACAAAGCTACATCACTCATGCGAATGACACATTTGTCCAGGTTAGCGGCTATCAGCTGAGCGAGCTGCTCGGCAAGCCGCATAATCAGGTTCGTCACCCGGACATGCCCAAGGCGGCATTTGCTGATATGTGGTACACGCTGCAACAGGGGGAGCCATGGAGCGGTATTGTAAAAAATCGCTGTAAAAACGGCGATCACTACTGGGTGCGAGCCAATGCGGTGCCGATGGTACGTGAAGGGCGAATGACCGGGTATATGTCGATTCGAACCCGGGCGACGCAGGAGGAGATTGCGGCGGTCGAGCCGTTGTATCAGGCGCTAAATGAAGGACGTTGCAACAAACGCATCCATAAGGGACTCGTGGTGCGTAAAAGTTGGCTGGGAAAGCTGCCGGCGCTGCCGGTTCGCTGGCGGGTGCGCAGCGTGATGACACTGATGTTTGCCGTGCTGGCGGCAGCGTTGCAGCAAATGGGCGCGGCGTGGCCGCTGCTGCTGGTGAGTGCGCTGGTGATGCTGGCGGGTACGGCGATTTTCGAATGGCAAATTGTACGCCCGATAGAAAATGTCGCCCGCCAGGCGCTGAAAGTGGCGACCGGCGAGCGCAACAGCGTGACGCACCTGAACCGCAGCGATGAGTTGGGCCTGATGCTGCGGGCGGTGGGGCAACTGGGATTAATGTGCCGCTGGCTTATTCACGACGTTTCAAGCCAGGTTTCCTGCGTGCGTAACGACAGCGATACGCTGGCAAAAGGTAGCGATGATTTAAACAAGCACACCCAGCAAACGGTTGAAAACGTGCAGGAAACGGTGACGACGATGAACCAGATGGCGGCGTCGGTGAAGCAAAACTCGGCGACAGCATCTGCGGCTGACAAACTCTCGATTGCCGCCAGCAGTGCGGCAACGCAGGGAGGCGAGGCGATGGAGACGGTGATCAAAACGATGGACGATATCGCCAGCAGCACCCAGCGTATCGGCACCATCACCACGCTGATTAACGATATTGCTTTCCAGACCAATATCCTGGCATTGAATGCGGCGGTTGAAGCGGCGCGAGCGGGCGAGCAGGGGAAAGGGTTTGCCGTCGTGGCGGGGGAAGTACGCCATCTTGCCAGCCGGAGCGCCAGTGCGGCGAATGACATCCGCAAGCTGATTGATGCCAGTGCCGACAAGGTGCAGTCCGGATCCAGCCAGGTTCACGCCGCTGGCCGCACGATGGACGACATTGTGGCGCAGGTACAGAACGTCACCCAACTGATTGCACAAATCAGTCATTCGACGCTGGAACAGGCAGACGGGCTGACCAGCCTGACTCGTGCGGTGAATGAGTTGAGCAACATTACGCAGAAAAATGCCGAACTGGTTGAAGAGAGCGCGCAAATTTCAGTGCGGGTGAAACATCGCGCCGGGCGCCTGGAAGATGCGGTGACGGTGCTGCATTAAGCACCGCTATTCGGGCGGAACAACGGTTCCGCCCGATGACCCGATTAATCCAGCTGAGCGATATCCAGCGCTGCGCGATCGATAATACCGATGATTTTTTTGATCTGCGCATCGCTGGTGTCACCGTGATTGACCCGCAGATCCAGCACGGCTTTAAAGTTTTCCAGCGCGCGTTTCATCTGCGGGTTTTTACGTAATTCAAAGCCAACGCAGCGTGCTTTAACGCGTTCATGAATAAGCGCCAGATGCTCGCGATTCTCCTCCAGCCACTGCTGGCCTTGCGCCGTGATCGTGATCTGTTTACGCCCACCTTCCTCTTCGCTGATGACAATCAGCTCTTGATCCTGCAAGAAATCCAGCGTCGGATAAATCACCCCTGGACTCGGCGTGTAGTGGCCCTGGGTCAGCGTTTCGATGGCTTTGATCAGCTCATAGCCGTGGCTGGCATCGCGGGTCAAAATATCCAGAATCACCAGGCGTAATTCGCCGTGACCGAAGAAACGCTGACGACGCCCGCCGCCACCGCGGCCATGGCGATGCCCGCAGCCGTGCTCGTGGTGATGTCCTTCACTGTTGCAGCCTTCGTGGCGATGTTCTTCGCCTTTGCAGCAACCTTCGTGTGGGTGATCTGTATGTTTGCAGCAACCGTCATGGTGGTTTTGCATAGTAGTCTCCAGATGTTATTTCGATATATCTAATTTATATCTAAAAGTTATGATTTTGCAAGTGCGTGATAGGCTGGTGTTTTAATTGATTGATTTTTATGTCAATTATTATCAATGGTGAGAAGGGGATTTACGCCGTGGCGTGTATCAAAAAAATGCTTGCAATCTTTGTTATTAGCAATCATTATCATTTGAATGTTAATTTAGATATATCGTATTATCCTCACGAAGGCGAAAAATGACAAAAAACACCTCACGCTACCCCCAGCGCGTTCGTAATGAACTGCGCTTCCGTGAACTTACCGTCCTGCACGTTGAGCGTATCAGCGCAGGTTTTCAGCGCATCGTGCTGGGCGGGGAGGCGCTGGACGGCTTCAGCTCACGCGGCTTTGATGACCACGCCAAAGTTTTCTTTCCTGAGCCAGGCAGCCATTTTGTGCCGCCGGTGGTTACCGATGAGGGCATCGTCTGGGCTGACGGTGTGCGCCCTGCGTCCCGGGATTACACGCCGCTATACGATGATGCGCGTCATGAACTGGCGCTGGATTTTTATATTCACGACGGTGGCGTGGCGAGTACGTGGGCGATGCATGCCCGTGCAGGGGATACACTGACGATTGGCGGACCGCGCGGCTCGCTGGTGGTACCGGAAGAGTATGCGTATCAGGTTTATGTGTGCGATGAATCGGGAATGCCTGCATTGCGCCGTCGCCTGGAAGCGCTCTGTCGTTTAGCGCGACGCCCGAACGTCACGGCGCTGGTGAGCGTGCAGGATGCGGCGTATCAGGACTACCTTGCCCATCTGGATGGGTTTGCTATCCAGTGGTTTGTCGGGCATGACGAACAGGCGGTGGATGACGCGCTGGCTCGGCTGACGGTGCCTGCAGACGATTATTTCATCTGGGTAACCGGCGAAGGGAAAGTGGTAAAAAATTTGAGCGCCCGCTTTGAAACCGAAGCGTTTGACCCGCAGCGGGTGCGTGCGGCAGCCTACTGGCATCAGCGGAAAGCGGCTGATTAATAATTTGACGGCGGAACGCCAAATGCCTGGCGGAACGCGTAGCTAAACGCCGCGGTGCTCGAATACCCCACGTCGAGCGCCACGGCGGTAACGCTTTTATTTTTCTTCAGCATTAACACCGATTCCAGAATACGCATCTTTTGCTTCCAGACGCTGAACGGTAACCCGGTTTCTTTTTTGAAATGACGCGAGAAAGTTCGGGCGGACATGCCAAGATGATTAGCCCAGTACTCCACCGAGTGTTCCCGTGCAGGAGATTCCTGTATTGTCCGGCACACTTTTGTTAATTCTGCATCCTGCGGCCAGGGTAATACAAAGGCGACTTCCGGTAATTGCAAAATAATATCGACCAGCACGCTCACCAGTTTTCCTTCTTTTGACTGGCTATCATAATGGCCTGAAATAACGTTGGTGGCGTAATGAATAAACTCTCTGGCGAAATCACTGATCGCCACCACTTTACACTCGTCGATGCGCTTCTCTAGAAAGCCTGGCTTAATATCCAGATTCTCTAAATACACGTCATCCAGCGCCCATACCGCATGCTCAATATTATTCGGGATCCAGATACCGTAATGTGCGGGAATTATCCAGCATTTACCGGCGACATCAATGCGCATACTGCCCTTACGGGCGAAGTGAAACTGGGTAAATGCGTGTGAATGCGGTGGAACATGGTTATTCGCTTCAAGGACATAAGAACGAAAGTACACGTCCTGCGGCAGTTCCGCCATTGAATCATCCGGGAAAGAACTCCACTGTTTTTGCCTGAGGGTGTCCATAAAAAATACCTGATACTTCCGGTGATGTGGCTTCTGTTCGATAGATCTTGTCCGCAAATCATAATACATACACCCTGTTTTCCATAATAATCTTGCGTAAGAATTATTCGTCCACCTTTGGTAAATACCATGAATTCGCTGTGTTCTGATGCTGTCATCGTCAATGAAACAAATGATAACTGGACCCGAATGGGGAAAGACCTGCTCCAGCAGGCTGATATCCAGATTAATGGTTCGCGCGCCTGGGACATTCAACTTCACCATGCCGGTTTCTTTAAACGGGTGCTGCAACAAGGCTCGTTAGGGCTGGGTGAAAGCTATATGGAAGGCTGGTGGGATTGCGAGCGGCTCGATATTCTGTTCTGCAAAATCCTTAAAGCAAAACTCGACCAAAAAATGCCGGGCAATCTGAAAGATATTTTACGCATTGCCAGCGCGCGTTTGTTTAATCTGCAATCACGCAGCCGTGCCTGGATTGTCGGCAAAGAACACTACGATATAGGTAACGATCTTTTCGCCCTGATGCTTGATCCCCACATGCAATATTCCTGCGGCTACTGGAAAGACGCGACAACATTAGACGACGCGCAGAATGCCAAATTAAAAATGATTTGCGAGAAGCTGCAATTGCAACCGGGCATGCGTTTGCTGGATATCGGTTGCGGCTGGGGCGGGCTGGCTGAATATGCCGCACGCCATTATGGCGTAGCGGTAGACGGGGTTACCATCTCGAAAGAACAGCAGAAAATGGCGCAGCAGCGCTGTGACGGGCTGGATGTCACTATTCTGCTGCAGGATTATCGCGACCTCGATAAACACTATGATCGTATTGTCTCCGTGGGGATGTTTGAACACGTGGGCCCGAAAAACTACGACACCTATTTCAGTATTGCCGACCGCTGCTTAAAACCCGATGGACTGTTCCTGCTGCATACCATTGGTAGCAATAAAAAAGGGATGAGTGTGGATCCGTGGATCAATAAATATATCTTCCCAAACGGCTGTTTACCGGCGATTTCCCACATTGCCGAGGCCAGCGAATCGCGGTTTGTGATGGAGGACTGGCATAACTTCGGCAGCGACTACGATAAAACGCTGATGGCCTGGCATGAACGGTTTAACCAGGCATGGCCGACTCTGTCGTCGCGTTATTCCGCGACCTTCAAAAGGATGTTTAATTACTATTTATGCGCGTGTGCTGGGGCATTCCGTGCCAGAGATATCGAGCTTTGGCAGGTGCTGTTTAGCCGGGGCGTAGAGGGAGGACTTCGCGTTTATCGTTAATGTTTTGCCGGAGTGCGTACTTCGTAGGCCGGATAAGCGAAGCGCAACAGCCTTTCTTCGCCGGATGGCGGCGCAAACGCCTTATCCGGCCTATAAAAGTGAGCAAACCGTAGGCCTGATAAGCGAAGCGCCATCAGGCATTTCTTCGCCGGATATCAGCGCAAGCGCCTTATCCGGCCTACAAAAGCGAGTAAACCGCAGGCCTGATAAGCATAGCGCCATCAGGCATTGATAACCCGTAGAACGAAGAACTTAGCCCAACTCACTCTCTGCCAGCGCTTTAAACACCATTGCCACCGCGTGTGCGCCGGGGTCCATATTACCAAGCAGGCTCTCACTGCTGAGATACGACGCGCGCCCGGCGTTGGCTTTGCTCGACAGGCAGGTCCGTTCTGCGCCTGCCAGCGCAGCGTCATAGGCGGCTTGCAGGTTATGTGGTTGTGCCAGTAGCGATGTTAGCGCGGGCTGCAGCGCATCAATCATCGTACGATCGCCTTCATCTGCACCACCGTAGAACTTCATCTGGGCTAGCCCCGTATTCAGCGCATCGGCGACCTCGGCACCCTGCTCCAGCTTTTGTCCGGCAGCGGTGAAGAAAATTGACATCAATACGCCGCTGGAGCCACCCATGACCACGGTCAGGCGCTCGCCAATCAGTGCAAACAACGTGGCAAGGTTAGCCAGCGGAAGCTGCTGGTGATGTAGCAGGTCGGCAATTTCACGCGCACCTGCGGCAAAGGTTGACCCGGTATCGCCGTCGCCGACTTTCGCATCCAGCGCATTGAGGTGTGCTTCAAGATTGGCGAGCGTTGCGGTGACTTGCTCAATAATCCCGGCAACCTGTTCGTTAGCCGAAGGCTGAAATTCCACGCGTGCACTGCGCTGAGATGACGGCACGGTCGTGATGTCACGTGGCGGCACGGGCGTTGACCAGTTACTGGTTTCCACTTCGGTCAACAGCGCTTTTTCGATGCTTTCTTCCAGCACCATGGCGGTCAGCGAGAAGCCTTTCATATCCAGCGCGGTGACCAGCGAGGCCGGGCCAATCAGCCAGTCGATACGTTCGTGCAGCGGGCTGTTGGCCAGTTCGCGGGTAATGATGGCCATTTCGGCAACGGAAACGCCGCCGAGGTTATTGATCATCACTGCCAGACGGCCGGTTTCCGGCAGGGCGGCCATCAGCGTCTCTACCATCAGATTAACCACCTGCGCGCTGTTTTGCGTGTCAATCACCGACGCACCCGGCTCGCCGTGAATGCCCATGCCCAGCTCTGCATGGCCCGGATGGTGACGCGGAGCCTCGTCGGTCTCCTGTGGCAAATGACAGCTGGAGAGTGCGACGCCCAGGCTGAAGGTGTTGTTCGCCGCATACTGTGCTTCACGCAGCACGGTAGCGAGGTTGTAGCCACGATCGGCGAAATAGCCGGCAACTTTGTGCACCAGGATGGTGCCAGCGATCCCGCGTGGGTGCTTGTTATCCGGTAGCGAAATGTCGTCGCCGACGATCAGCATTTCGACGTTATAACCGAGCCGACGCGCTTTCTCGGCGGCCAGGCCAAAATTTAGGCGATCGCCGGTGTAGTTCTTCACGATCAGCAGGCAGCCTGCCTCACCGGTCACCGCCTGAATGGCGGTCAGTACCGCATCGACGCTCGGGGAGGCAAACACGTCACCGCAAACCGCGGCGGTTAACATGCCTTTACCGATAAATCCAACGTGGGCGGGTTCGTGACCTGAGCCACCGCCGGAGATCACCGCGACGTTCTCTTTGTTGAGATCGCGACGCACCACGATGCGGATGGCCGGATCGCTCTCCAGGCGTGCCAGGTTATTCCACGGACTGGCGATAATCGTACCGTCGATGACATCGTTAACGAGATGGGTACGCTGGTTAAAAAAGAATTGAGACATAACGGCTCCGGCAGGTTGAGTATTAAACAAACCCCCGAATGCATGGTCATGGTAGCGGAGGCGATGGAGAGATTCTGGCCGAGTCAGCGCGGAAAAAAACTCAAGTAAAATGAGTTTCATTTCGGAACGTAAAAACTGTTTTTTGTTCCTAAATGGAACGTAATGACGAATGGAAATGGCTAAATGCGAACCCACGCGGCTTTTTTCACCGGCCGTCAGGGCGGGCTGTTCGGGACAGAGCGCTTTTTTTTGCCGGTTATTCCGGCGGTAGATAACGAAAAGGCGAAACCGGGCCTCTTTGCGTGACAGAAATATGGGCTAAAGGAACGGATCGGGATCGCAAACCTTATCTTTTTTGGGGTTAATTGTTTCAATGTGGAACGTATGTTCCTTTTATCCGTTTCATATCAGAACAAAAAGACGAATGATTTTTTTGTACTCGCCTCGCCATACAGTGATTGCATCGCTCCGGTAGCGCTTTGTTTTCGCCGTTAGCATCAGGCTAAACAGGTCAATGCCAGGGCTCATCATGTCAAAACATGTACTTATTTGAGGATGAAAGGAATGCTAAACGTTATTCAATCTCCAGCCAAATATCTCCAGGGCCCTGATGCATCTATCTTATTTGGTCAATATGCTAAAAATCTGGCGGACAGCTTTTTTGTGATTGCGGATGATTTCGTGATGAATCTGGCGGGAGAGAAAGTGCTCAATGGCCTGCATAATCACGATATTAGCTGCCATGCGGAACGCTTTAACGGCGAATGCAGCCATGTGGAAATTAATCGTTTGATTGCCATTCTGAAGCAACACGGTTGCCGTGGCGTGGTCGGGATCGGTGGCGGCAAAACGCTGGATACCGCCAAAGCGATTGGCTATTACCAGAAGCTGCCGGTGGTGGTGATCCCGACCATCGCCTCGACCGATGCGCCAACCAGCGCGCTGTCGGTCATTTATACCGAAGCCGGTGAGTTTGAAGAGTATCTGATCTACCCGAAAAACCCGGATATGGTGGTGATGGATACCGCGATTATCGCCAAAGCACCGGTGCGTTTGTTGGTTGCCGGGATGGGCGATGCGCTCTCTACCTGGTTTGAAGCGAAGGCCTGTTATGACGCCCGCGCGACCAGCATGGCGGGTGGACAGTCCACCGTGGCAGCATTGAGCCTGGCGCGCCTGTGTTATGATACGTTGCTGGCAGAAGGCGAAAAAGCCCGCTGCGCGGCGCAGGCAGGCGTCGTAACCGATGCGCTGGAGCGCATTGTGGAAGCGAACACCTATCTTAGCGGTATTGGTTTTGAAAGCAGCGGCCTCGCGGGGGCGCATGCGATTCATAACGGCTTCACGATTCTGGAAGAGTGCCACCATTTGTACCATGGCGAAAAAGTCGCGTTTGGTACGCTGGCGCAGCTGGTGTTGCAGAACAGCCCGATGGAAGAGATCGAAACCGTGCTGGCGTTCTGTCAAAAAGTCGGCCTGCCAGTCACCCTGGCGCAAATGGGCGTGAAAGACGGCATTGACGACAAAATTCATGCTGTTGCCAAAGCCACCTGCACAGAAGGTGAAACCATTCACAACATGCCGTTCCCGGTGACGCCTGAAAGCGTGCATGCCGCTATTCTGACGGCAGACCTGTTGGGACAGCAGTGGCTGGCGCGTTAATCAGACATCAGTAACGCTCTGCGCCGGCATTTTCTCCCCTCTGACCGTCTCTGTCGGAGGGGGTGTCCAGGGTAAAACAGCGGAAAGGAATATGACGGCGCACACTCAGAACATTGGAAAGGACGTCTCTTCGGTTATTGCCCAGTCATGGCACCGTTGCAGTAAGTTTATGCAGCGGGAAACCTGGCAGGCGCCGCATCAGGCGCAAGGGCTGACGTTTGCCTCGATTTGCCGCCGCAAGACTGCGCTGGTGACGATTGCTCAGGCCGCACTGGAAGACGCCTGGGAGTTTATGGATGGTCGTCCCTGTGCACTGTTTATCCTCGATGAGTCCGCCTGTATTCTCAGCCGCTGCGGCGATCCACAGACGGTGGAACAGCTGGCGGAGCTGGGTTTTCTCGACGGCAGCTACTGTGCGGAGAGTATTATTGGTAGCTGTGCGCTGTCGCTGGCGACTATGCCGGGGCAGCCAACAAAAACTTCAGGCGATCAGCACTTTAAAAAAGCGCTACATCCGTGGTCGTTCTGCTCAACGCCGGTATTTGATAACCACGGGCGACTGTTTGGCTCCATCTCGCTGTGCTGCCTGGTGGAACATGAGTCCGTTTCCGATCTCTCCCTGACGCTGGCGATTGCCAGAGAGGTAGGCAATTCGTTGCTGACCGACAGCCTGTTGGCTGAATCTAATCGCCATCTGAATCAGATGTACGGGCTGCTGGAGAGCATGGATGATGGCGTGATGGCATGGAACGAACAGGGTGTGTTGCAGTTCCTCAATGCGCGTGCCGCCATGCTGTTACATCTGGATGTGCAGGCCAGTCAGGGGAAAAATCTTCATGACCTGGTGAATATGCCGATGCTGTTGCGCCGGGCAATCAAACATGCTCGTGGCCTCAATCACGTCGAAGTCACCTTTGAGAGCCAGCACCAGTTTGTTGATGCGGTGATCACTTTAAAGCCGATTGTGGAAGAGCAGGGCAACAGCTTTATTCTGCTGCTGCATCCGGTCGAGCAAATGCGCCAGCTGATGACCAGTCAGTTGGGCAAAGTAAGCCATACTTTTGAGCAGATGTCGGCGGACGATCCGGAAACCCGACGGCTGATCCATTTTGGCCGCCAGGCGGCGAGGGGAAGTTTTCCGATCCTGCTGTGCGGCGAAGAGGGCGTCGGTAAAGAGCTGCTCAGTCAGGCGATCCACAATGAAAGTGAACGGGCCAGCGGCCCGTATATCGCCGTTAACTGTCAGCTGTATGCCAACAGCGTGCTGGGACAGGATTTTATGGGCAGCGCGCCAACCGATGATGAAAACGGCCGACTGAGCCGCCTTGAACTGGCGAACGGCGGTACGCTGTTTCTGGAAAAAATCGAATATTTGGCACCGGAGTTACAGTCTGCATTATTGCAGGTGATCAAGCAGGGGGTGCTGACCCGTCTCGACGCTCGACGCCTGATCCCGGTGGATGTGAAAGTGATCGCCACCACCACGGTCGATCTTGCCAATCTGGTGGAACAAAACCGCTTTAGTCGTCAGCTGTATTACGCGCTGCACTCGTTTGAAATCGTTATTCCGCCGCTGCGCGCGCGGCGCAACAGCATTCCGGCGCTGATTTATACTCGCCTGAACAGCCTGAAAAAACGCTTTTCATCCAGCCTGAAGGTGGATGATGACGCGCTGGCGCAGCTGGTGGCTTATTCGTGGCCGGGTAATGATTTCGAGCTGAACAGCATTATCGAGAACATCGCCATCAGCAGCGAGAATGGCCATATTCGCCTGAGCAACCTGCCAGATTATCTGTTTGCCGAACGACCGGGTATGGATACGACATCTTCGCTGCTGCCTGCCAGCCTGACGTTTACCGCCATCGAAAAAGAGGCGATTATCCACGCCGCCCGCGTCACCAGCGGGCGCGTGCAGGAGATGTCGCAGCTGCTGAACATTGGGCGCACCACGCTGTGGCGCAAGATGAAGCAATACGACATCGACGCCAGCCAGTTTAAGCGCAAACATCTGGAGTAGTTTCTTCGATTCTGGCCATCGAAAAGAGCGCGTCGGACAAGCGATTGATGTACCGCTTTAGTTCGTCGCGCACGGCGAGCGTTCTGTCCATCGCCGTGAGAATACGCTCCAGCCGACGTGCCAGCGTGCGCGCTACGTGTAGTTGTGCCGATGCGAGGTTTTTCCCCGGAATGACAAATTCTTTCAGCGGGCCGCTGTGCGCCATATTGCGGTCAATCAGCCGCTCCAGTCTCTGAATATCTTCATCGCTAATCGTCTGCTTCAGGCGAATGATCCCTTTATCGTCGCTGGCGAGTTCCGCACCCAGCACAAACAGCGTCTTCTGGACGGTATGCAGATCCTTGCGTAGCTCGGTCTGGTGGGTTGTGGCATAGCATACGCCCAGTTGGGAAATCAGTTCATCTACCGTGCCATAGGCGTTAACGCGGATGTCGTCTTTGTCGATGCGGTTGCCGCCAAATAGCGCGGTGGTGCCTTTATCGCCGGTTCGGGTATAGATGCGATACATTTATGTTATCTCACTGAAGGGAAGCACGTTGACCAGTTGGCCTGCGTTGGCGCCGAGCGTGCGGATCTGCTCGATCCCGGCGGCGATATGCCCGCAGATCAGCGCCCGATCCTCGGGCAACTGGGCATGCGTTAAGGCAATCTCGCCGCTCACGCTGAGGCCGAGACCTACGCGCAGCGCCGAGCTTTTTGCAGCCCGTCTGCTGAGCGCCAGCGCGTTGCCGCTGTCGTCGCAGCTGATGGCCCGGCACGGGACGCCTTGCTCTTCCAGCCCCCAGCATAGTTCATCAAGCACGCGGGAATCCTGCCAGCATGGGTGATAAAACAGGTTTACGCTCGGTGATGAAAGTGGCATCGCGTCCCCTTTGTTGTCAGAAAGCCTGATGGAAGAGCGCGGCAATTTCTTTCTCGTTACCTTTACGTGGGTTCGAGAATGCGTTGCCGTCCTTCAGGGCCATCTCTGCCATATACGGGAAATCGGCCTCTTTTACGCCCAGTTCGCGCAGATGCTGTGGAATGCCGATATCAGCAGACAGGCGGGCAATAGCGTGAATCGCCAACTCGGCGGCGTCCATGGTAGACAGGCCGTCGGTGTTCTCGCCCATAAACTCGGCGATATCGGCAAATTTTTCCGGATTAGCGATCAGGTTATAACGTGCCACGTGCGGTAGCAGTACGGCATTCGCCACGCCGTGCGGCATGTCATACAGGCCGCCAAGCTGGTGCGCCATGGCGTGTACGTAGCCGAGGTTGGCGTTGTTAAAGGCCATCCCCGCCAGCAGTGAAGCGTAGGCCATGTTCTCGCGAGCTTTCAGGTTGCTGCCCAGCGCTACGGCCTGGCGTAAGTTACGGGCGATCAGGCGGATTGCCTGAATAGCGGCGGCATCGGTGACCGGATTTGCATCTTTGGAAATGTAGGCTTCCACGGCGTGGGTCAAGGCATCCATCCCGGTGGCCGCGGTCAGAGGCGCAGGTTTGCCAAGCATCAGCAGCGGATCGTTAATCGATACTGACGGCAGGTTGCGCCAGCTGACAATGACAAATTTCACTTTTGTTTTGGTGTTGGTCAGTACGCAGTGACGGGTCACTTCACTGGCGGTACCGGCGGTGGTGTTGACCGCAATGATAGGCGGTAGCGGGTGGGTCAGGGTTTCAATTCCGGCATAGCTGTAGAGATCGCCTTCGTGAGTGGCCGCGATACCAATACCTTTACCGCAGTCATGTGGGCTACCGCCGCCGACGGTGACAATAATATCGCATTGCTCCTGACGAAACACCGCAAGGCCATCGCGTACGTTGGTGTCTTTGGGGTTTGGCTCGACGCCGTCAAATATTGCTACTTCAATACCGGCTTCACGCAAATGCGCGAGCGTTTTATCTACCGCACCGTCTTTAATTGCCCGCAGGCCTTTATCGGTCACCAGCAGGGCTTTTTTCCCACCCAGTAGTTTGCAGCGTTCACCCACTACGGAAACAGCATTGGGGCCAAAAAAGTTCACATTTGGCACCAGATAATCAAACATACGATAGCTCATAATATACCTTCTTACGTTTATTTTATAATTCAGAGAAGCAATATAGTGCGGTTTCAGCTAATAGCTGGTCCTGTTCGACGGTGCCACCACTCACGCCGACGGCGCCAATTATTTTTCCATTTAATATAACTGGAAGCCCTCCGCCGAAAATAATAATGCGCTGTTGGTTGGTGAGCTGCAGGCCATAAAGCGATGCACCGGGTTGCACCGCATCGGTAATTTCGTGAGTACCCTGTCGCAGGCAGCAGGCGGTCCAGGCCTTATTGAGTGAAATATCGCAGCTGGTGACAAACGCCTCATCCATACGCTGGATCAGCAGCGTGTTTCCGCCGTGGTCAACAACGGAAAAGACGACCGGGACGTTGATTTCAAGCGCTTTAGCCTCAACGGCGGCCGCCATTTTCTGTGCGGCCGCCAGCGTGATGGTGGCGATGGGTTGGCTCTTATTCACGGTATCTCCTGTTAATTGTGTAGGGCTGAGGTCACGAAAAATATCGCGCGCAGCTATTTTTATCATTGGGTTTTCTTTATTTTCGCGCAGCACGTTATTAAGTCAATACAGTAAAAAATTCTAAAATAGCAAGTGAGTGATCTTCCTTTGGCGTTTATTGATAATGATCATTTAACCTCGTCACAATTCTCTATGAATATTCCAAATACGCGTTTCAATATGAAACGATGCGTTTTAATTGCGTGCCAAATTGGAACGTAATTAATTTTATTTTTTTATTATTCTGCTCATTTAAAGTTCGGCTATTGCTGATAAAGGCGATTGCTGGGACGGTAAACCACCAGCGATACGGCCCGGCGTCCTTATTATTTACTTTTTGAGTCAACGCGCTATGAGAAGATCAAAACGATTCGAAGTTCTTGCCCAGCGGCCTGTCAATCAGGATGGGCTGATTGGCGAATGGCCGGAAGAGGGGCTGATCGCCATGGAAAGCCCCTACGATCCCGCGTCGTCGGTGAAGGTGGAAAATGGCCGTATTGTGGAACTGGACGGTAAAGATCGTGCACAGTTCGACATGATTGACCGTTTTATTGCTGACTACGCGATTAACGTCGCGGAAACCGAACGGGCAATGCAACTCGACGCGCTGGACATCGCCAGAATGCTGGTGGATATCCACGTCAGTCGGGAAGATATTATTGCCATTACCACCGCCATCACCCCGGCGAAAGCGGTGGAGGTGATGGCAAAAATGAACGTGGTGGAAATGATGATGGCGCTGCAAAAAATGCGCGCCAGACGCACACCCTCTAACCAGTGTCACGTCACCAACCTGAAAGATAACCCGGTGCAAATTGCCGCCGATGCCGCCGAGGCGGGGATCCGTGGTTTTTCCGAGCAAGAAACGACCGTAGGCATCGCCCGCTATGCGCCGTTTAACGCGCTGGCGCTGCTGGTTGGTTCGCAGTGCGGCCGTCCTGGCGTGCTTACCCAATGTTCCGTTGAAGAAGCCACCGAACTGGAACTGGGTATGCGCGGCTTAACCAGCTACGCCGAAACGGTGTCGGTATACGGTACAGAGTCAGTGTTTACTGACGGCGATGACACGCCGTGGTCAAAATCCTTTCTCGCCTCGGCCTACGCTTCCCGCGGGCTGAAGATGCGCTACACCTCTGGCACTGGCTCGGAGGCGCTGATGGGGTACTCAGAAAGCAAATCAATGCTGTATCTGGAGTCGCGCTGCATTTTTATCACTAAGGGCGCGGGCGTTCAGGGGCTGCAAAACGGCGCGGTCAGCTGTATTGGTATGACCGGGGCTGTACCGTCGGGGATCCGTGCTGTGCTGGCGGAAAACCTGATTGCCTCGATGCTCGACCTCGAAGTGGCGTCGGCGAATGACCAGACCTTCTCGCACTCCGATATTCGCCGCACCGCCCGCACATTGATGCAGATGCTGCCCGGTACCGACTTTATCTTTTCCGGCTACAGCGCGGTACCGAACTACGACAACATGTTTGCTGGGTCGAACTTCGATGCCGAGGACTTTGATGATTACAACATTCTGCAACGTGATCTGATGGTTGATGGCGGTCTGCGTCCGGTAACGGAAGAGGAAACTATCGCTATTCGCAATCAGGCGGCTCGCGCTATTCAGGCGGTGTTTCGCGAGCTGGGCCTGCCGCTGATTAGCGATGAAGAGGTCGACGCCGCCACCTATGCTCACGGCAGCAAAGATATGCCCGCGCGTAATGTGGTAGAGGATTTGGCCGCGGTGGAAGAAATGATGAAGCGCAATATCACCGGGCTGGATGTTGTTGGCGCGCTGAGTGCCAGCGGTTTTGACGATATCGCCAGCAACATTCTCAACATGTTGAGGCAGCGTGTGACCGGCGATTATCTGCAAACATCCGCCATTCTGGATCGCCAGTTTGAGGTGGTCAGCGCCGTTAATGACATCAATGATTATCAGGGGCCCGGCACCGGCTATCGCATCTCTGCCGAACGCTGGGCGGAAATTAAAAATATTGCGGGTGTGGTTCAGCCTGGCAGCATTGAATAAGGCGGTATGCGGTGGAATGTACAACTGAACGTAAGCCGGTTTTCACCTTGCAGGTTAGCGAAGGCGAGGCGGCAAAAGCGGACGATCGCGCGGATGAAGTGGTGATTGGCGTTGGGCCAGCCTTTGATAAATACCAGCATAAGACCCTGATTGATATGCCGCACAAGGCGATCCTGAAAGAGCTGGTGGCCGGAATTGAAGAAGAGGGATTACATGCGCGGGTGGTCAGAGTTTTGCGCACTTCGGATGTCTCCTTTATGGCCTGGGATGCAGCAAATCTGAGCGGCTCCGGCATCGGCATTGGTATTCAGTCGAAAGGAACCACGGTGATTCATCAGCGTGATTTGCTGCCGCTGAGCAACCTGGAGCTTTTTTCTCAGGCCCCGCTGCTGACGCTGGAAACCTATCGCCAGATTGGTAAGAACGCCGCGCGTTACGCACGCAAAGAGTCGCCCTCGCCGGTACCGGTCGTTAATGACCAGATGGTGCGACCGAAATTTATGGCCAAGGCTGCGCTGTTCCACATTAAAGAAACCAAACACGTGGTGCAGGATGCCGCGCCTGTCACGCTGCATATTGCCTTAGTAAGGGAATGACGATGAACGAAAACATCATGACCGCGCAGGATTATCCGTTAGCGACTCGCTGCCCGGAGAAAATCCTCACGCCCACCGGAAAGCCGTTAACTGATATTACTCTTGAGAATGTACTGGCAGGGCGTGTGGGGCCACAGGATGTGCGTATTTCTCAGCAAACGCTGGAGTATCAGGCGCAGATCGCCGAGCAGATGCAGCGTCACGCCGTGGCGCGTAATTTCCGCCGTGCGGCGGAACTGATTGACATCCCAGATGCTCGCATTCTGGAAATCTACAATGCGCTGCGCCCATTTCGTTCTTCATTTACGGAGTTACAGGCCATTGCCGATGAACTGGAGCACACCTGGCATGCCACGGTGAATGCCGGGTTTGTCCGCGAGTCGGCAGACGTGTACCAGCAGAGAAACAAGCTGCGTAAAGGCAGTCAGTGACGGAGGCGGTATGCCGTTAATTGCAGGGATTGATATCGGCAACGCCACCACGGAAGTGGCGCTGGCGCAGGATGGCCGGTTTGTTGCCAGCGGGATCGTCGCGACCACGGGCATGAAAGGCACGCGGGATAACATTGCCGGGGTAGTGGCCTCCCTGCAGCAGGCGCTGGAAAAAACGTCGTCGTCGCTTCAGGATGTGACGAAAATCTGCATCAACGAGGCCGCGCCGGTCATTGGTGATGTGGCGATGGAGACGATCACCGAAACCATCATCACTGAATCGACAATGATTGGTCATAACCCGCAAACGCCAGGCGGTGTTGGCGTAGGGATGGGTACCACGATCGCCGTGGAGAAACTGGCATCGTTGAGCCTCGATCGGTTTGCGCAGGGCTGGATCCCGCTGGTGGGCGCAGAGATGGATTTTCTCGAGGCGGTGTGGCTTATCAATGCGGCGCTGGATCGCGGCGTCGACGTGGTGGCGGCGATCCTGAAAAAGGACGATGGCGTACTGGTCAATAATCGTCTGCGACGAACGCTGCCGGTGATTGATGAAGTCACGCTGCTGGAGAAGGTCCCGGAAGGGGTGCTGGCGGCGGTAGAAGTGGCGGCAGCAGGACAGGTGGTTCGGGTACTGTCGAATCCTTATGGCATCGCCACTTTCTTTGCCCTGACGCCGGAGGAAACAAAAACGATCGTCCCGATCGCCAGGGCACTGATCGGCAACCGATCCGCTGTGGTGCTGAAAACCCCGCAGGGCGAAGTGCAATCACGGGTGATCCCGGCGGGCAAGATCTTTATCAGTGGTGAAAAGCGCGGCGGAGAAGCCGATGTGGCCCAAGGCGCTCAGGCAATTATGCAAGCGATGAACGCCTGTGCGCCGGTCTGCGACATTCGCGGTGAGGCTGGTACTCACGCGGGTGGCATGCTGGAGCGCGTGCGTAAGGTGATGGCCTCGCTGAGCGGGCACGATATGAATTCAGTACATATTCAGGATCTGCTGGCGGTCGATACGTTTATTCCCCGTAAAGTCCAGGGCGGTGTTGCCGGGGAATATTCAATGGAAAACGCGGTTGGCATTGCGGCGATGGTGAAATCCGATCGGCTACAGATGCAGACGATCGCCCGTGAGCTGAGTGTGCGGCTGAATACGCCGGTTGAAGTGGGGGGCGTGGAGGCCAATATGGCGGTGGCCGGGGCATTGACGACGCCAGGATGCGCCGCGCCGTTGGCGATCCTCGACTTAGGTGCCGGATCCACCGATGCCGCGATTATCCATAACGATGGCACCGTTAAGGCGATACATCTGGCGGGAGCAGGGAACATGGTCAGCTTGCTTATCAAAACGGAGCTCGGCTTGAGCGATTCTTTTCTGGCAGAGGAGATAAAAAAATATCCGCTGGCGAAAGTGGAGAGTCTGTTCAGTATTCGCCACGAGAACGGCGCGGTGGAGTTCTTTCGTGAACCGCTCAGCCCGTCGGTGTTTGCCAAAGTGGTGTATCTGAAAGCGGGCAAAGCCATCCCCATTGAGAACCAGACGTCGCTGGAGAAAATTCGGCTGGTACGTCGTCAGGCCAAGGAGAAGGTCTTTGTGACGAACTGCCTGCGCGCATTGCGGCAGGTCTCACCCGGCGGCTCAATTCGCAACATCTCTTTTGTGGTGCTGGTGGGCGGTTCATCGCTGGATTTTGAAATCCCGCAGATGATCACCGACGCGCTGGCGCATTACGGCGTTGTTGCCGGTCAGGGCAATATTCGGGGAACCGAAGGGCCACGAAATGCGGTGGCAACCGGGCTGGTTTTGGCTGGTGATGCGAAAAAATAGTGCAGAAAACCACCACCGCAAGCGTTTGGCTGCGGCATAAATCAAATAAAGGCAACGTTCTCTTTGATATCCCGGCTGACTTGGGTACATAGTATAAAGGTGTTTAATACGCGGTTAATTTTAAGGATAAGAGCATGCCAACAGCAATTGAGAAAGCATTGGATTTTATTGGTGGTATGAACACATCGGCGCCAGTACCCCATTCCATGGATGAAAGTACGGCCAAGGGAATTTTAAAATATTTGCATGATTTAGGTGTGCCAGTGAGCGCAGCAGATGTGATGGCACGCGGTGAGCAAGAGGGATGGAATCCTGAGTTCACAAAAAAAGTCGCTGGATGGGCTGAAAAAGTCGCCTCCGGTAACCGTATCCTTATCAAGAACCCTGAGTACTTTTCGACCTATATGCAGGAGCAGCTCAAAGAACTCGTGTGAGCTGACTATCGAATAACACGCTAACGGACGTTTCCACTTTCAAGGTGGTGGCGTCCAAAAGAGTTGCCCTCAACCAGCCAGACAGTGCCGATTTTTTTGCGTTGGTGCAGATGGACACATTGTGTACCGCTCCGCTTAATTGAACGTGTTGAATCCTCTAATTTAACTTCAGCATTAACATTATCAGATTAACACTGGACGGTGGGGGTGCTTTTACGCTGCCCGGAATGTGCGTGGTTACCCTATTGAAACTAATTTTTAATACTTTGCTAAACGACGGTTAAGACTTTTCTCGAATTTATTTATTTATGAAACCTAACTGATAAATCGACATTTCTTTTGTTTTGCCAACCATTTTTCGACGACTAATGTAAGTTTTAAGAATAGAAAACTCTTAAATAACATGGGCTTTAATAGAATTCGGTTTCTTATTTTATTATTGATAGTATCTCAAATAATAAAACTTATTAAATCATTGAGTAATATTTAACTATTTCATTTTTTAATGTTTTCGGAATTTAACTCTATCTGCTTTGATTTATCTGATTTTTTTCACTTCCTTATTAAAAAAGGTATGAAATAATCGTCTTTGTTTTTGCTTTTATTAATTGTTTTTACCTAATGTTTCTATTTTTGCATGGTTATTGCACCTTTGAAAAGAAAAGTATATTTTGGTAAAAAGTTATTGAGGCGTTTAATATGGATTTAATTAATTATGACTCTAGGCTTCGTCATCTTATGGATGTGGATTTTAGGTCCATACTAACGTTTATCGTTTTTGTTGACACGGGCAGTTTGTATGGTGCCTCACTGGTACTTGGTTGTTCTGCATCATCTATTAGCCTGCACTTGAAAAGAGTCAGAAGTTACTTTAATGACACCCTTTTCATACGTGAAGGTCGCAATCTCAATCCTACTGAATATGCTGTGGAATTAAGTCATCAACTTAAACTTGCATTTTATAATCTTGATACTGTCTGTCATGGGGAAAGTGCTGTTGCCGATTGTGAATTAGCTATCGGTGAAAATAAAAATTAATGAAACATAACCATTGGTTATGCTAAATAGTGCTTTTAAAATGTATTCGACAAAAAATAGAGCATAATATGGAAAATTTAAATTTTTCCTACGAGCGGGTATTGGTTATGGACACTATCTATTATAGTGCCGTTGGGCTATGTGCCTTTATTGATAGCCTGGCAGGTCGCTCAATTAGTCTAAGAGTAATGACGCTTTCTGCATTGCAGAAACAAGTGTCAGCCCGTCATGGGGAACCAGGGCGGGTACTCGTTATTACCGAGTTAACGAGCGAAAGTGAGACGCTGGCGGAAGGATTAGCATTCTTAAAATTTGCAAAGGACGAGTGGCCTGCAGACCAATATAGTATTATTGTTTTTACCCGTTTACGTGACCCTCTGTTGCTGGCAGCAGTCGCAAATCTTCAACCTATGGGCATTGTTCATCGCGCGGAGGCGATTAATATCTTATCTAAACTCATGTTTTTCTCCGCTGACGCATCATCAGGCACGATCATGAGTCCGTTAATCACCAGGAAAGTCGGCCAGGTCAGCGGAGTTCGATTACCACAAAGGGAATTGCAGTGGTTTGTCCTGCAGACAGAAAAAATAGGACTGAACGAAACAGCGAGGCGAATGGGGATTAGCTATAAAACTGCTGCTACCTATCGGAAAAGAATATCAGTCCGTCTTCAATTAAGTTTACGTGAAATTAATGAAAGAGTGTCACGATTATAAGTGAGAGAGATAATATTGCCATATCCCGCTGTACGGATTGCCGACAGCAATGTAGTCGTGATTTTATTATTAAAGCGATTGTCAGTTTACCTCAGCATGCACAATTTAGGGTTCTCGTTGTGAATAACTATGTGCTTGCCACGACGTTTATGAAATCTGCTCTACGGCAGTTGAGGAAATGTCAGTGCTGGACGTCATTGCATATAAGAGATTCCTTATTGCAGGGCTAATGTCGTTATACAGTAATTGTGCCTCTTCTGTTGGTATTAAACAACGGCCCTCTCTGCTGAATAGTTTTTCGGGAAAACAAGTACAAAATTTTTTCAACGAAAGGCTCACTGCAGATGGTGAACAGTTCATATAGTATGAAGCAGAAACTATCCCCCCTGTATTCATGACTGCGGCAAAAACAAGAATGTTGTTAATCGAAATATTCAGGTTTTTGAATTTTGAAAAATCAGATTGTGTAAGCAATGAATTATCCTTTTGAATTAATTTTCTTAAAAGAATATAAACATATAAGAAAATCAAAACAAACAATATAATAGATATATCTAAATATACGTTTTGATATAATGTAATGAAAATAGAGGGTTAGCCACCCTTTCTGATTTTTCCCTTCAATTCAATGTCGGCATAAGAGGGCTTTTCCTGACATCGCCATCACCAAGGATGTAGTGTTCAAGAAGACATACCTGAGAATGGATGGGGATCATAGCCGTATTGCATGTTGGGGAAGCGGACCCAAATTGCATCCAAAGAAAAAGGAGTCAGACGATCTCTCATCTAACTCCTTGTTTTGTTTGGTGGCCCCTGCTGGACTTGAACCAGCGACCAAGCGATTATGAGTCGCCTGCTCTAACCACTGAGCTAAGGGGCCGTGGCGGTGGATTATAAAGTAACTCTGCGTTGCAATCCAGCCATAAGCGTACGGATGCTGTTTTTATAAACAATGTGTTTTCAGTCCGTTATACTGGTTGCCTGATGTATTGTGCGGAGTGATTATGGTTAAGGACATACTGGCGCCGGGGCTGCGGGTGGTTTTTTGCGGCATCAATCCGGGGCTTTCTTCGGCAGGTACAGGTTTTCCCTTTGCGCATCCTGCTAACCGCTTTTGGAAGGTCATCCATCAGGCGGGATTTACCGATCGCCTGCTAAAGCCAGAAGAGGCACAACACCTGCTGGATTTTCGCTGTGGCGTCACCAAATTTGTCGACAGGCCGACGGTGCAGGCCAATGAAGTGAAGCTCGAGGAGATGCGTAGCGGTGGTCGTCAGCTCGTTGAGAAGATTGAAGACTATCAGCCAGCGGCGCTCGCTATTTTGGGAAAACAGGCATTTGAGCAAGGCTTTAGCCAGCGTGGTGCACAGTGGGGGAAACAGACGCTGACGATTGGCGCGACGCAGATCTGGGTGTTGCCGAACCCGAGTGGGTTAAGCCGGATTACGCTGGATAAGTTAGTGGCGGCGTATCGGGAATTAGATGACGCGCTGGTTATGCGTGGGATGTGAAAAAAAACGCCACCTTGCGGTGGCGTTGATGTTTATACGGCGAGATTAATCGTCGAGGAAGCTACGCAGCACTTCAGAACGGCTCGGGTGACGCAGTTTACGCAGCGCCTTCGCTTCGATCTGACGGATACGTTCGCGGGTAACGTCGAACTGTTTCCCGACTTCTTCCAGCGTGTGGTCGGTGTTCATATCGATACCGAAACGCATACGCAGAACTTTTGCTTCACGCGCTGTCAGGCCAGCCAGAACGTCGTGCGTTGCGGCACGCAGGCTCTCGGTAGTGGCAGAGTCCAGCGGCAGCTCGAGGGTGGTATCCTCGATGAAATCACCCAGATGCGAATCTTCATCGTCGCCGATCGGCGTTTCCATGGAGATAGGCTCTTTGGCAATCTTCAGCACTTTACGGATCTTGTCTTCCGGCATTAGCATGCGTTCAGCCAGCTCTTCCGGCGTTGGCTCGCGGCCCATCTCTTGCAGCATCTGGCGGGAGATACGGTTGAGCTTGTTAATGGTCTCAATCATATGCACCGGAATACGAATGGTACGCGCCTGATCTGCGATAGAGCGGGTGATCGCCTGACGGATCCACCAGGTTGCATAGGTGGAGAACTTATAACCACGACGGTATTCAAACTTATCTACCGCTTTCATCAGACCGATGTTGCCTTCCTGAATCAGATCGAGGAATTGCAGACCGCGGTTGGTGTATTTCTTAGCGATAGAGATAACCAGACGCAAGTTCGCTTCAACCATCTCTTTTTTCGCACGGCGGGCTTTCGCTTCACCGATGGACATACGACGGTTGATGTCTTTAACCTGCTCGATGGTCAGGCCGGTTTCTTCTTCAATTTGACGCAGTTTCTGCAGGCCGCGGTGGACATCATCTGCCACGTCGTGCAGTTTTTCAGACCACGGTTTGTTCATCGCGATAGCCGCGTTGAACCAGGTTTCGCTGGTTTCGTTGCCGGTGAACAGGGTGATGAAGTTTTTCTTCGGCATTTTGCACTGCTCAACGCAGAGCTTCATGATCAGACGTTCCTGAGTACGCACGCGGTCCATCATGACGCGCATGCTGTTTACCAGGTAGTCGAACTGCTTCGGCACCAGGCGGAACTGTTTGAACACTTCAGACAGCTTCTGAATTTCTTCCTGCGCGGCAGCATGGCTGCGGCCTTTCGCTTTGATAGTGTCGCGGGTGATTTCGTACTGAGTACGCAGTTCACCGAATTTCTCGCGCGCTAATTCAGGGTCGATGCTGTTGTCGTCATCGCTGCTGTCGTCGTCTTCTTCTTCATCTTCGTCTTCGTCGTCATCCATCTCTTCCTGAGAGAGTTCAGACCCGACGTGCGTCGCCGTTGGTGCCATGTCTTCTTCCGCGTTCGGATCGACAAAGCCGGTGATCAGGTCGGAAAGACGCGCTTCTTCAGCTTCTACGCGATCGTACTGCTCGAGCAGATAGGTGATGGCTTCCGGGTATTCTGCAACGGAGCATTGAACCTGGTTAATCCCGTCTTCGATACGTTTAGCGATGTCAATTTCGCCTTCACGGGTTAACAGTTCAACGGTACCCATTTCACGCATGTACATGCGCACCGGGTCAGTTGTACGACCGATTTCGGACTCAACGCTGGACAGAACCTGGGCAGCCGCTTCTTCCGCGTCTTCATCGGTGCTGTTGGAGGTTTCAGCAAGCAGCAGATCATCGGCATCCGGTGCTTCTTCCATCACCTGAATACCCATGTCATTGATCATTTGGATGATGTCTTCGATTTGATCTGAATCGACGATATCTTCCGGCAGATGGTCATTGACCTCGGCATAGGTCAGATAGCCTTGCTCCTTACCACGTTGGACAAGTAGCTTCAGCTGTGACTGCGGGTTTTGCTCCATAAGACGGTATCCACACTTAATTCGTTTGATTGGTGTTGGGCGGTAAAACCGCCAACGGCAAAACGAGGGCATACTTATATTTTGCCGCTGCCTCTCCGTGCGGCTGTCGGGGGCTTCCCGATCGATATTCGGCAGTTAAGCCGTTAAATACTTCATCTTTCACGTTGTCTCTGCGTTAGCTGCGTTCTCTCTTCCTGGTCATGTACTTATGTACACTCCCAGGCGTTCGTTCACTTGCTGCCTTGATACAACGCGAATGATTTTGTCTTTGTTTTGTCTTTCTCTTATTTCTTGGCCAGTTCCTGGTTCAGCGTCCAGAGTTCCCGGCGTTCTTCGTTGCTTAAACCATGTGTGCGCTCACGAGCTATCAACTCTTCCTGGCGCAGTTCAAGCATCGAATCAAACATATGGTTGAGTGAGTCGGTGAAGGTTTTTTCCGCGATATCTTTATCTGCTATATCGTCCCACATCGACAGTTTTTCAAGGGTGGCCGCATCATTTGTGCCACGATAGTGTTCTAACAGTTGTCCGGTGGTCAGACCTGGCTGGGCCAGACAAGTGTTGACCAGTTCTCTGAATAAGCCAAGGCCGGGCAACTTATTTTGATCCAGAGCGCCTAACGGCGGCACCAGCGGGGCTAAACCTGGGTTCTGTACCAGTAACCCTATAAGTATACGCATGGTCGTACGTTTTAGCTGTGGAACAGGGCGGGAAGCTCCATTTTCTGCCAGTTTTGGCATTAAACGTTCAAGCTGGCTGTCATCCAGAATGCCGAGCTTGTTTCCCAACTCCTGCCGCAGATAAATGCGCAACGTTTCGCCCGGGACCTGCGTGATCAGCGGCAATGCCAGCGTACTGAGCTGTGCTCGTCCGTCCGGGGTACTCAAATCTACCTGTGGTAACAGGCTGTTAAACAGAAACGCGGAGAGCGGTAAGGCTTGCTCCATCCGGGCTTCAAAGGCTTCTTTCCCTTCTTTACGCACCAGCGTATCGGGATCTTCACCGTCAGGTAGAAACATAAAGCGCAGCTGGCGTCCGTCCGTCATATACGGCAGTGCAGTTTCCAGCGCGCGCCATGCGGCATCGCGTCCGGCCCGGTCACCGTCGTAACAACAAATCACTTGGTTCGTCGCACGGAACAACAGCTGGATGTGATCAGCAGTGGTTGACGTCCCGAGGGAGGCCACGGCGTAGTTAATGCCGTATTGGGCCAACGCCACCACATCCATATAGCCTTCAACCACTAACAGGCGCTGCGGATCGGCGTTATCCTGCTGGGCTTCATAAAGGCCATACAGCTGGCGACCTTTATGGAAAATATCGGTTTCCGGGGAGTTCAGGTACTTCGGCAGGGCATCGCCCAGCACGCGTCCACCAAAACCAATGACCCGACCGCGTTTGTCGCGGATAGGGAACATCACTCGCTCACGGAAGCGATCGTAACTGCGTCCCTGATCGTTGGTCACCAACATACCCGCGTCAATCAATGCCTGGCGATTCTCAGGGTTGCCGCCAAACCGTTTCAGGACGTTGTCCCAACCGGGGGGGGCAAAACCAATAGCAAAACGATCGATCACGTCGCTACTGAGTCCTCGCTTTTCCAGGTACTGGCGCGCAGGGGTAGCGGCGGGTTGTATCAGAGACTGTTGATAAAAAGTGTTCAGGCCGTCCATCAATTGATAGAGGCTTTGCCGTTGATGGCGCTCTATCTGACTGGGGCCGTTGCCTGCTTCATAAGGCACTTCAAGGTTGTGCATTGCGGCCAGTTCTTCGACGGTTTCCACAAACTCGAGCTTGTCGTAGTTCATGAGAAAGTCGACGGCGTTGCCGTGCGCGCCACACCCAAAGCAGTGATAAAACTGTTTTTCACCGTTTACGGTGAAAGAGGGGGTTTTCTCGTTATGGAACGGACAACACGCATGATAATTTTTGCCCTGCTTTTTCAGCTTAACTCGTGCATCGATGAGATCGACGATGTCGGTTCTTGCCAGCAGGTCATTAATGAATACACGTGGGATTCGTCCAGCCATATGCCCCGTTATTACACTTCATCCTTCAAACTGTCTCTGCGTTGGCTGCGCTCGCTCACCCCTGTCACTTACTTAAGTAAGCTCCGGGGATTCACTCACTTGCCGTCTTGATACAGTGTGAATGATTTTGTGTAGTTACTGATGTATAAACGAAAATAAGCCGCGCATTCCTTCCGGAAGCACGGCCTTACAACTACAACTCAGTCTGAATTGAGAGCCTTAGCTCCCAATAGATTAGTACAGACGAGTGCGGCGTGCGTTTTCGCGAGCCAGTTTCTTCGCGTGACGTTTCACAGCAGAAGCTTTAGCGCGCTTACGTTCGGTAGTCGGTTTTTCATAGAACTCACGACGACGAACTTCCGCCAGAACACCTGCTTTCTCGCAGGAACGCTTGAAGCGACGCAGTGCTACGTCGAACGGCTCGTTTTCACGTACTTTAATTACCGGCATGTAACTCTCACCTTTATAAATTCGGTTTGCCGCTGGCATCTACGCCAGCTTATTTCAAAATGGTGCGGAATTTTACTGCAATTGCTGCTGCTTTGTAAAGCACCGACGCGATTTTGAAAGGGACTTTTATAAGGGTGAGGAGTATACACGAGGGTTCTTCCTTGGGCGAACAAAGTTTTACATCAACCCGCATTCGACCTACACTGCGCGGTATTAGAGCGAGGTAAAACAAGTCATGCGTGTACTGGGAATTGAAACATCCTGCGATGAAACCGGCATCGCCATTTACGACGATGAAAAAGGTCTTTTAGCCAACCAATTGTATAGTCAGGTGAAATTGCACGCTGACTACGGTGGAGTTGTGCCTGAATTGGCTTCGCGCGATCACGTGCGTAAAACCGTACCGTTGATTCAGGCGGCGCTAATTGAAGCAGGGTTAACGGCAAAAGATATTGATGCGGTGGCCTATACCGCAGGACCGGGTCTGGTCGGTGCGCTGCTGGTGGGGGCGACCGTAGGGCGTTCTCTGGCGTTCGCCTGGAATGTTCCGGCCATTCCTGTACACCATATGGAAGGCCATTTGCTGGCACCGATGCTGGAAGATAATCCGCCGGAATATCCTTTTGTAGCGCTGCTGGTTTCTGGCGGACACACGCAGCTGATTAGCGTCACCGGTATTGGACAGTATGAGTTGCTGGGAGAATCGATTGACGATGCGGCCGGTGAAGCGTTCGATAAAACGGCCAAACTGCTGGGGCTGGATTATCCAGGTGGCCCGATGCTGTCTAAGCTGGCGTCTCAGGGCGTGGAAAAGCGTTTTGTCTTCCCGCGCCCGATGACCGATCGTCCGGGGCTGGATTTCAGCTTCTCAGGCTTGAAAACGTTTGCCGCAAATACCATTCGTAATAACGAAAACGACGATCAGACCCGTGCGGATATCGCCCGTGCATTTGAAGATGCGGTGGTCGATACGCTGATGATCAAGTGCAAACGCGCGCTGGATCAAACCGGTTTTAAGCGTCTGGTGATGGCGGGGGGCGTGAGCGCTAACCGTACCCTGCGGGCCGCACTTGCGGAAATGATGCAAAAACGTCGTGGCGAAGTGTTCTATGCGCGCCCGGAATTTTGTACCGATAACGGGGCGATGATCGCCTATGCGGGCATGGTGCGTTTTAAATCCGGAGCAACGGCAGACCTTGGTGTCACCGTGCGTCCACGCTGGCCGTTGGCGGAGTTACCGGCGGCGTAAGCGCACCGGGAGCGGACTGGTGAGATGCGTAGGGAAAAGGGGCGACACTACGCCGCCCCGGCGGGATTTACAGTAAAACCAGAGGCATCCACAGCAGGCCGGTTATCACCAGCAGGACGAGGAATATCAGGCCGAAGATGGCGCCCAGTCGCCAGTAATCGGCCGTCGGCAAGTAGCCGCTGCCGTAGTAGATCGGGCTTGGTCCGGTAGCGTACGGGGTCAAAATGCTGCCCAGACCAATGGCGGCACCGACCATCAGGCAGAATACCGGCAGCGGGATGTCCGGCATCGCCAACGCGGCTGCAATCATCATTGGCGCGAGGGCAGAGGTATAGGCCGTGGCGCTGGCAAAGAAATAACGCAACAGATAGAACACCACGATCAACGCCACCATTACCATTATCGGCGAGTAGCCGCTGAGTCCGTTTGCCAGCAGTTTGCCGAACCAGGAGATAAAGCCAGTATTGTTCAGCCCGGTGGCAAGGGTAATCAGCGAAGCCAGCCAGAAAAAGACGTTCCATGCCGCTTTATTACTGACAATGTCATCCCAGCAAATGATGCGCAGTACCAGCATCAACGCCACCACGCTGTAGCCGACCATTGCGGCATCAATATAGTCTCCGCCAAAGATCCACAGCACCAGCGCTCCCACCATCAATACCAGCATCTTTTTCTCACGCGCGCACAGTGGCCCCATCGCCTTCAGCTCGGTTTCCGCCCAGCGCGGGACCTGATCGCCAGATTTCTGCACCGGTGGGTACAGCACGTAGGCCAGCCAGGGCACGATCAACACCAGTAAAATGCTCAGCGGCAGCATGCCTAAGAACCAGTCACCCCAGCTTAACGCTGTATGGGAAGCGCCTTTCATCAGGCCAATTAGCAGCAGATTTGGTGCCATCGCCGTTAAAAAAATAGCGCTGGTGACGCAGTCGGCGACGATCCCCATCCACATAATGTAAGAGCCAATGGAGCGGGCGCTGGGATCGTTGGGTTGAGAGTGATACAGCGGCGGCAGGTTACGAATGATCGGGTAGATAATGCCTGCGCTGCGTGCGGAATTAGACGGTGTTACGGGGGCGAGGATCAGTTCGGAGAACATCACCGCATAGCCGAGAAACAGCGTGCGATGCCCCATCTTCTTTACCAGCATCAGCGCGATACGCCGACCCAGACCCGTTTTCTCGTAACCGGTACCGAACATAAAGGCTGCGAAAATCAGCCAGATAACCGAGTTAGAAAACCCCGACACCGCCCATGACAACGATTTGGCGGTAAATTTAAATCCGTCCTGGGCGAGTTGCTCAGGGCTGAACAACAGCCACGGCGACAGCACGGCAATGATAGAAATACCAATCATCGCCACTACCGCACCGGGAACAGGTTCCAGGATAAGCCCGACGATGACCCCGGTAAAGACGGCAAAATAGAGCCAGGTGTGGCTTTCAAGACCGCCAGGAACGGGCAAAACAGCAATAATGGCGATGACCACCAGCGGAGCCAGGTATCGCCACCAACCAGCTAAAGGTGCCATTGTTGTATCCCTGCGAAAGGGGGAGAGGTATGCGCCTCTCCGGGAGGGTTATTTGATGTAGTGCACGTGCTCGCAGATTTCTTCGACGATCGGGTCGCGACGTTCAGCGAACAGCTTTTTGTTTTCGGCGATCAGGTTGTTGCCATGGGTATCGATGGAAACAATCAGCGGGCCGAACTCTTTAACCCGGCACACCCACAGGGATTCCGGCATGCCCAATTCCGTCCAGTGCACTTCTTCAATTTCTTCAACCTGCGTGGCGGCAACAACCGCGCAGCCAGCCGGGAAGATCACGTGCAGTGCTTTGAATTGTTTACACCCTTCTTCGGTCAACGGTCCCATGCCGCCTTTGCCGACCACCAGTTTGACGCCGGTTTGCTCGATGAACTCTTTCTCAAAGGCTTCCATACGCATGCTGGTGGTTGGGCCGACGGAGACCATCTCCCATTTTTCCCCGTTCTTACGCACGATCGGGCCAGCGTGAAAAATGGCTTTACCGTTCAGATCGTACGGGATCGGGCGCTTGAGTTCGATCAAACGGCGGTGACACACGTCGCGACAGGTCACCAGCGTACCGGTCAGGTAAATGACATCGCCGACGCGAATGTCTGCCAGATCTTCGGCTTTGATCGGGGTTGTCAGGATCTTTTTCATAACGCGCTCCGGGTGTGAGACAAATTTTCGAAGGAGAGATCGGCATGAACCCGCAGCGTGCCGCGACGGTGCGCCCAGCAGCCGGTAGAAACGGCCACGCCGATAGTCGACGGGTGGCGTGCGGCCGATTCGATATGTACGCCCATCACGGAGCTGTTACCCGTTAGCCCCTGTGGGCCAATACCCAGACGGTTAAGTCCTTCCTCGAGACGCAGTTCCAGCTCGGCAGCTTTGGGATTGGGATGGCGTGAGCCAATCGGGCGCAGTACGGCTTTGCGTGACAGCACGGCGGCGGTTTCAACGGAGGTCGCAATACCTACGCCGACCAGCACCGGTGGGCAGGCGTTTACTGCTAGCGTGGAGATATTCTCAAAAACAAACTTCACGACACCTTCGTAGCCTTCGGAAGGCATTAACACTTTGGAACGCCCCGGCAGCGTACAGCCGCCGCCCGCCATATAGACTTCAATTTCTGCGTCGTCAGCGTCGGGGATGATGTCCCAGGTGACCCATGGCACGCCGGTACCGGTATTTTTGCCGGTGTTTACCTCGTCAAAAATCTCTACCGCATTGTGGCGTAGCGGCGCTTTAACGGTGGCGTCTTCAACGGCCTGCTTAAGGATGCTTTGCAGTTCGCCCAGCAGTGGAAAACGGGAACCGACCTTCACAAAGAACATGATTTCACCGGTGTCCTGACACGCCGGGCGATTCAGGTCGATCGCCTTCTGCATGTTGTCAAACATGGTGTGGTAGATAATTTTACCCATCGGCGAGGTTTCGCCTTCGCGTAGCTGTTTTAATTTATCTACGACATCGTCGGGCATACGGGTAGAAATCATGGCGGTAAAATCAGCGACAATGTTAGTCAGCGTATTTATCGCATGTTGGTTATTTTGATGGCTCATCATGTCAACTCCAGTTCTTTTATTTATCTGGAAATAAATTCTCCCGGACAAACTACCACTAAAAATGTGGCTTTATATTTTTTAGCGCTGTGAATAACCAATTAACAGTTCGTGAATGATGTCCGCTTAAGATAATAAAAATTGCGCAAAGGCAGGGTTTATTATGTCCAGGGGAATTACACTGCGATTCACACCCTCACGGATATCCTGAACATGCTGAACACCTATCCCCTGGCGAAAGACCTGCAGGTGCTGGTTGAAATTGTGCATAGCGGCAGCTTTAGCGCGGCGGCAGCGACCCTTGGGCAGACGCCAGCGTTTGTGACAAAACGCATTCAGATTCTGGAGTCTACGCTAGGGGCCACGCTGCTTAACCGCTCCGCACGCGGTGTGGCGTTAACGGAAAGCGGTCAGCGGTGCTATGAACATGCGCAGGAGATCCTCGCCCGCTATCAGCATCTGGTGGATGACGTCACGCAAATCAAAACGCGTCCGGAAGGGATGATCCGTATTGGTTGTAGCTTTGGGTTTGGGCGCAGTTATATCGCCCCAGCGATTACCGAATTGATGCATAGCTATCCTGAATTACAGGTGCATTTTGAACTGTACGATCGGCAAATTGATTTAGCGCAGGATAATATCGATCTGGATATTCGTATTAATGATGAAATTCCCGATTATTATATTGCGCATTTGTTAACGAAAAATAAAAGAATATTGTGTGCTGCACCGACATATTTACGAGAATACGGGGATCCAAAGACGTTACAGGAATTAAGTCGCCATGATTGCCTGGTTACCAAAGAGCGCGATATGACGCACGGGGTTTGGGAACTTGATAATGGGCATGAGAAAAAATCGGTTAAGGTGGCGGGGCATCTTTCTTCTAACAGCGGCGAGATTGTGTTGCAGTGGGCGTTACAGGGAAAAGGGATCATGCTGCGTTCTGAGTGGGACGTACAGCCGTTTCTGCTCAGCGGTGAACTGGTTCGCGTGCTGCCAGAATATGCGCAGAGCGCCAATATCTGGGCGGTGTATCAGGAGCCATTGTATCGCAGCGTAAAGCTACGGGTGTGCGTAGAGTTTCTGGCAACGTGGTGCCAGCAGCGGTTGGGTAAGCCGGTTGACGGGTATCAGATCCTGTAAGCCGGATAAGACACCGTCGCGTCATTATCCGGCAGTATCGTCACTCGGGATCTTTTTCGCGCTTTTTCTTCAGCTTGGTCCAGATCTTCGGCTCTTGTCGACGCCACAGACGTTGGATGTTGTCATGATGGCGCAGCAGAATTAAGCACGACAGCATGGATACCGGGAAAGTGAACTGGGGTTTGAACCACCAGACATAGAACGGGGCTATCAGGGCGCTGACGATGGCTCCTAACGAGGAATAACCGCTCAGCAAGATGGTCAGCAACCAGGTGCCCGCCATGACGCCGGTTAAATCCCAGCCAATCGGCGCAATGGCGCCAAAGGCGGTGGCGACGCCTTTCCCACCTTTAAAACCGAAGAACACCGGCCAGATGTGTCCCAGGCAGGCGGCGATAGCAATCAACCCCAACCAGAAAGGACTAACGCCTAGCGCGTATGCACCCCACACGGGTAACATACCCTTCAGGACGTCAAAAATCAGCACGGCGACGGCGGCTCCTTTGCCACCAATTCGCAATACGTTTGTCGCGCCCGGATTTCCAGAACCGCTATCACGTGGGTCCGGCAATCCAGCGAGGCGGCATACCAGAATAGCACTGGAAATTGAGCCGCAGAGGTACGCGAAGATAATCATTCCAGGCGCGATTGCACTCATAAGCTGTTCCGTTTTGAAAATGTCGTGTAAAACACTACTTCCGTGGATAATACGCATATTTCGCCGGAAGTGGTATCCGGGTTAGCCAAAAAGCAGGCAGGTCGTGATGGATATTGTATTTATAGAGCAACTTTCGGTAATCACCACTATTGGTGTTTATGACTGGGAACAGACTATCGAACAAAAACTGGTGTTCGATATCGAAATGGCATGGGATAACCGCAAATCAGCGAAAAGCGACGATGTTGCCGATTGCCTGAGCTATGCTGATATCGCACAAACGGTGGTCAGCCATGTGGAAGGCGGACGTTTTGCGCTGGTTGAACGCGTGGCTGAAGAGGTGGCAGACCTCCTGCTTAGCCGTTTTAATTCCCCATGGGTACGCATCAAGCTCAGCAAGCCGGGGGCGGTGGCGAGAGCGACAAACGTCGGCGTTATCATTGAGCGTGGCAATAATCTGAAAGAACGTAATTAAATTAATAATATCTAAACCTAACAGGTATAAAAGAGTCCTAACGTTGGCTCTTTTTTGCCGTGGTTTTCTATCTAGGGGTTAATTGATGAGTGATATGCACTCGCTGCTGGTGGCGGCAATTTTGGGTGTGGTCGAGGGATTGACGGAGTTTTTGCCTGTATCCAGCACCGGCCATATGATTATTGTTGGCCATCTGCTGGGGTTTGAAGGCGCTACCGCAAAGACATTTGAAGTGGTTATTCAACTGGGTTCCATTTTGGCTGTTGTGGTGATGTTCTGGCGTCGCTTGTTTGGCCTGATTGGCATTCACTTTGGTAAAGCCCCGCATGAAGGAACCGGCAAGGGACGACTAACGCTGGGGCATATCCTGTTAGGGATGATCCCGGCCGTGGTACTGGGACTGATTTTCCACGATACCATCAAATCATTGTTTAACCCGATCAACGTGATGTATGCGCTGGTGGTGGGGGGCGTGCTGCTGATAGCCGCAGAATGCCTGAAGCCGAAAGAGCCGCGCGCGCCGGGTCTGGATGATATGACTTATCGCCAGGCGTTTATGATTGGCTGCTTCCAGTGCCTGGCGCTGTGGCCGGGATTTTCCCGCTCCGGAGCGACCATTTCAGGCGGTATGCTGATGGGCGTGAGCCGCTATGCCGCATCGGAATTCTCATTCCTGCTGGCGGTACCAATGATGATGGGTGCCACGGCGTTAGATCTCTACAAAAGCTGGTCGTTCCTGAGCGCGTCAGACATTCCAATGTTTGCTGTGGGCTTCGTGACGGCATTTGTCGTGGCGCTGGTGGCGATCAAAACCTTCCTGCAGCTGATTAAACGTATCTCGTTTATTCCATTTGCGATTTATCGTTTTGTGGTCGCCGCCGCTGTTTACGTGGTGTTCTTCTAACTTTTGTGTGCCCGGTGGCGCTTATGCTTACCGGGCCTACGGAACGAGATGTTGACCCCGTAGGCCGGATAAGCGCAGCGCATCCGGCAACATACTGCCTACGTTTTTGGGCAACGCTGTTCCTTCCAACTGGCCACCGCCGCAATGCGACGTCGTGTCAGCTCCTCGCGAATGTCCGACCCTTTGAATCCTGCCTCAACGACCTCCTTCGTCGGCACAGTCTGTGCGACTTGCCAGGCCTCCCGCAGCAGCCTACCTTGCGGGTAATCTGCTGCTTCAAAACCGGTGCGACCCCGGACGTCGGCCTCACTGGTCAGGGCAATTTGTTCCACACGCTGCGGTTTACGCCAGGCATCGATGGAATCAAACAACTTCACGATAGTTTTCGGCTGCAGGATCGGGAACGTATGAATGAGATCGTGGAATTCCGCCACCAGTTTGGCTAAATCGCGGATGTCATTGGGCACCCGCAGACGCTGACATAACTGCTCTACCAGTTTGACACCCGCCGGGCCGTGACCATGATGACGTGGCCACAGCGCTTTTGGCGTCAGAGCCTTGCCAAGATCGTGGCACAGCGTGGCAAAACGTATATCTACGTTTGGGCTCAACATGGCCGCCATCGACAGCGTCATCAGCGTGTGAATACCGGTGTCGATTTCCGGATGCCATTGAGCCGGTGCCGGGACGCCAAACAGAGCGTCTATTTCCGGGAACAGAACGCGCAGTGCGCCGCAGTCGCGCAGGACCTGGAAAAAGACCTGTGGATTACGGGTAGTTAACGCATTTTCCGTTTCTTTCCAGACTCGTTCCGGCGTCAAATGTGCCAGTTCTCCGGCAGCGGTCATCTCGCGCATTAAGGCCAGGGTTTCATCGGCGATACGGAAGCTGAGGTGTGCATAACGCGCGGCAAAGCGCGCCACGCGCAGTACGCGTAGCGGATCTTCGCTAAAAGCAGGGGAAACATGGCGCAGTAGACGATTTTCCAGATCGCGACGTCCGTGATACGGGTCGATAATCTCGCCGTCATCATCGCGGGCCAGCGCGTTGATCGTCAGGTCGCGGCGCTGGAGATCGGCTTCCAGCGTTACGTCTGCTGCGGCATAGCAGGTAAATCCGGTGTAGCCTGAACCTGATTTTCGTTCGGTTCGCGCCAGCGCATATTCTTCGCGTGTTTGCGGATGGAGAAAAACAGGAAAATCGCGGCCTACCTGCTGGTAGCCCGCGTCGAGCATCTCTTGCGGCGTGGCGCCAACGACAACCCAATCTTTATCTTTAACCGGTAGCCCTAATAACGCATCCCGAACAGCTCCACCGACCAGATAAATCTTCACGCCACTTTCCTTTTGAAAAAAATCATCCCTTAATCATATGTCAGTGTGGCGGAGAAGGCGATTCAGTTCATCCAGCGATCTTTGCGTTTACGGGTTGGGATCATGTGTGGCAGAACCAGACCGAGCAACAGACCCAGACCCAGTACGCCGCCGCCATACATAAACCACTGCATGATGATGGTGCGCTGCTTGTCATCAAGCTGCAAATTCGCGGCACTGACCTTTTTCTGCGCCACAATCAGCTCGTTTTTTAGCTTCTGGTTTTCTTCTTTCAACCCATTGATCACACTGTCGCTTTGCGCCACTTTTTGCTGCATATCGGCGGTACGCTGGTTCCAGGTGGTATCAATATTATTGAGCTTATCGGTCAGTGTTTTTACCTGGTTTTCCAGGTCCGGAACGCGGGTACGCAGGCTTGGCGTGCTGTTCAGCTCTTTCAGCGGGATCCAGGCCGTACGTCCGGTACTGTCTTTTACCTGGGCGTAGTTGGTGCTGGCATCGGTCTGTAACAGAATGACTTCCTCGCCGGCGTTAACCGTACCCACGAGGCGATAATTATCTCCCGGACCGCTGCGGACCCAGGTGTTCAGTTCATCAGAGACATAGCGCTTTTCTTCTGCATGGGTGACGGCAGTGGCGCTAAGTGCGAGTAAAGTTAATCCAATCAGGCGTAATTTTGGCATCAGGCTGTCGTTATTGTCATAGAAAGTGGAACGATAGTAGTGGCATCAGTGTCTCTACGCAAAGCATTCAACATCAATCGGAATCATCTGTGTCCTTTTTGCCACCACTCGAAACTTTTACGCCCGTCAAATTGCTCGTTGCATGGCAATTTGGCGCAAAATACTATCTACTGACAATCAAGAACGCACTTAGTTCGCAGTCTGTTTTCTCAACTGTGACATAACCCATAAGTACAAGATCATGACCCAGGAAATCGAATTAAAATTTATTGTCAATAATGATGCTGTTGATGCATTGCGCGAACGTCTGAATACGCTGGGGGGAGAGCATCATGCGCCCAGCCAGTTGCTGAATATCTACTATGAAACGCCGGATGGGTGGTTGCGTAGCCATGATATGGGGCTGCGTATTCGCGGTGAGAACGGTCGTTATGAAATGACCCTGAAAATTGCCGGACGGGTGACGGGGGGGTTGCATCAGCGACCAGAGTATAATGTTGCGTTGAGCGAGCCAGAACTGGATCTTGCGCTGCTTCCAGCCGAAGTCTGGCCAAATGGCGAACTGCCAGCCGATCTCGCCTCTCAGCTACAACCGCTGTTCAGCACTGATTTTAACCGTGAGAAATGGCTGCTTGAGGTTGACGGTAGCCAGATTGAACTCGCCCTCGATCTGGGTGAAGTGAAGGCCGGAGAGTTCGCTGAACCGCTCTGTGAGCTTGAACTGGAACTGGTCAGCGGCGATACCCGCGCAGTGTTGAAGTTGGCAAATCAGCTGGTTGCCGAGGAGGGTTTACGCCTGGGTAGCCTGAGTAAGGCGGCACGGGGTTATCATCTGGCGCAGGGGAATGCCCCACGCGAGCTGAAGCCGACGCGTATTCTGAAAGTCCCGGCCAAGGCCAGCATTGAGCAGGGGCTTGAAGCCGCGCTGGAACTAGCATTGTCGCAATGGCAGTACCATGAGGAGTTATGGGTTCGCGGCGTAAAAGGCGCCAAATCGGAAGTGTTGGCCGCGATGGGGCTGGTACGCCACATCCTGATGCTGTTTGGCGGGAATGTTCCACGTAAAGCGAGCGCTCACTTACGTGATTTGCTGACCCAGTCGGAAGCGATTATTGCTGCTGAAACTTCTGCGGTATCTGCGGTTTACAACCCGCAAACGGCAATGGCAAAACTGGCACTCACCGAGTGGTTGGTGACTAAAGAGTGGCAACCGTTCCTCGATGCGAAAGCGCAGGCCAAAATCGCCGACTCCTTCAAGCGTTTCTCTGATACCCATCTTTCACGTCATGCGGCTGAACTGAAAACGGTGTTTGGTCAGCCATTGGGCGATCAATATGCCGACCAAATCCCGCGCCTGACGCGAAACATTGACAGTATTCTGATGCTGGCAGGCTATTACGATGAGAAGGTGGCATCGGAATGGATTGCGACCTGGCAGGGTTTACGTCATGCCATCATGACGCGCCAACATATTGAAATTGAACATTATCGTAATGAAGCGATCTCTGAGGAGCCGTTCTGGCTGCACAGCGGTAAACGATAATCAGGACCGAGATCAGGATGCCTTTATCAGGCCTACGCGATGGGCTTAAATGTCTTGTAGGCCGGATAAGGCGAAACGCCACTATCCGGCATCATTTAAAGGATAACCCGTAAATGCAGCAGCTCTCTTCACCGTTACAACAGTACTGGCCGACCGTTGTTGATCGGCTGCCAGCAGCAATACCTGAAGCGTCGCTTAGCCTGCAGGCGAAGTCAGTGCTCACATTCAGTGATTTTGTTCGCGACAGCGTGATCGCCCATCCCGAGTGGCTGGCAGAGCTGGAAAGCGAACCGCCGCTGGCGGATGAATGGCAGCACTATGGCGTCTGGTTGCAGCAAGCATTAGCTGACGTCGGTGATGAAGCGGCGCTGATGCGTGAGCTGCGCCTGTTTCGCCGTCGCATCATGGTGCGAATTGCCTGGGCGCAGACGCTGTCGCTGGTGACGGAAGAGAGCATTTTGCAGCAGTTAAGCCATCTGGCTGAAACGCTGATTATCGCTGCACGAGACTGGCTGTATGACGCCTGCTGTCGTGAGTGGGGAACGCCGTGCAACCCTGACGGTGTTCCGCAGCCGCTGCTGATTTTAGGGATGGGAAAACTGGGCGGCGGCGAGCTTAACTTTTCCTCCGACATCGACCTGATTTTTGCCTGGCCAGAACACGGATCGACGCAGGGCGGACGGCGTGAGCTGGATAACGCGCAGTTCTTTACGCGTATGGGCCAACGGCTGATTAAAGTGTTGGATCAGCCGACTATGGATGGATTTGTCTATCGGGTGGATATGCGTTTACGCCCGTTTGGTGACAGCGGTCCGCTGGTGCTGAGCTTCTCGGCGCTGGAGGATTATTACCAGGAGCAAGGGCGTGACTGGGAACGCTACGCGATGGTTAAGGCGCGTATTATGGGGGATGCTGACGGTACTTACGTCGCTGAACTGCGCGCCATGCTGCGGCCTTTTGTTTTTCGTCGTTATATCGATTTCAGCGTGATCCAGTCGCTGCGTAACATGAAAGGGATGATTGCCCGTGAAGTCCGCCGCCGTGGTCTGAAAGACAATATCAAGTTGGGGGCGGGCGGTATTCGTGAAATCGAATTTATCGTTCAGGTCTTCCAACTGATTCGCGGCGGGCGTGAGCCATCGCTACAATCCCGCGCGCTGTTACCTACGCTCAGCGCCATCAACGCGCTGCATCTACTGTCTGATACCGATGCGGAGCATTTACGAAGTGCCTATCTCTTTTTACGTCGTCTGGAAAACCTGCTGCAGAGCATCAACGATGAACAGACCCAGACGCTGCCGGGCGATGAGCTAAATCGCGCACGTCTGGCATGGGCCATGGGGGCGGATGACTGGTCGCAGTTGACGGCTGTCCTGAACGTTCACATGGGCAACGTGCGTCGGGTGTTCAATGAGTTAATCGGTGATGATGAAACCGAAACCCAGGAAGAGTCTTTGTCGGAACAGTGGCGCGAACTGTGGCAGGATGCTTTGCAGGAAGATGACACCACGCCAGTGCTGGCGCATCTTGCGGAAGACGATCAGCGCCGCGTGCTGACTCTGATCGCCGATTTTCGCAAAGAGCTGGATAAGCGCACCATCGGCCCACGTGGACGCCAGGTGCTGGATCATTTGATGCCGCACTTGCTGAGCGATGTTTGCTCCCGCGCTGATGCCTCGGTGCCGCTGTCGCGTATTACTCCGCTGCTGGTGGGCATTGTCACCCGTACGACCTATCTGGAGCTGTTGAGTGAATTCCCTGGCGCGCTGAAGCACCTGATTTCGCTGTGCGCCGCCTCGCCGATGGTCGCCAGCCAGTTGGCGCGCTATCCGCTGCTGCTGGACGAGTTGCTGGATCCGAACACCCTGTATCAGCCCACCGCAACCGATGCCTACCGTGATGAGCTACGTCAGTATCTGCTGCGTGTGCCGGAGGATGACGAAGAACAGCAACTGGAAGCGTTGCGTCAGTTCAAGCAAACTCAACTGCTGCGTATTGCGGCGGCCGATATCGCCGGGACGCTGCCAGTGATGAAGGTGAGCGACCACTTAACCTGGCTGGCCGAAGCGATTATCGATGCCGTGGTTCAGCAGGCGTGGACGCAAATGGTCGCCCGCTACGGGCAGCCAACGCACCTTGGCGATCGCGAGGGCCGCGGTTTCGCCGTTGTCGGTTACGGCAAGCTGGGCGGTTGGGAGCTGGGCTACAGCTCCGATCTTGATTTGATCTTCCTGCACGATTGTCCGATGGACGTGATGACTGACGGCGAGCGTGAAATTGACGGGCGGCAGTTCTATCTGCGTCTGTCACAGCGCATCATGCACCTTTTCAGTACCCGCACGTCTTCCGGCATTTTATATGAGGTGGATGCGCGGCTGCGCCCATCCGGTGCCGCAGGCATGCTGGTGACATCAACCGAGGCTTTCGCCGATTACCAACGCAACGAAGCCTGGACATGGGAGCATCAGGCGCTGGTGCGTGCTCGGGTGGTGTATGGCGACCCGCAGCTGACCTCTCAGTTTGACGCGGTGCGTCGCGATATCATGACGCTCGCTCGTGACGGAAAAACGTTGCAGACCGACGTGCGTGAAATGCGCGAGAAAATGCGTGCTCATTTGGGTAATAAGCATCGCGATCGCTTTGATATCAAAGCAGATGAAGGCGGGATCACCGACATTGAGTTTATTACTCAATATCTGGTGCTGCGCTATGCCCATGAAAAACCGAAACTGACGCGCTGGTCAGATAACGTGCGCATTCTGGAATTACTGGCACAAAACGACATTATGGAAGAGCAAGAAGCCCTGGCGCTGACCCGCGCCTATACCACGCTGCGTGATGAACTTCATCATCTTGCTTTGCAGGAACTTCCGGGCCATGTGGCGCCGGAGTGCTTCAGCGCTGAGCGCGCGCTGGTGCGTGACAGCTGGCAGAAGTGGCTGGTTGCCGAGTGAAGTGTGCTATGATCGCGCGCAAATTTTAAGACCCTCAGAGAATCTCTCAGGAGACAGGAATGAAAGTAACGCTGCCAGAGTTTGAACGTGCAGGAGTCATGGTTGTCGGTGATGTGATGCTGGATCGCTACTGGTACGGGCCTACTAGCCGTATTTCACCAGAAGCCCCAGTTCCGGTAGTCAAAGTGGATACCATTGAAGAACGTCCCGGCGGCGCGGCAAACGTGGCGATGAACATTGCCTCTCTGGGCGCAAATTCCCGTCTGGTGGGGTTGACCGGTATTGATGATGCGGCACGTGCGCTGAGTAAAACGCTGGCGGACGTGAATGTGAAATGTGACTTCGTTTCGGTGCCGACGCACCCGACGATCACCAAACTGCGCGTACTCTCACGCAACCAGCAGCTGATCCGTCTGGACTTCGAGGAAGGTTTCGAAGGCGTAGATCCACAGCCGCTGCACGATCGTATTAACCAGGCGCTGGGTTCTATCGGTGCTCTGGTACTGTCTGACTACGCCAAAGGCGCGCTGGCCAGCGTGCAGCAGATGATTGCGCTGGCACGAAAGGCTGGCGTACCGGTGCTTATCGATCCGAAAGGCACTGATTTTGAACGCTATCGCGGTGCGACGCTGCTGACACCAAATCTTTCCGAGTTTGAAGCGGTTGCCGGTAAGTGCAAAAGCGAAGAGGAACTGGTTGAACGCGGCATGAAGGTGATTGCGGATTTCGACCTTTCCGCGCTGTTGATCACCCGTTCCGAGCAGGGCATGACGCTGCTGCAGCCGGGCAAAGCACCGCTGCACATGCCGACCCAGGCGCAGGAAGTGTATGACGTGACCGGTGCTGGCGATACGGTTATTGGCGTGCTGGCGGCAACGCTGGCGGCGGGTAACTCACTGGAAGAAGCGTGTTATTTTGCTAACGCTGCGGCGGGCGTGGTAGTGGGTAAGCTGGGGACGTCCACCGTTTCGCCTATCGAACTGGAAAACGCTGTGCGCGGTCGTGCGGATACCGGTTTTGGTGTGATGACAGAAGCCGAGCTGAAACAAGCCGTGGCCAGCGCGCGCAAGCGCGGTGAGAAGGTGGTCATGACCAATGGCGTTTTCGACATCCTGCACGCGGGCCACGTCTCTTATCTGGCGAATGCGCGCAAGCTGGGCGATCGTCTGATCGTGGCGGTAAACAGCGACGCATCCACCAAACGTCTGAAAGGTGAAACGCGCCCGGTCAACCCTCTCGAGCAGCGTATGATCGTACTGGGTGCGCTGGAATCCGTCGACTGGGTGGTCTCTTTTGAAGAAGATACCCCACAGCGACTGATCGCAGGTGTTCTGCCGGATCTGCTGGTAAAAGGTGGTGACTACAAGCCGGAACAAATTGCGGGTAGCGAAGAGGTATGGGCGAACGGCGGTGAAGTGCTGGTGCTGAACTTCGAAGACGGCTGCTCAACGACCAATATCATCAAAAAGATCCAGAAAGACAGCGATAAGTCATAGTCTGGTCGATTGCCGGATAGCGGTATAAACACCTTATCCGGCATTCCTGTCTCTTATGCTTCAGTTTTCTCCACAGGCTGTGGACTGTTTTTCAGCGGCTCAGCCAGGGCGTGAAGCGAACCGCCGGACAAACCAATCTCATTTAACAGCGAATCAATCAGCGGAGCCTGAAGTTCTGCAGGTTCCTTACATCCGAAAAAAGACATCTCCCCCTCTCAGATTTCGTAGGAAAGTGTGAAGCATAGCTCTCAATTTGCGCACATTATGTACAGAACAACTTTCTGTATAGGGAAATACTGAAATCAGAAAAAGCATATGGCCTTAACAGATATTCAATAACTGGAGGGTATGCTCATGAACAGCAATATGTATTCACTGAACAATTTCGATTTCCTGGCCCGGAGTTTTGCCAGGATGCAGGCTGAGGGGCACCCTGTTGATATCCAGGCCGTAACCGGCAACATGGATGAGGAGCACCGCAGTTGGTTTTGCAAACGCTACGCGCTGTATTGCCAGCAGGCAACTGAGGCGAAAAAATTAGAGCTGGAACACTAACAGATAAACGGGCCTTGCGGCCCGTTGTCGTTTTTACGCTTGCGGATCGACGGGCGGGATAGCAGGCGCAGGCTTCACTTCAGCCGGTTTCTCGCGCGCTTCCAGCTCGGTCAGGCGTTGCTCAAGCAGCGCGAGCTTTTCGCGGGTGCGCAGCAACACCTGGGTTTGTACATCAAACTCTTCGCGGCTTACCAGATCCAGGCGCGTCAGCTGTGACTGCAGCGTTTGGCGAATCTTTTTCTCGACGTCTTCCCCAAACTCGCGGATCCCTTTCGGCATCGACTCGTGGACCTGACGAGCAATCTGCTCAATTTTTTTCGGGTCAATCATGGTGGTTTCCCTGAACTGGTACGTGTTGCTGCCTATTGTAGTGCGAACTGGCAGCGGCATAAACCAGAATTGTGTGAAGTGAAGTCAAGCAAAGGCGTTGATGAAGGTAATCAATAGCGTTATAGTTAACTCGCTTATTCTCAGGGCGGGGCGAAATTCCCCACCGGCGGTAAATCAACTGATGTTGAAAGCCCGCGAGCGCTTTTCGTTAACGCGAAAAGGTCAGCAGATCCGGTGTAATTCCGGGGCCGACGGTTAGAGTCCGGATGGGAGAGAGTAACGATCCAGTCGGGCATGGACCCGCTCACGTTATTTTTTTGCCGCTTAGACGGTACTCCTAAGACTGCCCTGATTCTGGTAACCATAATTTTAGTGAGGTTTTTTTACCATGAATCAGACGCTACTTTCCTCTTTTGGTACGCCTTTCGAACGTGTTGAACTTGCGCTGTCTGCGCTGCGTGAAGGACGCGGTGTGATGGTGCTTGACGACGAAGATCGTGAAAACGAAGGCGATATGGTTTTCCCGGCAGAAACCATGACCGTTGAACAGATGGCACTTACCATCCGTCACGGTAGCGGTATTGTTTGCCTGTGCATCACTGAAGATCGACGCAAGCAGCTCGATCTGCCAATGATGGTGGAAAATAACACCAGCGCTTACGGCACGGGCTTTACCGTGACCATTGAGGCCGCTGAAGGCGTAACTACCGGTGTTTCTGCTGCTGACCGTGTTACCACGGTTCGCGCGGCAGTTAAAGACGGTGCTAAACCTTCCGATCTGAACCGTCCGGGACACGTTTTCCCGCTACGTGCTCAGGCTGGCGGCGTGTTGACCCGCGGTGGTCATACTGAAGCTACCATCGATCTGATGACGCTGGCAGGTTTTAAACCGGCTGGTGTACTGTGTGAGCTGACCAATGATGATGGCACCATGGCGCGTGCGCCAGCGTGCATCGAATTTGCAGGCAAGCATAATATGGCTGTGGTCACGATCGAAGATTTAGTCGCTTACCGTCAGGCGCACGAACGTAAAGCCAGCTGATAGCACACGCTTTACCACGCCAGTTGCGGTGGCAATAAAAAACCGAAGTCAGTTTTCTGGCTTCGGTTTTTTGTTATTACGGCCCGCCTATTTAGCTTTGCCCAGACGAACGGTATCCTTTAACGAGGATATACTGCTTTATATTTTATCGACATATAATATATTCCGCATGCGCTATTTTTGTATTTTTACCATATAAGAATATGGCTAAATCTTTGTGATAAGTAAATGTGTTTACTGTTTTAGGTGTGTTTGTTATCAACCACTAGTGTATTGATTTAATTAAATAAAGTCAGTTTGGAATGTACTTATTATAATTAATGTTATTTATAGATGCTTGCAGGTTCTGTATTGTTTTATTTTTAATGCATGTTTTTCAATTGGCTCTATCCGCTGGTTTATATGATCGAAATCATCTATTTGTTTCTGTAATGTGCCACTATAGTGGTAGGTTGAAATAAGGATATGTGAAATTTTAACGTTAAATGTTTAATGATGTTAAATTTTAAGGGTAAAAGAATGTTTATTGCCTGGTATTGGATGGTATTAATTGCACTCGTTGCTATTGGTTATTATTGTCATATGAAGCGTTATTGCCGCGCGTTTCGACAAGACCGAGATGCGTTGCTTGAGGCGCGTAACAAACTCTTTCGCCGTACGAGCGAAGAGGCTGGCACGGCCAGGGAGCATGAATAATCCCTGTCGCTTTGCTGTTGTAGGGGCGGATGGCCTGCAGGGCAGGACAGCATCCGCCGTCTGTATTATCCGATGCCCATTGATTGCAGGATGACAAGGCTGAGTCCCATCACCGACATTCCGCAGAGTACACCATAGCTGGGGTTATTATTCGGGTCGATTTCTTTTGCCAGCGGCATCAGTTCATCGACGGACAGTGCGACCATAATTCCGGCAACAGCCGCCATAATTGCCGCCATGACCACCGGTGAAATTAAACTCCCCAGAATTAACCACGCCAGTACGCCGCCGAGTATTTCCGCCATACCGGAGATCCCAGCCCAAAATATCGCGGTACGTTTCGAACCGGTTGCAGCGTACACGGGTCCGGCAACGGCCAAACCTTCAGGAATATTATGCAATGCCACGGCGAGGGCGATACCAAAACCCAGCTCGAGGTTGCTGCTGGCAGTCACAAACGTCGCGACCCCTTCCGGGAAATTGTGCAGACTAATGCCAAGCGTGAGCAAAATGGCGGTGCGTTTAATAGAACCGGGTAAAGGTTGTGTTGTTTTTTGCACGAGATCCTGAGGATGGGCGTGCGGCAGCAAACGATCCAGACCAAAATAGCCCAGTAAGCCTACGATAAACATCCCGTAGCCAAGTACGGGTGACATTCCTTTTGCAGCCAGTGCGGCGGGTAGCATCTCCATCAGGGAGATAAGCAGCATAATGCCCGCGGCAAAACCCAGAGAAAAGGCGAGCACGCGGTTTGAGGGCTTTTGTCCCAGCACGCCAAGAAAGGCGCCAATAAAGGTGGCGGCACCCGCCAGTAAAGTCAGAAGTAAAGGTACTGACATCGACAAATCCAACTCCTTATCCATCAGCTGTCCGGGCCAGACCGTCAAAATAACTGATGATCTTCATCATGGTTATCTGAGTTCTTCATCAACCGAAAAAGCGTATTGTGATGATATCAAAATGACTCCCTCAGTAAGGATATCATCATGTCTTCAACTCGTATGCCAGCATTGTTTTTGGGGCACGGCAGCCCGATGAATGTTCTGGAAGATAACGTTTATACCCGTGCCTGGCAGCAACTGGGGGAAACGTTGCCGCGCCCGAAAGCCATAGTCGTGGTTTCGGCGCACTGGTTTACCCGTGGCACTGGCGTAACTGCCATGGAAGCACCGAAAACGATTCATGATTTTGGTGGTTTTCCGCAGGCTCTGTATGACACACATTATCCGGCGCCGGGCTCGCCAGAACTGGCGCAGCATCTGGTGGATTTGCTGTCTCCCGTCCCAGTCGCCTTAGACAAAGAAGCCTGGGGTTTTGACCACGGGTCGTGGGGCGTGTTGATCAAGATGTACCCGAATGCCGACATCCCGATGGTGCAATTAAGCATTGATAGCACGAAGCCGGCCGCCTGGCATTTTGAAATGGGTCGTAAGCTGGCGGCGCTGCGCGATGAAGGTATTATGCTGGTCGCCAGTGGTAACGTGGTGCATAACCTGCGCACGGCACGCTGGCACGGTGAAAATACGCCATACCCGTGGGCGTCCTCATTCAACGATTATGTGAAGGCCAACCTGACATGGCAGGGACCGGTTGAACAACATCCGCTGGTCAACTATCTGGATCATGAAGGCGGATCGTTGTCGAATCCAACGGCGGATCACTATCTGCCGCTGCTTTACGTATTAGGCGCGTGGGATGGAAAAGAACCCGTGACAATTCCTGTGGACGGCATTGAGATGGGCAGTCTGAGTATGCTGTCGGTGCAGGTTGGATGATTAATGCCCGATGGCGCTGCGCTTATCGGGCCTACAGTTCGTGTCGTAGGCCGGGTAAGGCAGAGCCGCCACCCGGCACTTTCATTCATTCGACAAAAATATGCGGATAGAAGCGGGAAAGATCTTGAGTGATCAGCGCTCTGTCTTCGCGAATGCCAATCCCGGCTGGCTGATCGTTAATCAGCCAACTGCCGATCAGCACGTAGCTATCGCCAAACTTCGGTAGCTGATGGAACTGCTGTACGATCATACCTTCTTCACCGTACGGGCCTTCCACCGATTCGATCGTTTTACCGTTCTCAACGATCGAGACGTTAGCGCCTTCTCGCGAGAAGATCGGTTTCACGACGAATTTTTCCATCTGTGGATAGTCGTCTTCGGCGAAATACGCAGGCAGCAGGTTCGGATGGTTCGGGAACATGTCCCACAGCAGTGGTAACAGCGCTTTGTTGGAGATGATGCTCTTCCAGGCCGGTTCCAGCCAGCGAACGCCGGCATCTTCCAGCTTGGTAGAGAACATCTCGCGCAGCATAAATTCCCACGGATAGAGCTTAAACAGGTTGGCAATCACCTGATCTTCTAAGTCCGTGAACTGACCTTTCTCACCGAGGCCGATATCTTCGACATAGAGGAATTCGGTGGCGATTTCTGCTTCGGCCGCGCAATCCTGCAAATACTGGATGGTCCCGCGATCTTCGACGGTGTCACGACAGCAGGTCAGGTGCAGTAGCTGAAAACCATACTGTTCGCGCAGCGCGGTGAAGCGTTCAATCAGCTTTTCCTGCAGGCTGTTGAACTGATCGCTGCCTTCCGGCAGGTTCCCGGCATTGAGCTGATCTTCTAACCAGATCCACTGGAAGAATGCAGCTTCGTACAGCGAGGTTGGCGTATCGGCGTTGTTTTCCAGCAGCTTAGGTTCACCGATGCCATCCCATGCCAGATCGAGGCGGGAATAGAGCGACGGCTGCTGAGTCAGCCATGACTGGCGGACAAATCCCCAGGTGTGTTTGGGAATACGAAACTTGGTCATCAGCTCGTCGCTGGCGATGACCTTTTCAACCACCTTGAGGCACATTTGGTGCAGTTCAGCGGTGACGTCTTCCAGCTTTTCGACCTGTGCAAGCGTGAGCTTGTAGTAGGCGTCTTCACACCAGTACGGTTCGCCGTACATGGTGTGAAAGTTAAAACCGTATTCGGTGGCTTTTTCGCGCCAGTCCGGGCGCTCAACAATACTGACTCTTTCCATGTGGATCAGCCGCCCATTGAACGCGTGGTGGTACCGCTGGCGCTACGTTGCATGGTGCTTTGCTTGGCGACAGATTCACCAAATCCACCGCGCGTGACGGTTGATGTGGTTGCCGGTTTCGGCGCCATGGCGGTTTTCGGTACGGTCATGGTACGGCCCGGCGTTGCTGCGCCGTAGTTTTTGCCGCCAGCATCGGTATATTTGCCGTAGGCCGGGCTGGCTGGATTTTTCGAGCTGAACAGCGGCTGCTGAGCGCCCATACCGCCGCCCATCATGCGGCCCATCATGTAGCCTGCCATCAGCGGCATCCAGAAGCTGCCGCTGCTTTGATTCTGCGCCTGAGCCTGGCCTTCACCCGTTGGTGCCATACCGGCCTGTGCAGGTGCCTGCTGGCACTGACCTTCGCCGAATTCAGCGATACAGTCTTCGCGGGTGGCGTACTTCGGCGCCGTGCGCTCAGCTTCTTTCAGCGCGTTGTTGAATGCGGTTGTACATTCAGCGCTTTTACCCGGATTCGCCGTCGAGCAGTCGTCCGCATTTTGGTAAAGCGATACTGTTTCGTCGCTCTGCTCACAGCCCGCCAGCATAATAACGGCGGTAACAGCCAGGGCAACAGGAGTCAGGTGGCGTGCGCTCCAGCTTTTGCGGAACGACGCGTGATGTATAGATTTTGTCCGTTTCATTTATGTCTTCCAGGACCCAGTGGTAAATACTGCTCAGAATAGAGGATGACTGGTCGAAATTGAAGCGGGAAGAGGCGAGAATGCGGAAGAAGGGGCGGATCTTTACGTTGTCTTACGTTCAGACGGGGCCGAAGCCCCGTCATCACCATCAGTTACGGAACGGATTGTTGCCGGTGCTGCTGGTTGAACGTGCTGCCGTCGGCTGAGCGACTGCCGCGTTGTTGCTCGCGGTATAGCCGTCTGCTGCAGCGTCTTGCTGTGTGTTTTCCGGCGCGACGGTGTCAGGCGCGGTCGGAATCGGTTTGCCCAGCGTATTGTTCAGCGCCACCAGATCCTGTTCGTTCAGCGTACCGAGCGCAGATTTGATGTTTAACTGGTTAATCAGATAGGTATAACGTGCGTTAGCCAACTGCTGTTTGGCGTTGTACAGCGTGGTGGTGGCATCCAACACATCCACGATGGTACGTGTACCAACGGAATAACCGGCTTCCATCGCGTCCAAAGAGCTTTGTGCAGAGACAACCGCTTGTTTGTACGCGTTAATGCTACTGATGGACGCATTAATGTTATTGAAGGATGAACGTACGGTCTGTACCACGCTGCGGTGCGCACTTTCCAGCTGTTCGCTCGCGCCCACAAAGTTGTACTGTGCTTGTTTCACCTGCGAGTTAACCATGCCACCTTGGTACAGCGGCAGCGAGAAATTCAGGCCAATTTTGTTCTGACCTTCATTGCTATCGTCAAAGCGTGTGCCTGCATCGCTTGCACGAGTTTTAGATCCGCTGTAAGAGGTATCAGAGACCCCGGTGGAGGCGGTTAAATTCAGCGTCGGCAGGTGACCGTCCTGCGCCAGACGAATTTGTTCACGCGCCAGGTCCTGGCTTAAACGCGCCTGCAGTAAGGTCAGGTTGCGGTTTTCGGCTTCTTTCAGCAGCGCATTTACTGCCTGCGGTTTGTTGGTTTTAAAACCGTCAACGTTCAGCGAGGCCAGTTCCGGATAGTAGTTGCCGGTAACCTGGCGCAGCTCTTCCACCGCGTTGTCCAGATCGTTACGCGCGGTAACTTCATTTGCCAGCACGGTATCGTATTGTGAACGGGCGTTCTGTACGTCAGTAATGGCGACCAGGCCGACGTTAAAACGCTGGGTAGTCTGATCCAACTGACGGTAAACTGCGTCTTTCTGTGCCTGGGTGTATGACAGCACATCAATCGCGTTCAATACTTTAAAATAGGCCGTGGCGGTATTCAGGATCAGCGTTTGCTGATCGGTCTGATAGGTCACATCCTGGATGCCCGCTGATTTTTCTTGCAGCGTCAGGGCACGCCATTTCGACATATCGAACAGAGACTGAGTCAGGGTTAACGAAGCAGAGGTGGCGTTGGAATTCACGCCGTTTGAATCACGGTAGCCATTGCTGTAGGTGTAATCGGCACCTAAGCCCAGCTGAGGCAGTAACGGACTACGCGCTTCGTTAATTTTTTCGAATGCAGCATCGCGATCGGCGGCGGATTTACGCAATTCCGGGTTGCTCAGGCGTGCTTGCTGATAAACCTGCATCAGGTTCTCTGCCTGGCTCAAAGTACTGAACCCCGACAGGCTCAGGCCGATAAGGATGGGGAGCAATTTCTTCATTTGCATTCCTTGTTGTGAAGCAGTATTTAGCGCTGATCAAATGGTAAAAATAATTGTTGATTCTAGCAGAATCCACCACTTCAAAAAGTTGGCGTTACGTGCCATACGGCGTTAATTTGCATCAATTTAACACAAGGGCGCCCAAACAGCAGTCAAACGACCTTGAAATTCACATTTTAATCACTATTGGTATCAGGACAGCACAATGCGTAAACCAGACAGCTTGCCAATGACTTTCACGAAAAATGATGTAGAAATTATTGCACGAGAAACGCTATACCGCGGTTTTTTTTCACTGGATCTTTATCGGTTCCGCCATCGCCTGTTTAACGGTGGAATGAGTGAGGAAGTCACGCGCGAAATTTTTGAGCGCGGACACGCGGCGGTCTTGCTACCCTTTGACCCTGAGCGGGACGAAGTTGTGCTGGTTGAGCAGATTCGTATTGCGGCATTTGATACCAGCGAAAGCCCGTGGCTGCTGGAAATGGTCGCCGGGATGATCGAAGAAGGTGAAACCGTTGAGGACGTTGCCCGCCGTGAAGCGATGGAAGAAGCCGGACTGGACGTAAAACGAACCAAACCTGTGCTGAGCTATCTGGCAAGCCCCGGCGGCACGAGCGAGCGCCTGTCCATTTTGGTCGGCGAAGTGGACGCCACGACCGCAAGCGGGATCCACGGTCTGGCGGATGAAAACGAAGATATTCGCGTTCATGTGGTAAGCCGGGAACAGGCTTATCAGTGGGTGGAAGAGGGAAAAATCGACAACGCGGCTTCTGTCATCGCCTTGCAATGGTTACAGCTGCACTATCAAGAGTTAAAAACTGAGTGGAAAAAATGAAGCGTTATACACCTGATTTCCCTGAAATGATGCGCCTGTGCGAAACCAACTTTTCGCAGCTGCGCCGTCTGTTGCCGCGAAATGATGTGGTCGGCGAAACAGTGAGCTATCAGGTGGCAAACGCACAATATCGGTTAACGATTGTTGAATCGACCCGATACACTACGCTGGTTGCGATCGAACAGACGGCGCCTGCTGTCACTTACTGGAGCCTGCCATCGCTTACCGTCCGCCTGTATCATGATGCGAGGGTGGCTGAAGTGTGTTCAAGTCAGCAGATCTTTCGCTTCAAAGCGCGGTATGATTACCCAAATAAAAAGTTGCATCAACGCGACGAAAAGCATCAAATTAATCAGTTCCTGGCCGACTGGTTACGGTACTGTTTAGCACATGGAGCGATGGCGATTCCGGTTTATTAGCGTCGTGAAACCTAAGGACACCATTTGGAAAGCCTGTTAACCCTTCCTTTGGCTGGTGAGGCCAGAGTCAGGATCTTGCAAATTACAGACACTCACCTGTTTGCCGAAAAGCATGAAACGCTGCTGGGAGTGAACACCTGGGACAGCTATCAGTGCGTATTGGACGCTATACATGCTGAGTCGACCGACTTCGATCTGATCGTGGCGACAGGCGATTTAGCGCAGGATCAATCCGCTGCGGCGTATCAGCATTTTGCTGAGGGTATCGCAAGCTTTCGTGCGCCTTGCGTCTGGTTACCTGGCAATCATGATTTTCAGCCAGCCATGTACAGCGCCCTGCAGGACGCCGGAATTTCACCTGCGAAACGCGTCTTCATTGGTGAACAGTGGCAAATTTTGCTGCTCGATAGCCAGGTTTTTGGCGTTCCCCACGGAGAATTAAGTGAGTTCCAGCTTGAATGGCTGGAGCGAAAACTTGCCGATGCGCCTGAACGGAATACCTTGCTGCTTTTGCATCACCACCCACTGCCTTCGGGCTGTAGCTGGCTCGATCAGCACAGCCTGCGCAATGCTGCTGAGCTGGACAACGTGCTGGTGAACTATCCGCGCGTGAAGTATCTGCTGTGTGGGCATATTCATCAGGAGTTGGATCTCGACTGGAACGGTCGCCGCCTGCTGGCTACGCCGTCGACATGCGTGCAGTTCAAGCCGCATTGTGCCAACTTTACGTTAGATACCATTAGTCCCGGCTGGCGTACGCTGGAACTTTTTGCTGATGGTTCGTTGCACACTCAGGTGTGCCGTCTGCCGGGAATTCGGTTCCACCCTGATACCGCTTCAGAAGGCTACTGATGTCTACGCTTCTCTATCTACACGGATTTAATAGCTCTCCTCGCTCGGCGAAGGCGTGTCTGCTGAAAAGCTGGCTGGCAGAGCACCACCCGCACGTTGAGATGATCGTACCGCAGCTGCCACCGTATCCTGCCCAAGCGGCAGAGATGCTGGAATCAATAGTCCTTGAGCATGGCGGAGAGTCGCTGGGGATTGTTGGCTCCTCTTTAGGGGGTTATTACGCCACCTGGCTGTCGCAATGTTTTATGTTGCCTGCGGTGGTGGTGAACCCTGCGGTGCGGCCTTACGAACTGCTGGTCGACTACCTTGGCCAAAACGAGAACCCCTACACGGGCCAGCAATATGTGCTAGAGTCTCGCCATATTTACGATCTTAAAGTCATGCAGATTGACCCGCTGGAGGCGCCGGATTTGCTCTGGCTGCTACAACAAACGGGCGATGAAGTGTTGGACTACCGCCAGGCGGTGGCGTATTACGCCTCCTGCCGTCAAACTGTTATTGAGGGCGGAAACCACGCATTCACAGGCTTCGAAGATTATTTCAACCAGATTGTCGATTTCCTTGGACTGCACAGTTTTTGACGATCAATTCGAATTGCTAATTTAAACCATGACGCAAACTTATAACGCTGATGCCATTGAGGTACTCACTGGGCTTGAGCCGGTTCGCCGCCGCCCGGGGATGTACACAGATACGACTCGTCCTAACCATATGGGGCAGGAAGTTATTGATAACAGTGTGGATGAAGCGCTGGCCGGGCACGCGAAACGTGTCGAGGTTATCCTTCATGCCGATCAATCACTGGAAGTCATTGATGATGGACGTGGCATGCCCGTCGATATCCACCCGGAAGAGGGCGTCCCGGCCATTGAATTGATCCTTTGCCGTTTGCACGCAGGGGGTAAGTTTTCTAACAAAAACTACCAGTTCTCCGGTGGCCTGCACGGCGTGGGGATTTCGGTGGTTAACGCCTTGTCAAAACGTGTTGAAGTGGCCGTTCGTCGTGATGGTCAGATTCACAGTATCGCCTTTGAACACGGTGAAAAGGTCGAAGACCTGCACGTTTCCGGCACCTGTGGAAAGCGCAATACCGGGACCAGCGTGCACTTCTGGCCAGATGAAAGCTTCTTTGACAGCCCACGTTTCTCCGCTTCTCGCCTGAGCCATCTGCTGAAAGCCAAAGCGGTACTCTGCCCGGGCGTGGAGATCATCTTCAAGGATAAGGTCAACGATACCGAACAGACCTGGCGCTACGCCGATGGCCTGACCGATTACCTGGGCGAAGCGGTGAACGGCCTGCCGTTGCTGCCGGAAAAACCGTTTGTCGGGACGTTCTCCGGTGATACGGAAGCGGTGGACTGGGCGCTGCTGTGGCTGCCGGAAGGCGGTGAACTGCTGACCGAAAGCTACGTTAACCTGATCCCAACCATGCAGGGCGGGACGCACGTCAATGGCCTGCGTCAGGGTCTGCTGGATGCGATGCGTGAATTCTGTGAATACCGCAATATCCTGCCGCGCGGCGTGAAGCTGTCGGCGGAGGATATCTGGGATCGCTGCGCCTACGTGCTGTCCGTGAAGATGCAGGATCCACAGTTTGCCGGTCAGACCAAAGAGCGTCTCTCTTCGCGCCAGTGCGCGGCGTTCGTTTCTGGGGTGGTAAAAGATGCCTTTAGCCTGTGGCTGAACCAGAACGTGCAGTCAGCAGAGCTGCTGGCGGAAATGGCGATTTCCAGCGCTCAGCGTCGTCTGCGTGCAGCGAAAAAAGTGGTGCGTAAAAAACTCACCAGCGGTCCGGCACTGCCGGGTAAGCTGGCGGACTGCACCGCACAGGATCTTAACCGCACCGAGCTGTTCCTGGTGGAAGGTGACTCGGCGGGCGGATCGGCCAAGCAGGCGCGCGATCGTGAGTATCAGGCGATCATGCCGCTGAAGGGTAAGATCCTGAACACCTGGGAAGTCTCTTCTGATGAAGTGCTGGCCTCCCAGGAAGTTCACGATATCTCGGTAGCGATCGGTATCGATCCGGACAGCGACGATCTCAGCCAGTTGCGCTACGGCAAGGTGTGTATCCTCGCGGATGCGGACTCCGATGGTCTGCACATTGCTACGCTGCTGTGCGCATTGTTTGTGAAGCACTTCCGCACGTTGGTCAAACACGGACACGTCTACGTAGCGCTGCCGCCGCTGTACCGTATCGACCTCGGGAAAGAAGTGTATTACGCGCTCACGGAAGAAGAGAAAGCGGGCGTACTGGAGCAGCTGAAGCGTAAGAAAGGCAAGCCGAATGTCCAGCGCTTTAAAGGTCTGGGTGAAATGAACCCGATGCAGCTGCGCGAAACCACGCTGGATCCAAATACCCGTCGCCTGGTGCAGCTCATCATTGATGATGAAGACGATCAGCGCACCAACGCCATGATGGATATGCTGCTGGCGAAGAAGCGCTCAGAAGATCGCCGTAACTGGCTGCAGGAGAAAGGCGACCTGGCGGATCTCGAAGGGTAAGCATGATGTTGTGAATGCCGGATAGCGCTTCGCTTATCCGGCCTACATTCACATTGTGCCCGTAGGCCTGATAAGACGCGTTAGCGTCGCCATCAGGCGTTACGGCTTATGCCGCTTCCTGTACTGTAACGGCGTCTCGCCAATGCCTTTTCCGAAGGCGCTGATAAAATAAGTCACATCAGAAAACCCCACTTTTTGCGCAATCTCTCTGACGCTTGCCTCACTGTGTAACAGCGCCTCGCAGGCTTTTCTCAACCTCAGCGTGTTGAGATACCCGAGGATGCTCTCGCCTGTTTCTACCTGAAAACGCCGAGAAACATAACTTTTTGATTTTCCTAACGCTTGTGCCAGCGTCACCAGGCTAAATTTATGCATGTAGTGCTCATCAAGCCAGAACATCACCTGGCTGGCCATCCCCGTATCACTATCATGCATATTGACGTTATCTTCGGGTAACAGGCTGAATAAATTCAATAACAGGCAGGTAACGTGCTCAGTGTTAAGCGGTTTCTGCGCGGCCAGTTTTGCATAGCGGCTGAACAGAAAATCAATGTGCGTATGGACGTCTGCGGCGTCGATGACCCACGCCTCGCTCCCGCGTACACTCAGGTGTTGTAGACGCTGTTGATGAAGTGGAAAGTCGCGTAACACCTTCAGCACCGCGTGCTGATCGAGATGAATAATGGTCCGCCGATAACGGTCCCGCACCTGCTCGTCGACAAAAATTTTATGCAGCGTAAACGGCGGGAAAAAGAACATCCGCCCTGGACGCATGGTGTATTGCTTATGATCGACCGTCACCACGCCAAACCCTTCTTCCACGTACAACACTTCCAGACACTGATGCCAATGGTGATAACGAACCGTATTGGCAAATAAACGACTGAACGACACCACCGCGTCGTTGAGGGCAATCAGCTCCAGGTACTCTTGAGGGGAAGATAAGTTCATAGTGCAATAAATTTAAACTTTTGCCGGCGAATTCCTGTTTATAAACCCTATTTTTAAATTTCTTCAATCACTGTTTTATTTTAATGTTTGTGGTGTGATTGAAGTAACATTTCTGCTTGTCTGCCATTCACTATTCTTTAGCCACTTAATTCAGAGGGGCAGAGTATGTGGTCGGCAACTGAAGAAAAATCAAATCCATTGTCATCCCGCGAAGACGTTACGCGTGCCGTTAATACCCTTTTACGGGCACTCGACAAGCAATTCCCAGCGGGACAGGCTCAGTTTTCTCTCGGTGATACCTGCGCGCATTACAGCGTGGATATTGCCTGCATGGAAGGGCTTTCCCGAGCGCTGTGGGGGCTATTTCCGCTGATGGCCGGCGGGGCGGATGTGCCGTTTGCCGACAAATATATTCAGGCGATAAAACTCGGCACCGATCCCCACAGCTCGCACTATTGGGGGGATACCGGTCCTTACGATCAGCGTCTGGTCGAGATGGCGGCGTATGGTCTGGGCCTGGCGTTATTGCAGACGCGTTTAACCGGGATGTTCAGCGCAATGGAGCAGGACAATCTGCACCGCTGGCTGAATCAAATTACCGATGCTCAGATGCCGGACAGCAACTGGAACTATTTCGCCATTATCGTGCAGCTTGGCTTTAAACGTGCAGGATTACCGTTTGACCAACAGGCTATCGATCGGCGATTTGAGATGATGGACGCCTACTACCTCGGCGATGGCTGGTATTCCGACGGTCCCGGGCGACCTAAAGATTATTACATCTCCATGGCCTTTCATTTTTATGGCCTGCTGTATGCCACCCTCAGCCCGGAGGACACCCGTCGCGCCGCTACCTTGCGTGAACGTTCCCGGCTGTTTGCCGCGGATTTTATCTTTATGTCTGCCGCCGACGGGGCATCGGTGCCGTTTGGTCGCAGCCTGACCTACCGCTTTGCCATGGTCGCTTTCTGGAGTGCGGTGGCCTTTGCTGAACTGGATGTGTTCTCACCCGGGGTTATCAAAGGGGTGATCCTGCGCCATCTGCGCTGGTGGCAACAGCAGCCGATTTTTGATCGAGACGGCATCCTGACGTTGGGCTTTGCCTATCCAAACCTGGCGATGTGTGAAGACTACAATTCGCCGGGATCGCCGTACTGGGCACTGAAAGTCTTCTTGATCCTCGCGTTACCAGACGATCACGCGTTCTGGCAGGCTGAAGAGTTGCCGCTCCCGGTGCTTGACGAAAAACGGGTGATTACCCATGCCGGGCAGATCCTGCAACACAGCGAAGATTCTGCGCATGTCACGATGCTGGCGTCAGGGCAGCTTGAGCTGAACAACTATGTGAATACCGAGGCCAAGTACACCAAATTTGCCTACTCCAGCCGTTTTGGCTTCACCATTGAGCGCGGGCGCTACGGCATCAAACATGCGGCGTGCGATTCCATGCTGCTGCTGGCAGATGGCGATAATTACTTCCGTGGACGTCGTCAGTGCGATGACGTTCGCGTTGATGAAAATTATCTCTGGTCCCGTTGGTCGCCGTGGCATGACGTCAGTATTGAGACCTGGCTGGTGCCGTTTGGCGAGTGGCATATTCGTTTGCACCGCATTCACAGTGCGAGAACGCTGCAAACGGTGGAAGGGGGCTTTGCAGTGATGAAGACAGAGCCGCAGCTCAGCGCACGGGGATGTCTGCTGGCAGCGCGTAACGGGACCAGTGCGATTGTGGATCTGTCGCCTGCCATCATCCGCCAGCCGGACAATGTGGTCACGCCGCCTAACAGCAGCATTATGTTTGCTGAGTGCGCGGCTATTCCGACGCTGACCACCGAGATCCTGCCGGGCGAGAGCTGGCTGTGCTGCGCCGTGAATGCCAGCGGCAAGCAAAAAAACGTGCTCACGGTCCCACTGCTGCAAATTAACCGTAACCAGGTCGTTATTCGCGAACCTGACGGTGCACGTCAGTTGTCGTTCTTTTTATAGCGAGGATGGTATGAAAAAGAGTTCAGCGAGTAACAGAACAGAATATTATAAAATTAGTAGCTTTATTTTTCTTTATTTCTTTACCTGGTCGGCCAGTATTGGTTTGCTGGCCATTTGGTTGGGGCAGAAAGCGCAGTTAAGTGGGACGGTTATCGGTACCGTATTTGCAGTGAACGGTATTTTCTCGGTGATACTGAAGCCGATTTATGGCTATATCCTCGACAGAATCGGTATGAGTAAATACCTGCTCTATTTTGTCGTGATTATGTCGGCATTAATGGCACCGTTTTTTATTTATGTATATCAGCCGCTATTAATCTCCAATACCCTGCTGGGTATTATTGTCGGCGCAATTTACTTAAGCTTTGCGTGGTACGCCGGTGTGGCCGCCTGCGAATCCTATTCTGACCGCTACAGTCGTTTAAACGGCATGGAGTTTGGGCAAATCCGCATGTGGGGATCGCTCGGTTGGGCAGTCGCGTCGTCGTTCTCGGGGCTGCTGTTTAACCTCTCTCCGGCGTATAACTTTATGTTAGGTAGCGTGGCGTCGGTGGTAATGCTGATTGTCCTGCTAAGCCTGAAAGTGAACGTAAATTCAGCCAATGCCTCAGAGGTACTGACCAAAGATAAAATCTCTCCTGCGGATGTTTACGCGCTGCTGCGTAACCGCAAGTTTTGGGCGTTTTGCCTGTATGTCGCAGGCGTGGCGTGGATGATGTTTATCGCCGAACAGCAATTCTCGCGTTATTTTGTCACCTTCTTTGCTGATGTCCATAAAGGCAATGCGGTATTCGGATATCTGGGCACCGTGCAGTCAGGTATGGAATTTATCATGTATATGGTGATCCCGCTGTTCGTTAACTACATCGGCGCGAAGCGGGGATTGCTGATTGTCGGGGCACTGGTCGGCGCGCGTCTGGTTATCTCCGGACTGTGCGACTCGCATCTGTTAATTTCAGTGCTAAAACCGTTGTATGGCCTGGAAATCTGTTTATTGCTGGTTTCTGTCTTTAAATACATTGCCGAACATTTTGATAAACGCGTCAACGCAACCATGTATTTACTGGGTTATCAGGCGATGCTGTATGTTGGCAACGTGGTGGTGTCTTCACCTGCCGGATTAATGTATGACCGAATTGGTTTTGAAAAGACCTATATCATTATGGGTATTATTGCGCTGACCTTTACGCTGATTTCGGCATTTACGTTATCCGCCTGCCAAAGTAAACGTCGCAATAATACCGCGCTCGATATCGCCGAAAATAACGCGACAAGATAATCTACGTAATAAGGAACCAAAATATGTTAAAGCATATCGTTGAGGAAACGTTGCGCGCTTTTCCTGGTAGCCCGCTTAATACCGCAGCCTTTCAGGAACAAATGAATGGCGCCAGGGAACATATCCTCGAGCTGCTTAGCCGTCAGTTAACGGAATTCGGTGAATACTTTCCTGCCGAAACCTGCGTCAACGGTTATTACCCGCTGACGGATAATGTGGAGTGGACCACCAGTTTCTGGACTGGGCAACTGTGGCTGGCGTGGGAAATGAGCGGTGAAGCGACATTTCGTGAAATGGCCGAAAAGCACGTGCGCTCATTTGGTTTGCGTATTGCCGGGCGTCATGACACCAACACCCACGACCTGGGCTTCCTGTACACGCTTTCCTGTGTGGCGGCCTGGCGGTTGACGGGCAATCGCGATGCGCGCGGTTTTTCGCTGATGGCGGCAGAAGCTCTGCTCGAACGTTTTCACGAGAAGGCGCAGATCATTCAGGCATGGGGCGATCTCCGCGATCCCGAGCAGGCTGGTCGGATGATCATTGACTGCAATATGAACCTGCCGCTGCTGTACTGGGCCAGTGAACAGACGGGCGATCCGCGCTTTGCCAATGCGGCAAAAGCGCACGTGGCGCAGGCGGCGAAATATCTGATCCGTGAAGATGCCTCGACGTTCCATACCTACTACATGGATGTGCAAACCGGCGCGCCGCGCTACGGTAATACCCAGCAGGGTTACGCTGATGATTCATGCTGGTCGCGTGGGCAGGCGTGGGGGATTTATGGTTTTCTGTTGAGCTATATCTATACCGGCGATCGCGAGATGGTGCAGCTGTCGAAAAAACTGGCCAACTACTTTCTCAATCGCCTGCCGGATGATGCCGTTTGTCACTGGGATCTGGCGCTGGTGGGCACCGATGCGCTGCGTGATTCTTCTTCGGCGGCCATTGCGGTATGTGGCCTGCTGGAGTTGATTAAACACCTGCCGGTGACCGATCCGGATCGTGAACGTTATCAACAATGGGCGATGGGGATCATGTCATCGCTGACGCAGCATTATCTGATGGGCAAAGATGAGAAGGGCAACGGGCTACTGAAACACTCGGTTTACCATCTTGCGAGCAATAAAGGGGTCGATGAGTGCGCAAGCTGGGGAGATTACTTTTACGTTGAGGCGTTAACCCGTTTTACGCAGTGCTGGAAGTTGTACTGGTAAGTTTATTGGCCCGGTTGCACTGTGCTTACCGGGCTTACAGATTGTGTGTAGACCGGATACGTCGCGGGCGACGTCATCCGGTACATCAACAATCTTAAATACCTGATTCCAGAATACGAATGCTCATGTCCAGCACATCACCTTTCACGGCTTCGCTGTAAGCTTTCATATGCGGGGTTTGCAAATGCGCTTCAAGGTGCGCAATACTTTCCCACTGTTCAATCATCACGATTGAATCCGGCGCTGTGGTCTGAAAACTCACACCTGCGGCGTGATCGACCATCGGCGCGTAGCCATGACAGCCTTCTTCCTTCAGGACGGTTGGAACGATTTTAGCAAACTGATCCAGCACCGCCTGGCGGTGGTGTTGACCTGGACGTGTACGGATTTCTGCAATAACGGTAAGCATGGTTAACTCCTTCTAATTCCAGGTAACTAGTTAACCAAAAATCTCGGTCAGATGCTTGCGATATTCTGCGATATAACGCGGGACATCCGGCATTTTAATCACATCATTGGTGATAAAAGTCGGCAGCGCTTCCATACCTAAAAACTGGTTTGCTTTATGGAACGGCAGATAAACGCCATCAACGCCGACGCCGTGGAAGAACTGATCTTTGTCAGTAAAGGCTTCCATCGGTGCATTCCAGGTCAGGGACAACATGTATTTTTTGCCCTGAATCAGGCCGCCAGAACCGTATTTTTTAGTGGCATCAGAACGTGTGCGACCATCGCTGGCGTACAGCGTACCGTGCCCTGCAGTGAACACATCATCGATGTATTTTTTCACTGTCCACGGTGCACCCATCCACCAGCCCGGCATTTGCCAAATAACGTCGTCAGCCCAGACAAAGTTCTGCACTTCTGTTTGTACGTCGTAATCGCTGTCTGCGCGCACGACTCTAACATCATGTCCGAGGTCGCGCAGGATACCGTCCGCGACCTCGGTCAGGGTGTCATTCAACTGACCATTAGAATGGCCGAATTTTTTAGCGCCATTGATAATCAGAATGTTGCTCATGTTGTGTCCTCAAAGAATTACGTTTGAGAGCGATTTTACGCCGATGATCGGTGCGGTGAAATTAGCAAAATGTGCAAAGTCTTTTGCTGGTAGCGCAATAATTCAACGTTACCAGCTGATTTTGGCTTCAAATCCACCTTCCGCGGCGTTGGCGAATGACACGGACATACCGTGCAACGTCGCAATACGCCGGACGATCGACAGGCCCAGCCCACTGCCGGTCGCGTTTTGTCCTGGTGGACGATAGAAACGCTCACCAATTTGCAGTAATACCTCTGGCGTAACGCCCGGACCGTTATCTTTGACGCTGAAACAGTGGTTGTTGAGCGTCACGTCCACGACGCTACCCTGCGGGCTGTAGCGGATTGCATTATCCAGCAGATTGCGGACCATCAGGCTAAGCAACAGCGGTTGGCCGGTGCGTTTAACGTCGTGAGCGTTAATCTGCAAGCGCACGTCGATGTGGGCCTGCTGTGCCGGGTGGTAGATATCCATGACGGCGGATTGCAGTAACTCTTCGAGTGAGATATCGGCGACATCCTGAAGGTTGTTGAGCGAATCGAGACGCGAAAGCGTCAGCAGCTGATCGACCAGGCGAGTGGCGCGGTCAATTCCCGTCTGCATCTGCATTAGCGCTTTTTGTCGTGACTGCGGGTCATCGTCAGACAGTTGCGCCACTTCGGTTTGAACCTTGAGCGCCGTCAGCGGGCTACGCAGTTCGTGCGCGGCATCTGAGGTAAAGCGCCGCTCGCGTACCATGGTGGTGTGAATACGGGTAAACAGCTGATTGAGCGACTCAACCAGTGGGCGAACCTCGCCGGGAATGCCTTTCAGACTCAGTGGTTCTTCAGATTCCGGATCGCGCAAACGTAAAGCCTGTGCCAGCTTTTTCAGCGGCTTAAGTTCAAGACTTAACAGTACAATCAGGATCAGCAGCATCAACGGCAGGGCGACCAGCCACGGCACCAGTTGGGCCGTCACAATCGCCAACGCCATATCTTCGCGGTATTCCCACTCCTGACCGACCACGACCCGGTACTTTTTATCTGCTGAAGTCAGCCAGATAAAGCGCCATTTATCGTTGTCACCGTTCAGATAGCCGTCGTCAAACCCTTCCCGGCGATAGCTATAGGGAATGTACTGACCATTGTCGCCGTCGTGCAGAACCATTTTTCCGTCCGGGGTGTAGACCGCAAAGGTCAGCACATCGTCGTCAATATGGCCGTGTTTGAATTTCTTTGGCGTTTGGGCAAAGCGCTCAGAGGCTTTTAGTTCGTCAAGATCCAGCGTGACCAGCCGTTTGGCAAACAGCATCAGCTGTGTGTCAAACATCTCGTCGACGTTGTCGGTGGTTTGCTTCCAGGCGACAAAACTGGAAATCAGCCAGGTCACCAGCACCAAAATGGTGAAGATAAGCGTTAGCCTGACGCGCAGGCTGAGGCGTTGTGTGAATTTCATGCATCACCCAGGGTGTAACCAATGCCGTGCACGGTGCGGATAAAATCACTGCCGAGCTTACGGCGTAAGTGATGGACGTGCACTTCAACCGCATTGCTGGAGACGTTTTCGTCCCAGTTATACAGTTTTTCTTCAATGTGTTTACGGGGCAGGACGCGCCCTTTATTACGCATCAGCAGTTCCAACAGTGCGAACTCCTTCGGCTTGAGCGACAATGGCTCGCCTGCGAACGTGGCGACCAGTGCGCCGGGATTAAGCGTCACCTGACCGTGGCGTAGTTCGCTGGTAGCCTGACCGCTGGCGCGACGTACCAGCGCTTCCAGTCGGGCGGCCACTTCAATCAGTGCAAAGGGTTTACACAGGTAGTCATCCGCACCGAGGCGCAGACCTTCCACGCGTTCTGCCAGCGCGTCGCGGGCCGTTAAAATCAGCACCGGCTCCTGTTTTCCTTTTGTGCGCCATTCGCGCAGGATATCGCGGCCGTCAATACCCGGCAGCGTCAGGTCGAGGATCACCGCGTCATAAGGCGCACTGTAAAGCGCCTCTTTACCCTGACGACCTTCGGTAAACCAGTCGATGGTGAACCCCATTTTACTCAGACCCGTTTTCAGACCGTCGCCAATCAACGCGTCATCTTCTACCAGTAAAATACGCATATGTTCTTCCCTGCGCTCACTCAGTTGGCTGCCAGTAAACCTTGTGGCAACCGGGGATGTACAGCAAAAAAAGAATCTTTTTTTGCCTTAAGAAGTTGTTAAGGATTAACTTATTAAATAGTCGTGAAACAACATGATAAGGGAGACATGAAGATGAAAAAATTAGCTGCAATGGTTGCCGTGATGGCACTGTGTTCCGCACCTGTTATGGCAGCGCAGCAGGGCGGATTCTCTGGCCCAACGGCGACGCAAAGCCAGGCGGGCGGATTTGTGGGTCCGAATGGCAGCAGCACGACGGTAGAAAGCGCAAAATCGCTGCGTGATGATACCTGGGTCACGCTGCGCGGTAACATCGTTGAGCGTATCTCCGACGATCTGTACCTGTTTAAAGATGCATCTGGCACGGTGAACGTGGATATCGACCACAAGCGCTGGAACGGTTTAACCGTCACGCCGCAGGATGTCGTAGAAATCCAGGGCGAAGTGGATAAAGACTGGAACTCCGTTGAAATCGACGTAAAACAGATTACCAAAGTCACCAAATAATCCCCATCAGGGCCGCGTTCGCGGCCCTTTTCTTTGTGACTCAACTCGCCAGATAGGGTAGTATCTGCGGCAATATTGCCTGACGAATACCGGGTATTGTTCGGGCTAACAGTTGAGGAACCACGATTAATGAGCGATATGGCAGAGCGCCTTGCGCTGCATGAATTCACGGAAAACGCCTATCTGAACTATTCCATGTACGTCATCATGGACAGGGCGTTGCCGTTTATTGGTGATGGTCTGAAACCCGTTCAGCGACGCATCGTTTACGCGATGTCCGAACTGGGGCTGAATGCCAGCGCCAAATTTAAAAAATCCGCCCGTACCGTCGGCGACGTACTGGGTAAATACCACCCACACGGCGACAGCGCCTGCTATGAAGCGATGGTGCTGATGGCGCAGCCGTTCTCTTACCGTTATCCGCTGGTTGACGGGCAGGGGAACTGGGGGGCACCGGACGATCCGAAATCGTTCGCGGCGATGCGTTATACCGAATCTCGACTGTCTAAATATGCGGAACTGCTGCTGGGGGAACTCGGCCAGGGGACGTCGGACTGGGTGCCAAACTTCGACGGCACCATGCAGGAGCCGAAGATGCTGCCTGCGCGTTTGCCGAATATTCTGCTGAACGGCACCACCGGTATTGCGGTCGGCATGGCAACGGACATTCCGCCACATAACCTGCGTGAAGTGGCAAAAGCGGCGATTACGCTGATTGAGCAGCCGAAAACGACGCTGGATCAGCTGCTGGATATCGTCCAGGGACCGGATTACCCGACCGAAGCAGAAATCATTACCCCGCGTGCAGAAATTCGTAAGATTTACGAAAACGGACGTGGCTCCGTGCGTATGCGTGCGGTCTGGACCAAAGAAGATGGCGCGGTGGTGATTTCCGCGCTGCCACATCAGGTTTCCGGTGCCAAAGTGCTTGAACAGATTGCCGCCCAGATGCGCAATAAAAAGCTGCCGATGGTGGACGATCTGCGCGATGAGTCGGATCACGAAAACCCGACCCGTCTGGTGATCGTGCCGCGCTCCAACCGTGTGGATATGGAGCAGGTGATGAACCACCTGTTTGCCACCACCGATCTGGAAAAAAGCTACCGCATCAACCTGAACATGATTGGCCTCGACGGTCGCCCGGCGGTGAAAAACCTGCTGGAGATCCTCACCGAATGGCTGGCGTTCCGCCGAGATACCGTGCGTCGTCGTCTGAACTATCGTCTGGAAAAAGTCCTCAAGCGCCTGCACATCCTCGAAGGTTTGCTGGTGGCGTTCCTCAACATTGACGAAGTGATTGAAATCATTCGTCATGAAGATGAACCGAAGCCTGAGCTGATGTCGCGGTTTGGCATTTCTGAAACCCAGGCTGAAGCCATCCTCGAACTGAAGTTGCGTCATCTTGCCAAACTTGAAGAGATCAAAATTCGTGGCGAGCAGGACGAGCTGGCGAAAGAACGCGATCAGCTGCAGGGCATTCTGGCCTCTGAGCGCAAGATGAGTAACCTGCTGAAGAAAGAGCTGCAGGCAGACTCAGATGCCTATGGCGACGATCGCCGTTCTCCGCTGAAAGAGCGCGAAGAAGCGAAGGCGATGAGCGAGCACGACATGCTGCCGTCTGAGCCGGTCACCATTGTACTGTCGCAAAGCGGCTGGGTGCGTAGCGCCAAAGGCCATGACATTGATGCGCCGGGCTTAAGCTATAAGGCGGGTGACAGCTACAAGGCGGCGGTGAAGGGCAAGAGCAACCAGCCGGTGGTGTTCGTGGATTCAACCGGGCGCAGCTATGCCATCGACCCGATTACGCTGCCGTCGGCACGTGGTCAGGGTGAACCGCTGACCGGTAAGCTGACGCTGCCGCCGGGAGCGACGGTTGAGCATATGCTGATGGAAAGTGATGACCAGAAACTGCTGATGGCCTCCGATGCTGGCTACGGTTTCGTCTGCACCTTCAATGACTTGGTGGCGCGCAACCGTGCAGGTAAGGCATTGATTACGTTACCGGAGAACGCGCATGTGATGCCGCCGGTGGTGCTTGAAGATGAAAGCGACATGCTGCTGGCGATCACCCATGCCGGGCGTATGCTGATGTTCCCGGTCAGTGATCTGCCGCAATTGTCGAAAGGGAAAGGGAACAAGATCATCAACATTCCGTCTGCAGAAGCGGCGAAAGGGGATGATGGGCTGGCGCACCTCTACGTGTTGCCTCCGCAAAGTACGCTGACCATTCACGTTGGTAAACGCAAAATTAAACTGCGTCCTGAAGAACTGCAGAAGGTGACCGGCGAGCGTGGGCGTCGCGGTACGCTGATGCGCGGTTTACAGCGCATCGACCGTATCGAAATTGACTCACCACGACGTGCCGGTCAGGGCGACAGCGAAGAATAACGCTGTCGTCTGACTCTCCCTGCTTTTACGCAGGGAGAGTCAACATTAAAAATTCCCGTGAAACCGTTGTTTATTCGTGCATTGCGATTAACAATACGCTTTTCCAGAGAGCCGCTCTTAACAAAGCCCTAACCTGACGCAGGGTTCTGCATCTGGTGACGTAAAATGCCAGGCTCTTAGGCCTTAGAGGTTGTTATGCTATATATTTTTCGTTTATTCATTACCGTAATTTACTGCATTCTGGTCTGTGTTTTTGGTTGTATATATTGTCTGTTCAGCCCACGAAATCCTAAACACGTCTCAACGTTTGGCCATATGTTTGGTCGACTGGCCCCCTTGTACGGCCTGAAGGTGGAATGCCGCATGCCGCCGGACGCAAAGGACTACGGCAACGCTATCTATATTTGTAACCACCAGAATAACTATGACATGGTTACCGCCGCGAAGATCGTGCAACCACCGACGGTTACGGTCGGTAAAAAAAGCCTGCTGTGGATCCCGTTCTTCGGCCTGCTGTACTGGCTCACCGGTAACCTGTTGATCGACAGAAACAATCGCGCCAAAGCGCACAGCACCATTGCGACGGTCGTTAATCATTTTAAAAAACGTCGTATCTCTATCTGGATGTTCCCGGAAGGTACGCGTAGCCGTGGCCGTGGTCTGCTGCCGTTTAAAACTGGCGCGTTTCATGCGGCAATTGCCGCGGGTGTTCCGGTGATCCCGGTGTGCGTCTCAACGACCTCAAATAAGATTAAACTTAACCGATTAAATAATGGTCTGGCGATCGTCGAGATGTTACCGCCAGTAGATATCAGCCACTATGGTAAGGATCAGGTTCGTGAACTGGCCGCGCATTGCCGCACGTTAATGGAACAAAAAATCGCCGAACTCGACAAAGAAGTTGCCGAGCGTGAAGCTACCGGTAAGGTGTGATTCGCGCCATCCGAGTTTGTTACAGGAAATACTTTCCTGCGTGTTAATCGCCAGTTTTACATGGAGCTTATATGTCACTCAGTCGGCGTCAGTTCATTCAGACATCGGGGATCGCACTGTGTGCAGGTGCTATTCCGCTGAAGGCTAATGCTGCCGGTCAGCAACAACCGTTACCTGTTCCACCGCTGCTGGAGTCTCGCCGCGGACAGCCGCTATTTATGACCCTGCAACGCGCTCACTGGTCCTTTACGCAAGGCACCCGCGCGCCGGTCTGGGGGATTAACGGGCGTTACCTGGGGCCGACCATCCGCGTCTGGAAAGGGGATGACGTCAAGCTTATTTACAGCAACCGTCTTACCGAGAATGTTTCAATGACCGTCGCCGGGCTGCAGGTTCCTGGCCCACTGATGGGCGGGCCGGCACGCATGATGTCACCGAATGCGGACTGGGCGCCGGTATTGCCCATTCGCCAGGACGCCGCCACGTTGTGGTATCACGCCAATACGCCGAACCGTACCGCGCAGCAGGTCTATAACGGTCTGGCTGGTATGTGGCTGATTGAAGATGAAGTCAGTAAGTCGCTGCCAATTCCCAACCATTATGGCGTGGATGATTTTCCGGTCATTATTCAGGACAAGCGCCTGGATAACTTCGGCACGCCTGAATACAGCGAGCCGGGTAGCGGCGGGTTTGTTGGTGATACGCTATTGGTTAACGGGGCACAAAGCCCGTATGTGGAAGTGTCTCGCGGCTGGGTGCGTTTGCGTTTACTCAATGCGTCGAACTCGCGTCGTTACCAGCTGCAAATGAGTGACGGTCGTGCGCTGCATGTGATTTCCGGCGATCAGGGCTTTTTACCCGCGCCGGTTTCGGTGAAGCAACTCTCGCTGGCCCCGGGTGAACGTCGTGAGATTTTGGTGGACATGACCAACGGCGATGAAGTGTCGATCACCTGTGGTGAGGCGGCCAGCATTGTCGACCGGATCCGCGGCTTCTTCGAGCCCTCCAGTATTCTGATTTCCACGCTGGTACTGACCCTGCGCCCGACCGGGCTGCTGCCGCTGGTGACCGACAATCTGCCGATGCGTTTGTTGCCTACGGAAATTTTAAGCGGCTCACCGATTCGCAGTCGTGAGATCAGCCTTGATGACGATCCCGGCATTAATGGGCAGTTGTGGGATGTAAACCGCATGGACATTACCGCTCAGCAGGGCTCCTGGGAGCGCTGGACGGTGCGGGCGGATATGCCGCAGTCTTTCCATATCGAAGGCGTCTCTTTCCTGATCCGCAATGTGAACGGCGCGATGCCGTTCCCGGAAGACCGGGGCTGGAAAGATACCGTTTGGGTGGATGGTCAGGTTGAGCTGCTGGTGTATTACGGACAGCCTTCCTGGGCGCATTTCCCGTTCTACTTTAACAGCCAGACGCTGGAAATGGCCGATCGTGGCTCGATCGGACAGATGCTGGTGAACCCGGCGCCATAATGTGCCGGGCAGGCTATTACGCCCGCCAGAACATGCGCGAGAAAAGGATCAAAATGGGGTAGATTTCCAGACGCCCCATGATCATGGCCGCGCACATCAACAGCTTTGCCTCTTCGTTTAAAGTACCAAACGTGACCGCCGTGATGCCAAATCCCAGCCCCATATTATTGATACAGGCCGCGGCGGTGGCGAACGAGGAAAAGAGATCGTAGCCCATCAGATTAAGCGCCCAGACGAAAAAACTGGTAAACAAAGCATAGAGAAAAAAGAAGCTCCACACTGAGCGGATCACGCGCTCGTTAACCACGCTATTACCCACTTTGATATTCAGTAATGCACGAGGATGGGCCAGTTGGTGTAATTCCTGTCGGCACTGCTTGAACATAATTAAAAAACGCAGCGCCTTAATACCCCCGCAGGTCGAACCGATACACCCCCCGAAGAAACTGGCGATGAGAAGCATGAAGATAGTATGTGAAGGCCACTGGGCGTAATCCGCCGTCGACAGGCCGTTGTCTGTGAGCATTGAGCTTGCCAGAAAAAAAGCATGCACCAGACTGTCCGTTAAATTGTACATACCTGCCCGCCAGACCTGCCAGGTGGCTATCAGGGTGATCACCAGCGCAATGATCAGAAACAGCTGCAGTTCGGCATTACGGCGAAAAGGCTTGAAGGTCCGTTTGACAATGGCGACGTACCAGAGGGTGAAGTTAAAGGCAGAAAGCAGCGAAAACAGCCCGGCGACAAGCTCAATGGCGTGGCTGTTATAAAAACCGATACTTTCGCTTCGGGTGGAGAACCCACCGAGGGAGACTGTCGAAAGCCCATGGCATAACGCATCGAAAAACGACATGCCGGCAATCCAGTAGGCCAGCGTACAAACAAACCCCAGGGTGACATAGGTTAGCCACAGCGTACGTGCGGTATCGGCAAGTCGTGGGGTCAGGCGTTCTTCTTTAAACGGCCCTGGCATTTCAGACTGATACAGCTTCATGCCGCCGATCCCCAGCAGCGGCAGGACGGCAACGGCGAGGACGATAACGCCAAGACCGCCGATGAAATTGAGCTGCGCCCGATAATACAGATAAGATCTGGGCATCGCGCCGACATCGTCAATGACCGTCGCCCCGGTGGTGGTAATACCGGAGACGCCTTCAAACAGGGCGTCGGCAAAGGAGAGATTTAACCCGTCTTCCATCCACATCGGCATGGCGCTGATGAATGAAAAAAGTAGCCAAAAAAGAACGATGATGACGAACCCATCGCGGGTTCGTAGCTGAATGCCCGCACGTTTTGTCGCCAGCCAGGCACCGCCGCCGAGGGTAAAAAAAACGGCAAAGGTGCTCAAAAAAGCAAAATAACTCCGTTCTTTGTTCAGCAAGGCGATGGCCATCGGCGGCAGCATAGAGAAGCTGTACAGGAGAACCAGAAATCCGCACAGGTGAAGAACAACCCGCAGCTGGGAAATATTAAGTGATTCGTTGCGATGCAATGGAAAATCCCCCGCCAAAAAGACCTGGTACGGCTGGCAAGACATGATGTCAATTATGATATACCCGTCATACTTCAAGTTGCATGTGCGTTAGCTATGTTCGTTCACCCCAGTCACATAGTTATCTATGCTCCTGGAGATTAATGAGGGACATCCATGTCCCTCACCGGAGGCCAGCCTTTGGCTGTTCAAATTCTTTCCTGACGAATTTGTCACTCACTTGCCGCCTTCATGCAACTCGAATTATTTTGGGTATAGATAAAAGTAGGCGTAGTAAAATTTAACAATTTATTTAACTTTCTACTCGTCTGGCTCAGACTCCGCTTCATTTCTGGCGGACATACAGCGTATAATCCCCGGCCTTTGATTATTTTTTTACCATTTTTGGAAGCATTATGAGCGCAATATCCCTGATCCAACCGGACAGAGACCTTTTCTCCTGGCCGCAGTACTGGGCCGCCTGTTTTGGCCCCGCGCCGTTTCTGCCAATGTCGCGAGAAGAGATGGACCAACTTGGCTGGGATAGCTGCGACATTATTCTGGTTACCGGTGATGCCTATGTTGATCACCCGAGTTTCGGTATGGCCATTTGTGGCCGTATGCTGGAAGCCCAGGGTTTTCGCGTCGGGATTATCGCCCAGCCGGACTGGAACAGTAAAGACGACTTTATGCGTCTGGGTAAACCGAATCTGTTCTTCGGCGTAACCGCCGGTAACATGGACTCGATGATCAACCGCTATACTGCCGATCGTCGCCTGCGCCATGATGATGCCTATACGCCGGACAACGTCGCCGGTAAGCGCCCGGACCGCGCCACGCTGGTTTATACCCAACGTTGTCGTGAAGCATGGAAAGACGTGCCGGTGATCCTTGGTGGTATTGAAGCCAGCCTGCGTCGTACCGCGCATTACGATTACTGGTCTGATACCGTGCGCCGCTCGGTGCTGGTGGATTCCAAAGCGGATATGCTGATGTTCGGCAACGGTGAACGTCCGCTGGTTGAGGTTGCGCACCGCCTGGCGATGGGTGAAACCATCGACCAAATCCGCGACGTGCGTAACACCGCGATTATGGTTAAAGAAGCGCTGCCCGGCTGGAGCGGTGTGGATTCCACGCGTCTGGATATGCCGGGGAAAATTGACCCTATCCCGCATCCGTACGGTGAAGATTTACCGTGTGCAGATAACAAGCCAGTAGCGCCTAAAAAGCAGGAAGCCAAAGCGGTGACCGTTCAGCCTGCGCGTCCGAAGCCGTGGGAAAAAACCTACGTGCTGCTGCCGTCTTATGAGAAGGTGAAAGGCGACAAAGTGTTGTACGCTCACGCCTCACGTATTCTGCACCACGAAACCAACCCTGGCTGCGCGCGCGCCCTGATGCAAAAACACGGCGACCGCTACATTTGGGTTAACCCTCCGGCGATCCCGCTGTCGACCGAAGAGATGGATAGCGTATTCGCACTGCCGTATAAACGTGTCCCGCACCCGGCATATGGCAACAGCCGTATTCCGGCCTACGAGATGATCCGTTTTTCCATCAACATTATGCGCGGCTGCTTTGGCGGCTGTTCTTTCTGTTCGATCACCGAGCATGAAGGACGCATCATCCAGAGCCGTTCTGAAGATTCGATCATCAACGAGATCGAGGCGATTCGCGATACCGTACCGGGCTTCACCGGCGTGATTTCCGATCTGGGTGGCCCAACGGCCAACATGTACATGCTGCGCTGTAAGTCGCCACGTGCGGAACAGACCTGCCGTCGTCTGTCGTGCGTTTATCCGGACATCTGCCCGCATATGGACACCAACCACGAACCGACGATTAACCTCTATCGTCGCGCGCGTGATTTGAAAGGCATCAAAAAGATTTTGATTGCGTCCGGCGTGCGCTACGACATCGCCGTGGAAGATCCGCGCTACATCAAAGAGCTGGCGACCCACCACGTTGGTGGCTATCTGAAGATTGCACCGGAACATACCGAAGAAGGTCCGCTGTCGAAGATGATGAAGCCGGGCATGGGTAGCTACGACCGCTTTAAAGAGCTGTTCGACACCTACTCGAAGCAGGCCGGTAAAGAGCAGTATCTGATCCCTTACTTTATCTCTGCGCACCCGGGTACGCGTGACGAAGATATGGTGAATCTGGCGTTGTGGTTGAAGCAGCGTCGTTTCCGCCTTGATCAGGTACAGAACTTCTACCCATCACCGCTGGCGAACTCGACAACCATGTATTACACCGGGAAAAACCCGCTGGGTAAAATTGGCTATAAGAGTGAAGATGTGGTGGTGCCGAAAGGCGATAAGCAGCGTCGTTTACATAAAGCGCTGCTGCGTTACCACGATCCGGCTAACTGGCCGTTAATCCGTCAGGCGCTGGAAGATATGGGTAAAAAGCACCTGATTGGCGGTCGTCGTGAATGTCTGGTTCCGTCGCCTACGCTGGAAGAAATGCGTGAAGCGCGTCGCCAGAATCGTCATACTCGCCCGGCACTGACCAAGCACACACCTGTTGCACACCAGCGCCAGACGCCCGCCGCGAATAAAAAACGTGGCAAAGTAGCAGGGCGTTAATCCTGAAGCCCGGTAGCGCTCTGCTTACTGGGCCACTGCTTTGAAAGCCGGATGAGGTGCTTGCACCGCCATCCGGCAAATCTGTTTTAGTACAGCCCCAACACCTTCCACCACATCAGACCTACGGTAATAAAGACTGCCTGGTTAAACAGGCTGACGATAAACCCTGTTCGCCACCAGACGCCTGTCGGCACATACCCCGCACCAAACAGGATCGGACCACGCGCATGTGTGTACTGGGTGAGAGAGCAGTACAGGCTGCTGGTGAAAGCCAGCATCAACGCGGTCGGGGCTGCCGGGATATTCAGATGCAGGCCGACGCCAAGGAATACCGCGTACAATGCGGCGATCTGCGCATTTCCGCTCGCAAAAAAGTAGTGGGTGTAGAAGTAGGCGGCGTTAAGCAGCAGCAGGACGACCACCCAACTGGTGCCATGCATGGTACTGCTGAGGCTATCGCCAATCAGATTACCAAACCAGGTGGTGAAACCGAGCTTCTTCAATTGGTTTGCCATCATCAGCAGTGCGGCAAACCAAATCAGCGTGTCCCATGCACCTTTTTCGCTTTTGACGTCTTCCCAGCTCAGCACACCGCTGAGCAGTAAAATTGAGAGTCCAACGAACGACGCGGTGGTGGCATCGACGCCTAGCGTATCGCCAAAAATCCACAGCACCAGCAGGACGCCAACGGTACCCAGCATCAACCACTCACCGCGTGACATGCTGCCCATTTCCGCCAGTTCCTGACGGGCCAGGTTCGGGGCATCCGGCGTGTGTTTAATTTCCGGACGCACCAGCCAGTACACCAGCAGCGGAACCAACAGCAAAGACACCATGCAAGGCAGCAGCGCCGCCATAAACCAGCTTCCCCAGGTTAGCGTGACCCCGGCGTTGGCCGCCAGTTTTACTGCCAGTAGGTTGCCGGTATAGCCGGTCATAAACAGTGCGGCGGTGACGTCGTTGACGTTGCCAATGCAGGTAATGAGGAAGGTGCCGATTTTGCTGCGCGATTCATCTTCCGGATTGGAATGAAAACTGCGCGCCAGTGAGTCGGCAATCGGATAGATGACGCCGCCGCAGCGTGCCGTATTGCTGGGCATCGCCGGAGAGAGGATCAGATCGGCAAACGCCAGGCCGTAGGCAAGTCCGAGCGTGCGCTTGCCGAGCAGGCGGATCATCTGCAGGGCGATACGTCGACCAAGGCCGGTTTTGATAAACCCGCGGGCAATCATAAAGGCAACGACGATCAGCCAGATGAGTGAACTGTTCAGTTCGCTCAGAGCGGTGGTAATCGCACCGCTGGCGGTTTTATCCCCGGCGGCATAGGCGAGGGCAAAGACGGTTATGCCAATAATACCGACTGCTCCAATGGGCAGAACTTTTGCCACGATAGAGGCGATAGTGGCCACGAAAATAATTGCCGAATGCCAGGCGGAAGCGCTTAATCCCGTTGGTGGGGTAAGTTGCCAGAGCCCGGCTGAAATCAAAATTATTAGAATTAATGGGAGCCATTTAACTCCCTGCGATTTTTTTTCAGCCACGGTCATGCACCTATATACATTGTGAATATATTCACCGTATGAATATATTTAGTGAATAATTAGTAGGTTATGTGGCGCAATGCTGCTCCAGCGACTGAAATAAATACATCAATAAATGTAAGTGAATTGTTTCTTGATATTTCCATGCAGGAAGAGCCCGACTGGGATGCCGGGCTGGAGAGAAGGGATTAGCCGCCGAACTGGTCCGGGTCCGGCCCCAGACGTTTGCCCTGGTCGAGTTTGGCCATTTCGCCTAGTTCATCTTTGTCCAGGCGGAAGTCCCAGACATCAAAGTTCTCCGCGATACGCGCAGGAGTGACTGATTTAGGGATCACCACCAGGCCGCTATCCAGATGCCAGCGAATGACAATTTGTGCCGGTGATTTACCGTATTTTTCGGCGAGATCGCGAACTATCTTTTGATCGAACACATCTTTGCCGCCTTGTGCCAGCGGGCTCCAGGATTCAGTCTGGATTTTATGCGTGGCGTTCCAGGCATGAAGCTGCCGCTGCTGTAAAAGCGGGTGCAGCTCGATTTGGTTAATCACTGGCGCAACGCCCGTTTCATCCATCAGGCGCTGGAGATGGTTGATCTGGAAGTTGCACACGCCAATGCTTTTAATGAGTCCCTGTTTTTGCAGGTCGATCATGTTTTCCCATGCTTCAACGTAATGGTCGATTGCCGGGACGGGCCAGTGCATGAGGTAAAGATCGAGGTAATCGAGCTGGAGTTTCTCCATGCTTTCGAGCAACGCTTCTCGGGGACGTTTCTGGTCGTCATTCCACAGTTTAGTGGTGATGAATAACTCCTCCCGGGGCACGCCGCAGTCGCGTAATGCTTTACCGACACCGTCTTCATTTTTATACGCGGCAGCGGTATCAATAGAGCGATAACCGACTTCCAGCGCTTTATGGATCGCGGAGATGACTTCCTCATTACTTGCCTTCCAGACCCCCAGGCCCAGTTGAGGCATGACGTTACCATCCTGTAGCTTGATAATGGTCGGACTGGTCATAATTCCCCCCTACACTGAATCCTTCAGGCTGCCTCTTTGTTGGCTGCTTGCGTTTACCCCGGTCACGTACTTATGTACGCTCCCGGGGATTCACTCAATTGCCGCCTCGATGCATCATGAATGATTGGGTGTAAATTGAGTTCACCGGAGCAGCCCCGGTGAGGTTTGTGTGACTTAAGCCTGGTATAAATACCCAAAAACGAAAGTCAGAGGTCAAAAAACCTAGCGTGCCGCTTCGTAAATGCGGCGGCTGACGTCCAGCGTAATGTCCTGATGTTCGCCCAGTTTCGTCCCACCGTGCGCTGCCAGTTTTTCCAGCAACGCCGGGATGGAACTGCCATCCAGACCGTAGTCGGACATGCGGGTTGGGACGCCCATCTTCTCGAAGAATTGACGCGTCGCGGCAATGGCGGCATCGATACGCTGGTCATCACTCCCTTCGGTGATATTCCAGACGCGCTCCGCGTATTGCAGCAGTTTGGCGCGCTTAGTGTCGCGTTTTTCATTCCACAGTGCCGGCAGAACGATGGTCAGTGTTTGTGCGTGATCGAGACCGTGCATCGCGGTCAGTTCGTGACCGAGCATATGGGTAGCCCAATCCTGCGGTACGCCTGCGCCAATCAGGCCGTTCAGCGCCTGGGTCGCTGCCCACATGACGTTGGCGCGGACATCGTAGTTTTCTGGCTCCTGCAACGCTTTCGGGCCCTCTTCTATCAATGTGAGCAAAATACCTTCGGCAAAGCGGTCCTGTATTTTGCCGTTGACCGGGTATGTTACGTATTGCTCTACGGTGTGAACAAACGCGTCCACTACGCCGTTTGCGACTTGACGCGGCGGCAGAGTGTAGGTGTAAACCGGATCCAGCACGGCAAAGACCGGCTGCACAAACGGTGTCATAAAGGCCAGCTTATCGCCGGTGGTTTTGCGGGAAATTACCGCGCCGGAGTTTGATTCAGAGCCGGTTGCCGGCAGGGTCAAAACGGAGCCCATCGGGATGGCGCTTTTTACGTCGTTGCCGTGAGTTTCCAGGATGCGCCACGGATCTACACCTTCAGCGTAATGGGCCGCTGCGGCGATGAATTTAGTGCCATCGAGAACAGAGCCGCCGCCGACGGCCAGCAGGAATGTCACCTTCTCATCACGCACGATGTTGACCGCATTCATCAGCGTTTCATAAGACGGGTTCGGCTCAATACCGCCAAACTCCAGTACATCCAGACCTTTCAGGGCATCCTGAACCTGTGCCAGTACGCCGGTTTTTTTCACGCTGCCGCCGCCGTAGGTAATCAGCACGCGAGCATCCTGAGGGATTTGATCGCGCAGTTCAGCGATAGCGCCTTTACCGAACAAAATGCGGGTTGGGGTATGGAGGTTAAAGTTATTCATTGCTCGTTACCTTGTGTGGGTAAAAAAAGAGGGCAGGTGAGTGTCTGCCTGATGGTGAACATTGTGGTCGTCAGACGCATTCCTCTCAATGCTCATTTCTGCCAATGTCTTGCCTATTTCTACAGACTACTGGAGAAAACGGATAAAAATACGCACACTGTGGACGTTACAATTCGATGACGAAAGGGCGCTCTATGAACCGTGATGATGTCTGCCTTCTGCTGACGGAAAAAATTAAGCAGCTGAAAAATAATGAAAATAAACTCAATAAATTGCTGCCTGATGTGCGTTTACTGTATGGCATGGAGCCTGGGCTGCGCACCCCTGTGATGTATGAACCTGGCATTATATTTCTCTTCTCTGGTCATAAAATTGGTTACATCAATGAGCGTGTATTTCGTTATGACGCCAACGAATACCTGCTGCTCACCGTACCTTTACCCTTTGAATGTGAAACGTATGCGACACCGGAGATTCCACTGGCCGGTCTGCGGCTGAATGTCGATATCCTGCAATTGCAGGAACTCCTGATGGACATTGGCGAAGATGAACTGTTCCAGCCTGCAATGGCGGCGAGCGGAATAAACTCGGCCACGCTTTCTGATGAGATTCTTTGCGCGGCCGAGCGTTTGCTGGATGTGATGGAGCGACCGCTGGACGCGCGAATTCTGGGAAAACAGATCATCCGTGAGATTTTGTACCATGTGCTGACCGGTCCACGCGGTGGCGCGCTGCTTGCGTTGGTCAGTCGTCAGACGCATTTCAGTTTGATCAGTCGCGTGCTGAAGCGCATCGAAAACAAGTACACCGAGAACCTCAACGTTGAGCAACTGGCGGCAGAAGCCAACATGAGCGTGTCGGCGTTTCATCATAATTTTAAATCGGTGACCAGCACTTCACCGCTGCAGTATCTGAAGAGTTATCGCCTGCATAAGGCTCGGATGATGATCATTCACGACGGCATGAAGGCCAGCGCGGCAGCAATGCGGGTTGGCTATGAGAGCGCGTCGCAGTTTAGCCGCGAGTTTAAACGGTACTTTGGCGTAACGCCGGGGGAGGATGCGGCAAGAATTCGGACGATGCAGGGAAGTTAATGATGTTCACCGTTGGCCTGATTAGCAAAGCGGCATCAGGCGAAAATGCCGGGTGATTTTACCCGGCCAACGATGACGACTCAGGCGCTACAGCATTTTTTTTTAATCACCACGAACAAGGTACCTAGCAGACCAGCAGTTAACAGCGCGATGGGTAGGATCATCAGAAAGGTCATCACCTGATCTTCATGGCGTTTAACGAATGGGATCATGCTGAGAGCATAGCCAAAGCTGGTGACCACGGTGACCCACAGCAGGCCGCTCAGCCAGTTAAAGAACTGAAACCGGCGGTTAGGCAGACCTGAAATCCCCGCCATTGTTGGCAGCAGGGTGCGAACAAATGCCAGGAAACGTCCCGCGAGCAGCGCCATCAGACCGTGTTGGTCAAACATACAGGTGGCACGCTGATGATATTTTTCAGGTAATTGCGCCAGCCAGCTTTTCACCGTCCGCGTATTGCCCAACCAGCGCCCTTGAATATAGCTCAGCCAACAGCCCAGACTGGCTGCGGCAGTCAGAATAGCAATTGTCGGGAGAAAGCTCATCACGTCCTGCGCGATCAGCGCTCCGGCCAGTAACAGCAGGCTGTCTCCGGGTAAAAAGGAAGCAGGCAGCAGACCATTTTCTAAAAACAACGTGGCAAACATGACGAAGTACACCACACTCACAACGTGCGGATCTGCCAGCGCGGCAAAATCGTGTTGCCAGAGCGCGGAGATAATATCTTGAATGACTACCATGGACTTTCCTGTGGAACAGCATTTATGAGTGGATTGTACTCCTGAATTGTCCGGGATGCCTTGATCCCGGACGCAACAATTGCAGACTTTTCCACCAGAAGTGTCTGCATATATGTCCAACTGCGGCAATGTTACTCGATTCGGGCGAATCCGGCGGCTAAATCCGCAATCAGATCGTCAACATTTTCTAAACCGATGTGTAAACGGATGAGCGTACCGCTGAAGTCCACGTTGCCTTCAGGACGGATGGCGGCAATGTGTTCGGGTTGATTGGCCAGAATCAGTGATTCAAACCCGCCCCAGGAGTAGGCCATGCTGAACAGCGTAAAGTGATCCAAATACGCTGACAGCTCGTCATTGTTCAGCTTCTTATTCAACACAAACGAGAACAGACCGCTGCTGCCGGTAAAATCACGTTTCCAGAATTCGTGCCCTTTGCTGCCGGGAAGCGCGGGGTGGTTGACGCGGGCGACCTGCGGATGATCGGCCAGCCATTCGGCAACCTTCAGGCTGCTTTCGTGATGCTGGCGCAGACGAACGCCCAGAGTCCGCAGTCCGCGGCTGGTCATATAGGCGGTATCGGCATCCAGCATTTGCCCCATTAAATAGGCGTTTTCGCGCAGTTGGTCCCAGCAGCGGGCATTTGATACCGCCGTACCGACCATTGCATCGGAATGGCCAATCAGGTATTTGGTGCCCGCCTGAATTGAGATGTCGATTCCAAAATCCAGCGCGTTGAACAGCACCCCGGCAGCCCAGGTGTTATCGATCATAATGATGGCGTCCGGCGCTACGCTTCTGACGGCAGCGACAATCGCCGGAACATCATGCACTTCCATAGTGACGGAGCCGGGAGATTCCAGAAATACCACTTTGGTGTTCGGCTGAATGTGCTTCACAATATCGGCACCGACTAACGGATCGAACCAGCCGGTGGTTACGCCGAGCTTGCCGAGGATTTTCGTGCAAAAATCCTGGCTCGGCTCATAGGCCGTGTTGGTCATTAGCACGTGGTCGCCGTGTTCAACAAAGGCCAAAATCGTGTTGGCAACGGCTGCGGCGCCGCAGGGAAACAGGGCGCAACCCGCGCCGCCTTCCAGCTCACACATGGCTTCCTGCAGGGAGAAATGTGTCAGCGTGCCGCGGCGTCCGTAAAAAAGTGCGCCGTTAGCGCGGTTGTGGGTGGCCTGTTTTTTAGCCTCAACGGATTCGAATACCAGTGAAGAGGCGCGTTGGATCACGCTGTTGACGGAACCCTGCGTGTACTTTTTACTGCGTCCTGCCTGAACGAGTTTGGTCTCAAGATGCTTGTCTGCCATGTTGGGTTACCTGTTTTTATACGTCTGGATGTCTAAACTAGCATGGATCTTCGGCGACGCATCCTGCAGAAGGGCCATAAAGTAGAAAATAGTCCCAAAATGTGTCTGCTGACTTTTTTACTGCGTAAGCGCAAGGAAAAGAAACCAAAGGTGCGGCACTATGTAAATAGTAATGAGAACGACTATCAATTCGACGTCTTTTTGATATCATTACGCTCAGATTTTGTGATTTGCGTCCTGGAGATACAGAGTGGGTAATAATTTGATGCAGACGGACCTTTCCGTCTGGGGTATGTATCAGCACGCCGATATCGTGGTTAAGTGCGTGATGATTGGGCTAATTTTGGCGTCCGTGGTCACCTGGGCTATCTTCTTCAGTAAGAGCCTTGAGTTCTTTACGCAGAAGCGCCGTCTTAAGCGCGAACAGCAACTGCTGGCAGATGCCCGCTCTTTAGACCAGGCAAGTGAGATTGCCGCTGGATTCGATGCCAAAAGCCTGGGCGCAATGTTAATTAACGAAGCGCAGAACGAGCTGGAACTGTCAGAAGGCAGCGATGACAACGAAGGGATTAAAGAGCGTACCGGGTTCCGCCTGGAACGTCGCGTTGCAGCTGTAGGGCGTCATATGGGGCGGGGTAATGGATACCTGGCGACCATTGGGGCTATCTCTCCCTTTGTGGGTCTGTTCGGTACAGTATGGGGCATCATGAATAGCTTCATCGGTATTGCACAAACGCAAACGACGAACCTGGCCGTGGTTGCGCCGGGGATTGCAGAAGCGCTGTTAGCCACCGCGATTGGTTTGGTTGCCGCTATTCCTGCTGTTGTTATCTACAACATCTTCGCCCGTCAGATTGGCAGCTACAAAGCCATGCTGGGTGATGTTGCGGCACAGGTGCTGTTATTGCAAAGTCGCGATCTGGACCTGAGTGCAAGCGCTGCGGCGCATCCGGTACGCGCTGCGCAGAAATTACGTGTAGGATAATGTTCCATGGCAATGAGTTTTAATGAAAACCTGGACGATAACGGTGAAATGCACGACATCAACGTCACGCCGTTTATCGATGTTATGTTGGTGTTGTTGATCATTTTTATGGTGGCCGCGCCGCTGGCAACGGTGGATGTGAAGGTGAATCTACCGGCTTCGACCAGCACGCCGCAACCGCGTCCTGAAAAACCGGTTTACCTGTCAGTGAAAGCGGATAACACGATGTTTATCGGCAACGATCAGGTGACCGATGAAACCATGATTAACGCGCTAAACACGCTGACAGAAGGCAAGAAAGATACCACTATCTTCTTCCGGGCTGATAAAACCGTCGACTATGAAACCATGATGAAAGTGATGGATACGCTGCATCAGGCAGGTTTCCTGAAGATTGGTTTGGTTGGTGAAGAGACCGTGAAAGCGAAGTAATCTCTGTTGCCGGGTGAAGGGTTTCGCCTTACCCGGCCTCCTCTTTCGGCTTCCTCCATCCCCTCATTTCTTTTCGTCCAGCGCGACGGTAGTGACTCTGGTCGCGGCATAACTCCCTTCAGATAGCTTACGCGTCAGGCGCAATGTCGCCGTTTCTCGCGCGAGTAAATGCTGGTACGCGCTTTCCAGACGGGCCATGATTTTGTCCCGCAGCGCCGGCTGTTGGGCAATAATGGCTTCAATGGTGGCACCGTAGATCTCTTCTTTGGCTTGCAGAGCATAGATTTCCCGGCGGTTTTGCCACTTCATGCGTACCAGGGCTGCGGGTATTGATACCATTTCCTGAGCCACGCTCTCCAGCGTGGCATTTTTATTGGCAATTAAGATATCCAGATTCTGCTTTAAGACAAATTCGTCACTTTTATGGTTGTCTAAAGCCAAATAAACGTTGTTATCCTCAACATCTTTCATTTTATTTCTCTTCCAGAGAATAAAAAATCGGATCGCTGGTTTCGCGAGTCAGTAAATTAAGCCAAATTTTATTGCCCTGCTCATTTATTAACGCAGTGTTTTTTGCCAAAATTTTACTTAATTCTTGTGCGTTAATGTCACCTTCTGCTTGCAGTGAATTAAGCAGACGGGTGAATGATTCGATTTTTGCTGCGCGAAACAGTCGCTCTTTTAAATGGCGGTCACATTCTTCAAATAACATGTTACGGGTCTGACCGGTAGCGGTGGCGCTAATTAAAATATCCGCTTCAAACTCGCTTAAGGTTGTCTTTCCCTGAGTCAAATTTTCACTATTTTCTACGGTATCAGTATTGGTTGGGGATGTAGATAAATGAAAACGAGAGGGAACAAGATGCTCGGGAAGCATGTTGAAATATCCTTTACTGCCAGTGAGGTAAGTTTTTTTAATAAGACAGGCTGCGTTGACAATAGCATGGGGTAATTTTAAAATCAAAAAAAATGGAGCTTGTATATGAACAGTATATTTTATTCTGTTATTACCCTGCTATTGCTTACCTGCGGGGTTCTTGTGCTGATGCGCGGTGCAAATAAAAATCGATCGAATGAGGAACTTACCTCTTATCCCAAACTGGAAACGCTTAGCAAAGAAGAGGGAGAAGATCATTTCTCAGCATTGATGAATTCGATTACGCCGGTATGGTATTGGCGGGTCAATCATGAATATATTGATTTTATCCACTCGACAATAAAGCGTATGACCATGGTGGAGTTAAATGAAACGCCAGGGCTATTTGATGCACAGCGGCGCTGCAGCGATCTCAATTCAGCGGTCTACAAATATTACGACAACATCAAAAAACGCTGCCTGAGCGGAGAGAAAGTCCCGCACGCCGATTTAGATGTGCTCAATTTGCGTCAATGTTTCAGGGAGTTCAGCCTGGAAGCCTATCCTGCACTCGTCGCACTGGTGTGGCCAGAGCTCCAGCGCCCGCCCATCAATGCCGAAGAGGTTTGAGGCGTATGTTGTTTCGATGTTGCACAATTGCGATATACTACTGCCCGGTTTAGTTACAAGACAGGATCATATGGAACGTTTTCTGGAAAACGCAATGTACGCGTCCCGCTGGCTGCTTGCTCCCGTGTATTTTGGCCTTTCTCTTGCTTTGGTTGCCCTGGCGTTGAAATTCTTTCAGGAGATCTTTCACGTTCTGCCCAATATCTTTTCGATGGCAGAAGCCGATCTCATTCTGGTACTACTGTCGCTGGTCGATATGACCCTGGTCGGTGGGTTACTGGTCATGGTGATGTTCTCCGGCTACGAGAATTTTGTCTCACAACTGGATATTACTGAAGGCAAAGAGAAGCTGAGCTGGCTGGGTAAGATGGATGCCACGTCACTGAAGAATAAGGTTGCGGCGTCTATCGTGGCCATTTCTTCCATCCATTTATTGCGTATTTTTATGGATGCTAAAAATGTCCCTGATAACAAGCTGATGTGGTACGTCATTATCCACCTGACCTTTGTGCTCTCAGCCTTTGTGATGGGGTATCTGGATCGACTGACGCGCCACAATCACTAAATCAGTACGGCCGGGTCGGCAATTTTACCGCCCCCCCGGCATACTGTTTAGACGATTATTTATCTGATGAGGCCTGCCACAGATTGAGCTTGCCGTCGGTGACGTGCTTATCTATCTGCGCCAGTTCTTCAGCGCTGAATGCCAGGTTATTCAACGCCTGAACGTTTTCTTCTAACTGCTCGGGACGGCTGGCGCCAATTAACACTGACGTCACGCGGTTATCTTTGAGTAACCAGCTCAATGCCATTTGCGCCATCGACTGTCCACGCCGTTGCGCCATCTCGTTCAGCAACCGCAGGCTGTTAAGATTTTCTTCCGTCAGCATATTTTCCGTCAGGCCACGGGCTTTTTTCCCTTCACGCTGCATACGCGAACCTTCTGGAATACCGTTCAGGTATTTCCCCGTCAGCAACCCCTGAGCCAGCGGGGTAAAGGCGATGCAACCAATACCGTTTGTGTCCAGCGTATCCAGCAGGCCACTGCTGTCGACCCAGCGATTAAGCAGGTTGTAGGACGGTTGGTGGATCAGCAGCGGAATTTTCCATTCCCGCAGCAGGTCGGCCATTATTTGCGTGCGCTCCGGGGAATAAGATGAAATACCAACATACAACGCTTTGCCACTTTGCACGGCGTGAGCCAGCGCCGCGGCGGTCTCTTCCATTGGCGTGCTTTCGTCAACGCGGTGAGAATAGAAAATGTCGACGTAATCGAGGCCCATGCGTTTCAGACTCTGGTCGAGGCTGGCAAGCAGATACTTACGCGAGCCGCCAGAACCGTACGGTCCCGGCCACATGTCGTAGCCAGCCTTGGTAGAGATGATTAATTCGTCACGGTACTGCGCGAAATCCTCACGCAATAATCGGCCGAAGTTTTCTTCAGCGCTGCCCGGCGGCGGCCCGTAGTTATTGGCTAAATCGAAATGCGTGATGCCTAAATCAAATGCTTTACGCAGCAGGGCACGCTGTGAATCCAGTGCTTGGACGTGTCCAAAACTGTGCCATAAACCCAGCGACAGTGCAGGCAAGCGCAAACCGCTGCGACCACAGTAGCGATAGAGCATTTGCTCATAACGTTCAGGGTTGGCAAACCAGGCCATGAGATCTCCTTAGTGCAGGTTAATCGTGCAGGTGAATTTCGAAACGACGTTTCTATTCTAGCTGTTTCACGATGATTATCCCGTTCACCAGGTCACATTGAGATGAAAAACTGAGAGTTGTGTTTCGTGTTGAAAGTAACCCTCAGGCGTCGGGCCAGATAGGTACGCACTTAATTAACGTATGGACTTGATTCCCCAGGTAATAATAATTGCTGGTTTTATTAGCCTTCATATCGATATAACGGGGAGGAACAGGAAGAGTCGATGTGCTTAAAAAAGTAAAAAAATAAACAACGCATTATATCTTCTTCGTGACCTGCCGATAACAAGGATAAGTCTCGCCTGATGGCGAAAATCCTCATCTACGGCAAGGAAACTATTATGCGTTTGCTGCAAAACTTCACTATTCGTATTGTCATGCTGGCAATACTGGGACTATTTTGCCTGCTCTGGTCGGGCGTGGGGTTATTTAGCCTCCATTCGTTATCTAAAATATCAGAAGGCAATGAGATTGATCGTCATCTCGTACAGCAGATGACGGTTCTTAGTCAGGGGAACGATCAGTACTTTCGCTTTGTCACGCGGCTAAGCCGAGCTGTGGATGTCAAAATCGGCGGCGGAACGCCTGACTTTGGTCCGGCTCAGCAATCTCTGGATGGCATGCGTAAAAAACTTGAGCAGATGAAAACGCTGTCGCCGGGGCCGATGGATGCGGAAATTGCCACCGCGGTGCTGACGACGTGGCAAGCGCTGCTGGAGAAAGGTGTGATCCCGCAGATGCAACTGGCGCAGCAGGGATCGCTTACCGCATGGTCAGAGCATGCCAGCACCGTTACACCGGCGCTAAGCCGCGATTTTGGTGCCAGTGCCGAGCGGTTTAATACCGCTGCCGGTAAGCGACTGGATGCGACGCGCATTATGGTCGACGGTAAAACATCGATTATCCGCACCTTGATTATCACCGCCGTTATCCTCGGTATTGCCATTCTTATCTTTACCGACCGCTATCTTGTGGCAATGATGGTGAAGCCGCTGGCACGCATTCGCCAGCAGTTCCGCCAGATTGCCCACGGCGACCTTAGCCATCCGATTGAAGAATTTGGTCGTAATTGCGTAGGGCAACTGGTGCCTTTACTCAGTGCGATGCAGGACAGCCTGCGTGAAGCCGTCAGTACGATTCGGTCAGGCAGTGACAACATCTGGCGCGGCGCGACGGAGATTTCCAGCGGCAATAACGATCTTTCTTCGCGTACGGAAGAGCAGGCCGCAGCGCTGGAAGAGACCGCCGCCAGCATGGAGCAACTCACCGCCACGGTGAAACTGAATGCTGAGAATGCGCGCGAGGCCAGCCAGCTTGCCGATACGGCATCAGAAACGGCGGGCAAAGGCAGCACGCTGGTTTCGCAGGTGGTGGATACCATGGACGGGATTGCTGCCAGTTCTAAGCAGATCGCCGAAATTACCTCAGTTATTAACAGCATCGCATTCCAGACCAACATCCTGGCGCTCAACGCCGCCGTCGAAGCGGCCCGAGCGGGCGAACAGGGCCGTGGTTTTGCGGTGGTTGCCGGTGAGGTGCGAAATCTTGCCAGCCGCAGCGCAGGCGCGGCGAAAGAGATTGAGACGTTGATTGGCGAGTCGGCGCGCCGTGTCGATCAGGGCGCGCGTCTGGTCAAGGAGACCGGCTTGACGATGGACGCTATTCTGCGCGGAGCAACCGAAGTGACGGCAATTATGAAACAAATTGCCTCCGCCTCTGAAGAGCAGAATAAAGGCATCTCACAGGTGAGCGTCGCGATCACACAAATGGACAGCGTGACCCAACAAAACGCCGCGCTGGTGGAGCAGGTATCGGCGGCGGCAGTGGCGTTGGAGCGACAAACCGAAGACCTGCAGCGTGCCGTTCAGCAGTTCCGGCTTTCCGCAAGTGACGTGCAGCATGCACCAACCAACACCGTTTTACCCGCCGAAGAAAGCGCTGCGCCTAAAGCATCTAAACCGGATGAATGGGTGGCCTTTTAATCTGGCACAAAAAAGTGCGTGATACCTCTGGCCTTTGCTTAAAAAATCGCTATATAATTTCTTATATAGCGATTGGAGGTAATGCATGGATAACCATTTTGGAAAAGGCCTGATGGCAGGATTAAACGCCTCAAGTGCAGATAGCGCGCGAACGGTGGCGAATTTTTGTGCTGACTATAAGCGTGGCTTTGTGCTGGGCTTTTCACATCGGATGTTTGAACGAACGGGCGATCGGCAACTGAGTGCGTGGGAGGCGGGGATCCTCACGCGCCGCTACGGGCTGGATAAAGAAATGGTGATGGATTTCTTCAAGGAGAACCAGTCCAGTACAACAATTCGCTTTTTCATGGCCGGTTATCGGCTCGAAGCTTGATCCGAAAGGGGTATTATCTTGCTTTAATTAATTACACTATTGACCTACACCTTCGTTTTGTTGCCCTGCCGAAGTATTATAACGCACATAACCATATAAAAAGTGTGGTAATGGCGCGCCGATCGCAATAAGCAACATGCGAATGGTGCAAAATAAAAGCCAGGTCTTCGCAACGGAATAACAATAAAATGACTGGAGATAACTCTCTCATCAATTCGAACGGCATCAATCGCCGTGATTTCATGAAGCTTTGTGCAGCATTGGCCGCTACCATGGGGCTCAGTAGCAAAGCCGCCGCAGAAATGGCGGAATCAGTATCCCGCCCTCAGCGCCCGCCGGTTATCTGGATAGGTGCTCAGGAGTGTACGGGCTGTACTGAATCGCTACTTCGTGCGACACACCCTACCGTGGAAAACCTCGTCCTGGAGACGATCTCTCTGGAATACCATGAGGTGCTTTCCGCCGCCTTCGGCCACCAGGTCGAAGAGAACAAACATAACGCTCTGGAGAAGTACAAAGGGCAGTATGTTCTGGTCGTAGATGGTTCTATCCCACTGAAAGATAACGGTGTTTACTGCATGGTTGCCGGTGAGCCTATTGTGGATCATATCCGCAAGGCGGCCGAAGGCGCTGCGGCGATCATTGCTATCGGCTCATGTGCCGCATGGGGTGGTGTTGCTGCCGCTGGCGTTAACCCAACGGGGGCAGTTGGCTTGCAGGAAGTCCTGCCAGGCAAAACCATCATCAATATTCCAGGCTGTCCGCCGAACCCACATAACTTCCTCGCAACGGTCGCACACATCATCACCTACGGTAAGCCACCGAAGCTGGATGCGAAAAACCGTCCAACGTTTGCCTACGGTCGCCTGATCCACGAACACTGCGAGCGTCGTCCGCACTTTGATGCGGGTCGTTTTGCTAAAGAGTTCGGCGATGAAGGCCATCGTGAAGGCTGGTGCCTCTACCATCTGGGCTGTAAAGGGCCAGAAACCTACGGCAACTGCTCAACGTTACAGTTCTGTGATGTTGGCGGCGTGTGGCCAGTGGCGATCGGTCACCCTTGCTACGGCTGTAACGAAGAAGGCGTCGGTTTCCATAAAGGCATTCACCAACTCGCTTCTGTGGAAAACCAAACTCCGCGTTCAGAGAAGCCGGATGTCAACCTGAAAGAAGGTGGCAACATTTCTGCTGGGGCTATTGGGCTGCTGGGTGGCGTAGTAGGACTGGTGGCCGGCGTCAGCGTGATGGCGGTACGTGAACTGGGACGTCAGCAAAAGAAAGATAACGCTGACTCACGGGGAGAATAACCGTGAACAGACGTAACTTTATTAAAGCAGCTTCTGGCGGAGCATTGCTGTTGGGCGCTGCGCCGTCCGTCAGCCATGCGGCTGCAGAAAACCGTCCGCCGATCCCGGGTTCCCTTGGGATGCTGTATGACTCGACGCTGTGTGTCGGCTGTCAGGCCTGTGTCACCAAGTGTCAGGACATCAACTTCCCAGCGCGCAACCCTGAGGGGGAGCAAACCTGGTCGAACAACGACAAACTGTCACCGTACACCAATAACATCATTCAGGTGTGGCGTAGTGGAACAGGCGTTAACAAAGACCAGGAGCAGAACGGCTACGCGTACATCAAGAAACAATGTATGCACTGTGTCGATCCGAACTGCGTTTCTGTTTGTCCGGTCTCCGCGCTGAAAAAAGATCCGAAAACCGGCATCGTCCACTATGACAAAGATGTCTGTACCGGTTGCCGTTACTGCATGGTCGCTTGCCCGTACAACGTGCCTAAATACGACTACAACAACCCGTTTGGTGCACTCCATAAGTGCGAGCTGTGTAACCAGAAAGGTGTAGAGCGCCTGGATAAAGGTGGTTTACCGGGCTGTGTTGAAGTGTGTCCTGCCGGTGCGGTGATTTTTGGTACGCGCGAAGAGCTGATGGCTGAGGCGAAAAAACGCCTGGCGCTGAAGCCTGGCAGCGAATACCACTATCCGCGTCAGACGGTGAAAGACAGCGATACCTATCTGCACACGGTGCCGAAATATTACCCGCACCTGTACGGCGAGAAAGAAGGCGGCGGTACGCAGGTATTGGTACTGACGGGCGTTCCTTATGAAAATCTGGATCTCCCACAGCTGGCTGATCTGTCAACCGGTGCGCGTTCTGAGCATGTTCAACATTCCCTGTATAAGGGCATGATTTTACCCCTGGCAGCGCTGGCGGGCATAACCGTGCTGGTTCGTCGTAATATGAAAAACGACCATCACGATGGAGGAGACGATCATGAGTCATGATCCTAAACCGCTGGGCGGAAGAATAATCAGCAAGCCGGTCATTATTTTTGGGCCGTTAATCGTCCTGTGTATGCTCCTGATCGTAAAACGTCTGGTCTTCGGGTTGGGCTCAGTCTCCGATCTGAACGGTGGATTCCCGTGGGGTGTATGGATCGCGTTTGACCTGTTGATCGGCACCGGTTTTGCCTGTGGCGGTTGGGCACTGGCATGGGCGGTCTATGTTTTCAACAAAGGGGAATATCACCCGCTGGTGCGCCCAGCCTTGTTGGCGAGCCTGTTTGGTTATTCTCTGGGTGGCCTGTCGATCACCATCGACGTCGGTCGTTACTGGAACCTGCCGTACTTCTACATTCCGGGCCACTTTAACGTGAACTCGGTGCTGTTCGAAACGGCAGTCTGTATGACCATTTATATCGGCATCATGGCGCTGGAATTTGCGCCGGCCTTGTTTGAACGCCTGGGGTGGAAAGTTTCGCTCAAGCGTCTGAACAAAGTGATGTTCTTTATTATCGCCCTCGGCGCACTGCTGCCGACAATGCACCAGTCTTCAATGGGTTCATTGATGATTTCTGCTGGTAATAAGGTGCATCCACTGTGGCAAGCCTATGAAATGCTGCCGCTATTCTCGGTGCTTACCGCCTTTATAATGGGCTTCTCGATAGTCATCTTTGAAGGTTCGCTGGTACAAAGCGGCCTGAAAGGTAATGGGCCGGACGAGAAGAGTTTGTTCATCAAACTGACGAATACGATTAGCGTCTTGTTGGCGATCTTCGTGGTTCTACGCTTTGGTGAACTGATCTATCGGGACAAGTTGTCGTATGCGTTTGCAGGCGATTTCTACTCAGCCATGTTCTGGCTTGAGGTTGTGCTGATGGTCTTCCCGCTGGTGGTACTGCGTATCGCGAAACTGCGAAATGACTCGCGCATGCTGTACCTGTCTGCGCTGAGCGCATTGCTGGGTTGTGCAACATGGCGTCTGTCCTATTCGCTGGTGGCGTTCAATCCTGGTGGTGGCTACCACTACTTCCCGACCTGGGAAGAACTGTTGATTTCTATTGGTTTTGTGGCTATTGAGATTTGTGCATACATCGTACTCATTCGTCTACTGCCGATACTTCCTCCTTTAAAACAAAACGATCAAAATCGTCATGAGGCGAGCAAAGCATGAGCCAGAGAATTACTATTGATCCGGTAACCCGTATTGAAGGCCATTTACGCATCGACTGCGAAATCGAAAATGGCGTGGTATCAAAAGCATGGGCGTCCGGTACCATGTGGCGCGGCATGGAAGAGATCGTGAAGAATCGCGATCCGCGTGATGCGTGGATGATTGTGCAGCGTATTTGTGGTGTGTGTACCACCACGCACGCTATCTCTTCCGTGCGCGCTGCTGAAAGCGCACTGAACATTGATGTTCCCGTGAACGCGCAGTACATCCGTAACATCATTCTGGCAGCGCACACCACGCATGACCATATCGTGCACTTCTATCAGTTGTCTGCGCTGGACTGGGTGGATATCACCTCCGCACTGAAAGCCGATCCAGCAAAAGCCTCGGCGATGCTGAACGGCGTGTCGACCTGGCACCTGAACAGCGCGGAAGAGTTCACTAAGGTTCAGAACAAGATCAAGGACCTGGTTGCCAGCGGTCAGTTAGGTATTTTTGCCAACGGCTGCTGGGGTCACCCGGCAATGAAACTGCCACCGGAAGTGAACCTGATTGCAGTTGCACACTACCTGCAGGCGCTGGAATGCCAGCGTGATGCCAACCGCGTCGTGGCGCTGCTGGGCGGTAAAACACCGCACATCCAGAACCTGGCGGTCGGTGGGGTGGCGAACCCAATCAACCTCGACGGTCTTGGCGTGCTGAACCTTGAACGCCTGATGTACATCAAGTCCTTCATTGATAAGCTGAGCGACTTTGTTGAGCAGGTGTACAAAGTGGATACCGCGGTTATTGCCGCATTCTATCCGGAGTGGCTGGAACGCGGCCAGGGTGCGGTAAACTACCTGAGCGCGCCGGAATTCCCGACTGACGGCAAAAACGGCAGCTTCCTGTTCCCAGGTGGTTACATTACCGATGCAGACCTGTCGACCTATCGTCCGATCACCTCTCATTCTGATGAATACCTGATCAAAGGGATTCAGGAGAGTGCGAAACATGCGTGGTACAAAGACGAAGCGCCGCAGGCGCCGTGGGAAGGAACAACGGTTCCGGATTACACCGGCTGGTCTGACGATGGCAAATACTCCTGGGTTAAAGCGCCAACCTTCTACGGCAAAACGGTGGAAGTGGGCCCGCTGGCTAACATGCTGTGTAAACTGGCGGCAAAACGCGAGTCTACCCATGCCAAGCTGAATGAGATCATTGCGATTTACACCAAGCTGACCGGTAAAACCATCGAAGTGGCACAGCTGCATTCGACGCTGGGTCGTATCATTGGTCGTACCGTTCACTGCTGTGAACTGCAGAACGTTCTGCAAAATCAGTATAACGCGCTGATCGTAAACATCGGCAAAGGCGACCACACCACCTTCGTGAAACCGAATATCCCGGCCACTGGCGAGTTCAAAGGTGTCGGCTTCCTCGAAGCACCACGCGGTATGCTTTCTCACTGGATGGTGATTAAAGACGGCATTATCAGCAACTATCAGGCGGTTGTACCTTCAACCTGGAACTCTGGCCCGCGTAACTTTAATGACGAAGTGGGACCGTATGAGCGTTCACTGGTAGGCACGCCGATCGCCGATCCGAACAAACCGCTGGAAGTGGTGCGTACTATTCACTCCTTCGACCCTTGTATGTCATGTGCGGTGCATGTGGTGGACGTTGACGGGAACGAAGTCGTCTCAGTTAAGGTTCTGTAATGCGGATATTAGTCTTAGGGGTCGGCAATATTTTGCTGACTGACGAAGCCATCGGGGTACGTATCGTTGAGGCATTAGAGCAACGGTACATCCTGCCTGATTTCGTTGACGTTCTGGATGGCGGTACAGCGGGGATGGAGCTGCTCGGCGATATGGCGGACAGAGATCATCTGATCATTGCTGACGCCATTGTGTCGAGAAAAAGCACGCCGGGAACCATGATGGTCCTGCGGGATGAAGAGATCCCGGCGCTGTTTACCAATAAAATCTCGCCGCACCAGCTTGGCCTGGCCGACGTGTTGTCGGCCCTGCGTTTTACCGGCGAGTTTCCGAAGAAGCTGACTCTGGTCGGCGTTATTCCGGAATCGCTGGAGCCGCATATCGGGCTAACGCCGACGGTTGAAGCCATGATTGAACCTGCGCTTGAGCAGGTTCTCGCCGCGCTGCGCGAATCTGGTGTGGAAGCCATCCCTCGGGAGGTGGCCCATGTCTGAAGAGTTTTTAGGCTTTCAGACAGCCCCAAAAGCGCAGATTCAGGCCGCGTTTGAAGAGGTAGCCCGCCGTTCGATGCACGATCTCTCGTTCCTGCATCCGAATATGCCGGTGTATGTCTCTGATTTTACGCTGTTTGAAGGCCAGTGGACGGGGTGTGTGATCACGCCCTGGATGCTGAGCGCGCTGATTTTTCCTGGGCCAGATCAGATCTGGCCCCTGCGAAAAGTCAGCGAGAAAATGGGGCTGCGTTTACCGTATGGTGAGATGACATTTACCGTAGGCGAGCTAGATGGAGTATCGCAATACCTGTCCTGTTCGTTAATGTCGCCGCTTTCGCACAGCATGTCGGCACAAGAGGGTGTCCGCCTGACTGACGATTGCGCAAAAATGTTGTTATCGCTGCCGGTGACCGATCCGAACGCACCGCAACTTGGTCGTCGCGCGTTGCTGTTGGGCCGTCGGAGCTGTGAAAATGCATGAGTTGTCGCTTTGCCAGAGCGCCGTTGAGATTATTCAGCGGCAGGCAGAGCAGCACGATGTTAAACGTGTTACCGGCGTTTGGCTGGAAATTGGCGCGCTCTCCTGCGTTGAGGAGAGCGCCGTTCGTTTCAGTTTTGACATCGTCTGTCAGGGCACGGTCGCGCAGGGATGTGCATTGCACATTGAATACAAACCCGCTCAGGCCTGGTGCTGGGATTGCAGTCAGGTTGTGGAAATTACCCAGCATGATGCGCAATGTCCACGTTGTCAGGGCGATCGTTTGCGGGTTGAAAGCGGCGATTCACTGAAAGTGAAAAGTATTGAAGTCGAATAGCCCATAGGTTGCTATGGGACGGAGTCAGATATGTGTATTGGAGTCCCGGGTCAGGTTCTGACCGTCGGTGAAGATATTCACCAGCTTGCGCAGGTTGAAGTTTGCGGTATCAAGCGCGATGTCAACATTGCCCTGATTTGTGAAGGCGATCCGGCTGAGCTGGTCGGGCAATGGGTACTGGTGCACGTAGGATTCGCTATGAGCATCATCGATGAAGATGAAGCCAAAGCCACGTTAGATGCGTTACGCCGCATGGATTACGACGTCACCAGCGCGTGACGACTTCGCTTATCAGGCCTACGCCTTATATGTAGGCCGGATAAGGCATCTTGCGTTAGCCCTGGCGTTTGTCTTCGGTATTGGTATCGAAGTCACTGGCGTCATGGCGTTCATGAAGCTGTTCGTCCAGCGGCCCGTTAGTGCGGTTCACAATCCGTCCACGCTTAACCGCCGGACGCGCTGCAACCTCTTTGGCCCAACGTTGAACGTGTTTGTAGCTCCCCGCATCAAGGAATTCTGCCGCGTCATAGACGTTGCCCAGCACCACATTGCCAAACCACGGCCAAATGGCCATATCGGCAATGGTATATTCATCCCCCGCCACAAACTGATGCTGCGCCAGTTGCTTATCCAGAACGTCGAGTAAACGCTTGGCTTCCATAGTGAAGCGATTGATCGCGTACTCAATTTTTACCGGCGCATAGTTGTAGAAGTGGCCGAAACCGCCGCCGAGGAAGGGCGCTGCGCCCTGTAACCAGAATAGCCAGTTCAGTGTTTCAGTGCGTTTTGGCAAATCCTGAGGCAGGAAATAACCATATTTCTCCGCCAGATAAAGCAGGATAGCGCCAGACTCAAACACGCGTACCGGTGGGTTTTGCGAATGGTCGCGCAGTGCCGGGATCTTCGAGTTTGGGTTCACCTCAACAAAGCCGCTGGAAAACTGGTCACCATCGCCAATACGGATGATCCAGGCATCATATTCCGCGCCGGTCACGCCCTGCGCCAGCAGCTCTTCCAGCATAATCGTCACTTTCTGACCGTTTGGCGTACCCAGCGAATAGAGCTGCAGCGGATGCTTGCCGACCGGTAGCGTTTTCTCGTGGGTGGCACCGGAAACCGGACGGTTGATGTTGGCGAATGCACCGCCATTGGATTTATCCCACGTCCAGACTTTCGCGGGCTGATAAGTATTGTCTGACATAGTGACCTGCCTTCTGAGTGGTTGTGTTGAAGCAGTGTAGCAGTTAGGGAAAACTCAATTTAACAGATTGGGACTTTATGTCGTGTTGTGCTGAAAGGGGAAGATAAATCTAACCCGTTCATTGTACGCAGACCGTACTCCATGAAGAGGAAATCAATGTTGGACGGAAATTGCTACCGTACTACCCTCAATAATTGGCGGTGAAAAAGCAGTAACAATGAAAAATGGTGTTCCAGGAGTAAGCGGTTATCAGGGCCCGGCGGGTGGGTGGGGCGCGGTAAAAGCCGTCACTGCTTCGGTGTTTTCGCAAAAGGCCGTCGCGCGCGACATTATCGCGATGTTCAAAATGAACCAAGTGAAAGGGTTCGATTGCCCGGGGTGTGCGTGGCCCGATCCGAGCCATCGTGCGCCGATGGAACTGTGCGAAAACGGCGTAAAAGCAGTGTCCTGGGAAACCACCAGTAAGAAAGCCTCACCTGCATTTTTCAGCCGCCACCCGGTATCGGCACTCTGGCAGTACAGTGATTATGCGCTGGAAAATATAGGCCGTTTGACGCACCCGATGAAATACGATGCCGTGACGGATACCTGGCAGGCAGTGGCGTGGGACATTGCGTTTCAGGAAATCGGCGAGCGACTGCGCAGCTATGACTCTGCACAGCAGGTTGAGTTTTACACCTCCGGTAGAACCTCAAATGAGGCGGCGTTCCTGTATCAACTGTTTGCCCGCGAATACGGCAGCAGCAACTTCCCGGACTGTTCAAACATGTGTCATGGCCCAACCAGTGCCGGGCTGACGCGGGCCATTGGTCTTGGGAAAGGGACCGTGGAGCTTGATGATTTTGAACAGTGTGAGCTGGTGATTTGCATCGGACATAATCCTGGCACCAACCATCCGCGCATGCTGACCACGTTACGCGACGTTGCCAAACGCGGGGCTAAAATTATCTCAATTAACCCGCTTACCGAGCGCGGACTTGAGCGCTTTAGCTTCCCACAAAGCCCGAAAGAGATGTTCACCGGCCAGACGACAGCACTTAGCAGCGATTACTACCAGGTCAAAATGGGCGGTGATGCCTCGCTGCTCAAAGGCATCATGAAGGCGTTGATCGAAATGGATGAAGCGCGGATCTTGCTGGGTCAGCAACCGACGCTCGATCATGCGTTTATCGACGAACATACCGCGGGTTATTCGGCGTTGTATGACGATTTACGCCAATGTTGCTGGGCTGAACTGGAGCAGGACTCTGGCCTGACGCGCAGCCAGATGGAAGATCTGGCACACAGCTATAACAAATCTCGCGCGACGATCATTTGTTATGGACTGGGTATCACCCAGCATAAAAACGGTACCGAGAATGTCCAGCAACTGGTGAATCTGCTGTTGTTGAAAGGCAATATGGGCAAACCGGGGGCGGGGATCTGCCCACTGCGCGGGCATTCCAACGTGCAGGGCGACCGTTCCGTAGGGATTAACGAGGCGGCATCAGAAGACTTCCTGCAGCGCCTGGAAGCGCATTTTTCTATCAACGTTTCGCGTCAGCATGGTCGCTCCAGCGTGGAAAGTATTCGGGCGATAGAGCGTGGTGAGGCGAAGGCATTGATTTGCATGGGCGGGAATCTGGCGGTGGCGATGCCTCAGCCGCAGCGTACCTTCGAGGCGATGAAAAAGCTGGATATGCAGGTTCACATTGCGACCAAGCTCAATCGTTCGCATTTGCTGCTGGCAAAACACAACTATCTGCTACCCGCGCTGGGCAGAACCGAACGCGATATGCAGGCAACGGGTATTCAGTCAGTAACCGTCGAGGATTCTATGTCGATGGTCCACGCTTCCTGCGGTGCGCTAAAACCGGCCTCTCAATGGCTAAAATCGGAACCGGCGATTGTGGCGGGGCTGGCTCGCGCCACGCTTCCCCACTCGCCGGTAAACTGGGAAGCGCTGACCGGGAACTATGCGTTGATTCGCGACGCCATCGAGGCCGTTATTCCGGCGTTTCGCGATTATAACGCGCGTATTGCCGAGCCCGGTGGATTTCGTATGGATACGCCGGCTTCGCGGCGTGAATGGCACACCGCAAACGGTAAAGCCAATTTTGTCGTCAGTCGCCAGCGTGCAGTCGAGCGGGAAAACCAGCCTGCTGAGGCGCTGGTGCTGGCCACACTGCGTAGCCACGATCAGTACAACACTACTATTTATGGCATGAACGATCGCTATCGTGGCATTAGCGGGCGACGTGATGTGGTGTTTTTAAGCGCCGTGGAAGCAACGGCCCGCGGGCTGACTCAGGGCGATGTCGTTAACGTCCAAGCGTTGGATGACCACGGTAAGCCTTGCGTGGATCGTATGATGCACGGGCTAACGGTCGTCATTTACGACATGGCGGCGGGTTCGATCGGCGCGTATCTGCCGGAAGCGAATGTGCTGCTGTCGCTTGATGCGGTCGATACGGAAAGTCTGACCCCGGCGTATAAAAGCGTGCCGGTTATCCTCAGTAAAGCGTAGCTCCTGCTACGAATTTTTCGCCTCTGAGCGCCAGCCGCTGCGTTGAGGTGTATGATAAGTCGACCTCTGTCCGGTTAGTGTCGCAGAGCAGGCAATCAGAGCGAAAAATTCACGCCACCCTGCTCAGGCTGTATTGTTTTGAGGTAAGGTGCATGAGCAAAGGAACGACCAGTCAGGATGCCCCATTCGGGACATTATTGGGCTACGCCCCCGGCGGCGTAGCAATCTACTCTTCAGATTACAGCTCCCTTGACCCACGGGACTACGACGATGATGCTGCGTTTCGCAGCTATATCGACGACGAATACATGGGCCACAAATGGCAGTGCGTCGAGTTCGCGCGCCGTTTTCTCTTTCTCAACTATGGCGTAGTCTTCACCGATGTGGGTATGGCCTGGGAGATCTTCTCCTTGCGTTTCCTGCGCGAAGTGGTGAATGACAATATTCTGCCGTTACAAGCATTCCCTAATGGCTCACCCCGCGCGCCGGTAGCAGGCGCTCTACTTATCTGGCAAAAAGGCGGTGAGTTCAACGAAACGGGCCATGTGGCGGTCGTCACCCAGTTGCTGGAAAATAAAATCCGTATTGCTGAACAGAACGTGATCCACACGCCGCTGCCTCCCGGACAGCAGTGGACCCGCGAGCTGGAGATGGTGGTTGAAAATGGTCACTACACCCTGCGTGATACCTTTGATGACACCACGATCCTCGGCTGGATGATCCAAACTGACGATACCCGCTACAGTCTGCCGCAGCCAGAGATCGACAATGACGCCCTGAAGATTGGCGGCGCGAGACTGGAAGATAGCGGACAGTTTGATGGTAAGTGGCTGAACGAGCAGGATCCGTTGCAAAAAGCCTACGTATTGGCAAATGGTCATGTGATCAATCGGGATCCGCATCAGTACTTCACCATTACTGAAAGCGCGGAGCAGGAGCTAATTAAAGCGACCAACGAACTGCATCTGATGTATCTGCACGCCACCGACAAAGTGCTGAAAGACGATAACCTGCTGGCGCTGTTCGATATTCCAAAAATTCTCTGGCCGCGTCTGCGCCTCTCATGGCAGCGTCGTCGGCACCATATGATCACCGGTCGTATGGATTTTTGTATGGATGAGCGCGGGCTGAAGGTGTACGAGTACAACGCCGATTCCGCATCGTGCCATACCGAAGCAGGCCTGATCCTTGAACGCTGGGCTGAGCAAGGCTACCGTGGGCGCGGGCACAATCCTGCTGAAGGGCTGATCAACGAACTGGCCGGCGCCTGGAAGCACAGTCGCGCGCGTCCTTTCGTTCACATCATGCAGGACAAGGACATTGAAGAGAACTACCACGCGCAGTTTATGCAGCAGGCGCTGCATCAGGCCGGGTTTGACAGCAAAATCCTCCGCGGACTGGACGAATTACGCTGGGATGATGCCGGCCAGTTGATTGACGGCGACGGTCGTTTGGTGAATTGCGTCTGGAAAACCTGGGCATGGGAAACCGCGATCGAGCAAGTACGTGAGGTGAGCGAAACCGAATACGCTGCCGTGCCAATTCGTACCGGACATACTCACCAGGAAGTACGACTGATTGATGTTCTGCTGCGCCCGGAAGTGCTGGTCTTCGAGCCGTTGTGGACTGTTATTCCCGGCAACAAGGCAATCTTACCGATCCTGTGGCAATTGTTCCCTCATCATCGCTATCTGCTTGATACTGACTTCACTGTTAACGACGAGCTGGCGAGAACCGGTTATGCCGTGAAACCTATTGCAGGACGTTGTGGCAGCAACATCGATCTGGTCAGTCACGAGGAAGAACTGCTCGATAAGACCAGCGGTAAGTTTGCTGAACAGAAGAACATTTATCAGCAGCTTTGGTGTCTGCCCAACGTTGCCGGTAAATATATTCAGGTTTGCACGTTCACCGTGGGCGGTAACTACGGCGGCACCTGTCTGCGCGGTGACGATTCGCTGGTGATTAAAAAAGAGAGTGATATCGAACCGCTTATTGTAGTGAAAGGGGCGTAACCTTTCAGGTCTGTTTCTGATTGCGCTAAAGAAGCCGGGGTATTTTGGAGTGACCACGCTCCGGTAGACAGTTTCTGTCCTCACGGCGAGGCCTTTTCGAAGGCCTCCGGGCTGAGGCCACCGAGGTGGCTGTGGCGTCGATTACGGTTGTAGAACACTTCAATGTAATCGAAGATATCCGCCCGGGCCATGTCCCGGGTTTTATATATGCGCTTCCTGATGCGCTCTTTTTTGAGTGAACTAAAGAACGATTCTGCCACTGCATTGACGCTCCTATGTCAAGAGCGGGCGATTGGCATAAGCGAGGTCCGATAAAATCAATGGATAGAGTTCACGGACAATGTAGCGTTTTAGGCATCTCAGGATCTCTTTGGTCGACAGCCCTTCACCAGTCCTTCTGTCGACATAGATTCTTGTGCGCGGATCACTACGCATGCGCACAAGGGCTATTGTCCACAAGGCGTTGTTTGCTTCACGTGAGCCGCCACGGTTTAACCTGTGCCTGACTGTTTTTCCTGATGATGCTGGTAACGGATTTACGCCACAGAGCGATGCCAGAGCCGCTTCATTTTTTAAACGTTCGGGGTTATCACCTGCAACAGCCAGCAGTGTTGCAGCCGTCTGTGGTCCTACCCCAAACTGGCTACGAAGATTACTGGCATCTTTACGGGTCAGTTTATCCAGTGATTCGTCCAGTTTATTCAGCTCTTCAGTCAGTGCCTTCCATCGTTTCGCAAGGCTTCGAAGCGTGCTGCACAGGGCTATCCGCAATGGCGAGTACTCTGATACCTCGCTGTTAATGCAGGCGGTAACACATTCGTGTGGTTTCGATTTCCAGAGTTTGTCGCGAACATCCTGCGGGGCGCTCACCAGCAGAGCACGAAGCTGATTAATCGCCTGCGTGCGGGCTTTTATTGCACTGCGTCTGGCTACGCTAATAATCCGGAGAGCTTCACAAGCGCCGGACTGCATTTTTGGTATGGCCTTGCTGCTCCCTGAAAGTACTGTCCGGGCTGCATTTTCTGCATCCAGGGGATCTGACTTCCCTTCAAGGCGACGTTTTGAGCGATCTGGCCGATTAACTTCAACCACATAAATGCCATTCTTAATGAGATAACGTGTTAATGCGGCACCATACGTTCCGGTTCCTTCGATGCCTGCTCGTTCGAGGAGCCCAAAAGAACGATCCCAATCAAGTAGTTCCAGATAACCAGTTTGATTTGTTTGAATAATGTGAGTGCCAAGCTGTTTCCCCGCCTGGCTGATAACAGCACCGACATGAATATCAAGGTGTGTATCGACACCCAGGATCACGCTTTCAGAAGATTAGTGGTCGTTTTGCATGGTTTGCCCCCAGATATTGGTAGCACAACCATCCCCATAGTAGGACAGGACACTCGGGATGCATCACAAAGCTCCTATCAGGTCACAAACGCTGGGCCCGGCTATGCTCGGGAAATACCAGAATCGGACGACAGATCAACACAAAGGCATTCGAGCCAATCCCTGCACGGGTCAGTCCGATCGGGTATTTGAAAGTATATTAGAATGAGTGTCCCAGCAGTTGCCGCGACGACTCATGCTCGGCACCAGATCGTTGGCCCGGCAGAACCGCGGCCAGTCATCACTGCCATACTGACTGCCCTGATCGCTGTGAACAATGACGTTTTCTGAAGGCTTACGCCGCCAGACCGCCATCAGCAACGCATCCAGTGCCAGCTCGTGTGACAGTGTCGGTTTCATCGACCAGCCCACCACATTACGGGAAAAAAGATCGATAACCACTGCCAGGTACAACCAGCCCTGCCAGGTGCGGATATAGGTAATATCGGTTACCCAGACCTGATTGGGCTTTACCACCGTAAACTCACGTTGTACACGGTTAGGGGCTATCAGTGACGGTCGCCCTTTGATTCCCCGTGGCACTTTATACCCATGTACTGCCTGTATCCTGTTTTTCTTCATAATTTTTGCAACACGATTTCTGCTGCACGATTCACCGATTTCACGCAGATCTCCGTGAATCCGGCGGTAGCCGTAAACGCCACCGCTCAGCGTGTAGGAGTCCCAGATTAACTCCAGCAGTCGCTGATTATCTTTTTCTACCGCAGAAACAGGACAGTGAAGCCAGACATAAAATCCGGCACGGGCAACCTTCATAACCCGACACATTACTGCGATCGACCAGATCTCTCGGTGATCGTTAATGAAGCGGTACTTCAGTCGGGCTCCCTTGCATCGGTAATCCCCCCGAAAAACCGGTGTGTTCATAAGTAGAATTCTCTCGTAATCTGAACCGGGGAGATCTCTATGAAAAAATCACGTTTTACTGACAGCCAGATCATGTCCATTCTGAAGCAAGCCGAGGCCGGAACACCGGTGGCTGAATTGTGTCGTGAACATGGCATGAGCAACGCCAGTTTCTATAAGTGGCGTTCGCGTTTTGGCGGGATGGATGCCTCCATGATGACTCGTCTGAAAGAGCTGGAAGACGAAAACCTCCGCCTCAAAAAATGTATGCTGAAGAGCGCCTCAAAGCCGAAATCATTCAGGAAGCCATGGCAAAAAAGTGGTGAAGCCATCGCGTCGAAAGCAGATGGCGCAGGATGCGGTCAGGAGCCGGAATGTCAGCATAAGTTTTGCCTGCCAGTTGTTTGTTGTCAGCGAAAGTTGCTATCGCTATCAGCCTCAACTGAATGAGGAAAATGAGGTTATTGCTGACTGGCTGCTCCACATCACTGGCAGCCAGCGCAACTGGGGGTTTGGTCTGTGCTTTTTGTATTTGCGCAACGTAAAAGGCTTCCGCTTCAACCACAAAAGGGTGTACCGAATTTACTGCGAGCTATCGCTGAACATGCGAATAAAGCCGAAAAAAAGACTGAAACGGGATAAACCTGAACCGCTGAGGGTGTCAGAAAGCCGCAACGAATGCTGGTCTATGGACTTCATGCATGATCAGCTATCAGATGGTCGCTCCATCCGTTTACTGAATGTCATCGATGACTTTAATCGTGAAGCACTGGCTATTGAAGTGGATTTTTCCCTGCCAGCAAGTCGTGTTGTGAGGACTCTCGAACAACTCATTGAATGAAAAGGTAAACCGTCAGCAAAACGATGCGATAACGGGCCAGAATATACCGGCAAAGTACTGATGTCATGGGCAGCTCAGCAGAATATAACGCTTCGTTTTATTCAGCCCGGCAAACCTCAACAGAATGCCTATATTGAGCGATATAACCGGACGGTGCGTTATGACTGGCTGGGCCAGCACCTGTTTAACTCACTGGACGAATTGCAGGGCTATGCCACGCGGTGGCAATGGTTTTATAATCACGAACGTCAAAATATGGCACTGAATGGCTTCACGCCGATGCAGCATATTTAACGCATGACCTGATTCTACTTATCACCACCGTTAAAAATGGGGGGATTACCATATATTCTCTTGTAGGGTTTTTAAATTATGATTTGCTTACGATAAACTTACCAAGATTGATAAGTTTTGGATTAGATAGAATCTTAGTCGCATATTAATATATTCAGTCAACGACGTGTTACTGAGCGAGTAATACGTGTGGCGATCTCTAATAATTCATCCTTACTCATTGGCGGTTTATCTTTAACCTGACTGCTGTCCTGCGAAATGTAGAGTAATAGGCCGGGTTCCTTGTTTCGGGTATTGATATCTCCTCTAATATAAGCTAGGTAGCCATAATCAATATAATTATGATACTCAGCGACATGCCCGTTATAGTCATAGGTGGGAACATTATTGTAGGTCGCCTTAACAAAGGTTCCTATGCCTTCGCGACCATCCATTTCAATTTTCTGCCATTTTGGAGACAGCAGTTCTTTTTTACCCGCCCCCATTAAATAGTGAGTATTCCACATGGCAGTGACAGCCTCTTTCATACTGCCTTCGTCTGAATGAATCTCTTCATTTATCCCCATATCCTGGAAAAAAATCGTCACATCCGGGTGATCAATGAGCCGGTATGTCACGCCCATATCGTGCGACTCCTGTCCTGAATCACCGGCAATGAACCCATAGGGCAGACAAAATCCCTGCTCTGGTGGCACTTCATATAACTCGCGGGGGCGAAAGCGTTTCACCAGCGACTGTACGGTTGGCTCCACTATCGGCGCAGCTTCGTCAGCAGTTAATGTTATATTTGCCAGTAATGGAACAGTATCAGGCCGGAAAATATATAACCTGTTAGCCCTGTTGAAGTGCAACTCAAAATATTTTGATTGATAAATTGAAAAAGCATCTGAATATTGTTTTATTTTATATGTGGATTTGACGCCGGTTTTATTTTCAGGTGTCGCCATCTCAGGATTTTCTTCTTTAAGTCGAACTTTCCTTGCCTCATAATTAACACGAAGTATTTCTTCTATTTTCTCTTTGTACTTATTTATATCGACTGCTTCTTTACTATTCGTTGAAACGCTAATTTCATAATTGGCATAGTGAAACATAGAGAACTGAGACTGAACGGAGGTATCAGTTTGTTCTCCAACCCCATAATAGTCACCAAATGTTATTGTTGGCCAAAAATATCCCATGTCACGACCATCATATGGTGGTTTCCTTTTTGTATTAAGTAAGCCATCAAGAGGATATAGAGCCACCTCAAGATTCACGGGCACCTGTATCTTATAATATCCCACACATTCTTCTTTCCATTGCTGTGGCCCTGCATGGACTGCTCCTGTAATACAGGTAAATATTAATATTTTTTTCAACTTCATACAGATACCTCATCGTTCTGTTCTTCGTTACCGACATCCGCCATCTGAGTATCTGGTCGATTGTCTGGTTGTCTGAACGAAATTAAGTCTGAATGATATGGCACTAGGTTATTTTCCTTTTCCGTCCAGTACAATGGTAATAACGTAATATAACCTTTAACCCCACTCAACTTACTTTGATTGTTGAATCTGTTATTTTTATATTTTTTCCAAAAATCGATAGAAAAAGGCATATTTAATTCCGCTTCACTAACATGTTTTTTATCACCATCCCATACTGGCCACAGGGATGCCCCAGAGTATACGGAGGAGGGGGTGATGTTTGTTTTATTTGGTTCGGAGATATTATTATTTCCACCGGTATAAATTTCGTTCAGTCCCGCCGGATAATCTCGTGGAATAAAATTAAATACCGCCTCATAGGCTTTTGTGTTTATCTTCGCTTGATCCCTGATAGCCTGCCAGGTTTTCTCTGCGGCAGGTTTATTCAGTATATCTTCAGTTGCCGCTGCTCCCAGTAACTTTTTCCACGCGTCTATTCTCAGATTACGGGCAAAATTACGGCAGGGAACCTGATTGCCGTTACCGTCAATATCAGCAGTACCATTCGCTGTATCTGAAATCAGCACCGCCAGCTCTGAGTCATGATCCCCCTGGAGGCTGCACTCATTAATATTGGCACTGCCTACCAGAACGTAGCGATCATCTACTATCATCAGCTTACTGTGGACATAGATCTGCTCTGTTACCGGCTTCCCGTCGATGGTATCGTGGTTCCGAAGATTCAGTAAGGTGATATATTCATTACAAGCGCTAAAAGGAATTGTTTCATATTCTACTTTCCCACACTTTTTTTCCAAGTCCTGTATTTTATTGTACCACTCTGCACGACTAATACCTTGTGCTTCCAGTTGCTGTTTTACCCACAGGTATCGGCGGATCCGATTCATTAGACTGTGGCCACCAAAAACCAGCGATTGCCGGGTCTGATGAATCTGTGCCACTATCGTGCCATCGTTCAGCATGCCTTCCGGATGCACTGGCAGGACAATATAAATATGGAACGGTTGTGGTTTATAGCCGAATATCACCCATTTCAGCTTGTCGCTCAGCCACTCCACTATCTGGTTCTTCGGCTGTGCCCAAGCATCTCCGGGCATTTTTCGTGTTCCCCATTCAGTCAGAGGCATATTAAAACTTGCTGCTATTGGGCCTAGGTCATCATTTACAGGGATTGATGGTTCCCCAAATGCCGAGATAAAAAACTGGTTTTCAATATAAATATAATTTTCTGCTTTCTGGATTAGCCCGAGCATGCAGCGCCGGATATCATCCTGCAACATCTTGGGTTCGGTGTTTTTCTGTAATACTGGGGAGTGTTTGAACTCATCTTTACGCATCTTCAGCGAGGCGCTACGCAGCACCTGGATCTGGCAACAACCTTTTTCAGGCTGTACAGAGGGTGTGAAGGTAAGTTCGGGCCAGGTTGTTTCCAGAAGACTTGGTTTCGATTTCTGGCAACCATAACTGTTCCAGCGCAGGATAAAATTTTTCACCAGATCATTCACCGCTGGCCCATATATTCTTACCTGGTAGTCCTGCCAAGGTTGCCGGGGCTGAATAGCTGGATCTAGGCAGGTATTATCTCCAGACGACTGCCAGTATTTCTTATCCGGATCCAGAACATGCTCAATAATGTGCTGTGCTGCTTTTTTTTCTGCCTGTTCAATATCCGGGGGACTTGTATTTTTTCCTTGAGATCTCTGCAACTGTTCGCGCATGGGATCGTACCCGGCCTTTCCGGACTGAGAAATGCTGGCAATGCAGGCGTTATACTGGTTGAGACCCTGACGCCCTTCTGCATCGGCCTTCAGACTGAATCTGCCATCATCATACCGTCCGTAGGCAAGGTCAATCCCGCCGACAAATGCAACGGACTCATCAACTATTACACATTTCTGGTGATGACTGAAAAAGCTACCGGATTTAGAACCTGCCAGTTGTACAAAGAACGCATCCCGACCCAGATGTTGATTCAGTGCAGCAAATACCCGTTCTGTTGCAGCTGCATATGTTTCAATAACCATATTAGCCCAGGGCATAATATATATTTTAAGCTGTGCCGATCGCATTGCTGCTTGTAGCAGGGAGTCAACGAGACGAACATCCGGTTTCAGTTGCACATCCCAGTTCACCTGCCAGCCGGTAATATAAATCGTTTTTTGTGCATTTTCGAATTCATAAATTAATGCTTCAAAATACTCTTTCCCACCAAGAAAAGTTTTGGCTTCATTACCTTCAGTGAAATTAGCAAAGTTTTCAGATGCAGAGCCTTTCTGACAGGAATAATTCACCCAATGGCTTTGAGTTGCCGTTGCCTCGTAGCTCGTCTCTTTTTCTTCAGTAAAATAAACGCCACATTGATTCATCCCTTCCTCAAGAGGCCATATCTTTTCCATAATTATTTCTTCCCTGTCAGTAAATCAAACAATGAATCTAGCGATGTTTGACTGAACTAACAATATGTTCCGCCAGTGCTTTAAGTTCATCAGGTGATATTTGTGGGTGTTCTTCCGTTACCAGAAACGAGTAGCTGGAAACGTAGACCTGCAAATCAGGCTTCTGTGTACTGTTTTTGGGATCGGCACGGACAAACGCCAGATAGCCATAATCCTTCTTGCCATCTTTGCGTGTTACCTGAAGAAAAGAACCTGAACCTTTTCGACCGTCCATTTCTATACTGAACCAGCCCGGAGGTAATAATTCCCTGTGTCCTGGATACGACATATATACTTTATTCCACAGCCATTTAGCGTAATCCTTTGCATCATAGTTCTTTACGGGGGTTAAATCAGAATTAAGCGGAACCTTATAAGGCAACTGATAGCTGGCATCCTGAAAGACAATCATCACATCCGGATGATTATTCATTCGGTATGTAACCGCCATATCGCGATCCTCTGCTCCTGAATCGTTAGCAATGAAACCATACGGCAGGCAAAATCCTTTTTCTGAAGGAATGTCATAAAGTTCTCTGGTCTGAAAATGCTCTAGAAATGAGAGAATGCCTGATTCACTACTCAAATATTTTGTTTCAGTCCGAAGACGAATATCATCGTGACCTTTCATAAATTGATATAATCTGTTTTTTTTGTAAATATATAACGAATAGGATTCATCGTATGAAAGAAAAAAAACATCATGTGAGTACTGTTTTGTATTGTATTTATGGTTGAAATATGAAAGGTCTTCACCTACATCATCTTTATATTTATTAAAGCTCACCACGTTATTTTTCGATACCAAAACCCTATGCTTTCCATAATAGAAATGAGAATAAGGGTTTTTAATGTTACCTCTCCGATATTGGTGGTATTCTCCAAAGATGGCATCTATTGGCAAATCTTTAGTGTTAATATTTTCAGCAGGGTAAAGTCCGACCTCTAAATTATCGGGTAATTGCAGTTGGTAATATCCAATACATTCATCTTTCCATGTTGTACTTTCCGCCCAGGATGTATATGAGTAAAACAACAGGAAAAACGAAAAAAGATATGTCTTCATCACTCCGCACTCCATTAAAATACTATGTTCTTGAGTTTATGGGAAGGCATTACTTTAATCGATAATTTCCACATGATAGTCAATTAAATTATTCTCCCCTTTCGTCCAGTGGATAGGCAATAAGGTTATATATCCCTTTATCTTTTTCAGACTCTGTTTTTTATTATATAATACTTCTCTGAATTTAAAATCCGTCTTATACATACGCCAGAAATCAACAGAAAACGGCATATTCTTAGCTGCATCTGCTATAGTGAGATTTTTGTTTTTATATACAGGCCACAGCAATGCGGGTTCACCTTTTTCGTCATCTTCATACTTATTATTCTTTTTTATATCATTTAAATAATTTTGGGGTATAAAATCAAAAGCATCTTCATAATACCTTGTATTATTCAGTGCCAGTTTTCTTATCTGTTGCCACCCCTCCGCTTTTGCTGGCATCTGTAAAAAATCACTGAATTCTCCGACTGCATCGCCCAACAGTTTTTTCCATATATTGATCCGTAAATCACGTGCAAACTTTCTATAAGGCGAGAGTACACCTGAACCATCAATATCTTGATATCCTCCCTCTGTATCCGCTATCAGCACCGCCAGCTCAGAGTCCCTGTTGCCCAGTAGGCTGCGTTCGTTGATATTCGCGCTGCCCACCAGGACATAACGGTCATCCACGACCATCAGTTTACTGTGGACATAAACCTGTTCCGTCACCGGTATACCATACAGGTTGTCATGAGCCCTCAGGTTTAATAACGTGACGTACTTCGCGCATGCCTCAAATGAAATCTCCTCGTATCGCCGTTCAGCTTCACACTGTTTTTCTAGACCAGGTATTAAATCCGCCCAGTTTGCACGGGACTCTCCGTCCAGTTTCTGTCTGACCCATAGTGTCTGCCGCACCCGGTTCAGTAGGCTTTTAGTACCAAACACCAGCGACTGCCGGGTCAGATGTACTTGTGACACAATGGAGCCTTCATCCAGTTTTCCTTCCGGGTGTACTGGCAGAACAATACAGACATGAAAAGACTGTTCCACACAAGCATAAATTGAGTATTTTATTCTGTCTCCCAGCCACTCTGCAATCTGATTCACTGGTAACGAATTTGAATCTCCGGGCATAGCTTTTGTAAACCCAGCTGACACGCTTACGATTTCAAGAGATTCGTCACTCAGTACAGAGAAATCCTCAACAGAAGGAGTTCCAAACGCAGAAACAAAAAACTGGTTCTCAATATAGATATAATGCTCGGCCTTACTAATAAGCAGGTGCATACTTTTCAGTATATCATTCTGCGCTAATGCTGGTTTAAACATTGTAGGATTATTCGTTTTCAAATCATCGTACACCGAACCATCAAATTCTAGGTTCCGCATCTCCAGCGATGCGCTACGTAATACCTGAATCTGACAGGAACCCGCCTTCGGTGAATAATATCCAGACTTGTATTGCAGAGGAGGTTTGTTCGTCTGCAATGCATGTCCCTTTGCATGATCCAAATAACTATTCCAGCGGAGCACAAAATTCCTTATCAAATCATCAGTCGCAGGCCCTTCAATTCGTACATGATAATCCTGCCACGGCATTCGAGGCTGAACCGTTGCGTCCAGATAATGATATCCTTCTCTTCTGTCCCTGATTTTTTTATCACTCTCGTTATCATCTAAATCTGGGCTTTGCCACTGGTGCTTCCCACTAACCGCATTAATAATATCTTCAATACTTTTTGATTGTAAGTTATTTAGAATATCTGATTGTAATGTCTCTGCTGAATTATTCAGCCCAGCTTTATCAGATAAGGTTCCATTTTTAGGTGGAGTAATATATTCCTGAACGGGATCATACCTGACAGTATCAATAAAACCTGATTCTTTAGCTGGTTCAATATAGCGAATACATGAATTATACATATTCAAGCCGTGACGACCTTCAGCATCGGGTTTCAGAACATAACCACCACTTTGCCCGTTATACTCATCATAACGACCATAGGCTAGGTCTATTCCACCAATAAAAGCTACGGATTCATCAATAATCACACACTTTTGGTGATGAGAAAAAAATATACCGGACTGTTCCCCGGCAAGCCGGACATAAAATGCTTCCCAGCCAACGTCTACATTGAGTGCAGCAAACACCCGTTCAGTTGCTTTGGCATAAGTCTGAACTGGAGAAGTACAATCCCACGGCATAATATATACTTTCAACTGAGGCTTCGACTTTACCTGTTCCAACAACGCATCCACCAGGCGAACGCCTTCTGCCAGTTGTGCATCCCAGTTCACTTGCCACCCGGTAATGTAAATCGTTTTTTGTGCCTCTTTGAATGCATTGAGCAGTTCCGCAAAATACGCTTTTCCGCCCAGAAAAGCCTTTACATTATTGCCTTCAGTGAAATCAGCAAAGTTTTCAGACGGAGAGCCGTTTTTGAGCGAATAATTCACCCAGTGGCTGTGAGTTGCCGTTGCCTCGTAGCTCTTTTCTTTTTCTTCAGTAAAATAAACGCTGCACTGATTCATCCCTTCATCAAGGGCTGTTGTTGATGCCATGATTATTTCTTCCCTGTCAGCAAATCGAGCAATGAATTACCGTCTGCCGCGCCTGACTCACGTCTGACGCATTCCCATAATTCATCTCCGGGGCAGGAAGCTATAACCTGATTAAACTCCTGGTGATATCCCATTGTGTCCTGAGCATAATAGTCCCGGACGGCTAATGGCTGCTCCATGCCAGCCTGGTAAAACGAAATTTTATGAGCGCGGTTGCCCTCTACCAGCCACAGTTGTGATGGTGTCTGTTGATATAAACGCATCAGTTCCTGCTCCTGTTCTTCCGTACTGAGCAGATAGCCTGAACCATCACTGGTTCCTGCCATTACAGACTGATCGGTGGTAATAGCCTGTAGGTAAGATGAGGCAACCACGATGTGCCAGTCCTTGGCGATAAAGGGCAGACCATTAATGCCTGGTGCATCCTGCAACCGGATCACGGGTTTATAATCTTTGGTTTCAGTTAGATCCTGTACAGACTGCGAAAATAAATCATCATTCAGTTCCGGTACAGGCGGAAGAGATTTCTGCATCAGCCCCGCCATATTCACCGTATTTCCGTGATTCATGAAGAGTTTATCGGTTAAACGGCACGCCGGTTTTCCCTCAAAAAAAACATCAAACGAATGGGTAATCCAGTCTGTCTCTGCTTTGTTTGTCCCGGATATTATTCCACCCATACTACCAGGTTCATCAAACACGCTACGCGCAAACTGCGAACCCATGTTGGCTATCATATTTCCGCCATCTGCAAACACGCTGGTTGTGCCTTTTACCAGATCCGCGGAGTACGCTTCATTTTCATACGCCACCGGTGCACCAAAGGGGGGGGTTTTGCACACATCCGGCAATGTGTTGTGGCTGACGCCCCCGCTACCTTTATGGCACAGCGTGATTCCGTTGATATTAATGGTTATCATTTTGTCTCGCCCCCTGATATGACTATCGCTCCACGATGTCCGTCATCAGATGTTGAAAGCAGGAGAGTGTCGCCAGGTCCACCTGATGTATGCATTCGCCATGCACTCAGCGCCATGTGTGTCAGCAGACTGGCGCACCCAAGATCACCTGATGCCAGTACGGGAGTTTCCCGTACTAACTCCCGATCGCGGTAATCACTCAGCGCCAGCAGGGTAAACCCCAGTTCATCCGCCCGGTAAGGCTCACCATTTATATCACTCACCACATAACGTAATGATGTGGTGTCTGCCATTTCCAGCGCCTGTAATGCCGACTGACGCAGCCCCTTGCCTAGGCAAATGCCTTCATCAGAATACAAAATATCCTCAATGGCTGTTCCTGTACCATGAATATGGCACCACGGTCTGTACCTTTTGGCTGTGGATGTCAGAGCCAGTGCCGCCGCACCCTCGGATGGCACCCGCCCGTAGGGATTCTCCCGTGCATTTCGGTTGTGTAACCGGTGTGCGCCATGCAGTAAATTTTCGTCATCCAGCCACTTCAGAGAGGATGGTGATAGCCATGAATCGACGGCCAGCAGAATGCTGACGGCATCCTCCGGTAACGGGCTGGTAACAAGTCTTTCCATCAGGGTAATGGCCTCTGCCTGTCCACCATGCAAAATATGCAGCGGGCAGTTGTGCCAGCCGGTACTTTCCACCACCACCTCTTCTGCCACTGCTGCCAGATCTGGAGCAATCCCCGGTCTGCTCAGTGGCGGAAGTAGCAACCCCACCTGGGCAGGCTGCGTTTGCTTCAGTTCAGGTAGGGTATCCGTCAGTTCTGCCAGTACCTGCCGGATCAACTGTTGAAAACGTTCGGGCAGGGATGCTGATACTATTTCCGGGAAATGACAGGCTCTTACTGGCATCCGGCACCGGTCAGTCCACTTAGGATGTTTCCGTACCAGGGAAAACTGAAGCCGGTGAGCGATATCAGCCAGGGCAAGAGAGGGGCCAGAGGGAAAAGTACAGGCCGCTGCAATAATAGCTGTCAAAGTAATGCCTCCCATTCAGGGAATCTGACAGGAAGCGCGTTTGCTTTAACAAACAGGCGTCGCTTCTCTGAAACTGTTGTGGATTCAAGCTGGTTTATCTGGTGATGACAGGGAAGGGCGCTGTGCCAGACCAGCGTGACACGGGGAAAATCAGGCTCAATAATAACAGTATGCAGTTTCGCCTGATGCCTTTTCATGCTGCCATCATAAAACTGGGTTTTAAAAGCTGGAACGATACGGGGGAGTCTGAAAATCAATAGTCCATTGGCAATATAATCCGGAGGGGTCAGGTTACCCAAGCAAACAACCTCTCCACCTTTCAGCCTGCCACCTGCATACAATGGTGATGGGGCGCACTGCCAGTAATGCTCATCCAGATCATCCGGCAGTAATGGGGCACGATGGTTTTGCCAGTTTTCATCATAAGTACCGGCAAACTGTGAGCGCCCAGGCCAGTATCGTTGTTGCGCACCAAACCCAGGGAAATCCTCGTCACTGCAAAATTCAAAATGGGGTAAAGAGGAAATGCCGGTTTCAGGCGGATCATCAACCGGGATACCATTTGGGTTATAGTAGCTGGCACAGAATGGGAAAAAACCTCCCCGGCTCATTTTATCGTAACTGAGTGGCATTCTGCTAAAAGGTGCTGACTGAGCATACTGGTTACCGTCCCATATTCGTTCCCCATAAACACGGGCAAGCCGGGTAACATTTCCGACTTTCAATCCGACGGGCAGTACGCTGACCGTTTTCCCGTCCGGTGAATACGCATGACCGTTTAGCACAATATCGGTTGCTGCTTTTATTGGGCCTGCATCCGTGTCATAGCGCAATGTTATGCCATTGTCCTGAAGTACCGCCCCGGTGTTAACTGGTAGCTGGACTGCGGCCAGTGTTGTTGTACCATCAGGCAGAATATCCCATGTTGCCTTCAGCACGATAGTCCAGATCTCCTCACCCTGTCGGTTTCTGATCCAGTTCCCTTTTACTGCATAAGGTGTCTGATTTTTCACCTGCCACATATTGCCACTCCTGTTTAATCACTGCGCCCTGCTCATCTTTTGCCGTTCAGTTCACCTCAATGCGTCCGCCAGATATACGGTTTATACCCTCGGCATCGCTGAGAATATATTCACCTTTAATGACGACCTTGCCGTTCGGGTGCAGCGTGATGCATGATTTGCCGCAGCTCAGGGTGATTTTTTGCTGTGCTGTGAAGATCAGTTCTTCTGGCATCACCGTTTTTTCATCTGTTCCTTTTTTTTTCTCATCGCACATGATGGTTTTCACTAATGTCTGCTGCATTTTTATTCCCTCATTTATTTTCAGTGGTCAGACCGGAAAGCAGGTGCTGAGTTGGGGCTGGCAGAGCGGCTCGCTCAGAAAATTGCCTCATCCGCATTAATGCAAGGGGACGAAAATACAGATACCCCTGCTTCAGAACTGTGTTCAGCCCTTCCGGTGTGGTCAGTTGTCCACACAGATAAGACATATCAGGTGTAAAATTTCCCCGATGAGTCTGCCACCAGCGATCAAATGTTTCTTTCTCCGGCCAGCTTACTCCCTGTTCAGGATCGCGTTGCGGTATGTCGGCTGACCCTGGTATTGCTGTGAGGCGGTTTTCTTCGCTTTTTTTACACTGCCAGCCGTCCCGCTCGGGTAACGAACCGGTAATGGCAATGACAGATAACACACTCAGGCGCGCATATTCAGGTTTGTCAAAGTAAGTCATTAACGAAGGGATGTATTCAGGCAATCCGGACCAGCCCATAGCCTGAATCAACAAACGAATATCTGTGTCGTCTTCAGCAAAGCGGCTCACCAGATCATGGGAAACATCGGCTTGGTGTATTAGCAGATACTGGGCTGCAGTGATACGAATCGAGCCTCTTTTACTATGGGTCAGCAGATGAAGGTGCCTGACAGCAGTATCCGTATATTTATCCGCCAGCAAATGCAGGCATAAAACGGCGCGGCATCCTTGGAGGATGAGTTCATCCCGACCTGAAGAAAAGACCATTTCCAGCGCCGGGATAAATAACGGTGAATCGTTCCGGCACAGGAAATATAGTAAATAGTCAACACATCTCCCTTGTTCAATGAGTGCCAGTACGTCCTTCTGGCTAAACATCACTGATGTTACCTGGTCGTTTCTGGTTGCTGCCACATAAGCCCGACAGGCCGGGAGAGACAGTATCTGCGACCATAAGCTGGATTGTGCTGGCATCCAGTCAGCAGTTGAAAGCAATACAGGTAAGAGGCGGGGCAGCACCTGTGTCAGTCCCAGACAACCAGACAGCAGAAATTCGTCATCTGTACCGACAGCAAACAGTGCAACGGAAAATAGCTCTCCAGCCGATAATGGTTCCTGAAGTTGCCCCCGGAGATAAGCGGATGTCTGCTCTTTCAGCAACATCATCCCTTGCAAACAGGTCAGCATACGCTGGTCAAAGCGGGCGAGATCGCTGAGTGTATGACAGTGTGAGGACAACAACGTGCTACGTGACCGGTAATCCCGAGCCAGCATATCTGAGTATTGTTCTGCAAGCAGAGGTCGTACCGTTCGGGTTAACATAGCGCATCTCCCTGGCATCAGTTGAAATGAACGGTACTGGCGACGCCTTTAATAAAGTCATCCGCCTTAAACTGGATTTTTACACCGTTCAGCATGATGGTCCCATCCTTGCTCATTTTCAGAACACATTCCCCGACTTTGATGGTCAGGCTGTCAGTTACCGTCAGGGTATAATCCTTCCCAATCGTAATATTCTGAGACTTCTCTACTTTCTCCGTATCGTCGCCGACTACCTTACTGTCCTGGTTATTACCCACATCTTTTTTGCGATCATTGGTTACATTCAGCGTCTGGTCATTGCCGACACTCACGCTCTGGTCATGAGCCACCGTCACGGTCTGGTCATGCCCTCCGGCATTCTCTTTACCTACCGTGACCGTTTGTTCCAGCCCCACGGTTATTTTCTGGTTGTTACCGATAGTTTCTGTATGGTCCACTTTTACGTCGGTAGTGCGGTTGTTCAGTACCTCCGTATCCATGTTCTTCTGCGCATGGATATAAACCTGCTCTTGGTCCGTTGCATCCTCGAAGCGCAGTTCGTTAAATCCCCCGCCTTTGTAGGTTTTCGAGCGGATAGTCATCTGCGTTTTTGTGCCGGGCAGGTCTCCGGGGGTGCGGTTATCTTCATGGTAGGTACGACCCATCACGATGGGCTGGTCCGGATCGCCGTTGAGAAAGTCGACAATCACTTCCTGACCCACGCGGGGAATAGCGAGGTTGCCGAACCCGGCTCCGGCCCATGCCTGGGATACCCGTATCCAGCAGGAGCTGTTTTCCGTTCCGTCCTGATAGCGGTCCCAGAGGAACTTCAGCCGCACCCGGCCATATTCGTCGCAGAAGATTTCTTCGCCCGCCGGACCGGTGACCACAGCACTCTGCGGGCCGTCCACCTTCGGTTTTTCCCGGAGGTCTGGCCGCCAGGTGCGATCGGCCGGTATCACGGTAAAGTCGTTGCTGAGCGTGGTTCCCTGTCCCTGGCTGCCGTGCTGCGCCTGGGGCTGTATCCCCGTCAGCGTACTGCTTATCACCTGCCATTCCCGGTTAAGGACGGCAGTCGGGTGTCCTGACAGGGTAAAGCGGGTTCCCGGCCACAGTTTCGGGGAATGGCTGGCACAGGTGGCCGTTTCGGCACTGTTGCGCCAGCCTTCCATTTTATAGCGGGTGAAATTTTGTCCGTGCGATTCATCCTTGAAGCGGCCGGGATAATCAAAAATCTCGTACTGTGACAACTGCCCGTTCAGGTTGTCGGCTTTATGGCCGTAATATCCGGGCCAGTCGGGGACCTTAAAGGTGTAGTCCTGACTCTGCACGGAAGAGGGGCTGACGGTGGCTTCATAGCGGAACGTGCTGATGTACTCAGCAGTGACTCCTGTCGTCGTGCCCGGATTAAAGGGGACAGGGTCAGATATGCTGTACAATCCGGCGACGTCATCGCACAGGGTTAGCGTGTGTTCCGGCCCGTCCGGGGAGAGTCTGTCAAAAAAGAAGATCCCTTCCTCAGCCCACAGTCGCGTCAGAAACGCGAGGTCAGACTCGCCGTACTGCACGCAGAATTCACGGGCCGGATGGTCTTCATAAAACCGGGGCTTCCATCCGGTGACGCCGTTTTCCCGGAGCAGGGTGTCGGAGATAGCCTTAATATCCAGCTGCTGAAAAATACGGAAGTTCTGTCGCAGCCCACAGCGCCAGAGTGGCGGGGAGATGCCCAGGTGATAATGCATCTGCACGCTGTCGTTGTTACCCAGGGCCACGGTAGTGACGATGCCGCAGATATAGCGCTGTGGAGTGTCCCCCTGCCAGATGGTCAGTACGACATTTTTTTCCAGGAAATCAGGAGCAGTCAGTCTGAAGAGGGTGCTGGTCACATTCACGTCCATCACAAACGGACAGGAGTATTGCTGGTAAAGGGTGAAATCCACCACGGCCAGCGCAGTCTCTGCCTGACCGTCGATACTTAGTGTAAAATGCAGTCCTTTTTGTGACATATAACCTCCCTGGGGGACAGAAAAAAGAGCCAGTTCGTTGAGAAGTGGCTGTATATATACGGCGTTGCGCCTGTATTCAGCTATACCGCTTATTACAGTTATAGATACATCATGGTAAACAGAAAAACAGAGCACATAATTCGTGGTGGTTATTTAGTGCTTTGCAGCTTTTCTCTTGCTTTTTTAGCTTCAACAAGCAGGCGTGTGGTACGGGGAAATGATATTATCTTATAAAATGAGTTGCTGTTCATGACGTGCCGGCATAAATAAATAGCCAGTAACTGTAAAGGAAAAAAGCTAAACTGCCCCATCCAGCTATTAAGCTCTATTGATTTTATGACCGTCAGAAAGAAAGCAGTCAGAGTCAGTAGTACGTTAAAAAGATAAAAGTAATGTATAAAGCGTAATCCGCTGACATACCCACGACCTAATCTCCAGAGTATAAAGGCAATGTATACCCCCATAAATGGTGAAATGGATATTGATAATATGGCATTTAATGGAACAGGAAGGTCAAAGTAATATATTATCGTCGTCCATCCCCAGACAAGCGGAGGGATCAAGAGCATGACTATAATTCCGACTGGAAAAGGGTTCGGGAGCGAATGTCGGTACCACTGAAAATGGAGCGCATTTTCCTGTTCCGGCGAAGACTGTTTAAGCAGAGCCTCCCCGCTATTTTTTATCAACTGATCAACCTGTTTCCCTTCCTGGATTAGTAACTGAAACCGGGAGCCAGTCAGCAGTCTTATTATATTCATTTAATTAATGGTACCCACTGACTGTAATAATCCAAAAACATAT
>NZ_SZWM01000050.1:0-576 GCF_005280805.1 Citrobacter sp. TBCS-14
GGTGAGGATTGGGCCTTTCCACTGCATGAAATCGTGCAGATCGCCGTGCAGCTTCATGATTTCCTGACCCGGGCGCAGCCACAGGTGGAAAGTGTTGCCCAGGATGATCTGTGCGCCGGTCGCTTCAACTTCTTCCGGCGTCATACCTTTTACTGTGCCGTAAGTACCGACCGGCATAAAAGCAGGCGTTTCCACTACGCCACGATCAAAAACAAGGCGTCCGCGGCGAGCACGACCGTCTGTGGTATCCAGTTCAAATTTCATCTTAACTCCTGCGTCAGAAAAACAGTCCGACGTAAAATACTCATGCCGGGAACTTACTCCCCGACACGCTCAGAAATAGCCTGCGGATTGTACGTGATAAACNCCCGTAACTAAAAAAGCGATATTCCGCTTTTACTGCTTCATGATAGGCGTGCATGGTGTTTTTATAACCAGCAAATGCGGAAACCAGCATAATCAGCGTCGATTCCGGCAGGTGGAAGTTGGTGACCAGAGCATCAATCACCTGATATTTATAGCCTGGATAAATAAAGATTTGTGTATCGCCGAAGAACGGCTCGATTAGATCGTTTT
>NZ_SZWM01000051.1:0-583 GCF_005280805.1 Citrobacter sp. TBCS-14
ATTTCATCATTCGCACTTTTTTAAGCTACGGTCTTGATGAACTCATCCCTAAAATGCGTATTACGCTGCCGCTCCGTCTGTGGCGTTACACATTGTTTTGGATGCCAAACCGACATAAAGATAAGCCGCTGGGTGAAAGGCTGAGACTGGCTTTGCAGGAATTGGGGCCGGTATGGATCAAATTTGGTCAAATGCTCTCCACCCGTCGAGATCTGTTTCCGCCGCACATCGCCGATCAGTTGGCCCTGTTGCAGGATCGGGTTGCTCCATTCGATGGACAACGGGCNTGCAGGATCGGGTTGCTCCATTCGATGGACAACGGGCAAAAGAACAAATTGAAGAAGCAATGGGTGGGCTACCTGTTGAAGCGTGGTTTGATGATTTTGAGATAACACCACTGGCATCTGCGTCTATTGCTCAGGTTCATACCGCGCGACTGAAGTCGAATGGCAAAGAGGTGGTGATCAAAGTTATTCGCCCGGACATACTGCCGGTCATCAAAGCGGATTTAAAACTGATCTACCGCCTGGCTCGTTGGGTTCCTCGTCTGCTGCCAGATGGGCGTCGCCTGCGACCAACAGAA
>NZ_SZWM01000048.1:0-216 GCF_005280805.1 Citrobacter sp. TBCS-14
GTCATCCGGTGTTCCCCAGCGCCCTGCGGGAATGCGATCGACAATTTGCTGATTACGCGTACTGTCTTCGCGCAGCTGCTGGGTATTATTGGTCGCCATATAACCGGGTGCGATGGCATTGACATTAATTCCCTGAGCCGCCCACTCATTAGCCAGTAAGCGGGTGATTCCAAGCACGCCACTTTTTGATGCGGTGTAGGAAGGAACGCGGATTCC
>NZ_SZWM01000048.1:286-548 GCF_005280805.1 Citrobacter sp. TBCS-14
ATGTTAATGATTTTTCCGCCGTTGCCCTGAACCAGAAACTGGCGCGCCACTGCCTGTGACAGGAAAAAAACGGATTTGAGATTCAGATTCATCACGTCATCCCAGTCTTTTTCACTAAAATCCAGCGCATCCTGACGACGTATGGTTCCCGCATTGTTGACCAGAATATCGACCCGGCCAAACGCGGCCACAGTTTGGGTCACTATGCCAGACAGCGCCTCTTGTTGGCTGAGGTCGGCCTGAATGGCTATAAAACGCCGAC
>NZ_SZWM01000049.1:0-214 GCF_005280805.1 Citrobacter sp. TBCS-14
GGAAGTGAATTGCGTAAAATATGCCAGCTGATCAGATGCCAGCGTGATGCACCATAGGTTCGCGCGGCCTGTACATAAGTAAACTGACGAACGACCAACGTTTGACCGCGGGCGAGGCGTACATAGAAAGGAATACGCACAATCGCAATCGCCAGCATGGCGTTGAACAGGCTTGGCCCTAATGCAGCGGCCAGTGCCATTGTCAGTACCAGCG
>NZ_SZWM01000049.1:292-581 GCF_005280805.1 Citrobacter sp. TBCS-14
GCCCGCCAGCGATACCCACCACCACCAGACCGGCGACAATTGACTGCTGACTTCCGACCAGGACGCGGCTGAACAGATCACGACCCACTTCATCGGTGCCAAACCAGTGGCTGGCCGACGGTGGCAACAGGCGAGCGGTCAGATCGATGGCGTTAGGATCGTAAGGGGTGATCCACGGAGAGAGCACCATTAACAGTAGCATCAGTACAATAATGACGCCGCCAATCAGCGTCAGCGGGCTGCTTTTCATCATCCAGAACAATTTGGCCCAGTCCGTGCGACGGCGGGC
>NZ_SZWM01000046.1:0-562 GCF_005280805.1 Citrobacter sp. TBCS-14
ATCTGTGATGTTTTTTGGCTAAATGACGTTATCAACGGCTCATTCATCAGTGTGTGGATGAGCCGTTAAACTGACTTATTTGATGTACGAATCCAGCACTTTCAGGACAACGTCCAAATCCTCTTCACGCTTTATTTCATCGCCCTGATGCACAATGTGCTCGGTCAGATGACCTTTAATCACTTCGCGCATTAATCCATTTACCGCCCCGCGNAATCACTTCGCGCATTAATCCATTTACCGCCCCGCGGATCGCCGCTATTTGCTGCAATACCGCCGCGCATTCATGCGGTTCATCCAGCATGGTTTTCAACGCCGCTACCTGCCCCTGAATCTTACTGGTTCGGGCTTTCAGCTTCTGTTTGTCGCGGATCGTATGTGACATAACTTTACCTTTTTAACGTCTGGCTGTAGCGACAATACCATCGACATTCTACTGGGGGGTAGTATTTGATACTGGGGGGGAGTAGAATCCGGTGAAACAAAACAACTAAGAATCATTCTCATGGGTGAGTTTTCGACGCTTCTTCAGCAAGGCAACGCCTGGTTTTTCATTCCCAGC
>NZ_SZWM01000047.1:0-214 GCF_005280805.1 Citrobacter sp. TBCS-14
GACGGATGCCAGTTGAATGCTGACTGAATATCCGTGTCACAGCGGGTAAGCTGACGCGGTTCTCCTCCCTGTGGGGAAATCAACCATAACTGCACGATACCGTTGTCATCACGCATCAGAAACGCAATTTCGGCTGCCGTTGGATTACTGCGCACCCAGTGCCGCGGTTGATTCACCAGCCCCGGGAAGGCGCGATCATGAGTAAACGTCAGAC
>NZ_SZWM01000047.1:263-553 GCF_005280805.1 Citrobacter sp. TBCS-14
GCCAGGCTGTTTCCAGCCACTTTCATGGCGTGGCAAATCAACGATAAACAGTTCCGGTACTTTTTCGCCACTGACAGACAACGTGTCGCCGATAAAGGCCAGCGTATGATCCCCCACCCAGCCTTCTTCATAAGCGCGGTTAATCTCATCGCTCCCCGGTTTTGGCGTTGGTGTCGTCTGGCTCACCAGCACGCACCAAGAGTTCCCGCTGTATTCACGGGGATGCTGCGCGGGGACCTTCACCGGCCCATACGGCGCAGCAACGCCGACATTGCGTAAATCCAGCGCCG
>NZ_SZWM01000044.1:0-661 GCF_005280805.1 Citrobacter sp. TBCS-14
ATATGTCGGCCTGAAAGGGGCTATTGTCGGCATGACCGGTTATGGGGAATCTGCCCCGGCAGACAAGCTGTTCCCGTTCTTCGGCTTTACGGTGGAGAACATCGTCGACAAAGCGCATAAGGTGCTGAACGCCTGATGGCGACGCTCACGCGTCTTATCAGGCCTACGACATCTATCACCATCAGGCCGTATAAGGCGCAGTCGCATCCGGCATTAAATTAACGCGTAATCCACAGCGTGGGCCAGGCATCTGGTCCATGCCAGTTATCACAGCTTGGCTCCTGCGCATAACGCACCAGACGAAAACGCTGGCCGTCAAAACGCCAGCGAGTCTGGATACCGCAGTCCGACAAACCTCGGCCCTTGGCGAGCGTAATCAGCTCGCGCGATTTTTCATCGAACGCAGCATTGGTCAACTCCATATCNCCCTTTGGCGAGAGTGACCAATTCGCGAGATTTCTCGTCAAACGTAGCGTTGGTCAGCTCCATGTCGGTACTGTCAGCATCGGTTTTAAATGGCAGGCTCAGACGTACAGCGCGAGAGGTAAACGGTGTGGTACGAGAAACGGTCCATGCCAGATCGATCGTGTTGTATGCCCCTGCTTCGCAGCCGATCATCAGCAGAGCTTTGTCGTCCGTTAAGGCGAAAACCCGCATCTCA
>NZ_SZWM01000044.1:676-998 GCF_005280805.1 Citrobacter sp. TBCS-14
CCGCCACACCTTTCAGAGCGGGAGCTGGCGGAACGCTGAGCGGCGGCTCGTCACCTTTCTCAATCCAGGCGGTTTCGCTACCGACGCGCTTTTGTTGCGCATCAATAAACAACAATGCTGCTTTCAGCCCAGACAGAGAAAGCGTTTGCGTACCTTTTTGCAGGGTAATGGCTTTCGCATCCTGCACGGCTTGTAAAAATGTAGCGATGGTAGCCGGATCATCCGTCATCAAATGCCAGGGCGTAAGACGCCAGTGTTCACCGGCCAGTGGGAGTGGCGCGCCGTCCAGCAGCAAGCGCGGCGCAATATCTGCCTCTTTGAC
>NZ_SZWM01000045.1:0-522 GCF_005280805.1 Citrobacter sp. TBCS-14
TGCAAGTTCCGTCAGGCGAAGTACGTTCTCAGGGCTTTGAATTTGAAGCTAAAGCGGCCTTGAATGCCAATATCAATGTGACAGCTTCATATACTTACACTGATGCGGAATATACCAAGGATACCAATCTCAAAGGGAACAACGTAGAACAAGTTCCTGAACATATGGCATCACTCTGGGGCGATTATACCTTTAACGAAGGCGTTCTGTCGGGACTGACACTGGGAACCGGTGGACGTTTTATCGGTTCTAGCTATGGCGATCCTGCANTCTAGCTATGGCGATCCTGCAAACACCTTTAAAGTGGGAAGTGCTGCTGTGATGGATGCAGTTGTTAAATACGATTTAGCGCGTTTTGGTATGGCAGGCTCTAGTGTTGCCGTCAACGTTACCAATCTGCTGGACCGTGAATACGTTTCTAGTTGCTTCCAAACCTATGGCTGCTTCTGGGGCGCAGAACGTCAGGTCGTTGCAACAGCAACCTTCCGTTTCTAATTTCTCTTTGGGCACGCTTTGCGTGCC
>NZ_SZWM01000042.1:0-823 GCF_005280805.1 Citrobacter sp. TBCS-14
GGGGAAGAACAGTGGGTCGATAACGTAGCTGTCCGTTGAAAACGCCAGGCGATCGCCTTCTGCGACCAGCTGCGCCAGTTCCAGACGCGCCTGATCTTCCTGTTCCGCCAGCCACGGATTCGCAAATGCCTCCATAAACAGACTGTTGATCAACTGCTGCATAGCCTGGCCGCCGCTACCGTGGGCGAGTTGTACGCTGTTCATGCTTCACACTCCTGCTGACGATACTGATACCAGGCGGCACACGCGCCTTCGGAGGAGACCATCAGGGCGCCAAATGCGGTCTCCGGGTTACAGGTTTTGCCAAATAGCGGGCACTGATGCGGTTTGCATCTGCCGGTCAATACCTCTCCGCAACGCGCGCGCGGATCGTCATACACCTGCTGCGGCGCTGGCTGGAAATGCGCTTCGGCGTCAAAGCGCTGATAGTCAGGCGTCAGGTGAACGCCTGATGATTCAATGACGCCCAGACCGCGCCATTCGCTNGAACGCCTGATGATTCAATGACGCCCAGACCGCGCCATTCGCTGTCGCCATTCACGCTGAACACGTCGGCGATCGCCTGCTGGGCTAACGCGTTACCGGCATCCGGTACCACGCGACGATACTGGTTTTCTACCTGGCTGTGCGCGGCAATTTTCTGCTCAATCAACATCACCACGCCCTGCAGGAGATCGAGCGGTTCGAAGCCAGCGACCACTAACGGACGATGGAAATCTGAGGCAATAAAATTATAGGCGTCAGTGCCAATCACCATGCTGACGTGACCCGGCGCTAAAAAGGCATCAATGCCGTTGTCCGGTTGTTCCAGCAGGCTGCGCAG
>NZ_SZWM01000043.1:0-217 GCF_005280805.1 Citrobacter sp. TBCS-14
CCTTGAATGACATGTTGATAATTTTTATTAAAATCTAATATTAAGTTGACTTTAAGCTTCGAGTAATAATCCAGTTGTTCATGTTTACCCTGTTTAGCAAGGTCGAGAGCCTGCCAGGTTGTGTTGAAACTATTATTTCTAACCTCACCGTCATCATCCATGATTTCTAATGTAATACTTGAACCATTTTTCTTTTGTGAGCTATTGAGAACTAAAT
>NZ_SZWM01000043.1:387-625 GCF_005280805.1 Citrobacter sp. TBCS-14
GAGATGCTTGAAAAATACGCGGAGTAAATGCAATATTTGCTGAGGCCAGAATTTCAGTGATTAATTTTTGTATTAGGTTTTCTGCGTGGTTTTGGCATCCAGAGTAGGGCTTGTTTGCAAAGCGCATATAAGGCAGATTGCCAAATTGCTTAGCATTCACTGTTTCTATAAGGTCAATATTTTTGTTATCATTGATGAGCAATCGGCCAAGATCTGTATTAATCCCAGATGCTTCTGG
>NZ_SZWM01001194.1:0-532 GCF_005280805.1 Citrobacter sp. TBCS-14
TGATAGCGATAATCGCGATGATCGGTGCCATCCAGGCAATAATCGGTGCGTTAAAGTGGTTTGCCAGGTAAGACAGGATAGAGATGTTCTGTTCTTTCGCTGCAGCCAGATCCGCCGGAGTCAGGCTGAATACGCAGCTGAAGACGAAGAACATAACGGTCAGCACCATCATGATGTGAGCGAATGCCAGAATCTTGGAGCATTTCTTCTCTGCTTCATCACCGTACTCTTCACGCTTCGCAACGGCGAAGGAGGAGATGATCGGTGAGTGGTTGAAGGAGAATACCATTACCGGAATTGCCAGCCACAGGGTCAACAACAGGCCATTGCCAGTGGTTGCTGCGGAGTCAAAGGACAGGGTTTCCAGAACCGCACCGCTCCACTGAGGGATCAGGTACANAGCAGCATCAGAGCCGCAACGAACGGGAATACCAGGATACTCATCGCCTTCACGATCATCTGTTCACCGAAGCGCACGATGGTCATCATGCCGACAATCAGAATCAGAGAGAGGATTGCACGCGGCGGCGGC
>NZ_SZWM01000156.1:0-216 GCF_005280805.1 Citrobacter sp. TBCS-14
CACCACCACTGCCGCCATAAACAGGCTCAGCCATGCATCACGAGTGACGACCAGTACCAATCCCAGAATGGCGCAGGAGACCGTAATCGCGGCAGGAACGGCTTCGACATGGGCGTGCAGCATCAGCCCCAGCGCGACGCCAACGAATACCGCAGGGAAAATCCGCCCACCGCGAAAACCACTCGCTGCAGCCACAACCAGTGCAGCCAGCTTTAT
>NZ_SZWM01000156.1:342-638 GCF_005280805.1 Citrobacter sp. TBCS-14
ATGTATCAGATGGTGCAAACGAGGCAGGCACCACACGGCCACCATCCCCGCCGCGATAGCAATGGCAGCAACGACCGCGCCGCTGAAGATATCGACCAGATGCATCTGCGTATAGTGCGCGATAGGCAATGAAAAGTGGGGATGAAAGAACAGGCTGGTGGTGAGTGAACCTGCCGCGGCGGCCATTAACGGTGCGAACAGACGATCCCATAGGGGGACATCGTTGGAGCTGTTCAGCGTTTGCGAAAAGACCAGCGCAGCGGCAACCGGGGTACCAAATAGCGCCCCGATGGTGC
>NZ_SZWM01000155.1:0-562 GCF_005280805.1 Citrobacter sp. TBCS-14
GCTGGGTCTGGATGTACACGACGTCGGCGTTTATGGTCAGGACCGCTCACGTATTCTTGAGCCGGGAATGGTGCTTACCGTTGAACCGGGACTGTATATCGCGCCGGACGCCGACGTACCGCCGGCTTATCGTGGTATCGGCATTCGTATTGAAGATGACATCCTTATCACGGAAGACGGCAATGAAAACCTGACCGCCAGCGTGGTGAAGAAAGCGGATGACATTGAAGCCCTGATGGCTGNCGTCGGTGGTGGCATGGTCGGCGCGACGCTGGCGCTGGCCATTTCCCAGCTTAGTCATGGGACGCTGCCAGTTCATCTGATAGAAGCAAGCGCGCCTGACAACGATCGCCATCCGGGGTTTGATGCCCGGGCGATCGCGCTGGCGGCAGGGACCTGCCAACAGCTGGCGCGAATTGGCATATGGCAGGCGATTGCCGATTGCGCAACGGCGATCAAAACCGTTCACGTCAGCGATCGCGGCCATGCCGGATTTGTAACGCTGGATGCGCAGGAATACCGTATTCCTGCGCTGGGGCAAGTTGTAGAGCTGCACGATGTC
>NZ_SZWM01000158.1:0-357 GCF_005280805.1 Citrobacter sp. TBCS-14
TGAACTGGTCGGGAACGCTGACCAGCGCATGGCGCGTTCAGAGCAAAACCACTGTAACGGAAAACCTCGCTGATTATGTGCAAAACGGCGTACAGCATTACGTGTTTGCAGTGGCCAGCATTGATGAGAATGGCAATATCACCGATTTGCGGCCAAAAGGTACGCTGAACGAACAGCTGGCCAGTGATGCACTGAAAAAACATGAACACTCCCGCAATCACCCGGATGCGACAACGAGCGAAAAGGGATTTACGCGCCTGAACAGTGCGGCAGACAGCGCCAGCGAAACGGAGGCAGCAACGCCAAAAGCCGTCAAAATCGCGATGGATAATGCGAACGCGCGACTGGCAAAAGAAC
>NZ_SZWM01000158.1:398-722 GCF_005280805.1 Citrobacter sp. TBCS-14
TGAGATGACTGGCCCACTGATATTGTCCGAGTCTGGCGTAACAATTAAAACGACAAATGGCGATAGCCCGCAATATTCAGTTCAGAACGTAGTGTCGGGTGCTGATTTCAACATAGACCTTCTGGGGGCAGAGGTTCGTATTTTTGGTAAAGGTTCAGGCTCTGGTCAGGTTCGTATCGCGACATTCAATCTCAATAACGGTGACTGGTCTGCGCCCGGCCATTTAAGGGCCGGTAATGCCGTATTTAATACCGAAGGAAGTCTTTACGGCAATATGTGGGGAGGATGGATTCATGACTGGCTCAGTGCGAATTTTTCTGCCCG
>NZ_SZWM01000157.1:0-301 GCF_005280805.1 Citrobacter sp. TBCS-14
GATTTTGCACAAAACATTTAAATACCTAAACTTTTTCCGGTTGTAGTCGATAGGTTCTGTACAGGTCTGTTTTAACCCTACAACCGGAAATATAACGATGCCAAAATCCCTTTCAATTCGATCAAGTTTGTTGGTGTTATTGTCTTTGCTGACGTTTCTTCTGTTGCTGACCGGCGGTATGGGGCTTTATGCCGCTACCCGCGTTATTAACTCTTTGGTTTATAACGGTATTATGAGTGCTGCCATGTTGGCTGCCATTGTGTTGCTGGCGGTCATTTGGTTTATGCTGCGAAATAAGTTT
>NZ_SZWM01000157.1:316-563 GCF_005280805.1 Citrobacter sp. TBCS-14
ATAAGTTTCTCAAGCCGCTGGATAGCATAGTGGAACAACTGGAACGCCTGGCGACGGGGGATTTGTCGCCTGTTAGCGCGTTATCGGCCAGCGCCGAATTCAACCGCCTGAACGCGGCAATGGATAACATGCGCCATGCGCTGGGCGACTCAGTACAACGCGTACGCGATGCCAGCTCGCAAATTGATATTGGCAGTCGTGAACTGACGGCCGGGAACCAGCATCTGGCACAACGTACAGAATCCAC
>NZ_SZWM01000152.1:0-744 GCF_005280805.1 Citrobacter sp. TBCS-14
GCCTGGCCGATTGATACCGGTTTGTGATCGTTCAGCTTGGCAATAACTTCATTCGACAAACCGGAAACCTGACGATAATCCAGAGTCGCAGGCAGCAACGTATTCTCGTTACGCTGTTGTCTTTCGATTTCATCCTGCTGACGGGAAATATAACCTTCGTACTTAACCTGAATTTCAACCTGTTCAGCCGCCTGAGGATCATCAAGCGCGGGTGCAAATACAGACAATGACGTCAGCTGTGCATAGGTCATGTCCGGACGACGNGCAGGGCAAGGTTCTGCCGACCGCAGACCTGACCGCGATGCTGGAATTACTTATCGCGCCGGGTGACCGCGTGGTATTAGAAGGGAATAACCAAAAGCAGGCAGATTTCTCCAGCGTTCATCCCCCACCAGACCCAGTTCACGACCAATTTCGGTCAGACGGAGATCGGCGTTATCTTCGCGCAGCATCAAACGGTATTCTGCACGCGAAGTAAACATGCGGTACGGTTCTTTGGTGCCCAGCGTACACAGGTCATCCACCAGCACACCAAGATAGGCCTGAGAACGCGCAGGTGCCCACCCCTCTTTGTCAGCGGACAAGCGTGCGGCGTTCAGACCCGCCAGCAAACCTTGCGCAGCGGCTTCTTCGTAACCGGTTGTACCGTTAATCTGACCAGCAAAGAACAGACCTTGAATGAACTTACTTTCCAGGGTTGGTTTCAGATCGCGTGGATCGAAGAAATCATATTCAATAGCATAG
>NZ_SZWM01000151.1:0-490 GCF_005280805.1 Citrobacter sp. TBCS-14
GACCAGTTGGTCGTGCGCTTATGGAAAGATGATGACAACACCTATCATCTGAAAGGCATGTGGGTTGATGATAAATGGATGCTGCTTACCGGCAATAATCTTAACCCCCGAGCCTGGCGGCTGGATTTGGAAAACGCCATTCTTATCCATGATCCCCAGCAGGAACTGACTCCTCAGCGTGATAAAGAGCTGGAGCTTATCCGCACGCACACCACCGTCGTGAAACACTATCGCGACCTGCAGAGCATTGCCGACTATCNCATCCGTCGACTCCGCCGTATCCGAATCGACAGATTAATCAGCCGTATTCTGTAATCAAGACCCCGTCCAGCGACGGGGTTTTTCCTATGGAGGCAACGATGCGTCTGTGTATTCTTGCCAGTGTTTTGCTTCTTTCCGGTTGTAGCCACATGGCTAACGACAGCTGGAGTGGGCAAGACAAAGCTCAACACTTTATCGCCTCGGCCATGCTTGCCGCAGCGGGGAACGA
>NZ_SZWM01000154.1:0-225 GCF_005280805.1 Citrobacter sp. TBCS-14
CCCTGAGCATTAGCGATGGAAAAAGGTGTCCACCCCGAGATAGCGGGTGAAAGCTTCATGCAGCACCTCGGCACTGGCAGAATGGTTCATGGCCACGTGATGCTCAAAGCCGTTGCGACAGATCCAGGACAGTAGATCCTCCAGATGAGGCACCTGAATTACCGCGCGACAGCCAACCGTATCCAGTGGATCGTCAACCGATTGCCCTTCCCCGACGTAGGCTTT
>NZ_SZWM01000154.1:238-601 GCF_005280805.1 Citrobacter sp. TBCS-14
GGTGCTCAGGCGGAAGTAGGTCAGCGCACCGCTTTTCATGCGTCCATGTACCGCACCACAGGTGTTCTCTTTTCCCACCGTGGTGCCGATGATATCTGCCGTGCCCATCTTCGGGTTATCCAGACTGGCTGATGCGAAGTTACCGCAGTGAAACAGGACACATTTGTCACGATCGTCGCCGAAATTATTATTCCAGTCAGCAATCGATGCAGGGCTTAAATTACTGCTGGCGAGCGCGTACATTGACAATGCACCCATCACGTCCACTTCGCAGGCGCTGGGCATTAACTGCCCGGACATTACGCTCATGATCGAACAAACATTGATACCCAAATTTTCCTGCAGCGAGGTCCAGCACTGGAT
>NZ_SZWM01000153.1:0-320 GCF_005280805.1 Citrobacter sp. TBCS-14
ATATCTGGTTTAAACACAGCTCACTGCTGGGCGAAATGCCGCAGGAACGTCGCATGGACACCCTGTGCGAACTGAATGTTATGGAGCAGGTCTATAACCTGGGCCACTCAACCATTATGCGTTCAGCCTGGAAACGCGGTCAGAAAGTGACAATTCACGGCTGGGCTTACGGTATTCATGATGGTCTGCTGCGCGATCTGGACGTCACGGCTACCAGCCGCGAAACACTGGAGCAACGCTACCGACAGGGGTTGTCGAACCTCAGCCAGAAGCACAGCAACCATAAGTAAGGTGATATTGCCGGGTGGCGGTCACGCCTT
>NZ_SZWM01000153.1:386-563 GCF_005280805.1 Citrobacter sp. TBCS-14
TTACTCGTCCAACAGCACCACTTTGCCAACATACGGCAGATGGCGATAACGTTGTGCATAGTCAATGCCGTAGCCAACAACGAACTCATCTGGAATGGAAAAACCGATAAACTCGACCGGTACGTTCACTTCACGGCGAGAAGGTTTATCCAGCAACGTACAAATCGCCAGAGATTT
>NZ_SZWM01000150.1:0-578 GCF_005280805.1 Citrobacter sp. TBCS-14
ATCAATGCTATTGAAAAAATTTAGCTTAATATTTTCAATACGGATGTCTTCGCCAACCATTAAACGGTTAAAAACAGTCTCAAGGTCGCCAAGTGAGTTTATGTTGATTGGTAAGGCTGAAGCTTCCATGTTAAGTCCTTTATTATAAACCTATCTGCAAAGCTACAGTTCCTGCTCGAAAGAACATTATAGCCGGTTATATTTTATTGATTCATGAATCAATGCCTTACCCATCACATAAAGGTTATCTTGGGTATCTTCGTTTATGTACCACTTCTCATAGGCTGGGTTATNACTTCTCATAGGCTGGGTTATCAGACAGAACGGCCAGCTTGTCACCTTGCATCTGCAGGCGCTTAACGTGGAAGGTCTTCCCATAAACGAAGGAGTAGACCCCATCAGTCTGAAAATGCCGAACTGAGATATCGACGAACAACCGATCACCTGAAACAAGGGTGGGGGCCATACTGTCGCCATTAACCGTCATCACTTTTACATCGGCTGGATCACGGTTTCCGAAAAGAACACGCGCATGCTCATTCGTGAACTCAATGGCGTAAAGCACTTCAACATAGTCG
>NZ_SZWM01000149.1:0-230 GCF_005280805.1 Citrobacter sp. TBCS-14
ATTCGTTACATCGGTGTTTCCAACGAAACCGCGTTTGGCGTAATGCGTTATCTGCACCTGGCAGACAAACATGACCTGCCACGTATCGCCACTATCCAGAACCCGTACAGCCTGCTAAACCGCAGCTTTGAAGTTGGACTGGCCGAAGTGAGCCAGTATGAAGGCGTTGAGCTACTGGCCTACTCGTGCCTTGGTTTTGGCACCTTAACCGGTAAATACCTGAACGGTGC
>NZ_SZWM01000149.1:322-596 GCF_005280805.1 Citrobacter sp. TBCS-14
AATGGCGCTGGCATTCGTGCGTCGTCAGCCGTTTGTCGCCAGCACACTGCTGGGCGCCACGACGATGGAGCAGCTAAAAACCAACGTTGAAAGCCTGTATCTGGAGTTGAGCGAGGAAGTGCTGGCAGAGATTGAAGCGGTGCATCAGGTGTATACCTATCCTGCACCTTAACAGTTAGCGCCTGATGGCGCTGCGCTTATCAGGCCTACAGACAGCGTTCCCTGTAGGCCTGGTTGCAACAGCATATAACAGACTAATGGCGGCGCTGCCAAA
>NZ_SZWM01001193.1:0-149 GCF_005280805.1 Citrobacter sp. TBCS-14
ACGTACAGTGCTGGAACCACCCGCGTAGAAGTTCTCATAGAACGGCATCTCTTTGCCGCCAATGCCATCACCATAACCCAGCTTGGTGCGTCCCAAAACCACCCATTTGTGGTCGTCATCGATCGGCACATAGGTCGCCGTATCCAACG
>NZ_SZWM01001193.1:213-473 GCF_005280805.1 Citrobacter sp. TBCS-14
GTCCAACCGTAGTTGAAGGTGAAATCATCCGCGGCAAAGCTGTTGGTATTGTCTTCACCCATGGATTCAAGATAACGATCCATCGCAATCTGCGGCTGCATGTTGGACAGTTTGTTATGTACATAACCCAGGCCTGCACGCAACGTGTTGTATTCGTTGACCGGGAAGCCCAGCGTTACGTCCGTACCATAGCTTTTGTTGGTATAGTCGGACAGATCTGCATCATCCGCCTGGAAGTCGTTATAGAAGACACGGCCACC
>NZ_SZWM01001231.1:0-304 GCF_005280805.1 Citrobacter sp. TBCS-14
AAAACTGCGGATAGCGAGCCTGTTCACGACGGGCATGAAGTTGATATTGAATCCACGGTAAAGCCAGCATCGCCATCAACAGTAAGCGCCAGCCGTAGGCAAAAAAAATGTCATCCTGCCGCCATCTGTCACTGTCTGCCACACTCCATTTCAGCCACACACTCATCGCCAGCACAACCACACAGATCAACGCCATCCAGCACCATAGAGCACGTTGCTTAAATGAGACGACAGTCAGCAAAAGCGCAGAGGAGAGCGCAATCGTTACGGGCATCCCGTAGAACAGCCAGTCACTGTTCTGCGG
>NZ_SZWM01001231.1:341-583 GCF_005280805.1 Citrobacter sp. TBCS-14
AGCCAGTCACTGTTCTGCGGCGCAAGATACGCCATCAGCAGGTAGCACACACACCCTTGTAGCAGTCCGATAAAGATCATGCCCCAGCGGGTCGTTGGTGAAAGCTCAACACTGTCCATGTCGTTTTCCAGAAAGAAGAGAAAATCTAATTATCGCATCAACTTCACAAATATGAGTATTTGTCGGTCCATTTCGGAGCCCAACTGCGCGAGGTGAATCGATATTGTTTATGTTTGAGTTAC
>NZ_SZWM01001232.1:0-988 GCF_005280805.1 Citrobacter sp. TBCS-14
AGATTATCAAACCGCTGGGTTCCGTGTAACCACAGTAGGGCGGTTTCAATTGTGGGGGTCTACAACCGGAGGGCGAAACGCCTGTGCGCGAACTTAACCGAAGGTTCAAAGATCACCGCGGAGTGCCAGTCCGTGTTATCCGCTGGGAGCCAGAAACACAGCGCGTTATCTATCTGCGTGATGGCTACCCGCACGAATGCTTTAGCCCACTTGAGCATTTCAGGCAAAAGNGCGTTATCTACCTGCGTGATGGCTACCCGCACGAATGCTTCAGCCCACTTGAGCATTTCAGGCAAAAGTTCAGGGAGATAACGGACGATCATGAGCACTAAATTAACCGGCTACGTATGGGATGGTTGCGCGGCGTCGGGCATGAAATTGTCTAGTGTCGCGATCATGGCACGCCTCGCTGATTTCAGCAGCGATGAGGGCGTGTGCTGGCCGTCCATTGAAACTATTGCTCGCCAGCTTGGCGCAGGGCCGAGCACGATCAGAACGGCAATCGCAAAGCTTGAAAAAGATGGCTGGCTCACGCGTACACAGCGCCGTAATGGTAACCGTAATGCGTCGAACGTGTACCGCCTGAATGTGGCGAAACTTCAGGCTGCCGCATTTTCTCAACTGTCAGATTCTGACACGTCAAAATCTGACGCATCAAATTTTGACGCCTCAAAAGCTGACCCGTCGAAATCTGGCAAAAATGGCGGTTTTGACCCGTCAGAATCTGGCGGGGATCCGTCAGTAAAATCAAAACAAGATCCACAAGTAACTTCAAAACCCTCTTGTCCGGTTGCGGCGCAACCAGACCCTGAAGTCGTGATTACTGATCAGGCAATTTTGGTTCTGACCCATTTGAACCAGATCAGCGGATCCCGGTATCAGAAATCAAAAACATCCCTGGAGAACATCCGTGCCCGACTGCGTGAGGGATACAGCGTTGCAGACCTGCAACTTGTTATCGACCTGAAGCATGAGCACTGGCACGAGA
>NZ_SZWM01001233.1:0-558 GCF_005280805.1 Citrobacter sp. TBCS-14
GGTTAACTTTAGCCTTGGCGTTGATGTCTATAGCAAGCAGTTACTTCCGATTGGCGATCAGATTGCTCATCACAGCGGTCCGGTGATCATGGCCGGCGATTTTAATGCCTGGAGCCGTCGACGGATGAATGCGCTGTACCGCTTTGCGCGTGAAATGTCACTGCGCCAGGTACGCTTTACTGACGATCAGCGCCGCCGCGCGTTTGGTCGTCCTCTCGATTTTGTGNTTGGCGCCTCGCTTTTTTTCTTCGCCTGCTACCTGCATATCTTTCGCGCGATGTATTACAACGTGTACCGCAAACCGTATCTGAAGATGTGGGCCATCAGCGTAACGCTGTATGTGCTCCTGATGATCACCGCATTTCTCGGCTATCCGTAGGGCAGGCCTGTGATGGTTGCCCTTCATATTTCACAACAACCGAAGGACAACACAATGACAACACGCTCCCACCATGACAACGTCGAAAAGCAGTTTGGCTCTCAGGCTAATGCCTATTTAACCAGCACCGTACATGCTACGGGTCGTGATTTACAACGACTGGCGGAAAGGCTGTCTGC
>NZ_SZWM01001234.1:0-651 GCF_005280805.1 Citrobacter sp. TBCS-14
GCGGCGTCTGATGACGTTACCTTCCAGCAAAACGCCTTTCGTCGCCGTGGATCCAGAATCAATCCCAATTGAGTATGTCATCTGCGTTTCTCACAACATCTCAATGAATGCGGCGACGCGGGTACTGAGCTGGCCGATATCTGCGCTGGAATAGTCGGTTTCAATCGCGATATAAGGAATGTTGTGCTGTTGGCGTACGTGACGCTTAATAGCGAGTGATTCAACGGCGTAGGTGTGGCAAGCCTGCNTACTCTTCAACCATTTGACTGAGCATTTTCAGGCGTTGATCGTTAGGAGAAATACAGGAGCAGCCGATGGCGAGGTATTTATCAGTCAGCGCGTCGTAGACATCGCCGGTTTCCGCCACGCATTGTTCGGTGGCCTTTGCGCCGGTGCAGTTTTCATAACCCACGACCCAACCACCGTTTTCTTCAATGGCACGAACGACTTTCTCTGCCGCGCCGCCAATGGGGCAGCCGGTTATCAGGATGCGCGGACGTGACGCCAGACGTTTCCCTGCCTGCCATTCCAGATGTACGCGCTCGGCCATGCTATTAAGCTCGTCGATTAACGCTTCTTTATCAAAACGGAAGGTGGCACCGTAGACGACTTTCAGAATGTCACTGCCGCTAAGTGCGGGTGGGTTAAGTT
>NZ_SZWM01001227.1:0-607 GCF_005280805.1 Citrobacter sp. TBCS-14
TGCGCCATACCTACGCCGCCACCGACGTACAGGATCGGTTTTTGCGCCTGCGCCAGCATGTTACGCGCCTGCTCAACGTCAGCATGCGGGAAAGCCTCAACGTTTTCGACGGTGGTAAAATACGGCTCCAGCGTACCGCTGGCTAATTGGATGTCTTTCGGGATATCCACCAGAACCGGACCCGGGCGACCGGAATTCGCCACGGCGAAGGCCTCAGCCATGATGCGCGGCAGCTCTTCCAGTGACTGNGGACAGCGACATACCAAGCACGTCCACTTCCTGGAACGCATCCGTTCCGATGAAAGGTGATGCCACCTGGCCGGTGATCGCGACCACTGGAACAGAATCTAACAACGCATCGGCAAGTCCGGTGATCAGGTTGGTAGCACCAGGGCCGGAAGTGGCGATACAAACACCGGTTTTACCCGTTGCACGGGCATAACCAATCGCCGCCATCGCCGCACCCTGCTCGTGTCGGCACAACAGGTGCTCTACGCCGCCGTCATACAATGCATCGTAAACCGGCATAATTGCGCCACCGGGATAACCAAAGACGGTTTGAACCCCTTGTGCACGCAACGCATGTACCACCCACTGTGCCCCATTC
>NZ_SZWM01001228.1:0-269 GCF_005280805.1 Citrobacter sp. TBCS-14
CGTAATTTATAATCGAGATGTGTGTTATCCAGTTGAATATTATTTAACTTAAAGTTTTGTGGGATGGACAAATATCGTCCTTTGATCACACCGTACCCAATCAACATCCCTGCGCTATTTTTCATATTGATATTATCGATAACGAAATTATCACATCCATAAATAGCGACTGTAGCATTGTCGATACCCGCTTTCTTGCTGAAATTCGGGGTGATATTTCGCGCGGTAATATTACGAATGATAAAATGTTTGCCGTTCTCGACATGGAC
>NZ_SZWM01001228.1:321-653 GCF_005280805.1 Citrobacter sp. TBCS-14
TGTTGTCGTATGTACTACCTGCCAGCCCAATACCGATACCCCAGTTAACATTTCCGTTCGTACAATTGATGCGTTCTATAACATGGTCTGAAATCACGATGTCACTGTCGTTTATCGCGACATTCCACTCGATGGCGTCACCCTGTAAATCACTAAAGCGGCTGTTGGTTATCCGTACCCCATCCATCTGGTTATGAAACCCCTGTCGCAGGATCCCGTAATTCGCATCAGTGACGGTAATGTCGTCAATGGTGAGGTTACGCATCGCTCGCGGCGTTTTCCCCCCGATATAAATTTGTGCCACAGGGGCGAAACCGCTCATGGCTATGCCT
>NZ_SZWM01001228.1:729-978 GCF_005280805.1 Citrobacter sp. TBCS-14
GACAGCCATCCTGCAGAATAAAGCGCCCACGACTGCTGCTACTGACCCCGCCTTGCAGATGCAACGTTTTACCAGGCGGGATCCCGATCGCGGTATTGATATTCCTGCACTCCAGACCAGCAGGCACGACAACGGTTTGCGCCTCTGAAAACGCCTGCCTGAAGGAAGCCACCCAATCCTGTGGATTGTAATCCTGAATGTTGACGCTGCCCGGCGATTCAAGCGCCCGGGCAACGGGAGAATGCAGTA
>NZ_SZWM01001229.1:0-249 GCF_005280805.1 Citrobacter sp. TBCS-14
AACGGCGTTGGGGAGCAAAGTTGCGCGTACCCAGTTTATTGGCCTGTTGGTGATTACCGTACTGTGCGGAAGTGCGACCGCCATCGTCGGCCCTATCGCCTTTATCGGCCTGATGATGCCGCATATGGCACGCTGGCTGGTGGGCGCAGATCATCGCTGGTCGCTGCCCGTCACTCTGCTGGCCACCCCTTCTCTGCTGTTGATTGCCGATATCATCGGTCGTCTGATTGTGCCCGGCGAGCTGCGCGT
>NZ_SZWM01001229.1:276-716 GCF_005280805.1 Citrobacter sp. TBCS-14
ATGATGCACCTCTCCCGTCGCCTGATTGTCAGTTGTCTGCTGCTGGTCGTCGGTTGCCTGGCCGTTGGATTGTGGAGCCTGCGTAGCGGTGCCGTTATGCTCGAGACCCCGCAAATTATTGCCGCCCTGTTCGGTGATGCACCGCGTAGCATTACGCTGGTGGTGACCGAGTGGCGATTACCACGCGTGTTGATGGCGCTGCTGATTGGCGCGGCGCTGGGCGTTAGCGGCGCGATATTCCAGTCATTGATGCGTAACCCGCTGGGTAGCCCGGACGTGATGGGCTTCAATACCGGTGCCTGGAGCGGCGTACTGGTGGCAATGGTGCTGTTTGGTCAGCATCTTACCGCCATCGCGCTGGCGGCAATGCTCGGCGGGATCCTGACTTCGCTGGTGGTCTGGGCGCTGGCCTGGCGCAACGGCATCGACACCTTCCGGCT
>NZ_SZWM01001230.1:0-626 GCF_005280805.1 Citrobacter sp. TBCS-14
ATGTCGCGCCCTCCGTTGGGTCATTGACCAACAATCAGTCCACTAATGATGCGACCCCAACGCTTTCCGGAACAGCTGACGCCAACAGTACGGTTAAAATTTACAATAACGGGGCATATATCGACAGCGTCGTCGCCGACAGCAACGGTAGTTGGGACTGGACCTCCAGCACAAACTTGCGGGACGGCTCATACGCCTTCACCGCTACGGCAACCAACCACCTGGGTACGGGGGGAATATCGACGGCATTCAATATCAATATCGATACTCAGCCGCCGTTANTCACCAGACAATCTGAACGTATCTGCCGATGGTGCTGTCGTCACTGGTACGGCTGAACCCGGCAGTACCGTGACTATAACCGACAATAATAATCATTTAATCGGCAGTGGCGTTACCGGGCCAGATGGCTCGTTTACTATCACCATAAACCCACCACAAACCAATGGCGAAACCATAGCCGCTATCGCTACCGATCCAGCAGGAAACCCGAGTTTGCCAGAAACAGCACTCGCTCCCGATATCACCGCCCCGCTACCGCCCGCAAACCTGACAATCAATAACGCGGGCGATGAGGTTTCCGGCACGGCAGAGCCCAACAGTACCGTACATATTCTCAATCCTGG
>NZ_SZWM01001235.1:0-581 GCF_005280805.1 Citrobacter sp. TBCS-14
ATGACCAGCTACTGGCATCTGCTGGGCGAAGGCACCCATACAGTCAATGGTAAAACGGTTGTCGTCAACCTGCGTGAACTGAAGAAAAAACTGTATCTGTGCCTGATGAGCGTTAACGCGCTGGAAGCGATTCGCTTCTACGTCAGCTTTGCCTGCTCTTTCGCTTTTGCAGAACGCGAACTGATGGAAGGTAATGCAAAAATCATTCGTCTGATTGCCCGTGATGAAGCCCTGCATCTGACCGGCACCCAGCATATGCTGAACCTGTTGCGCAGCGGCGTAGACGATCCGGAAATGGCAGAGATTGCCGANGACGATCCGGAAATGGCGGAAATCGCCGAAGAGTGTAAACAAGAGTGCTATGACCTGTTTGTACAGGCCGCGCTGCAGGAAAAAGAGTGGGCGGATTATCTGTTCCGTGACGGTTCGATGATCGGTCTGAACAAAGATATCCTGTGCCAGTACGTTGAGTACATCACCAATATCCGTATGCAGGCTGTTGGCCTTGACTTGCCATTCCAGACACGCTCTAACCCGATCCCGTGGATCAATACCTGGCTGGTATCCGATAACGTCCAGGT
>NZ_SZWM01001236.1:0-580 GCF_005280805.1 Citrobacter sp. TBCS-14
ACAATGTTACCGCGCAGGCTTATCCGCATCTGCTGGTGACAACGGGCTTGCACGACTCCCAGGTGCAATACTGGGAACCGGCAAAGTGGGTGGCAAAACTGCGTGAGCTGAAAACGGACGACCATCTGCTGTTACTCTGCACGGATATGGATTCCGGGCACGGCGGTAAATCCGGACGTTATAAATCTTACGAAGGTGTGGCCCTGGAATACGCGTTTTTGATTGGGCTGGCGCAGGGCACACTGCCTGGACAAGCGTAAACTCAGGCGTTATCCANTTCAGCGTTAGGCGCAATTCCGGGCTCATATTGTCAAGGTTGTTAAACAGCCAGCGCAAATAGCCCGGATCGCGTTCAGCGACTTCAGATACCGGTTCTCCGCGGTATTTTCCGAAGGTAAATGTGGTTAGCAACGCAGGACGACCGGTGACATCGGCCATTTGCTCCGGGGTCCAGCCGGACGTCTTCATAATGTCGATCAGCAGTGCCGCTGTGATGTAGCAGTCATAAAGCGCGCGGTGGTGGTGCAGACCAGACGGCGTCTGGACGCTCAGCTTGCGGGATTTATAGAGCGCCATATTG
>NZ_SZWM01001192.1:0-486 GCF_005280805.1 Citrobacter sp. TBCS-14
ACCCGCACCTACGGTCAGGCTTTGGCCCACTTTCAGCGATGATCCACGCAGATTATTCCACTGCTGCAGATCCTTCGTGCTCACGCCAAGACGTGCAGCGACGCCGGAAAGCGTATCGCCAGAGCGAACTTTGTAGCTACGGCTGTTCANCTGTTCAGCGGCGTGTTATCCGCGACCAGCGTTGACTGTACGGCTGCAATTTCGCCTGACGCCAGGGACTCACGCAGTTTCTCCGCGTGCTTCTTTGGCACCATCACATATTGCGGGCCGCTGACACCCAACGTGGAGCCTTTCACGCCAGCATTGAAGGTCTTCAGCTTGCTGACGGAAATACCTGCCATATCGGCAACCTGAGCCATCTCAACCGGACTGTTCAAGCGAACACGTGCCAACGCGCGGCTTTCGTCTGTAGTTGGCAGACGCACGCCATAGCGTTTGCTGTTTTTGAGAATATCACTCAACGCCAGCATTTTGGGCACGTATAGC
>NZ_SZWM01001317.1:0-290 GCF_005280805.1 Citrobacter sp. TBCS-14
GGCATATCCTCGATTCTCTGGCCTTAACCGTGGGGACTCGCTATGAACATAATGACGTCTTTGGTGGGCACCTCAGCCCACGTGCCTATATGGTCTGGGACGTATCCGATGAGTGGACCCTCAAAGGCGGCGTCACAACGGGTTATAAAGCGCCATCACTCAGCCAACTTCATAATGGCATCAGTGGCGTAACGGCACAGGGGACGGTCAATACCGTCGGGAACCCGAACCTTAAACCTGAAGAAAGTACCAGTTACGAAACCGGGCTTTACTATGAGAATGACGCTGGG
>NZ_SZWM01001317.1:324-557 GCF_005280805.1 Citrobacter sp. TBCS-14
TGAACGCCAACGTCACGGGTTTCTATACTGAATACAAAAATAAAATCGTTTCGTATTCTATCGATGATAATACCAACAGCTACACCAACAGCGGTAAAGCAAGAACCGATGGTATCGAGTTTGCCAGTACATTCCCGCTATGGTCGGACTCGCTGAGCTTATCTCTCAACTACACCTATACCCAGAGCAAGCAAAAAGATGGCGAGAATAAAGGCGCGCCACTGAGTTATACC
>NZ_SZWM01001316.1:0-272 GCF_005280805.1 Citrobacter sp. TBCS-14
CGCGGGTAAGCGCCAGCGCTTCCTGCTCATCCATAATGTCGTTTTGCGCCAGCAATTCCAGAATGCGCACGTTATCCGACCAGCGCGTCAGCTTCGGTTTTTCATGCGCATAGCGCAGCACCAGATATTGCGTAATAAATTCAATATCTGTAATGCCACCCTCATCCGCTTTAATATCAAAACGATCCCGATGCTTATTGCCCAAATGGGCGCGCATTTTCTCACGCATTTCACGCACGTCGGTCTGCAAGGTTTTCCCATCACGGACGAGG
>NZ_SZWM01001316.1:480-779 GCF_005280805.1 Citrobacter sp. TBCS-14
GTCACCAGCATTCCCGCCGCGCCGGATGGACGCAGCCGCGCATCCACTTCGTACAAAATACCGGACGAGGTACGGGTGCTGAAAAGGTGCATAATGCGCTGCGACAGACGCAGATAGAACTGTCGCCCATCAATCTCACGCTCACCGTCCGTCATCACGTCCATCGGACAATCATGCAGGAAGATCAAATCAAGATCCGAACTGTAGCCCAGTTCCCAGCCGCCCAGTTTGCCATAGCCGACGACGGCAAAACCGCGCCCCTCACGTTCACCAAGATGCGTTGGCTGCCCGTAGCGAGC
>NZ_SZWM01001315.1:0-639 GCF_005280805.1 Citrobacter sp. TBCS-14
AGTAATAAGGGCCTAAGGGATTAGGCTGTAAATGGAGTAAGACGTTTGCTTGAACGATTGTCATGGAAAAGGTTGGTACTGGAGCTGATCCTCTGCTGCATACCGGCTTTTATCCTTAGCGCTTTTTTTGGTTATCTACCCTGGTTTTTACTGGCGTCGGTAACGGGCCTGCTTATCTGGCATTTCTGGAATTTATTACGTTTGTCCTGGTGGCTATGGGTCGACAGAAGTATGACGCCGCCGCCGGGGCGCGGCAGTTGGGAGCCGTTGTTATATGGGCTGCATCAAATGCAGCTGCGTAACAAAAAGCGCCGTCGCGAATTGGGTAACCTCATTAAACGCTTTCGCAGCGGCGCCGAATCACTGCCCGACGCAGTGGTGCTAACCACCGAAGAAGGNGTTTTAGGGTTACGCTGGCCGGACGATAGCGGGCAAAATATCCTTAATCTGCTGCGCTACCCGGAATTTACGCTGTATCTGAAAACACGCGACTTTAGTCGGCCAATTAATCTGGTACTCAACACCGGACGGCATCTGGAAATTCGCGTGATGCCCTATACCGATAAGCAACTGCTGATGGTGGCGCGCGACGTTACGCAGATGCATCAACTGGAAGGTTCCCGACGTAACTTTTTCGCC
>NZ_SZWM01001314.1:0-303 GCF_005280805.1 Citrobacter sp. TBCS-14
GAGGCAATCAGCGAACGCGGCAACACTTCTCCCTGATGACGCAGGAAAAATTCAAGCAGCGTAAACTCTTTACTGGTCAGGGTGATGCGTGTGCCGTTGCGGGTGACCTTTCTGCTGACCAGATCGACCATTAAATCCGCGACCTGAAACTGACTTTCGACAATGACCGCGGCTCCCCGTCGCAGCAGCGTTCTGACCCGCGCCAGCAATTCTGCAAAGGCAAACGGTTTAACCAAATAATCATCAGCCCCCAGCTCCAGACCTTTGACCCGATGCTCAATGGTACCCAGTGCGGTGAGTAGC
>NZ_SZWM01001314.1:335-607 GCF_005280805.1 Citrobacter sp. TBCS-14
GGTGCGCAGCATCCGCACGATATCCCAGCCGTTTACATCGGGCAGCATGATGTCGAGAATGAGCAGGTCATAATCACCGGTCATTGCCAGGTGATATCCGTTCAGACCGTTGTCCGCCAAATCCACAACAAAACCCGCTTCCGTCAGGCCTTTCGTCAGGTATTCGCCGGTTTTTTTTTCATCTTCGACAATCAAAATCTTCATGACATTCTCCATCACGCACTGGCTGTGCGGATTTTCAATTCTAGAGAAGGCGGATCGGATAGCAATCG
>NZ_SZWM01001321.1:0-265 GCF_005280805.1 Citrobacter sp. TBCS-14
GGATAAGGCGACAGCCAACATCCGGCGATATAGCAATGCCTGATCATCCGGCCTACAAAATAATTAATTACCGTGCAGACGGCGTGCGTCGATCACATCCGGCACCTGGTTCAGCTTGCCGAGCACACGTCCGAGCACCTGCAGGTTGTAGATTTCGATGGTCATATCGATGGTAGCCAGTTGCTGTTTGGTATCGCTCCGACTGGCAACGCCCAGCACGTTCACTTTCTCGTTGGCAAGAATCGTAGTGATATCACGTAACAAG
>NZ_SZWM01001321.1:273-669 GCF_005280805.1 Citrobacter sp. TBCS-14
GCTGCGATCGTTAGCCTGGACGCGAACCACCAGCGAATACCCTGCCGAGTAGCTTTCGCCCCAAACCGCGTCAACAATACGTTCCGGCGCATGCGAGCGCAGTTCATTCAGCTGTTCGCAATCCGCCCGGTGGACGGAAATACCGCGTCCCTGGGTGATAAACCCGACAATCTCATCGCCAGGAATCGGCTGGCAGCACCGAGCGATGTGGTGCATCAGGTTACCCACCCCTTCAACCACCACGCGACCGTCGTCTTTTCGGCGACTCTGCGGCGCCTGCGTTTTCTGCTGAAGTTGTTTCAGCGCGGCGGCATCCTGTTCGGCAGCGCTTGGTTTATTAAACTGCGCCTGCAGGAAGTTCACCATCTGGTTGAGGCGGATGTCTCCTCCGCCAAT
>NZ_SZWM01001320.1:0-815 GCF_005280805.1 Citrobacter sp. TBCS-14
CCCGGCAGTCCCAGCGCCTGCATCAGACGGTCCATCACAAATGCGGCGCGCGCCATGTAGCCGGAGTCTTCAAGGAAGGAGAGGAACAGGTACATCATGCCGATTTGCGGTACCAGCGGTAGCACGGTGTTAATCCCGCCGCCAAGGCCCTGGGCCAGGAAGATGGTTAGCCAGTCCGGGAAGTGCAGCGTGTAGCCAATCCACTGAATACCATGGATAAAGAGTGCCACGGAACCGACGTCAAACAGCGGCTGCAGCGCGCCACCGATGTTAATGGCGAGCAGGAACATCAGGTACATTACGAACAGAAATACTGGCAGGCCGAGGAAGCGATTAAGTACGACCTTATCGACCGCGGTGGTGAAGCGGCTTGGCTCTGCGGTCAGGGTGTTGCTGACGGTATCGCAGATGGCGGCAATGCACTGGTAACGTGCATCAGCAATATGCAGCGCCGGATCGTCCATTGTTTCACTCAGACGAGTCAGCGCGGCATCCAGATTTTGTGCNGCTGTAGATATCGCCTTCCAGCATCTGCAGACCCAGCCAGCGGCGCTGTTTCAGTGGCATGTCTTTGGCCATCGCGTCGGCGAGGGAGTCCGCTTCCTGCAACAGCGGCTGGGCATAATGGACCAGCTCGACGGTGTCGTTTTCTTTGTAGCGGTCGATCGCCAGTTTCAGCGCTTCAATACCGCGATCTCCCTCGTCAGCAGTACTGATTTCCTGTGAAACCACACGCGATCCCACGCGCATTTCGCCGTACAGCACCGGCAGGGCATTGCCCTGAGCGACCATGTTGTCCAGTGAGGAGAAATACG
>NZ_SZWM01001319.1:0-528 GCF_005280805.1 Citrobacter sp. TBCS-14
CGGTGCTCAGACAGCTCTTCACGCAGGCGAATCGTCGCCTCCAGAACGGAAAGAGTTGGTGGTATCAACAATAAATCCGGTGACGATCGGGGCGAATGACGCGCAGATGAAGCTGGCGAAGTTCTGGATGCTTCCCACGGAGGCGGTCATGCGTGAAGCCACCGCAACATGGATCAGACCCCAACAGGACGTTCCGGCGAAGTGGATGCAGAACAGCGCCATCCCAATCAGTAACACGGCGGCCATTGAGGTTGTCGCCTGCGGTACCACGAAGGTGAATGCAGCAGAGCAGAACATCCCGGCAATGATACAAATCTTACGACTCTTAATCGGCGCCATNTCGGTGACAAAACCGTTGATCAACATGCCGGCTGCGCCAAACAGGAACGGGATCGCTGCCATTAATCCGGTGCTTTTTAAATCCAGGTTATAGGAGGTTTGCAGGTAGCCTGGCAGCCAGGCCAGATATAACCATGCGGTGTAGTTGATGCCGCTAAAGCCCAGCATCATGCCCCACATCGTGCGATT
>NZ_SZWM01001318.1:0-655 GCF_005280805.1 Citrobacter sp. TBCS-14
ATTCCAGTGCCTGAACGACCGGTGTCAGGGCTGACAAAATCAGCGTTTCCATACGTTGTTGCGGTGAGAGTGCCGTGGTCTGGTGATCCTGATGTACATCTATCCAGAAACATGCGGCACGCCCGGTTTCGTGAAACTCCACGTGCATATGTTCAGGAGAGACGTCGATAGCCTCTTTTTGCGTCAGCAGAGCCACCATAAGCGGGGGCATCATCAGGCCGATATACCATTGCGCCCAAAGGGAGATCAGCGGTTTATTTTCGCGTACTNGTTCGTCGCCTGCAAGCTCACCACACATGCCGGTCCATTTGCCTTCAGCATGAGAAGCATCAATAACTTGCTTGATCAGCGTCAGAACAGATGGCGACATCGGTTGGTAAAGGTGGGAAATCATATCATTACCACGGTCAACTGCCAGGGTGTACTGCGTTAAATCATTGGTGCCGATATGGGTGCGGAACGGTAAGCCATGGCGATATAAGGATGTTAATCCAAATGATAATGATTTCTAATCCTATAGATGGGGGTAAACGATGGCAAGATCTTTGTCGCAAGATCGGGCAGTTCCGCACGGAAAACTCAGGAAGAGGTGCAGTTTATCCGCAGCTCATCGCTGACCAGAGTGTTGTTTCGACCCATATTCTTGGCCTCATAA
>NZ_SZWM01001313.1:0-595 GCF_005280805.1 Citrobacter sp. TBCS-14
GATGAAAAAATCAGCGCATTTTGCGCCAGCCGATCAGCCAGGCGATAACACCACCCGCGATTAACCAGCCCGGCATAAGCCCCCACTCAGGGCGGCTTACCAGCAGGAATGTCCCACTTAACAGCAACGTTGCGCCAATACCCAATAAATAACGGGATTGTCCCTGACGTACGTGATTCGCATGAAGCTCGCGCGCAATCTTATCAACACTGTGCTGTAAATATTTGCCCTGGCGCAAACTGTCATACACAAGTTCAGGTATTTCTGGCATTTTTTCGACCCAGAACGGTGCTTTTTCTTTAAAAGCCCTGACAAGCGCAGGAATACCGACCTGATCTTTAATCCACGACTCCAGAAATGGCTTGGCTGTTTTCCATAAATCTAACTGCGNAAAGGTTTGGCCGTTTTCCACAGATCCAACTGAGGATAGAGCTGTCGACCAACACCCTCAACGTACAACAGCGTCTTCTGTAACAGCACCAGTTGAGGCTGGACTTCCATATTAAATCGACGTGCCGTATTGAACAGATTCAACAGCACGTGACCAAAGGAGATCTCTGCTAGCGGCTTTTCGAAGATCGGCTCACACACGGTA
>NZ_SZWM01001312.1:0-288 GCF_005280805.1 Citrobacter sp. TBCS-14
GATAGATTCAGCAATCGCTTTTGCAGAGTCGAAGTTATCCAGATCGGCCATGTTGGTTTCCGGACGGTATTTCTGAATCGCTTCGCGCATGGTCAGTTTTTCAAACGGCTTACCGAAGTCGAAGACTTCTTCACCGTAAGGCACTTCAGTCGTTCCCAGAACGTTCTGCGCCAACGTACGGAACAACGATTCGGTCAGTTCGATCAGATCTTTGTAGTCCGCATAAGCCATGTAGAGTTCCATCATAGTGAACTCTGGGTTATGGCGAACAGAGATACCTTCGTTACG
>NZ_SZWM01001312.1:458-748 GCF_005280805.1 Citrobacter sp. TBCS-14
CCTGCATCATCGGGGTTTCTACTTCCATAAAGCCGCGAGCAACCATGAACTGACGGATGCCAGCCATAATCTGTGAACGCACTTTAAAGGTGTTGCGGGATTCATCATTAGAGATGAGATCCAGGTAACGCTGGCGGTAACGCGCTTCCTGATCCTGCAGACCGTGGAATTTATCCGGCAGCGGGCGCAGGGCTTTGGTCAGCAGACGCAGCTCGGTACAATGGATGGACAGTTCGCCGGTTTTGGTCTTAAACAACTTACCTTTCGCGCCGAGGATATCGCCCAGATCC
>NZ_SZWM01001191.1:0-139 GCF_005280805.1 Citrobacter sp. TBCS-14
TCAGCCGGGGATAAAAACCCGGCTTTCGGCGTTGGAGAATCTGCGATTTTTCCATCACGATGGCGACTGTCTGGCGGCACTGGCGCAGGCAGGGCTTGCCGGATATGAAGATATTCCTGTTAATCAACTCTCCGCCGGA
>NZ_SZWM01001191.1:277-503 GCF_005280805.1 Citrobacter sp. TBCS-14
ACTGACTCAGCGCATGGCACAGCATACAGAGCAGGGTGGTATTGTGATCCTTACAACGCACCAGCCTCTGGGTGTTGAGACCGATAAAGTTCGACGTATTGCGCTGACCAGCGAGAGGGCCGCGCAATGATGTGGCAAATCTTCCGTTTAGAACTGCGGGTTGCGTTCCGTCATAGTGCAGAGATCGCCAATCCGTTATGGTTTTTCCTGATCGTTATCACGTTGT
>NZ_SZWM01001077.1:0-794 GCF_005280805.1 Citrobacter sp. TBCS-14
GTATGCATTATAATCTCTCTATGCTTATGGAAAAGGAGCCGGCAATGGAATGTCTAAATCATTAAATATCAGGAGCTTTCGGGATACATGGCTTGAAGATTTTTTTGAGCGGGCGACATCGCACAGAAAAATACCAGCGGATATTCATACTGCATTAGCCAGAAAGCTGGATATCATTAATGCGGCTGTTTCGCATCGGGATTTGCGCTCGCCACCCGGTAACAGATATGAAGAGTTAACCGGAAAATTACAGGAATATTCTTCAATCAGAGTAAACAAGCAGTACCGATTAATATTTAAATGGGTTAACGGTAAGGCCGAAGATGTGTACTTAGATCCACACATCTACTAGAACTAGAGAAAATCTAAGGTAACGATATGANATCTACTAGAACTAGAGAAAATCTAAGGTAACGATATGAAACAGGCAACCAGAAAACCAACGACTGTGGGTGATATCCTGCAATATGAATACCTGGAGCCGCTCGAACTGAAAATTAACGATCTGGCTGAAATACTGCATGTTCATCGCAATACGGTGAGCGCACTGGTCAACAATAATCGCAAATTAACAACGGATATGGCGTTTCGTTTGGCCAAAGCGTTCGATACCTCCGTTGATTTCTGGCGTAACTTACAGGCGGCGGTTGACCTGTGGGAAGTTGAAAATGACATGCGGGCGCAAGAAGAACTGAACCGCATTGTTTCGGTTAAAGATTTTATCGCTCAGCGAAATAGCGAGTCTAAAAAAGTCGCCTGACTGTCGTCTTGTCGGCCGGATAAGATGTTTTCAT
>NZ_SZWM01001078.1:0-710 GCF_005280805.1 Citrobacter sp. TBCS-14
CCTGGCCGGAAGAGGCAAACCGTACACTGACCGGGCGCCTGGCAATGTATCACTTTTCCCCAACTGAAAATTCACGCCAAAACCTGTTGCGTGAAACCATTCCGGATGACCGTATTTTTGTCACGGGGAACACGGTTATTGATGCGTTGATCTGGGTTCGCGATCGTGTACTCGGAAATGAAGCACTGCGCGCTGAACTGGCTGAGCGCTATCCTTTCCTGGATGCGGATAAGAAGATGATCCTGGTAACCGGTCATCGTCGGGAAAGCTTTGGTCGCGGTTTTGAGCAAATCTGCCATGCGCTGGCAGAAATTGCAGCGGCGAATCAGGATGTGCAGATTGTCTACCCGGTGCACCTGAACCCTAACGTCAGCGAACCGGTTAATCGCATCCTGGGTCACGTTGACAATGTGATTTTGATCGAGCCGCAGGAGTACCTGCCGTTTGTCTGGCTGATGAACCACGNGGGATTCAGGAGGAAGCCCCTTCTCTGGGCAAACCTGTGTTGGTGATGCGAGAAACAACGGAGCGGCCAGAAGCCATTACCGCAGGCACAGTACGTCTGGTTGGGACTGACCCTCAGCGTATTGTGGCAGAAGTCACGCGCTTGCTGCATGACGAAAATGAATATCAGACCATGAGCCGCGCCCATAATCCGTATGGTGATGGGCAGGCGTGTGGCCGCATTTTACACGCGTTAAAAAATAATC
>NZ_SZWM01001075.1:0-350 GCF_005280805.1 Citrobacter sp. TBCS-14
CCTGCTGGTTGCAGTGGGATCTCTTCACGATCGAATGCCAGATCACCGCCATCTACCACTTCTGAGCCGTGTTTGATGCCTTTAAAATCGAACAGATTAATATCGCTCAGGTGAGAAGGCACCACATTCTGCATCGCACTGAACATCGTTTCAATACGACCTGGATAGCGCTTGTCCCAGTCACGCAGCATATCAGCGATCACCTGACGTTGCAGGTTAGGCTGTGAACCACACAGGTTGCACGGAATAATCGGGAAACCTTTCGCTTCAGAGAAGCGCTCGATATCTTTTTCGCGGCAATAGGCCAGCGGACGGATCACAATATGCTTACCATCATCGCTCATCAGCTT
>NZ_SZWM01001075.1:362-867 GCF_005280805.1 Citrobacter sp. TBCS-14
ATGCCTTTCATTTTCCCGCCGTAGAACATATTTAAAAACAGTGTTTGCAGGATGTCGTCGCGATGGTGTCCGAGCGCAATTTTGGTGGCGCCTAATTCGGTTGCCGTGCGGTACAAAATGCCGCGGCGCAGACGAGAACAGAGAGAGCAGGTCGTTTTGCCTTCAGGAATTTTATCTTTGACGATCCCGTAGGTATTTTCTTCGACAATTTTATACTCAACACCCAGTTGTTCCAGATACTCCGGCAGGATGTGCTCCGGGAAGCCCGGTTGTTTTTGATCCAAATTTACGGCGACCAAAGAGAAACTGATTGGGGCGCTTTGCTGCAAATTCCGCAGGATTTCCAGCATGGTGTAGCTATCTTTCCCACCGGAAAGACACACCATAATGCGATCGCCGTCTTCGATCATATTGAAATCGGCAATAGCTTCACCTACGTTACGACGCAGGCGTTTCTGTAATTTGTTTAGGTTGTATTGTTCTTTCTTTGTAACTTGTTGATTAT
>NZ_SZWM01001076.1:0-373 GCF_005280805.1 Citrobacter sp. TBCS-14
AAACCTTCGATCTTCCTGAAATGCAGGACGATGAAATTCTGGCCTCAGTCGTAACCGACAGCCTGTGCCTTTCTTCCTGGAAAGAGGCTAACCAGGGCGAGAACCACAAAAAGGTGCCGGACGATGTGGCCACCAACCCGATCATCATCGGTCATGAGTTTTGCGGCGACATTATTGCCGTAGGCAAAAAATGGCAGCATAAGTTTCAGCCCGGCCAGCGCTATGTCATTCAGGCTAACCTGCAACTGCCGGATCGCCCGGACTGTCCCGGCTACTCCTTCCCGTGGGTGGGCGGTGAAGCCACCCACGTCGTTATTCCCAATGAGGTGATGGAGCAGGACTGCCTGCTGGCCTACGAAGGTGAAACCTATTT
>NZ_SZWM01001076.1:459-884 GCF_005280805.1 Citrobacter sp. TBCS-14
GGACTACTGGCGATCGACTATGCACTGCATGGCCCGGTTAACCCGGCGCTGCTGGTGGTAACCGACACCAATAACGACAAGTTGAGCTACGCCCGCAAGCACTATCCATCAGAACAACAAACGTTGATCCATTATCTCCACGCCGAGGATGCGGCGTATGACACGCTGATGGCGCTGAGCGGCGGTCACGGATTCGACGACATCTTTGTGTTTGTGCCCAACGAACAGCTGGTTACGCTGGCTTCTTCCCTGCTGGCTGCCGATGGTTGCATGAACTTCTTTGCTGGTCCGCAGGATAAGCAATTTAGCGCGCCGATTAACTTCTACGACGTACACTACGCCTTCACCCATTATGTTGGGACGTCTGGCGGCAATACCGACGACATGCGCGCGGCGGTTAAACTTATCGAAGAGAAGAAAGTTCA
>NZ_SZWM01001190.1:0-141 GCF_005280805.1 Citrobacter sp. TBCS-14
CAGCGCCAACCGAGTCTTCGCGAACATGAACATCTCCCAAGGCATATCTATCTGTAAATGAGAATTATTGCCATTTTTGTATCAGGAGTCGCTATGCCGAATGCCAGGTTGCGTATGCGCAGCGCCAAATTATGAATCAGC
>NZ_SZWM01001190.1:310-481 GCF_005280805.1 Citrobacter sp. TBCS-14
CGTTCCAGACGGCAGTCGCGCAGGTAGTCAAAAACGGAGCAGCCATATGCCGCACGGAACTTGCTGCGCAAACTGCTGGGGCTCATCGCTGCGCGCTGCGCCAGCTCGTTAAGCGTGTAGTCATTTTCAGGGGATTGCTCCAACAGACGGCGCACCCTTTCCAGCCGCTGC
>NZ_SZWM01001200.1:0-142 GCF_005280805.1 Citrobacter sp. TBCS-14
AGCCACAATATTAAAATTGTCCGTCGCGTAAACATGCTCGCGCAGCGTCTCATTTAACTCATGAGGTTCGGCGTACCAGATACCTGAAACCGGGTCGAAATGCGCCCCCTGACAAGCCACATCGGTGACGTTATCAGTATGA
>NZ_SZWM01001200.1:181-959 GCF_005280805.1 Citrobacter sp. TBCS-14
TATTGCCTTCCTGCGGGATAATTTGCCCCCACATTGCGTGGGGGCGGAGAACAGAATTAATGCGTGGCGGGAGCAGAGGGTTGACGTAAAGAAGTCACCTGCTTTTGCTTGTCCAGCTTATCAACCAGCGGCTGAACCACTTTCTCGCCGTGCTGACCAAAATATTGATACAGCGTATCGGAAGCACTTTGCGTTAACACCATGATCTCAATACGACGGTTGCCTGCGCTTTCCGGGTTTTTCGCATCCAGCAGCATTTGGTCCGCCATGGCGCTAACCTGCATGACTTTATCCTGCGGCATGCCGGCGTCTTCCAGCACGCGTCGTGCTGACAAAGCACGGTCGCCAGAGAGGTTCCAGTTGTTGTAAATGTTGCTCTTATAGCTCATCGCATCCGTATGGCCGGTGATGATTATCTTGTTGTCCAGCGAGTCAAACACGGGGGCCAGCGCAACCAGCAGCGATTTAAAGAACGGCATAATTTTGGCGCTNTAATCAGCACGCGCAGCCCCTGAGGAACAATCTCCATCTCAAGGTTGGTTTCCATATGCGCATTGCGGGCGATGACGTTAATGTCGGTCGCCAGCTCACCCAATTCACGGGCTGATTTTTGCTTCAGCAGCACCGCTTTTTCATTCACATCCAGCGCTTTTTTGGCGTTATCTTCGGTGATTTTCGCCGTCTCTTGCGGGTTAACCGTTTTATCCAGCTTGTTGCGCGTGACGTTTTTCTTCTGCGCGCCTGGCGCTATCGGCTGTTTGCCGAGCTTGTTTAACGG
>NZ_SZWM01000860.1:0-725 GCF_005280805.1 Citrobacter sp. TBCS-14
AGCATGCTAAGCATCAGCTTGCTCCACTCCTGCTGCTGCGGGGTCTGTACGGCACGCGCATCATCGAACGCGCGTGCCAGCATTTGCACATGGTTGAAATCGATAACGATCTCGCCGTATTTCGGCACACCTTCCATTTTCCGGCGGGCTTCGCTTCCCTCAGCAAGGGTAGCAATCCATGCCAGATAGTCATCCCATGGACAAGTTAACGCTGCTTCCAGGCAATCGATGATCCCAAGGTGGTGACCAATCGCCAGGCTGTAATAGACAACCTGCTGCGCCTCGGCGGGCGTTGCATCGTTCTCATCAATAAACTTACGGCTCAGTTGACTGAACACCACCGTTTCACTCATCGGATACGCGCCTCTTCTACAACATGATTAAGATGCGTGACGATCTCGGTCAGACGCGGATCGTTTTCCGCTTCCAGCCAGCGCGCCACCTGTTGCTCACCCTGCCCCAACTGATTCATANATGCTCGCCCTGCCCTAACTGCGTCATATAGTCATCAGCAATCTGGCGACCATAGCGGTATCCCGCCAGACGGCGAGCCTCGCGATCCACCTTCACGCGCAGCGGCTGAACCATATCCGGATGCAGAATTTCAGCAGGTTGTTCGTCCAGTTCGCCCGGCGCACGTGCATGAATTTTCTGTTCCAACAGGCCAAGCGCCATCGCAAAACCATACAGCGTGGCTGCAGGCGTTGGCGGGCAGCCAGGGATAT
>NZ_SZWM01000861.1:0-811 GCF_005280805.1 Citrobacter sp. TBCS-14
GGCTACCAGCGCCTGGAAGTTACCCAGGCCGATGCGTCCGCCCAGCAGGTCGCTCATGTGTACATCGATAGCGTCAAAGCCCGCACGGTGGAAAGCTGCGGCCATCTCAACGTGGGAGTTCACACCCTGCTCGCGCAGCACGGCCACTTTCGGACGCGCACCGGTGGCGATATACGGCGCGGCAACATCTTCATTGATATCAAACGACAGTTTAACGTTGAGGCCAGGATCGGCATCGTTGGTTTTAGCGTTATGTTCCTGATCGGCGCACTCTGGATTGTCGCGCAGACGCTGCATCTGCCAGGTGGTTTCTGCCCACCACATACGNCAGGGTAGTACGGCTTTCGCTGAACACCGACTGCCCATCGGCTTCGACCACGAAGCGGTCGCCCTGCACGGCTTTACCCAGATAGTGCACGCAATCGGCCAGGCCATGTTGAGCCAGCAACGCCTCAACCGCTTCACGGTCAGCGGCGCGAACCTGAATGACAGCCCCCAACTCTTCATTAAACAGCGCCGCCAGATGATCATCGCCCAGAGTGCCGATGTCTGCTTCAGCGCCGCAGTGACCGGTGAAGGCCATTTCTGCCAGCGTAACCAGCAGGCCGCCGTCGGAACGGTCGTGGTAGGCCAGCAGCTTACGCTGTGCCACCAGCGCCTGAATGGCGTCGTAGAAGCCTTTCAGCTGCTCTACGTTACGCACATCGGCAGGCTTATCGCCCAGTTGACGGTAAACCTGCGCCAGCGCCGTCGCACCCAGCGCATTGTGGCCAAGGCCAAGATCAATCAGCAGCAGCGCATTGTCTTCAGT
>NZ_SZWM01001199.1:0-543 GCF_005280805.1 Citrobacter sp. TBCS-14
GGTAGTGGTCCAGATAACCAGCGAGATCGGGCCGTTGACGTCAGAAACGCCAAATTTCGCTTTCACCGCATCCTGATCGGCAGCGTGGAACGCCACGTCAATGGACGGGGAGGTTTTGTCATAATACTCAACTTCCGCTTCCGCCAGCGCGGAACGGCAGTCTACACACCAGTGCACCGGCTTCGCGCCTTTATGCAGGTGGCCGTTGCCGATGATTTTGCCCAGCGCGCGAATGATGTTGGCTTCGGTTTTGAAGTCCATCGTCAGGTACGGCTTCTGCCAGTCACCCAGCACACCCAGACGGATAAAGTCTTTACGCTGACCGTCAACCTGCGTTGCGGCGTATTCGCGGCACTTGGCGCGGAACTCTGCGGCAGTGAACTTTTCACCCGGCTTGCCGAACNCAGACCGTGGCAGTCCCAGCCCGGAACGTACGGCGAGTCATAGCCCGTGAGTCCTTTGGACTTCACGATAATGTCTTTCAGAATCTTGTTAACCGAGTGACCAATATGAATGCTGCCATTCGCATAAGGAGGGCCATCA
>NZ_SZWM01000137.1:0-31334 GCF_005280805.1 Citrobacter sp. TBCS-14
AGACGAAGGCGGCCGTCATACTCCGTTCTTCAAAGGCTACCGTCCTCAGTTCTACTTCCGTACAACTGACGTGACGGGTACCATCGAACTGCCGGAAGGCGTAGAGATGGTAATGCCGGGCGACAACATCAAAATGGTTGTTACCCTGATCCACCCGATCGCGATGGACGACGGTCTGCGTTTCGCAATCCGTGAAGGCGGCCGTACTGTTGGTGCGGGCGTTGTTGCTAAAGTTCTGAGCTAATTGCTGATATTATTTGACGCAATGCGCAATAAAAGGGCATCATTTGATGCCCTTTTTATACGCTGTCGAACCAGAACCTGGCTCATCAGTGATTTTTTTTGCCATAATCATTGCTGAGACAGGCTCTGAAGAGGGCGTTTAGTCCGAAACGCACCAGAGCATTTCGGTTTGGATCGCCTCGCGTACGCGGGGTGAAAATGTTTGTAGAATACTTCTGACAGGTTGGTTTATGAGTGCGAATACCGAAGCTCAAGGAAGCGGGCGCGGCCTGGAAGCGATGAAGTGGGTTGTTGTCGCTGTATTGCTGCTTGTCGCTATCGTTGGCAACTACCTCTATCGTGACATGATGCTGCCGTTGCGTGCGCTAGCCGTAGTGATTCTGATTGCCGCAGCGGGCGGTGTCGCGCTGTTGACGACAAAAGGTAAAGCGACCGTTGCTTTTGCCCGTGAAGCGCGTACCGAAGTCCGTAAGGTCATTTGGCCAACTCGCCAGGAAACGCTGCACACCACGCTGATCGTTGCTGCGGTCACTGCGGTAATGTCACTGATCCTGTGGGGACTGGATGGTATTCTGGTTCGCCTGGTATCCTTTATCACTGGCCTGAGGTTCTAAGATGTCTGAAGCTCCTAAAAAGCGCTGGTACGTCGTTCAGGCGTTTTCCGGTTTTGAAGGCCGCGTAGCCACATCGCTGCGTGAGTATATCAAGTTACAAAATATGGAAGAGTTGTTTGGCGAAGTCATGGTGCCGACTGAAGAAGTGGTCGAAATCCGTGGCGGTCAACGTCGCAAAAGCGAACGTAAATTCTTCCCGGGCTATGTACTGGTCCAGATGGTCATGAACGATGCGAGCTGGCACCTGGTGCGTAGCGTGCCGCGTGTGATGGGCTTTATTGGCGGTACTTCTGACCGTCCAGCTCCGATCAGCGACAAAGAAGTTGATGCGATCATGAACCGCCTGCAGCAGGTTGGCGATAAGCCACGTCCGAAAACGATGTTTGAACCGGGCGAAATGGTTCGCGTTAGCGACGGTCCGTTTGCTGACTTTAACGGCGTAGTTGAAGAAGTGGATTATGAGAAGTCTCGTCTGAAGGTTTCCGTATCTATCTTTGGTCGTGCAACGCCGGTTGAGCTGGACTTCGCTCAGGTTGAGAAAGCCTAACAAGTCGATCAAAAAAGCGGCGATTTAATCGTTGCACAAGGCGCGAGATTGGAATACAATTTCGCGCCTTTTGTTTTTATGGATAGCATCCGTAAAACGAATTTTATCACGGGGAGCCTTTTTGAGGCGCTATAACCCAACTAGAGGAATTTAGAATGGCTAAGAAAGTCCAAGCCTATGTCAAGCTGCAGGTTGCAGCTGGTATGGCTAACCCGAGCCCGCCGGTAGGTCCAGCACTGGGTCAACAAGGCGTGAACATCATGGAATTCTGCAAAGCGTTTAACGCAAAAACTGATTCCATGGAGAAAGGTCTGCCGATCCCGGTTGTTATCACCGTTTACGCTGACCGTTCTTTCACTTTCGTTACCAAAACGCCTCCGGCAGCAGTTCTGCTGAAGAAAGCTGCTGGTATCAAGTCTGGTTCCGGTAAGCCGAACAAAGACAAAGTGGGTAAAATTTCCCGCGCCCAGCTGCAGGAAATCGCGCAGACCAAAGCTGCCGACATGACTGGTTCCGACATTGAAGCGATGACTCGCTCCATTGAAGGTACTGCACGTTCCATGGGCCTGGTAGTGGAGGATTAAGAAATGGCTAAACTGACCAAGCGTATGCGCGTGATCCGTGACAAAGTTGATACAACTAAACAGTATGATATCAACGAAGCTATTGCTCTGCTGAAAGAGCTGGCCACTGCTAAATTCGTAGAAAGCGTTGACGTTGCCGTTAACCTCGGTATCGATGCTCGTAAATCTGATCAGAACGTACGTGGTGCAACTGTACTGCCGCACGGTACTGGCCGTTCCGTTCGCGTAGCCGTATTTGCCCAGGGCGCAAACGCTGAAGCTGCTAAAGCTGCTGGCGCTGAACTGGTAGGTATGGAAGATCTGGCTGACCAGATCAAGAAAGGCGAAATGAACTTTGACGTTGTTATTGCTTCCCCGGATGCAATGCGCGTTGTTGGCCAGCTGGGCCAGGTTCTGGGTCCGCGTGGCCTGATGCCAAACCCGAAAGTTGGTACTGTAACCCCTAACGTTGCTGAAGCGGTTAAGAACGCTAAAGCGGGTCAGGTTCGTTACCGTAACGACAAAAACGGCATCATCCACACTACCATCGGTAAAGTGGATTTTGACGCTGACAAACTGAAAGAAAACCTGGAATCTCTGCTGGTTGCGCTGAAAAAAGCGAAACCGACTCAGGCTAAAGGCGTGTACATCAAGAAAGTTAGCATCTCCACCACCATGGGTGCTGGTGTTGCCGTTGATCAGTCCGGTCTGACCGCGACTGTGGCGAACTAATATTCGCCTTTACGTGGGCGGTGATTTTGTCTACAATCTTACCCCCACGTTTCTGCTAATTGCAGACGTATATCCAAGATATTCAGGCTGTGGCAAGGCGACAACTGAGTGAATCGCCAGGAGCATAGTTAACTATGTGACTGGTGTGAACGAAGGCAGTCAACGCCGTCACAGATTGAATAGCGACAGATAGACAAGATTTGTTCGTTGGAGCCTGGCCTATCCAGGCCTCCGTCGAAGACCGCAGGTGTTTCGAAAGAAGCTTAATGCCCTGCGTAGACGGTGACAGAACGCTAAGATTATTTCTGATACTCTGGCTTGTTTCTGCTCACCGTATTAAGACGCTCTGTCCGTTGGGAAGAGTGAAGTGAGTTCCGGGACATGAGTCCCGGCAAACATCCAGGAGCAAAGCTAATGGCTTTAAATCTTCAAGACAAACAAGCGATTGTTGCTGAAGTCAGCGAAGTAGCCAAAGGCGCGCTGTCTGCAGTAGTTGCGGATTCCCGTGGCGTTACTGTAGACAAAATGACTGAACTGCGTAAAGCAGGTCGCGAAGCCGGCGTATACATGCGTGTTGTTCGTAACACCCTGCTGCGCCGTGTTGTTGAAGGTACTCAGTTCGAGTGCCTGAAAGACGCGTTCGTTGGTCCGACCCTGATTGCATATTCTATGGAACACCCGGGCGCAGCTGCTCGTCTGTTCAAAGATTTCGCGAAAGCGAATGCAAAATTTGAGGTCAAAGCCGCAGCCTTTGAAGGTGAATTGATCCCGGCATCGCAAATCGATCGCCTGGCAACTCTGCCGACCTACGAAGAAGCAATTGCACGCCTGATGGCAACCATGAAAGAAGCTTCGGCTGGCAAACTGGTTCGCACTCTGGCTGCTGTTCGCGATGCGAAAGAAGCTGCTTAATCGCAGTTATCTTTATCAAGCATCTGCTTACGTATAAACTTATTCTGATTTTCAGGAACAATTTAAATGTCTATCACTAAAGATCAAATCATTGAAGCAGTATCCGCTATGTCCGTAATGGACGTTGTAGAACTGATTTCTGCAATGGAAGAAAAATTCGGTGTTTCTGCTGCTGCTGCTGTAGCTGTAGCTGCGGGCCCGGCTGAAGCTGCTGAAGAAAAAACTGAATTCGACGTGATTCTGAAAGGTATCGGCGCGAACAAAGTTGCAGTAATCAAAGCAGTACGTGGCGCAACTGGCCTGGGTCTGAAAGAAGCTAAAGACCTGGTAGAATCTGCTCCGGCCGCTCTGAAAGAAGGCGTGAGCAAAGATGACGCTGAAGCACTGAAAAAATCTCTGGAAGAAGCTGGCGCTGAAGTTGAAGTTAAATAAGCCAACTTTTCTAGTTGCAGCCTAAGAAATTAGGCTGATGGCTGGTGACTTTTTAGTCACCAGCCTTTTTGCGCTGTAAGGCGCCAGTAGCATTTCACACTGTTTGACTACTGTTGTGCCTTTCAATGTTTGTTTCTATCGACGCCTTAATATATTGCGACAGAGCCTCCGCTCTGTGTAAATCGCAACGAAATGGTTTAAGCGTGATAGCAACAGGCATTGCGGAAAGTATTCGATTTTCCGGTCAACAAAATAGTGTTGCACAAACTGTCCCTTCGTCGGACAGATGGGTCGACTTGTCAGCGAGCTGAGGAACCCTAATGGTTTACTCCTATACCGAGAAAAAACGTATTCGTAAGGATTTTGGTAAACGTCCGCAAGTGTTGGACATACCTTATCTCCTTTCTATCCAGCTTGACTCGTTTCAGAAGTTCATCGAGCAAGATCCTGAAGGGCAGTATGGTCTGGAAGCAGCTTTCCGTTCCGTTTTCCCTATTAAAAGCTATAGCGGTAATTCTGAGCTGCAGTACGTCAGCTACCGCCTTGGCGAACCTGTTTTTGACGTTCAGGAATGTCAGATCCGTGGCGTGACTTATTCCGCACCGCTGCGCGTCAAACTGCGTCTGGTGATCTACGAGCGCGAAGCGCCGGAAGGCACCGTAAAAGACATTAAAGAACAAGAAGTCTACATGGGTGAAATTCCACTCATGACTGACAACGGTACCTTTGTTATCAACGGTACCGAGCGTGTTATTGTTTCCCAGTTGCACCGTAGCCCAGGCGTCTTCTTTGACTCCGATAAGGGTAAAACCCACTCTTCGGGTAAAGTGCTTTATAACGCGCGTATCATTCCTTACCGTGGTTCCTGGCTGGATTTCGAATTCGATCCGAAGGACAACCTGTTCGTACGTATTGACCGTCGCCGCAAACTGCCAGCGACCATTATTCTGCGTGCGCTGCAGTACACCACTGAACAGATCCTTGACCTGTTCTTTGAGAAAGTTGTCTTCGAAATTCGTGACAACAAGCTGCAGATGGAACTGGTGCCGGAACGCCTGCGTGGTGAAACCGCCTCCTTTGATATTGAAGCTAACGGCAAAATCTACGTCGAAAAAGGTCGTCGCATCACTGCGCGCCATATTCGTCAGCTGGAAAAAGACGATATCAAGCTTATCGAAGTTCCAGTTGAGTACATCGCGGGCAAAGTTGCGGCTAAAGACTACGTTGACGCATCAACCGGTGAGCTGATTTGCGCAGCGAACATGGAGCTGAGCCTGGATCTGCTGGCTAAGCTGAGTCAGTCTGGCCACAAGCGTATCGAAACGCTGTTTACCAACGATCTGGATCACGGTGCATATATTTCTGAAACTATACGCGTCGACCCAACCAACGATCGTCTGAGCGCGCTGGTAGAAATCTACCGTATGATGCGCCCTGGTGAGCCGCCGACTCGCGAAGCTGCTGAAAGCCTGTTCGAGAACCTGTTCTTCTCCGAAGACCGCTATGACTTGTCTGCGGTTGGTCGTATGAAGTTCAACCGTTCTCTGCTGCGTGACGAGATCGAAGGTTCCGGTATCCTGAGCAAAGACGACATCATCGAAGTGATGAAGAAGCTCATCGATATCCGTAACGGTAAAGGCGAAGTCGATGATATCGACCACCTTGGTAACCGTCGTATCCGTTCCGTTGGCGAAATGGCGGAAAACCAGTTCCGCGTTGGCCTGGTACGTGTAGAGCGTGCGGTGAAAGAGCGTCTGTCTCTGGGCGATCTGGATACCCTGATGCCTCAGGATATGATCAACGCCAAGCCGATTTCTGCCGCAGTGAAAGAGTTCTTCGGTTCCAGCCAGCTGTCTCAGTTTATGGACCAGAACAACCCGCTGTCTGAGATTACGCACAAGCGTCGTATCTCTGCCCTCGGCCCAGGCGGTCTGACCCGTGAACGTGCAGGCTTCGAAGTTCGAGACGTACACCCGACTCACTACGGTCGCGTATGTCCAATCGAAACCCCTGAAGGTCCGAACATCGGTCTGATCAACTCCCTGTCCGTGTACGCACAGACTAACGAATATGGCTTCCTTGAGACGCCGTATCGTAAAGTGACTGACGGTGTTGTTACCGACGAAATTCATTACTTGTCTGCTATCGAAGAAGGCAACTACGTTATCGCTCAGGCGAACTCCAACCTGGATGACGAAGGCCACTTTGTAGAAGACCTGGTAACATGTCGTAGCAAAGGCGAATCCAGCTTGTTCAGCCGTGACCAGGTTGACTACATGGACGTATCCACCCAGCAGGTGGTATCCGTCGGTGCGTCCCTGATCCCGTTCCTGGAACACGATGACGCCAACCGTGCATTGATGGGTGCGAACATGCAACGTCAGGCGGTTCCGACTCTGCGTGCTGATAAGCCGCTGGTTGGTACCGGTATGGAGCGTGCTGTTGCCGTTGACTCCGGTGTTACTGCTGTTGCTAAGCGTGGCGGTACCGTTCAGTACGTTGATGCTTCCCGTATCGTTATCAAAGTTAACGAAGACGAGATGCATGCGGGCGAAGCGGGTATCGACATCTATAACCTGACCAAATACACCCGTTCTAACCAGAACACCTGTATCAACCAGATGCCTTGTGTCTCTCTGGGCGAGCCGGTTGAACGTGGTGATGTGCTGGCAGACGGTCCGTCCACCGACCTTGGTGAACTGGCTCTGGGTCAGAACATGCGCGTGGCATTCATGCCATGGAACGGTTACAACTTCGAAGACTCCATCCTCGTTTCCGAGCGTGTTGTTCAGGAAGACCGTTTCACTACCATCCACATTCAGGAACTGGCATGTGTGTCCCGTGACACCAAGCTGGGGCCGGAAGAGATCACCGCTGATATCCCGAACGTGGGTGAAGCTGCGCTCTCCAAACTGGATGAGTCCGGTATCGTTTACATTGGTGCAGAAGTCACCGGTGGCGACATTCTGGTAGGTAAGGTAACGCCGAAAGGTGAAACCCAGCTGACCCCAGAAGAGAAGCTGCTGCGTGCCATCTTCGGTGAGAAAGCGTCTGATGTTAAAGACTCTTCTCTGCGTGTACCAAACGGTGTTTCCGGTACGATTATCGACGTTCAGGTCTTTACTCGCGATGGCGTAGAAAAAGACAAACGTGCGCTGGAAATCGAAGAGATGCAGCTGAAGCAGGCGAAGAAAGACCTGTCTGAAGAACTGCAGATCCTCGAAGCTGGCCTGTTTAGCCGTATCTACGCGGTGCTGGTTGCCGGTGGCGTTGAAGCTGAGAAGCTCGACAAACTGCCGCGCGATCGCTGGCTGGAACTCGGCCTGACCGACGAAGAGAAACAAAATCAGCTGGAACAGCTGGCTGAGCAGTACGACGAACTGAAACACGAATTCGAGAAAAAACTCGAAGCGAAACGCCGTAAAATCACTCAGGGCGACGATCTGGCACCAGGCGTGCTGAAGATTGTTAAGGTTTATCTGGCGGTTAAACGTCGGATCCAGCCTGGTGATAAGATGGCAGGTCGTCACGGTAACAAGGGTGTTATCTCTAAGATCAACCCGATCGAAGATATGCCACACGATGCTAACGGTACGCCGGTAGATATCGTACTGAACCCGCTGGGCGTACCATCGCGTATGAACATCGGTCAGATCCTTGAGACCCACCTGGGTATGGCTGCGAAAGGTATCGGCGAGAAAATCAACGCCATGCTGAAGCAGCAAGAAGAAGTCGCCAAACTGCGCGAATTCATCCAGCGTGCCTACGATCTGGGTACCGACGTTCGTCAGAAAGTTGACCTGAATACCTTCAGTGATGAAGAAGTTCTGCGTCTGGCTGAAAACCTGAAAAAAGGTATGCCGATCGCAACGCCGGTCTTCGACGGTGCGAAAGAGTCTGAAATCAAGGAACTGTTACAGCTGGGTGGCCTGCCGACTTCTGGTCAGATCACACTGTTCGACGGTCGTACCGGTGAGCAATTCGAGCGCCAGGTTACCGTTGGCTACATGTACATGCTGAAACTGAACCACTTGGTTGATGACAAGATGCACGCGCGTTCTACCGGTTCTTACAGCCTGGTTACTCAGCAGCCGCTGGGTGGTAAGGCTCAGTTCGGTGGTCAGCGCTTCGGGGAGATGGAAGTGTGGGCGCTGGAAGCATATGGCGCGGCATACACCCTGCAGGAAATGCTCACCGTTAAGTCTGATGACGTGAATGGTCGTACCAAGATGTATAAAAACATCGTGGACGGCAACCATCAGATGGAACCAGGCATGCCAGAATCCTTCAACGTACTGTTGAAAGAGATTCGTTCGCTGGGTATCAACATCGAGCTGGAAGACGAGTAACTCTCGCTCAAACAGGTCACTGGTGCCGGGGTAAGACCCGGCGCCAGATTGTGCTAACTCCGACGGGAGCAAATCCGTGAAAGATTTATTAAAGTTTCTGAAAGCGCAGACTAAAACCGAAGAGTTTGATGCGATCAAAATTGCTCTGGCTTCGCCAGACATGATCCGTTCATGGTCTTTCGGTGAAGTTAAGAAGCCGGAAACCATTAACTACCGTACGTTCAAACCTGAGCGTGACGGCCTTTTCTGCGCCCGTATCTTTGGGCCAGTAAAAGATTACGAGTGCCTGTGCGGTAAGTACAAGCGCCTGAAACACCGTGGTGTGATCTGTGAGAAGTGCGGCGTTGAAGTGACCCAGACTAAAGTACGCCGTGAGCGTATGGGCCACATCGAGCTGGCGTCTCCGACTGCGCACATCTGGTTCCTGAAATCACTGCCGTCCCGTATCGGTCTGTTGCTCGATATGCCGCTGCGTGATATCGAACGCGTACTGTACTTCGAATCATATGTTGTTATCGAAGGCGGTATGACCAATCTGGAACGTCAACAGATCCTGACTGAAGAGCAGTATCTGGACGCGCTGGAAGAGTTCGGTGACGAATTCGACGCGAAGATGGGTGCGGAAGCAATCCAGGCCCTGCTGAAGAGCATGGATCTGGAGCAAGAGTGTGAAACTCTGCGCGAAGAGCTGAACGAAACCAACTCCGAAACCAAGCGTAAGAAGCTGACCAAGCGTATCAAACTGCTGGAAGCGTTCGTACAGTCTGGCAACAAGCCAGAGTGGATGATCCTGACCGTTCTGCCGGTTCTGCCGCCAGATCTGCGTCCGCTGGTTCCGCTGGATGGTGGTCGTTTTGCGACTTCTGACCTGAACGATCTGTATCGTCGCGTCATTAACCGTAACAACCGTCTGAAACGTCTGCTGGATCTGGCTGCGCCAGATATCATCGTACGTAACGAAAAACGTATGCTGCAGGAAGCGGTTGACGCCCTGTTGGATAACGGTCGTCGCGGTCGTGCGATCACCGGTTCTAACAAACGTCCTCTGAAATCTTTGGCCGATATGATCAAAGGTAAGCAGGGTCGTTTCCGTCAGAACCTGCTCGGTAAGCGTGTTGACTACTCCGGTCGTTCTGTTATCACCGTAGGTCCATACCTGCGTCTGCATCAGTGCGGCCTGCCGAAGAAAATGGCACTGGAACTGTTCAAACCGTTCATCTACGGCAAGCTGGAACTGCGTGGCCTCGCCACCACCATTAAAGCCGCTAAGAAAATGGTTGAGCGTGAAGAAGCTGTCGTTTGGGATATCCTGGACGAAGTTATCCGCGAACACCCGGTACTGCTGAACCGTGCACCAACACTGCACCGTCTGGGTATCCAGGCATTTGAACCGGTACTGATCGAAGGTAAAGCAATCCAGCTGCACCCGCTGGTTTGTGCGGCATATAACGCCGACTTCGATGGTGACCAGATGGCTGTTCACGTACCGCTGACGCTGGAAGCCCAGCTCGAAGCGCGTGCGCTGATGATGTCTACCAACAACATCCTGTCCCCGGCGAACGGCGAACCTATCATCGTTCCGTCTCAGGACGTTGTATTGGGTCTGTACTACATGACCCGTGACTGTGTTAACGCCAAAGGCGAAGGCATGGTGCTGACTGGCCCGAAAGAAGCTGAGCGTATCTATCGCGCTGGCCTGGCCTCTCTGCATGCGCGCGTTAAAGTGCGTATCACTGAATATGAAAAAGATGAAAACGGCGAATTCGTTGCGCACACCAGCCTGAAAGACACNTGGCCTGGCCTCTCTGCATGCGCGCGTTAAAGTGCGTATCACTGAATACGAAAAAGATGAAAACGGCGAATTCGTTGCGCATACCAGCCTGAAAGACACGACCGTTGGCCGTGCTATTTTGTGGATGATCGTACCGAAAGGTCTGCCTTTCTCCATCGTCAACCAGGCGCTGGGTAAGAAAGCTATCTCCAAAATGCTGAACACCTGTTACCGCATTCTGGGCCTGAAGCCGACCGTTATCTTCGCTGACCAGACCATGTACACCGGCTTTGCCTATGCAGCGCGCTCAGGCGCATCTGTTGGTATTGACGACATGGTTATCCCAGAGAAGAAATACGAGATCATCTCTGAAGCGGAAGCTGAAGTTGCTGAGATCCAGGAGCAGTTCCAGTCTGGTCTGGTTACCGCGGGCGAACGCTACAACAAAGTTATCGATATCTGGGCTGCGGCGAACGATCGTGTATCCAAAGCGATGATGGACAACCTGCAAACCGAAACTGTTATTAACCGTGACGGCGTCGAAGAGCAGCAGGTTTCCTTCAACAGCATCTACATGATGGCCGACTCCGGTGCGCGTGGTTCTGCAGCACAGATTCGTCAGCTGGCAGGTATGCGTGGTCTGATGGCGAAGCCGGATGGCTCCATCATCGAAACGCCAATCACCGCGAACTTCCGTGAAGGTCTGAACGTACTCCAGTACTTCATCTCTACTCACGGTGCGCGTAAAGGTCTGGCGGATACCGCACTGAAAACAGCAAACTCCGGTTATCTGACACGTCGTCTGGTTGACGTCGCGCAGGATCTGGTTGTGACTGAAGATGACTGCGGCACACTGGAAGGCATCACCATGACCCCGGTTATCGAGGGTGGTGACGTTAAAGAGCCGCTGCGCGATCGCGTATTGGGTCGTGTGACTGCTGAAGACGTTCTGAAGCCGGGCACCGCGGATATTCTGGTTCCACGCAACACGCTGCTGCACGAGCACTGGTGTGACCTGCTGGAAGAGAACTCCGTTGACTCCGTCAAGGTACGTTCCGTTGTATCTTGTGACACCGACTTTGGTGTATGTGCGCACTGCTATGGTCGTGACCTGGCACGTGGCCACATCATCAACAAAGGTGAAGCCATCGGCGTTATCGCGGCACAGTCCATCGGTGAACCGGGTACACAGCTGACGATGCGTACGTTCCACATCGGTGGTGCGGCATCTCGTGCGGCTGCTGAATCCAGCATCCAGGTGAAAAACAAAGGTAGCATCCGTCTGAGCAATGCGAAGTCGGTTGTGAACTCTGCCGGTAAGCTGGTAGTGACCTCGCGTAACACCGAGCTGAAACTGATCGACGAATTCGGTCGTACCAAAGAGAGCTATAAAGTGCCTTACGGTGCTGTTATGGCGAAAGGTGATGGCGAACAGGTTACTGGCGGCGAAACCGTAGCAAACTGGGATCCACATACCATGCCTGTCATCACTGAAGTAAGTGGTTTCATCCGCTTCACTGACATGATCGACGGCCAGACCATTACTCGTCAGACCGACGAGCTGACCGGTCTGTCTTCTCTGGTGGTTCTGGATTCTGCAGAGCGTACTGCAGGTGGTAAAGACCTGCGTCCGGCACTGAAAATTGTTGATGCTAACGGTAACGACGTTCTGATCCCAGGTACCGATATGCCTGCGCAGTACTTCCTGCCGGGTAAAGCAATCGTCCAGCTGGAAGATGGTATCCAGATCAGTGCGGGTGATGCTCTGGCGCGTATTCCTCAGGAATCCAGCGGTACCAAGGACATCACCGGTGGTCTGCCACGCGTTGCGGATCTGTTCGAAGCACGTCGTCCGAAAGAGCCAGCTATCCTTGCGGAAATCAGCGGTATCATTTCCTTCGGTAAAGAAACCAAAGGGAAGCGTCGTCTGGTTATCACCCCGTTAGACGGCAGCGAACCGTACGAAGAGATGATTCCGAAATGGCGTCAGCTCAACGTGTTCGAAGGTGAACGTGTAGAACGTGGTGACGTTGTTTCCGACGGTCCGGAAGCACCGCACGACATCCTGCGTCTTCGTGGCGTACACGCGGTAACGCGTTACATCACCAACGAAGTTCAGGACGTTTACCGTCTGCAAGGCGTTAAGATTAACGATAAACACATTGAAGTTATCGTTCGTCAGATGCTGCGTAAAGCGACCATTGACAGTGCTGGTAGCTCCGACTTCCTGGAAGGCGAACAGGTTGAATACTCCCGCGTCAAGATTGCTAACCGCGATCTGGAAGCGAACGGCAAAGTTGCGGCAACTTACTCTCGCGACCTGCTGGGTATCACCAAAGCGTCTCTGGCAACCGAATCGTTCATCTCTGCCGCATCGTTCCAGGAGACCACGCGTGTCCTGACCGAAGCAGCCGTTGCGGGTAAACGCGACGAACTGCGTGGCCTGAAAGAGAACGTTATCGTGGGTCGTTTGATCCCTGCCGGTACCGGTTATGCGTACCACCAGGATCGTATGCGCCGTCGCGCAGCGGGCGAACAGCCGGCAGCGCCTCAGGTTACTGCGGAAGATGCATCTGCCAGCCTGGCAGAACTGCTGAACGCAGGTCTGGGCGGTTCTAACAACGATTAATCGTTGCTGACCGTAATGAAAAACCCGCCTCGGCGGGTTTTTTTTTGCCTGACATGCAGTCTTATGAATACTGTCAATAAAGACATGTCATTAAAAACAGTATTGACACTGTTTTTAAAATCCGTAAGTTAATACTTAACAGCAGCGAAAGAGTAGTTAGCTGTTAAAGCAGTAAGAGTTAGTAGAGTTCGATAGGGGGATTGCGATAAAGGCCACGAAGTATTTTGTTGTATGGGGTAGTCGACGTTGAGGTTATTTTATTTCACATCGACGATGCTTTAAGGCTACGTAGTTGATATATGTAATCGCAAAAAGTTAAGTAAGCGCGACGATGTAAGGCCATGATTTAAAAGTTAATGTTTGCGGTTTCCATTATTGAGCAATCGCAAGGGAAGTCAGGCAACGCATCAAAGAGTATATGTCGCGAGGGGAAGTGTACTTGTTTAGGCCGCCATTTTTGAGTGAATTCATCAAGCTGGCGAAATATGTTTAACGGTAAATAGAGGAAGGTTCGTTAGTAGCATTCTCCAATATTATCTGTGGTAAACGTGTACATTTAAAATGTAGTACAAACAGCAGTATCAAATTGTAAGTCAATTAATGTTAAATCTGAAGTTTGTAGTAACTTAAAGCCCTGGCTGCAACGGTCAGGGCTTTTATTATATATACATCAAGGTGTTATCTTAGGCTCTTAACCAAATCAGCTCAACATTTCACCAGTTAAGGGTATTAAATAAATTAATGCTTGCGTAATGATTAGAAGTAAGGCTACTATAGCTGCATCGGTTTGGAACACAGACCTTATGAAAGCAGTTTTAGTAAAGCAGTTCTCAGTTCAAGCGTTATCCTCAGATACTCTTCTTCATGAGCCTCCTCCTAAGTGCCCAATAAGTTAATTTCTGCAAAACAGGCCATCTTCGCTGCATAAGCGGCTCAAAATATGAAAGGAAGTATCTATGTCTAACAAAATGACTGGTTTAGTAAAATGGTTTAACTCTGAAAAAGGCTTCGGCTTTATCACTCCTCAGGACGGTAGCAAAGATGTGTTTGTGCATTTTTCCGCTATCCAGAGCAACGATTATAAAACCTTAGACGAAGGCCAAAAAGTCGAGTTCTCCGTTGAGAACGGCGCGAAAGGCCCGTCTGCTGTTAACGTTATCGCGCTGTAATCGCCGATAATCTCACGGACGCTTACGATAGCGATGAAGGCCAGAGCCTGAGCAGATAAGTGATAGTGAATAAAAAACCCGCGAAAGCGGGTTTTTTCGTTTTTACATCCGGATTCACTACATCTGTGACACACGTCCGAGAAAACTATCCCAGTCTTTCCACACGGGCTGTAAACCCTGCGCACTGAGAGCTGCGGCAACATCTTCAGGGCGCCGATCATCATGCGGAGAAAACTGTTCCAGTTCCGGGTGATTGTCGGCATAGCCGCCGGGCTGCGTCTTTGAGAAGGCGCTGACGTTATTGATTGCTAGCGGAATGACGTGGTCGCGAAACCACGGTGATTCACGCGTGGATAGCGACAGCTCGATGTCCGGCGCCAACAAGCGAAACGCACAAATGGTTTGTACCAGTTGACGCTCATCCATAATCGATGCCGGTTCAATACCTCCGGTACATGGGCGCAGGCGTGGGAACGAGATTGAATAACGGCTTTGCCAGTAATGTTGCTGCATCCATAGCAAATGCTCGGCTACCATATAGCAATCAACCCGCCAACTGTCAGACAAGCCAATCAGTGCCCCAAGGCCAATTTTGTCGATACCGGCGTGACCAAGTCGGTCCGGCGTTTCCAGCCGCCAAAAGAAGTCCTGCTTTTTTCCCTTCAGATGGTGCCGGGCATAAGTCGCCTCATGGTAGCTCTCCTGATACACCATCACACCGTCCAGACCGAGTATCTTTAGCTCAGCATATTCAGCAACTGACAGCGGTTGTACCTCCATCTGTAGCGAAGAAAACTGACGACGGATGGCGGGTAAATGGCGGCGAAAATAGTCCATGCCGACTTTCGTCTGATGCTCGCCGGTGACCAGCAACAGATGCTCAAAACCCAGCTCGCGGATCGCCGCACACTCCCGTTGAATCTCTGATTCATCCAAAGTTTTACGCTTGATGCGGTTGCTCATGGAGAATCCGCAGTAAGAGCAGTCGTTGGCGCACAGATTCGAAAGATACAGCGGCACGTAAAAGCTGACGGTATTACCAAAGCGTTGGCGGGTCAGCTTTTGCGCTCGCTGCGCCAGCGGCTCCAGATAATCGGCGGCGGCTGGCGAGAGCAGCGCCATCAGGTCATCACGACTCAGCTGTGCAGTGTTAAGTGCGCGCTCGACATCGGCGGCGGTTTTGCCGTTAATGCGCAGATGGATATCATCCCACTCCAGCTGTCGCCAGCGATCGCTGAAGGTTTTCATGCTGAGACCTCCAGAAATCCGGTCAATGGGCTGGTGGCGCAAGCATTGGTACTTCGGCTCCCCGGAACGGCCTGACGTGCCAGAAGGCCCGCTTCAACCGCCAGCCGGAACGCCGTCGCCATCATTACCGGGTCGTCAGCTACGGCAATCGCCGTGTTGACCAACACCGCGTCGGCCCCCATTTCCAACGCCTGCGTGGCATGGCTGGGCACACCGATCCCGGCATCAACCACCACTGGGACGGTGGCCTGCTGAATAATGATCTCCAGCATGGCGCGGGTTTCCAGGCCCTGATTTGAGCCAATGGGCGCACCGAGCGGCATGACCGCCGCACAGCCCACTTCTTCCAGCCGCTTGCACAGCACCGGGTCCGCGCCGCAGTAGGGCAGCACCACGAAACCCTGCTTCACCAGCGCCTCGGCGGCTTTCAGCGTTTCGATAGGATCTGGTAACAGCCATCGAGCGTCAGGATGTATTTCTAATTTCAGCCAGTGCGTCCCCAGCGCTTCGCGCGCCAACTGCGCGGCAAAAATAGCTTCATCCGCCGTTTTCGCCCCTGAGGTATTCGGCAGCAGCGTTACCCCTGCCTCGACCAGTGGCACCAAAATGGCATCGTTGTGCTGGCGTAAATCCACGCGCTTCATTGCCAATGTCACCAGTTGGCTACCGGAGGCGCGAATGGCGTCGACCATCAGTTGCGATGAGGCAAATTTCCCCGTGCCGGTGAACAGATGTGAATCAAACGTTTTGTCGGCAATACGTAGCATATCAACCCCCTGCAATAACCTGAAAAAGCAGGATCTGGTCGCCTTCCTGCACGATTTGCTGTTCCCACTGCTCGCGCGGCAGGATCTGTTGATTCAGCGCCAGCGCTATCCCCGGCTTGAGCTGATTAAGCTCTGCCAGCAGCGCGCTGATATTTTGCCCCTCGGCACACTGTACTGGCTCATCATTGAATTGGATCTGCATGTTGCCCTCCGCATACCGGACAACCGCGGGCGCGGCGTAACGCCAGGCTACGCCACTGGCTGGTTTTACCATCGAACAGGCGTAATTCACCGCTTAGGGTTTCAATACCGCTGAGAAGTTTGATGGCTTCCAGCGCCTGCAGGGTACCCATGATGCCAACGACCGGACCGACAATGCCTGCGGTACGGCAGTTGCGTTCGGGCTCGATGTCATCCGGCCACAGACAGCGGTAGCAGCCCTGTTCCCATGGCGGCGTCAGCACCATCAATTGGCCACCAAAGCCAACAGCGCTGGCAGTGATAAGCGGTGTATTCAGGGCGACGCAGGCGGTATTGATCGCCTGACGCGTCGCCATATTGTCGGTGCAGTCGAGCACCACGTCAGCGCGCGCCACCGCGTGCCTGAGCGCATCGCCTTTCAGGCGCTGCTGTAGCGCGACCAGTTCGATATCCGGGTTGAGCCGTGTCAGTCTCTGTTGGGCCATCTGGGATTTTGACCGGGCGATATCATCAGTCGTGAACAGGATCTGGCGCTGAAGATTACTCAGATGCACGTCGTCGTCGTCCACCAGCGTCAATGTGCCTACTCCCGCACCCGCCAGATACAGCGCGGCAGGGGAGCCTAATCCGCCCAAGCCAACAATCAGCACGTGGCTGTTGAGCAGTGTCTGCTGGCCCTCTATCGCAATATCACCGAGTAAAATCTGGCGGCTATAGCGCATAAAATCGCGATCATTCATCGCCTGCTCCTGCAATTGAAAGCAGCTGTGACGTGGCACCTCGCCAGTCAGCGGCCTGCGTGATGGCGCTGACCACCGCAATGCTGCCCACCCCGGTCGCCAGCACAGCCGGTGCCCGCGCGAGGCTGATACCGCCAATGGCGACAGTAGGGTAGTCAGCCAGTCGTTCGATATGCGTGGCGAGTTGTACCAATCCCTGTGGGGCAGATGGCATCTGCTTGGTTTGTGTCGGGAAGACGTGACCCAGTGCGATGTAAGAGGGGCGCGCGGCCAGCGCCACGTCAATCTCCATATCATCGTGGGTGGATACCCCAAGACGTAACCCTGCGGCCTGAATCGCCTTCAGGTCGGTGGTTTCAAGATCTTCCTGGCCCAGATGTACCCCGTAAGCATGGTGTTTAATTGCCAGTCGCCAGTAGTCATTGATAAACAGACGGGCATTGTAGCGACGCCCCAGTTCAATAGCGGCAATTACGTCGGCTTCGACCTCTTCATCGCGTTTATCTTTGATTCGCAGTTGGATAGTACGTACGCCTGCATCAAGCAGGCGTTCAATCCACGCAATGCTGTCGACCACCGGGTACAGCCCGAGGCGGAAAGGTACCGTTGGGAATTCAGGCTGATACATCAGGCTTCCTCCTTTTTCAGGTAGATATCACCGCCTTTGGCGCGGAAGTTCTCCGACATACCCGCCATCCCCACTTCGATGGTTTGTGCGGCAGCGTAGTCGCGCACTTCCTGGCTAATTTTCATCGAGCAGAATTTCGGCCCGCACATTGAGCAGAAGTGAGCGACTTTGCCGGACTCCTGTGGCAGGGTTTCATCGTGGTAGGCGCGGGCGGTGAACGGGTCGAGCGCCAGATTAAACTGGTCTTCCCAGCGGAATTCGAAGCGCGCTTTTGACATGGCGTTATCGCGGATCTGCGCACCCGGATGCCCTTTAGCCAAATCGGCGGCATGCGCGGCAATCTTGTAGGTAATCAACCCCTGCTTCACGTCTTCTTTGTTCGGCAGGCCGAGGTGCTCTTTTGGCGTGACGTAGCACAGCATCGCGCAGCCAAACCAGCCAATCATTGCCGCACCAATACCGGAGGTGAAGTGGTCATAGCCTGGGGCGATATCAGTCGTTAATGGCCCTAAAGTGTAGAACGGCGCTTCATGGCAGTGTTCCAGCTCTTCGGTCATGTTGCGCTTAATCATCTGCATCGGTACGTGGCCAGGGCCTTCAATCATCACCTGCACGTCATATTCCCAGGCAATTTTGGTCAGCTCGCCCAGCGTATGCAGCTCTGAGAACTGTGCCTCGTCGTTGGCATCCTGAATAGAGCCCGGACGCAGACCATCACCCAGCGACAGAGAAACGTCATAAGCGGCGCAGATTTCACAGATTTCGCGGAAGTGCTCGAACAGGAAGTTTTCTTTGTGATGGGAGAGGCACCATTTCGCCATGATGGAGCCGCCGCGCGAGACAATCCCGGTCAGGCGTTTAGCGGTCATCGGCACATAGCGCAGCAGCACACCCGCGTGGATAGTGAAATAGTCGACGCCCTGCTCGGCCTGCTCCAGCAGCGTATCGCGGAACGCTTCCCAGGTGAGATCTTCGGCGATCCCGTTGACCTTCTCCAGTGCCTGGTAGATCGGTACGGTGCCGATCGGCACCGGGCTGTTTCGCAGGATCCATTCACGGGTTTCGTGAATATAGCGACCGGTGGACAGGTCCATCACCGTATCCGCCCCCCAGCGCGTGGACCACACCAGCTTTTCCACTTCTTCTTCGATGGAGGAAGTGACCGCTGAGTTACCGATGTTGGCATTGACCTTCACCAGGAAATTACGTCCGATGATCATCGGCTCTGATTCCGGGTGGTTGATGTTGGCGGGGATGATGGCGCGCCCGGCAGCGACTTCATCACGCACGAATTCCGCCGTGATATTTTCCGGCAGGCTGGCGCCAAAGCTCATGCCTGGATGCTGGTGGCGCAGCACTTCACTGCGAATGCGCTCGCGGCCCATATTTTCGCGGATAGCGATAAACTCCATCTCCGGAGTGACGATGCCCTGGCGCGCGTAGTGCAACTGGGTCACGCAGCGGCCGGTTTTGGCGCGCTTAGGCGTCAGCAAGCCGTTGAAACGCAGCTCGTCCAGGCCATCATCGGCCAGGCGCTCTTTGGTATAGGCGGAGCTACGGTCGTCCAGCTCTTCGCTGTCATTACGTGCGGATATCCACGGCTGGCGCAGTTTTGCCAGACCCTGCTGGACGTTAATCGCCACATCAGGATCGCCATACGGGCCAGAGGTGTCATATACCGGCACGGCTTCGTTCTCTTCGTACTGCGGGGTATCTTTACTGCCGCCAATGAGCGTCGGGCTGAGCTGGATTTCACGCATAGGAATACGGATATCTGGCTGTGAACCAGCAATATAGATGCGTTTTGAGTTAGGAAAGGCGGTCCCTTCCAGGGTGTCGATAAAGTGTTGGGCCTGGGCGCGCTGTTCGCGGCGGGATGGTTTAGTAGTGGCAGACATAGCTCATTCCAAAAAAGTAAGGATATGGCTTGTCAGACGACGGATGAAGCAAGAGGGAAGATCGCCCATGGGCGATACAACTGTAGATTTACTCTTGTTCCCTTCGCAGGTATTAGCCTGATCAGGTTCCGCGGATCCCGAATTAACGGTCTCAGCCTTTTCCACTCATGCTGATGTGGAAAATAAGCACTCCGACAAGATAATTCCCCCTCTGGCGAGGAGGAATGGTTGTAAACTACCTGTTACTCGCGCAAATCTCAAGCAGGGCGTTTGATCATTGCGCTGTCGTGTACCGCATCAAGCACCAGCATAATCAACTTATCTTCCAGCATAAACCGGGCCTCCAGCGCCTCGCCGATATCCGACAATGCCTGTTGAAATTCAAGGAAATTATCGTGGTCAATGGCGTTTTCCAGACTGGAATCATAGTCGTCCATAATCTGTTGTGTATTGGCTTCCAGAAGAGGCCAAATTTTTGTGGCTTTTAAAAGCTGCCCGTTCCCTTCCAATTTATGCAGAATACGTTCATAAATACTGAAGTGTCCGGTGGAGAGGTAGTCGACCAGGCTCTGACAAAAATCATCCAGCGCTTTTTCATTGAGCCGCATGTACGATTCTTTGCCAGGCTTAATGCCAACCAGATTGTAGTAAGCCACGAGCAGGTGCTTACGTACATGTAGCCAGCGATCAACCAGTTTATTACTTCCTCCGACGTGTTCCGTCAGGCTTTCCAGCTGGTTTAGCATGATTGACTCCGCAAGGTGGTGTTGAAAAACGGCTCACCGATAAATGTAAAAATAATGTAAACAACATGCCTGTGAAGCAAAGGTTGCGCAAGAGATATGGATCGTATTATTGAAAAATTAGACAGCGGCTGGTGGATCGTCAGTCATGAACAAAAATTGTGGTTGCCTCACGGAGAGCTGCCACATGGTGACGCGGCTGGTTTTGATCTGCTGGGTCAGCGCGGGTTGCCGATAGGCGAGTGGGAAGGTGAAACCGTGTGGCTGGTGCAGCAGCAGCGTCGCCACGATATGGGCTCAGTGCGTCAGATCCTCGATCAGGATGTGGGGCTGTTTCAACTGGTCGGACGCGGCGTGCAGTTGGCTGAGTTTTTCCGTTCGCATAAATTCTGCGGTTATTGTGGCCATCCGATGCACCCAAGTAAAACCGAATGGGCAATGCTGTGTAGCCACTGCCGTGAACGTTATTATCCGCAAATTGCCCCCTGCATTATTGTCGCCATCCGTCGTGAAGACTCCCTGCTGCTGGCTCAGCATGTTCGCCACCGCAACGGCGTGCATACCGTGCTGGCCGGTTTTGTTGAAGTGGGGGAGACGTTAGAACAAGCGGTAGCGCGAGAAGTGATGGAAGAAAGCGGCATTAAGGTGAAAAACCTGCGCTACGTTACCTCCCAGCCCTGGCCGTTTCCGCAGTCTTTGATGACCGCGTTTATGGCGGAATATGATAGCGGGGAGATCGTCATCGACCCGAAAGAACTGCTGGAAGCGAACTGGTATCGCTACGATGACTTACCGCTACTTCCCCCGCCGGGTACCGTCGCACGTCGACTGATCGAAGATACTGTGGCGATGTGTCGGGCTGAGTACGAGTAAAGAACGAGTAATGATACACTGACGGCCTGACGCTAAAAGGAAGATAAAAATGACCGAACTGAAGAACGATCGTTACCTGCGTGCGCTGCTGCGCCAGCCTGTTGATGTTACTCCGGTATGGATGATGCGCCAGGCGGGCCGCTATTTGCCGGAGTACAAAGCCACTCGTGCGCAAGCGGGCGATTTCATGGCGCTGTGCAAAAACGCCGAGCTGGCCTGCGAAGTGACGCTACAACCGCTGCGCAGGTATAAACTTGATGCGGCGATCCTCTTTTCGGACATTTTGACCATCCCGGATGCGATGGGACTTGGGCTGTACTTTGAAGCTGGCGAAGGCCCACGCTTTACCTCTCCCATCACCTGTAAGGCCGATGTGGATAAGCTGCCGATCCCGGACCCGGAAGGGGAACTGGGCTACGTGATGAACGCGGTACGTACTATTCGCCGCGAGCTGAAGGGCGACGTGCCGCTGATCGGCTTCTCCGGCAGTCCGTGGACGCTGGCGACTTACATGGTGGAAGGCGGCAGCAGCAAAGCCTTCACCGTGATTAAAAAGATGATGTACGCCGATCCAACGTCGCTGCATCTGCTGCTCGATAAGCTGGCGAAAAGCGTCACGCTATACCTGAATGCGCAGATCAAAGCCGGCGCGCAGTCGGTGATGATTTTCGATACCTGGGGCGGCGTGCTGACCGGTCGCGACTATCAGCAGTTCTCTCTCTATTACATGCACAAAATTGTCGATGGTCTGCTGCGTGAAAACGACGGCCGCCGCGTGCCGGTCACCTTGTTCACCAAAGGCGGCGGACAGTGGCTGGAAGCGATGGCGGAAACTGGATGTGATGCGCTGGGTCTCGACTGGACGACAGATATTGCCGATGCGCGTCGTCGTGTCGGTCATAAAGTGGCGTTACAGGGCAATATGGACCCGTCCATGCTCTACGCACCGGCACCGCGTATCGAAGAAGAAGTCGCCACGATACTGGCTGGCTTCGGTCAAGGGGAAGGCCACGTCTTTAACCTGGGCCACGGTATCCACCAGGACGTGCCGCCGGAACATGCCGGGGTGTTTGTGGAGGCGGTACATCGCTTGTCTGAGCAGTACCACCGCTAAGGAGTCACGATGGATCTCGCGTCGCTACGCACTCAACAGCTTGAACTGGCCTCTGCGGTGATCCGTGAAGATCGCTTTAAAAGCGATCCGCCGGATCTGATCGCTGGGGCAGATGTCGGGTTTGAGCAGGGCGGAGAGGTGACGCGAGCCGCCATCGTGCTACTGAAGTATCCTTCTCTTGAGCTGGTTGAATATAAGGTGGCGCGTATCGCCACCACCATGCCGTATATCCCCGGTTTTCTCTCTTTTCGCGAATATCCTGCGCTGCTGGCTGCCTGGGAACAATTATCGCAGAAGCCTGACTTAGTGTTCGTTGATGGTCACGGTATTTCCCACCCGCGTCGTCTTGGCGTTGCCAGCCATTTTGGTCTGCTGGTGGATGTCCCGACGATTGGCGTGGCGAAAAAACGGCTGTGCGGCAAGTTTGACCCCTTATCTGCTGAACCCGGGGCGCTAGCGCCACTGTTGGATAAAGGCGAGCAGCTGGCGTGGGTCTGGCGCAGCAAAGCACGCTGTAATCCACTGTTTATCTCTACCGGACATCGCGTGGGCATGGATAGCGCGCTGGCGTGGGTGCAGCGTTGTATGAACGGCTATCGCCTGCCGGAACCGACACGCTGGGCGGATGCGGTGGCATCGGAACGCCCGGCTTTTACGCGGCTTGCAGCAAAAACGCCCCATATCGGGTAAACTGCGACTAATTTCCGTATTCGAGAACTCATCATGTTACAAAACCCGATTCATCTGCGTCTGGAGAAGCTGGAAAGCTGGCAGCACGTCACCTTTATGGCCTGTCTGTGTGAGCGCATGTACCCAAACTACGCCATGTTCTGCAAGCAAACTGAGTTTGGTGATGGGCAGATTTACCGCCGAATCCTGGATTTAGTCTGGGAAGTGCTGACCGTCAAGGATGCGAAAATCAATTTTGACAGCCAGCTGGAGAAGTTTGAAGAGGCTATTCCGTCCGCAGACGACTACGATCTGTACGGCGTTTATCCGGCGATTGACGCCTGTGTTGCCCTGAGCGAAGTCATGCATTCTCGTCTGAGCGGTGAAACCCTGGAACACGCGATTGAAGTCAGTAAGGCTTCGATTACCAGCGTCGCGATGCTGGAAATGACGCAAGCGGGTCGCGAAATGACCGATGAAGAGCTGAAAGAGAACCCTGCCGTTGAGCAAGAATGGGATATTCAGTGGGAAATATTCCGACTTTTAGCCGATTGCGAAGAACGCGATCTTGAGCTGATAAAAGGGCTGCGTGCAGACCTGCGCGAGGCTGGCGAGAGCAATATTGGTATAATTTTTCAGCAATGACACCACAAAACGTGATTTAACGCCTGATTTGTCGTGCCTGAAGGCTTCCCATCCGCCCCCCGTCTGGTCTACATTTGGGGGGCGAAGAAAAGTGGCTATCGGTGCGTGTATGCAGGAGAGTGCTTTTCTGGCATTTCCGTCGCACTCGATGCTTAGCAAGCGATAAACACATTGTAAGGATAACTTATGAACAAGACTCAACTGATTGATGTAATTGCAGACAAAGCAGAACTGTCCAAAACACAGGCTAAAGCTGCTCTGGAATCCACTCTGGCTGCTATTACTGAGTCTCTGAAAGAAGGCGATGCTGTACAACTGGTTGGTTTCGGTACCTTCAAAGTGAACCACCGCGCTGAGCGTACTGGCCGCAACCCGCAGACCGGTCAAGAAATTAAAATCGCCGCAGCTAACGTACCGGCATTTGTTTCTGGTAAAGCACTGAAAGACGCGGTTAAGTAATTCGCGTGGCAGTGAACAGTTTTAACGAGGGGGCGGTTTCGCCCCTTTTGTCCATCTGGCGTCATACGCTTTGGCTTTCAGGTGTTCTGTTGCTGTCTGCCTGTAGTCGCCACTCTGAGCTTCCTCCGTTCACGGCCAGCGGTTATGTTGGCGATCACGGAGCGGTACGCGTTTGGCGTAAAGATTCCAACGATGATGTGCATCTGCTCTCCGTTTTTAGTCCGTGGCGAAGCGGCGACACAACCACCAGTGAGTACCGCTGGCAGGGTGACACCCTCTCTCTGATAGAACTCAACGTATACAGCCAACCGCCGGAGCATGTTCGCATCCGTTTCGACGATCGGGGTGAACTGAGTTTTATGCAGCGTGAAGTCGATGGACAAAAGCAGCAGCTTTCCAGCGATCAAATTGCGCTCTACCGCTACCGTGCCGATCAAACCCGTCAGACCAGCGATGCGCTGCGCCAGGGGCGTGTGGTATTACGGCAGGGGCGTTGGCATGCCGCCGAACGCACGGTCACTACGTGTGAAGGCGAGACGATCAAACCTGATTTAGATTCATGGGCGATAAACCATATCGAGCGCCGCCAGAGCCGCTCGTCGGTCGACGTGAGCGTGGCATGGCTGGAAGCGCCTGAGGGATCTCAGCTGTTGCTGGTCGCGAATTCTGATTTCTGCCGTTGGCAGCCAAAAGATAAAACATTTTAACGCCGGATGGCGACGCAAAAGCGTCTTATCCGGCTTACGGTATCCATCTGTAGGCCTGATTAGCGTAGCGCCATCAGGCATTAAGTTCTTTACCAGTGGCCCATACCCATATGACCCCCGCCACGATGGTAACTGCCGCCACCGCAACCCATGCCGGCACCGCGAGGCACGCCCGCCTCCGCCATGGCGACATCCCGTTTCACCCGTTGCTCATCCAGCGCCTGGTTCAGAGATTCTATCTCTTTTGCGACGGCATTAATTTTTGCGCTGTCCAGCGGGCTGGCGGTGAGCAACGCGTTGTACTCATAACGTTTGGACGTCAACTGCTGGCGCAATGCGCGGGTCTGCGTGTAGTAATCATCAGCGATTTTCTGGGCTGCGGCCTGCTGCTCGGTGGTCATTGGCGTACCACCCTGTTGCCACATTCCCTCACCATTGCCCCAGTGATGTTGCGCCAGCGCCGGGGTGGAACCCAGAGCCATCAGCGAGAGGACCATTAGCGCCAGTTTATTATTCCGTTTCATCGTTCGTTCTCCTGTTGGTTAGCTTACTTTCTCTTTTGCATCTTCCGTGCCAACCTGGACGTCCTTGTGCTGCGGGGATCGCGCGGCTGCCGTCCGGGCGTAAGCGGGTAAAAATGACTCGCCAGAACAGCCCTGTGGGTCATTTTTACCCACCCGTTGTGAGGGTTTGTGCCTGAGAACAGGGTTATCAGGGTGAAAAGATGGCATGATTTCTGCTGTATACCTGAAATGAAGAAAGGAACGGCGGGAAAGGGAGAACGTATGCGTCTTGATAAGGATACGGCAGCAAAGTGGCTGAGCCGGTTATTACCGGCGGCGATCCTGATTTTGGTGGGGTGGTTTTCCATCATGACCATTCGGGACTACGGCCGGGAAAGTGATGCCGCTCGACAAACGTTACTGGAAAAGGGAAGCGTGCTGATCCGCGCCCTTGAGTCCGGCACGCGTGTGGGTATGGGAATGCGTATGCATCATGCGCAGCAACAAACGCTGCTGGAGCAAATGGCGGTACAGCCGGGCGTACTCTGGTTTGCCGTTGTCGATGAGCATGGCGTGATCATCACCCACAGTGATTCCTCTATGGTTGGTAAATCCCTCTACTCGCCGGATGTCCTGCGTCAGCTAAATCCTGGGGAACAAGAACGCTGGCGGAATATCGACTCATCGCCCGATGGGCATGATCAAATACCAGCCCTGGAAATTTATCGCCAGTTCCAGCCGTTGTATGGGGCCGGGAGGCACGGTATGGCACGCTGCTCCGGTAATGACGATCATGCGAATACGCCCACGCAAACCATCTTTATCGCTTTTGATGCCAGCGACCTGGCCGCGACTCAGGCCAGAGAGTGGCGTAATACGCTGATCGTTCTGTCTGCTCTGGCGGCGGTGCTGCTGGCTACTGTGCTGACGTTTTTCTGGTACCAACGCTATCAGCGTTCTTATAAAGAGCTACAGGACGCGATGAAGCGTAAAGAAAAGCTGATGGCGCTCGGACATCTGGCGGCGGGAGTCGCGCATGAAATCCGTAATCCACTGTCATCCATCAAGGGGTTAGCGAAATATTTTGCCGAACGCACCCCGGCGGGGGGAGAGTCGCATGAACTGGCGCAGGTGATGGCGAAAGAGGCCGATCGCTTAAATCGGGTGGTGAGTGAATTGCTGGAGCTGGTGAAGCCCGCGCACCTGACGCTGCAGCGGGTCGATCTTAATGAAGTCATCACCCACTCGCTGCATTTGGTTAGCCAGGATGCTCAGAGCCGGGAAATTCAACTGCAGTTTACGCCGAATGCTGCGTTACCCGCTATTCAAGCCGATCCCGACCGACTCACGCAGGTCCTGCTGAATTTATACCTCAACGCCATTCATGCTATCGGACATCAGGGGACGGTTACGGTTTCAGCGAGTGAAAGTAGCGCCGATCGGGTTAAAATTAGGGTTACCGACAGCGGAAAGGGAATTGCGCCCGACCAGCTGGAGGCTATTTTTACTCCTTACTTTACGACGAAGGCAGACGGTACCGGGCTGGGACTGGCGGTGGTGCAAAACATCATTGAGCAGCACGGCGGAACCATTCAGGTAACCAGCGTGGAAGGTAGAGGCACCGTCTTTACTCTCTGGCTGCCGATCAATGCGAAACCACAGGATTGACAAGGATGACACACGGAAAAATCGATATTCTGGTTGTGGACGATGACGTCAGCCACTGCACTATTCTACAAGCGCTGCTGCGTGGCTGGGGCTATGACGTTGCGCTTGCCTATAGCGGACGAGAGGCACTGGCGCAGGTGCGTGAACACGTCTTTGATCTGGTATTGTGCGATGTGCGTATGGCGGAGATGGACGGCATTGAAACGCTGAAAGAGATCAAAGTCCTGAATCCGGCGATTCCGGTCTTGATTATGACCGCTTTTTCTAGCGTGGAGACCGCGGTGGAAGCGTTAAAAACCGGGGCGCTGGATTACTTAATCAAACCACTGGATTTTGACAGTCTGCAGCACACGCTGGAAAAGGCGCTGGCGCATACCCGGGCGACCGGCGTCGACCCCGTAGCAGCCCCGGCAGCGCAGTTTGGCATGATTGGCAACAGTCCGGCGATGCAGCACCTGCTTAACGAAATTGCGATGGTTGCGCCGTCGGATGCGACGGTGCTTATTCACGGAGACTCCGGAACGGGCAAAGAACTGGTCGCCCGGGCGCTTCACGCCAGCAGTGCGCGCAGTGATAAACCACTGGTGACGCTCAACTGCGCGGCGCTGAATGAATCTCTGCTGGAATCTGAACTGTTCGGCCATGAAAAAGGCGCGTTTACCGGTGCCGATAAACGCCGGGAAGGGCGCTTTGTGGAAGCCGACGGCGGTACGCTGTTTCTTGATGAGATTGGTGATATCTCGCCGCTGATGCAGGTGCGCCTGCTGCGGGCGATTCAGGAGCGTGAAGTTCAGCGCGTAGGCAGTAATCAGACTATTGCTGTGGATGTCCGGCTGATTGCCGCCACCCATCGCGATCTAGCACAAGAGGTCAACGCCGGACGTTTTCGCCAGGATCTCTACTATCGCCTGAACGTCGTCACTATCGAGATGCCCGCATTACGTCAACGCCGGGAAGATATTCCGCTGCTGGCAGGGCATTTTCTCCAGCGCTTTGCTGAGTGTAACCGCAAAGCGGTGAAAGGTTTTACCCCGCAGGCAATGGATCTGCTGATCCATTACGACTGGCCGGGAAACATTCGTGAGCTGGAAAATGCGATTGAGCGTGCGGTGGTTCTGCTGACGGGAGAATACATTTCTGAACGCGAGCTGCCACTGGCGATTGCAGCGACGCCAATAAAAGCAGAGAACAGTCTGGAGATCCAACCGCTGGTGGATGTTGAAAAAGAGGTGATTCTGGCAGCACTGGAAAAAACGGGCGGCAACAAAACTGAAGCCGCCCGTCAGTTAGGCATCACGCGTAAAACGCTGTTGGCGAAAATTTCGCGTTAACGCTGCTCGCGTTCGATGGCGCGCCAGCCGATATCGTTACGGCTAAAGCTGCCTTCCCAGCGGATGTCGGCCATTAACGCGTAAGCGCGCTTCTGCGCTTCTGCAACGGTATGACCCAGTGCGGTTGCGCACAGGACGCGGCCCCCATTGGTCAATACCGTGTCGTCGGCGGCGAGTTTAGTGCCGGCGTGGAACACTTTGCCGTCAGCGGCTTCTTCCAGCGGCAGGCCGTGGATCGCGTCTCCGGTACGGTAGTCGCCCGGATAACCCCCGGCGGCGATTACCACGCCCAGCGAGGCGCGTTCGTCCCACTCGGAGGTTTTTTCGTCCAGCTTACCGTCGCAGGCGGCGAGACACAGATCCACCAGGTCCGACTTCATGCGCAGCATGATCGGCTGGGTTTCCGGGTCGCCGAAGCGGCAGTTAAACTCGATAACCTTCGGGTTGCCCTGTTTGTCGATCATCAGGCCTGCGTACAGGAAACCGGTGTAGGTGTTACCTTCTGCCGCCATGCCTTTTACGGTTGGCCAGATGATGCGTTCCATGGTGCGCTGGTGAACGTCATCAGTTACAACAGGCGCTGGAGAGTATGCACCCATCCCGCCGGTGTTCGGACCGGTATCGCCATTGCCCACACGTTTGTGGTCCTGACTGGTAGCCATCGGCAGGACATGCTCGCCGTCGACCATCACGATAAAGCTTGCCTCTTCGCCGTCGAGGAACTCCTCGATCACGATGCGGTGGCCCGCGTCGCCAAACGCGTTGCCTGCCAGCATGTCGTGCACGGCGGCTTCAGCTTCTTCAAGCGTCATTGCCACGATAACGCCTTTACCGGCAGCCAGGCCGTCGGCTTTAATGACGATCGGCGCGCCTTTCTCACGCAGATAGGCCAGCGCGGGTTCCACTTCAGTGAAGTTCTGGTATTCCGCCGTGGGAATATTATGGCGCGCGAGGAAATCTTTGGTGAACGCTTTAGAACCTTCCAACTGCGCAGCACCTTCGGTTGGGCCGAAGATTTTCAGACCGGCGGCACGGAAGGCATCGACCACGCCAATCACCAGCGGCGCTTCCGGACCAACGATAGTGAGATCGATCTTCTCGCTCTGGGCAAAGCTCAGCAGTGCCGGAATGTCGGTTACACCGATAGCCACGTTTTGCAGCGTCGGTTCCAGTGCGGTACCCGCATTGCCCGGTGCGACATAAACGGTTGAAACCTGCGGTGACTGGGCTGCTTTCCAGGCCAGCGCGTGTTCGCGCCCGCCGTTGCCAATAACTAATACTTTCATCGTCTGCTCCGTGGATTAATGGCGGAAGTGGCGCATGTCGGTAAAGATCATCGCAATACCGTGTTCGTCGGCAGCGGCAATCACCTCGTCATCACGAATGGAACCGCCTGGCTGGATAACACAGCTCACGCCAACGGCTGCTGCGGCATCAATCCCGTCGCGGAACGGGAAGAAGGCGTCAGACGCCATTGCCGAACCTTTGACTTCCAGACCTTCGTCGGCGGCTTTAATCCCGGCGATCTTCGCGGAATAAACGCGGCTCATCTGGCCTGCACCTATGCCGATGGTCATGTTCTCTTTGGCGTAGACAATGGCGTTGGATTTCACGAACTTCGCGACTTTCCAGCAGAACAGCGCATCACGCAGCTCCTGCTCAGTAGGCTGACGTTTGGACACTACGCGCAGTTCACCCTCGGTGACCATACCCAGGTCACGATCCTGAACCAGCAGTCCGCCGTTCACGCGTTTGAAATCCAGGCCCGCAACACGCTCAGCCCACTGACCGCAGGTCAGGACGCGAACGTTCTGCTTAGCCGCCGTAATCTTCAGCGCTTCCTCAGTTGCTGACGGGGCGATGATCACTTCAACAAACTGGCGGGAGATAATGGCCTGTGCCGTTTCAGCATCCAGTTCGCGGTTAAAAGCGATGATGCCGCCGAACGCGGAGGTTGGATCGGTTTTGTACGCGCGGTCATAGGCATCAAGAATAGAGGAGCTGACTGCCACGCCGCACGGGTTGGCGTGCTTAACGATAACGCAGGCTGGCTCGTTGAACTCTTTCACGCACTCGAGCGCGGCGTCGGTATCGGCGATGTTGTTATAAGAGAGCGCTTTGCCCTGGACCTGCGTAGCGGTGGCAACGGACGCCTCTTTAACATTCTCTTCTATATAGAAGGCAGCCTGCTGGTGGCTGTTTTCGCCGTAGCGCATATCCTGCTTCTTAATGAAGTTCAGGTTCAGGGTTCGTGGGAAGCGACCTGCAGCGTCTTTGCTTTCACCGTGATAGGCCGGGACCATGCTGCCGAAGTAGTTGGCAATCATGCTGTCGTAGGCGGCGGTGTGTTCGAACGCTTTAATGGCGAGATCGAAACGGGTGTCGAGGGTCAGAGAACCTTCGTTGGCATCCATTTCTTTAATAATGGCGTCGTAGTCATTGCTCTTTACCACGATAGCCACATCTTTATGGTTCTTGGCGGCCGAGCGCACCATGGTTGGGCCGCCGATATCGATATTCTCTACCGCATCTTCCAGCGAGCAGCCAACGCGAGCCACGGTCTCGGCGAACGGGTACAGGTTAACAACCACCATATCGATAGGGTCGATACCGTGTTGTTCCATTATTCCGTCATCCTGACCGCGACGGCCAAGAATGCCGCCGTGTACTTTTGGATGCAGGGTCTTCACGCGTCCATCCATCATTTCCGGGAAACCGGTGTAATCGGAAACTTCGGTCACTGGCAGACCTTTCTCTGCTAACAGGCGCGCAGTGCCACCTGTAGACAGCAGCTCCACACCGCGTGCGGAAAGTGCCTGAGCGAATTCGATAATACCTGCTTTGTCAGAAACACTGAGCAGAGCGCGGCGGACTGGACGACGTTGTTGCATGGTAAATCCCCTGGATTTGACTATAACAGAGAGCGTTAGCTGAGTTTTTGCGTAAAAACTCAGCTAACGCCCCTTACGGGGCATCCTTGTTTTGCCGCAGCATTGTAACGAAAACGTTTGCGCAACGCTCGCGAATTTTTCTTTTTCAATGTTGACCCTTATTTCGAGAGCTTAAAACCGTATATAGGTAGACAGGATCGCCGAAATGATGGGGGTGTTTGTGGATAACTCTGTGTGCAAATAGGTATAAGGCGGGGTTTTGCTGTGGAATGCAGCAGTCAGTCATTT
>NZ_SZWM01001259.1:0-193 GCF_005280805.1 Citrobacter sp. TBCS-14
ATCCTGTTACCGGGTGAGTGGGAAGTGAATACCCGTGAAGAGCGGCTGGCGCAGGGTATCCCGCTTGATGCCGGAAGTTGGCAAGCGATATGTGAGGCAGCACAGCAAATCGGTATGCCGGATGCGGTATTGCAGGCGTTTCGCCAACGGCTTGAACGTTAGATAAAAAAAAGCCCGTCCAGTGGCGGACGGG
>NZ_SZWM01001259.1:351-494 GCF_005280805.1 Citrobacter sp. TBCS-14
CACTTGCACCAGCAGCAGCTGCTTTTTCAGCCAGTTTTGCTTCCAGGCCGTCCAGCGTGGTGGCGCCATCAGCAGATACCACACCCATTTTATTCATGCTTTGCGCCTGAGTGGAGGTAACCGGCTCAGCAGCGAAAACACCA
>NZ_SZWM01001260.1:0-147 GCF_005280805.1 Citrobacter sp. TBCS-14
AACGATTTGCCAGACGCGTTGAGGGAAAGAGTCTTGTATATCCATCGTTTTTTCCTGCGCTAATCCTCCAGCATAATCCCGAATGACGAGGTAGTGAAGCTTCATTGCACAAGAAAACAGCATCCGGTGCTGGATGGGTTGCAATTA
>NZ_SZWM01001260.1:319-495 GCF_005280805.1 Citrobacter sp. TBCS-14
TGCCGTCCGGCAATCTCAATTCTTCTCATCTTCTTTTCTTTGTCATCGTATTGTCATTTTATTGTCATCAAATGCTGTCAATGTGTTTCGGGGATGTTATTTGATGCTTTTGCCGCTGCCATCGCGCTGTAACGACATGGTCTTACATCCGGTGTGTTTTGGCTGACCACAAGGAT
>NZ_SZWM01001261.1:0-201 GCF_005280805.1 Citrobacter sp. TBCS-14
CAAATTATTGTTTCAGGGTCAGGAACGGCACCTCCAGCAATCGCGCTTTTCAAGCTAACAACCCGGTAAAATTCAGGGCCCAGTTCATCAGTGGAAGGATCAAAAAACACAGCACCTATTGAGACGATCGGAGCATTTGGTTTATTCCCCATAGTTTCAAGGTCGATCATTAAATTGTTCACGTTAAATATTCTCCTGTTT
>NZ_SZWM01001261.1:306-699 GCF_005280805.1 Citrobacter sp. TBCS-14
TGAAGTGTGGATCTGGAACCGATTCGAAGCCGTTAATAATCATGTCCTCGGTCGGAACGATAGGCACCAGTATGTAACCATCCGGAGTTACCGGAGAGTTTCCAGCCTGAAGCATGGCGTCGCGGCAGGCGTTCCAGCCCCTGACCTCTGCTATTGCAGCTACAGCTTCTATCGCATACATTTTCGAAGCTTCGGGCATAGGCTTTTCATCCGGTACTACCGGCGCTGGCTGCGCTTTGATGTGTAACCGCGGTTCACCGTCTTTCGGCTCAGGCCATTCGCGCTGTTTGTTTATCGCCAACTTGTCTACCATCGCCAGGGTGATCTGCTCGTCACTGATACCGGCACGACGTTGCGCATCCCATAACAGGAATTGCATGTCAGCCCATTCGC
>NZ_SZWM01001262.1:0-157 GCF_005280805.1 Citrobacter sp. TBCS-14
GCTATATCACCCATGCGAACGATACCTTTGTTCAGGTCAGCGGCTATCAGCTGAATGAATTGCTTGCTCAGCCGCACAACCTGGTTCGTCACCCGGACATGCCGAAAGCGGCGTTTGCGGATATGTGGTACACCCTGAAACAGGGGGAACCGTGGAG
>NZ_SZWM01001262.1:215-498 GCF_005280805.1 Citrobacter sp. TBCS-14
GGGCCAATGCGGTGCCGATGGTGCGGGAAGGACGTGTAACCGGGTATATGTCGATCCGTACCCGGGCGACGGAAGCGGAAATCGCGGCGGTCGAACCTTTATATAAAGCACTCAATGAAGGCCGTTGTCATCGGCGCGTCCATAAGGGGCTGGTGGTACGTAAAGGCTGGTTGGGTAAACTCCCGTCGCTTCCGGTTCGCTGGCGGGTACGCAGTGTCATGGCTTTTATGTTTGTCATCCTGGCAACTGCGCTACAGCAGATGGGCGCTGAATGGCCGCAACT
>NZ_SZWM01001252.1:0-139201 GCF_005280805.1 Citrobacter sp. TBCS-14
AAAGCCTCTCTTCTGTCCGCGTAAAATGTCCTTTATCCTGCCCGTAAACGACAAAGCATTCTCCTTTTGACTCTTACTGCACTATTCTACAGCGAGTGAGTCGTGAAACTTTCTCACCTTGAGCATGCAGGCTCGACATTCACACGATTCCTGGTTATTGTCAGCTATCTGGATGTCTAAACGTTTAAACGTATGTTGTGAGGTTATCAGGTTATGCCAATTCGCGTGCTGGACGAGCTACCCGCCGTCAATTTCTTGCGTGAGGAAAACGTCTTTGTCATGACGACATCCCGCGCATCCGGTCAGGAAATTCGTCCTCTGAAGGTGCTTATCCTCAACCTGATGCCGAAGAAGATCGAAACGGAAAACCAGTTTCTCCGGTTATTGTCGAACTCACCGCTGCAGGTGGACGTTCAGCTATTACGCATTGATGCCCGCGAGTCGCGCAATACGCCGACGGAGCATCTGAATAACTTTTACTGTAATTTCGAGGATATTTGCGATCAGAACTTTGATGGACTGATCGTCACCGGGGCACCGTTAGGCCTGGTTGAGTTTAACGATGTGGCCTACTGGCCGCAGATCAAACAGGTACTGGAGTGGGCGAAAGACCACGTCACATCAACATTGTTTGTCTGTTGGGCGGTGCAGGCCGCACTGAATATCCTCTATGGCATCCCCAAGCAAACCCGCAACGACAAGCTTTCAGGTGTATACGAACACCACATCCTTCATCCCCATGCCCTGCTGACACGTGGTTTTGATGATGCCTTCCTTGCACCGCACTCACGCTATGCTGATTTCCCTGCTGCGTTGATCAGGGATTACACCGATCTTGAGATTTTTGCCGAGACGGAAGAGGGCGATGCCTACCTGTTTGCCAGTAAAGATAAACGTATTGCGTTCGTGACGGGTCATCCGGAATATGACGCCGATACGCTGGCCGGTGAATATTTTCGTGACGCCGAAGCGGGGTTGACCCCGGACGTTCCGTACAACTATTTCCCGCAAGATGACCCACAAAACAAACCTCGGGCAAGCTGGCGTAGCCATGGCAATTTGCTGTTTATTAACTGGCTCAACTATTACGTCTACCAGATCACGCCATACGATCTGCGCCACATGAATCCAACGCTGGATTAATCTTCTGTAGCAAACGATCCTTAAGCGTTTCAGCATGTTGAATCAGGCACCTTCGGGTGCTTTTTTTATTTCCGAAACGCACCTCACTGTGTGATTAATTTTTATTATGATTGTTATCAATAAGTTAATTGATAATTAAATTAAAAATGGAAATTGTTTTTGATTTTGAAATTTAAATGGGTAGTCTTAGTTGTGCTGAACGAAAACCGCACAACGATCCTTCGTTCGCATTGGGGATGTGTTTGGATCAATGACGAGGAACTACGCAATGAATCAACAGGCAACAACAACCGATGAGCTGGTTTTTACCAGGCCGCATGGCGAGCAAGAACAGCAGATTTTGACCGCAGAGGCGGTGGAATTCCTGACCGAATTGGTGACTCGATTTACGCCAAAACGCAATAAACTTCTCGCCGCGCGTATTCAGCAGCAGCAGGATATTGATGACGGTAAGTTGCCTGATTTTATTTCGGAAACAGCTTCCATTCGTGAAGGTGGCTGGAAGATTCGCGGTATTCCTGATGATTTACAGGATCGTCGCGTGGAAATCACCGGACCCGTTGAACGCAAGATGGTGATTAACGCGCTCAACGCCAACGTTAGAGTCTTTATGGCTGACTTTGAGGATTCACTGGCTCCCGAGTGGAGTAAAGTGATCGACGGGCAAATCAACCTGCGCGATGCGGTGAACGGTACCATCAGTTACACCAACGAAGCTGGCAAGATATACCAACTGAAGCCCGATCCGGCGTTATTGGTTTGTCGTGTACGTGGCCTGCATCTGCCGGAAAAACACGTCACCTGGCGTGAGGAAGCGCTTCCCGGCAGTCTGTTCGACTTTGCCCTCTATTTCTTCCACAACTACAAAGCCTTGCTGGCTAAAGGCAGTGGTCCTTACTTCTATTTGCCGAAAACGCAGGCCTGGCAAGAAGCGGCCTGGTGGAGTGAAGTCTTCAGCTATACAGAAGACAGATTTAATCTGCCACGCGGCACGATAAAAGCCACGTTGCTGATCGAAACACTGCCAGCCGTTTTCCAGATGGATGAGATCCTGCACGCGCTGCGTGACCATATTGTCGGCCTCAACTGCGGTCGTTGGGATTACATTTTCAGCTACATCAAAACCCTCAAGAATCACCCGGATCGTGTTCTGCCCGATCGTCAGGTGGTAACGATGGATAAGCCGTTCCTCAGCGCCTACTCGCGTCTGCTGATTAAAACTTGTCATAAACGCGGTGCTTTTGCGATGGGCGGTATGGCGGCGTTTATCCCCAGCAAAGACGCTGAGCGCAACAATCAGGTGCTGGCAAAAGTTAAAGCGGATAAAGCGCTGGAAGCCAATAACGGTCATGACGGGACCTGGGTTGCTCACCCTGGACTGGCAGATACCGCAATGGCGATTTTCAACGACGTGCTGGGCAACAACAAAAATCAGCTGTTTGTCACCCGAGAAGAGGATGCGCCGATTACCGCAGAACAACTGCTGGCTCCGTGCGAAGGGGAACGTACTGAAGAAGGCATGCGCGCCAATATTCGCGTTGCCGTGCAGTACATCGAAGCGTGGATCTCTGGCAACGGTTGCGTACCGATTTATGGCCTGATGGAAGATGCGGCAACTGCCGAAATCTCCCGTACCTCCATCTGGCAGTGGATACACCATCAGAAAACCCTCAGCAACGGTAAGCCGGTGACCAAACCGCTGTTCCGTCAGATGCTGGCCGAAGAAATGCGGGTGATTCAGGACGAGCTGGGTGAACACCGCTACAGCAGTGGGCGCTTTGATGACGCCGCACGCCTGATGGAGCAAATCACCACCTCTGACGAACTGATCGACTTCCTTACCTTGCCAGGCTACCGCTTACTGGCTTAACAGCCCAGGCTATTTTGTTCGCCATTTTAGCCCCGGGCAGTGCTCAAAATCCTCACGTACTATAAGTACGCTCCGGTTTTTGCGCGCTGGCCGTGACCAAACTGCCTTCACCAATAACGCCTGGGAAGCCAGGAGAATAATATGGAGCATCTGCACATGAAAACCCGTACCCAACAAATCGAAGACTTACAGAAAGAATGGACACAACCACGCTGGGAAGGCATTACCCGCCCGTACAGCGCGGAGGAAGTGGTGAAGTTACGTGGCTCGGTCAACCCGGAATGTACGCTGGCGCAGCTTGGCGCAGCGAAAATGTGGCGTTTGCTGCACGGCGGATCGAAGAAAGGTTATATCAACAGCCTCGGTGCACTGACTGGTGGTCAGGCGCTGCAACAGGCGAAAGCCGGTATTGAAGCGGTCTACCTTTCCGGGTGGCAGGTGGCGGCAGACGCCAACCTGGCCTCCAGCATGTACCCGGATCAATCGCTATACCCGGCTAACTCTGTGCCCGCCGTGGTGGATCGGATCAACAACACCTTCCGTCGGGCGGATCAGATCCAATGGTCAACCGGCATTGAGCCAACCGATCCGCGCTATGTGGATTACTTCCTGCCGATCGTTGCCGATGCCGAAGCCGGTTTTGGCGGTGTCCTGAACGCGTTTGAATTGATGAAATCGATGATTGAAGCCGGTGCAGCGGCGGTTCACTTCGAAGATCAGCTCGCCTCGGTGAAAAAATGCGGTCACATGGGCGGCAAGGTGCTGGTACCGACTCAGGAAGCTATCCAGAAACTGGTGGCGGCCCGTCTGGCGGCAGACGTGATGGGCGTCCCGACGCTGGTTATTGCCCGTACCGATGCTGACGCAGCGGATTTGATTACCTCTGACTGCGACCCTTACGACAGCGAGTTCATTACCGGCGAGCGTACCAGCGAAGGGTTCTACCGTACCCATGCGGGTATTGAGCAGGCGATCAGTCGCGGACTGGCCTACGCCCCGTATGCTGACCTGGTGTGGTGCGAAACCTCCACACCGGATCTCGAACTGGCGCGCCGCTTTGCCGATGCCATCCATGCTAAATATCCGGGCAAACTGCTGGCCTACAACTGTTCGCCGTCGTTTAACTGGCAGAAGAACCTGGATGACAAAACCATTGCCAGCTTCCAGCAACAGCTGTCCGATATGGGCTATAAATATCAGTTCATTACCCTGGCGGGCATCCACAGTATGTGGTTCAACATGTTTGACCTCGCGCGTTCCTATGCACAGGGCGAAGGTATGCGCCACTACGTTGAGAAAGTTCAGCAGCCAGAATTTGCGGCGGCGAAAGATGGCTACACCTTCGTATCCCACCAGCAGGAAGTGGGTACCGGTTATTTCGACAAAGTGACGACCATCATTCAGGGTGGCGCGTCATCCGTTACTGCGCTGACCGGGTCTACTGAAGAATCACAGTTCTGATCGACCTGATGCCCGGTGGCGTAATGCTTACCGGGCCTACAGTTCTGTGTAGGCCGGATACGCGAATGCGCCATCCGGCATTATTCGATTCTGAACGAGGGCAAAAGATGTCGCGTGGCCTGGAATTGCTGATTGCCCAAACCATCCTGCAAGGTTTTGATGCGCAGTATGGCCGGTTTCTGGAAGTGACGTCCGGCGCGCAGCAGCGTTTTGAACACGCTGACTGGCATGCTGTGCAGCAGGCGATGAAAAGCCGTATCCATCTCTACGATCATCACGTTGGTCTGGTAGTGGAACAGTTGCGCTGCATTACCGACGGCAAAAGTACCGATGCGGCATTTTTACTGCGTGTAAAAGAGCATTACACCCAGTTGCTGCCGGACTATCCGCGCTTTGAGATTGCCGAGAGTTTTTTTAACTCCGTGTACTGCCGGTTATTTGATCACCGCTCGCTGACGCCCGAGCGGTTGTTTATTTTCAGCTCTCAGTCAGAACGTCGATTTCGTACTATCCCGCGCCCGCTGGCGAAAGACTTTTTCCCTGATTCAGGCTGGGAAGGGCTGCTCACGCGCGTGCTCAGCGATCTCCCCCTTCGTCTGCCATGGCAGAATAAACAGCGTGATATTCACTACATCATCGAGCACCTGACGGAAATTGTTGGCGAAGCGGTGCTGGCGCGCTGCCATTTGCAGGTGGCGAACGAATTGTTTTATCGCAATAAGGCCGCCTGGCTGGTGGGAAAACTGATCACACCAGAGGTCACGCTGCCGTTTTTACTGCCTATTCACCGCACTGACGAAGGCGAATTGTTTGTCGATACTTGTCTGACGACTACGGCGGAAGCCAGCATTGTGTTTGGTTTTGCCCGCTCTTACTTTATGGTCTACGCGCCGTTGCCTGCGGCACTGGTCGAGTGGCTGCGTGAGATCCTGCCCGGTAAAACCACCGCCGAGCTGTATATGGCGATTGGCTGTCAGAAGCATGCGAAAACCGAAAGCTACCGTGAATATCTGCTGTATCTGGCCGACTGCGATGAACAGTTTATCGAAGCGCCGGGAATACGCGGCATGGTGATGCTGGTGTTTACTCTGCCTGGATTCGATCGGGTCTTCAAAATTATTAAAGACAAATTTGCGCCGCAAAAAGAGATGTCTGCGGCCCACGTCCGCGCCTGTTACCAACTGGTCAAAGAGCACGATCGCGTTGGACGCATGGCCGATACCCAGGAATTCGAAAATTTTGTGCTGGATAAACGACAAATTTCCCCGGCGCTGATGGCGTTGTTGCAGCAGGAAGTACCCGAAAAAATGACCGATCTCGGCGAGCAGGTCGTGATCCGTCATCTGTATATCGAACGGCGGATGGTGCCGCTAAATATCTGGCTGGAGCAGGTCGAAGGCCAGCAGCTGCGGGATGCGATAGAAGAATATGGTAACGCTATTCGCCAACTGGCTGCCGCCAATATTTTCCCGGGTGACATGCTGTTTAAAAACTTCGGCGTGACCCGACACGGGCGGGTGGTGTTCTACGACTATGATGAAATTTGCTACATGACGGAGGTGAATTTCCGCCATATCCCGCCCGCGCGTTACCCGGAGGATGAGCTGGCCAGCGAACCGTGGTACAGCGTCTCGCCGGGAGATGTATTTCCGGAAGAATTTCGTCACTGGCTGTGCGCCGATCCGCGTATTGGACCGTTATTTGAAGAGATGCATGCCGATTTGTTCTGCGCCGACTACTGGCGAGGTCTGCAAACGCGGATCCGTGAAGGGCACGTGGAAGACGTTTACGCCTATCGGCGCCGCCAGCGGTTTAGCGTGCGTTATGAAACCGACCGTAGGCCGGATAAGGCCTTTGCGCCACCATCCGGCAATGTGCGCCGTGCCTGATGGCGCTGCGCTTATCAGACCTACAAATCATCCCAACCTTGGATAGCAGGCCGGGCCAGGCGTAGCTGCCACCCGGAAGTCCCATCTTAACGAATCCCACCGTATGCCAGTGTGACCTCTTTGGCCGCTTTGATTGCCATCGCACCGAACTCGGTGACGCGGTCGTCGGTAATGCGGGAGATCGGGCCGGAGATCGAAATGGCGGCGAACGGTTCGCGATGTTCGTCGTAAATGCATGACGCCACACAGCGCAGGCCCAGCGCATGTTCTTCATCATCAAACGAATAACCGCGCTTACGGGTCTGGGCGAGATCTTCTTTCAGATGCACCGGCGAGACAAGCGTGGCGTGGGTATACGCGTGCAGGCCTTTGCGGTGCAGCAGGCTGGTAACCTGTTCTTCGCTGAGTTGCGCCAGGAACGCTTTCCCCGCGCCAGAGGCGTGCATCGGCAGTTTGCCACCGATAGGGGCAGACATTCTCATCAGCTGTGTGCACTGTACCTGATCGATGATAATCGCCTGATGGTCGCTGTGATCCAGCACCGCCAGGTTCACTGTTTCACCGGAATCTTCCATCAACTTGCGCAGAATCGGGTGGACGATCGCTAGCAGGTTGCGGCTTTGCAGGAAGCTACTGCCGACGATAAACGCATGGGCGCCCACGGCCCAGTGTCCTAAGTCACCCACCTGACGCACAAAACCCTGCTGCTGCATGGTGGTCAATAAACGGTGCGTGGTAGAATTGGGCAGACCGGCCTGCTGCGCCAGCTCGGTCAGCGCTACGCTGCCGTTGGATTCCGCAATCCATTCCAGCAGCTTCAGACCTCGGGTCAAAGACTGAACCTGCCCGGTTGCAGGCGTAGTTGTGGCGGCGGGTTTTCTACCGCGTTTCGCGGGGACAGTGGCAACCATGGCAGACTCCTTTTCTGTATCGTGGAAATCATTTTCGTTTTATTCAATTATAATGCAAGAGTTCCTGTACTGATCGGATGAGTGAAGCTGAACATGTCTCATGTTGGTCGTTGTTTGCTTTTCCACCTCACTGGTTTATGCCAGTATGCTTTGTTGGCCTTTTTTCGGTCTGGTTGAGCGTTGTCGGGAGTGAGTGTGAGCAGCAAAGTTGAACAATTACGTCAGCAGTTAAAAGAACGTATTCTGGTGCTGGACGGCGGTATGGGCACCATGATCCAGGGTTATCGTTTGAGTGAAGACGATTTCCGCGGCCAACGCTTTGCCGACTGGCCGAGCGATCTGAAAGGCAACAACGACCTGTTGGTGCTGAGCAAGCCGGAGGTTATCACCGCGATTCATCACGCCTACTTTGAAGCGGGCGCGGATATCATTGAAACCAACACCTTCAACTCGACGACTATCGCCATGGCGGATTACCAGATGGAATCCCTGTCGGCGGAAATCAACTTCACCGCGGCAAAACTGGCGCGCGCCTGCGCCGACGAATGGACAGCGCGTACGCCGGATAAACCGCGCTATGTCGCGGGTGTTCTCGGTCCGACTAACCGCACCGCGTCTATCTCACCGGACGTCAACGATCCCGCCTACCGCAATATTACTTTTGATCAGCTGGTGGCCGCGTACCGTGAATCCACTAAAGCGCTGGTGGAAGGCGGTAGCGACCTGATCCTGATCGAAACCGTTTTTGACACGCTTAATGCCAAAGCCGCTATTTTTGCGGTAAAAACCGAATTTGAAGCCCTGGGCGTTGAGCTGCCGATTATGATCTCCGGCACCATCACCGACGCTTCCGGGCGTACGCTCTCCGGGCAGACCACCGAAGCCTTCTATAACGCACTGCGCCATGCTGACGCGCTGACCTTCGGCCTCAACTGTGCGTTAGGCCCGGACGAGCTGCGTCAGTACGTACAGGAACTGTCGCGGATTGCCGACTGCTATGTCACCGCGCACCCGAATGCCGGTTTGCCAAATGCCTTCGGCGAATACGATCTCGACGCTGACACCATGGCGAAGCAAATCCGCGAATGGGCTGAAGCGGGTTTCCTGAACATCGTCGGCGGCTGCTGCGGCACCACGCCGGAACATATTGCCGCCATGAGCCGTGCGGTTGAAGGTTTACCGCCGCGTCAACTGCCGGAACTGCCGGTTGCCTGCCGTCTTTCAGGCCTTGAGCCGCTGAACATTGGTGATGACAGCCTGTTTGTTAACGTCGGTGAACGTACTAACGTCACCGGCTCTGCCAAATTTAAGCGACTGATTAAAGAAGAAAAATACAGCGAAGCGCTGGATGTTGCTCGCCAGCAGGTGGAAAGCGGCGCGCAGATTATCGATATCAACATGGATGAGGGGATGCTTGACGCCGAAGCGGCGATGGTGCGTTTCCTCAACCTGATCGCCGGTGAACCGGATATTGCTCGCGTACCGATCATGATCGACTCCTCGAAATGGGACGTCATTGAAAAAGGGCTGAAGTGCATTCAGGGTAAGGGCATCGTTAACTCCATCTCGATGAAAGAGGGCGTTAAGCCGTTTATCCACCATGCCAAACTGGTCCGTCGCTACGGTGCTGCCGTGGTGGTGATGGCCTTTGATGAACAGGGCCAGGCCGACACCCGCGCGCGTAAAATTGAGATTTGCCGCCGGGCGTACAAAATTCTCACCGAAGACGTGGGTTTCCCGCCGGAAGACATTATCTTTGACCCGAATATCTTTGCCGTCGCGACCGGCATCGAAGAGCACAACAACTACGCGCAAGACTTTATCGGTGCCTGTGAAGACATCAAACGCGAACTACCGCATGCGCTAATCTCCGGTGGTGTCTCCAACGTATCGTTCTCGTTCCGTGGCAATGATCCGGTGCGCGAAGCGATCCACGCAGTGTTCCTGTACTATGCCATTCGCAACGGCATGGATATGGGGATTGTGAACGCTGGTCAGCTGGCGATTTATGACGATCTGCCTGCTGAACTGCGCGATGCGGTTGAAGACGTGATCCTCAACCGCCGCGATGACGGTACCGAACGCCTGCTGGAGCTGGCAGAGAAATATCGCGGCAGCAAAACTGACGAAACGGCCAATACGCAACTGGCAGAATGGCGCAGCTGGGACGTGAAAAAACGCCTGGAATACTCGCTGGTGAAAGGCATTACCGAGTTTATCGAGCAGGATACCGAAGAAGCCCGTCAGCAGGCTGCGCGCCCGATTGAGGTTATCGAAGGGCCGCTGATGGACGGCATGAACGTGGTTGGTGACCTGTTCAGCGACGGTAAAATGTTCCTGCCGCAGGTGGTGAAGTCTGCTCGCGTGATGAAGCAGGCGGTGGCCTACCTTGAACCGTACATTGAAGCCAGCAAAGAGAAAGGCTCCAGCAACGGCAAGATGGTGATCGCCACCGTCAAGGGCGACGTGCACGACATCGGTAAAAACATCGTTGGTGTGGTGCTGCAGTGTAACAACTACGAAATTATCGATCTTGGCGTGATGGTGCCGGCAGAGAAAATCCTGCGCACCGCACGCGAAGTGAATGCTGACCTGATTGGCCTTTCCGGGCTGATCACCCCGTCGCTGGACGAAATGGTCAACGTAGCGAAAGAGATGGAGCGCCAGGGCTTTACTATTCCGCTGCTGATTGGCGGCGCGACCACCTCAAAAGCGCACACGGCGGTGAAAATCGAGCAGAACTACAGCGGCCCGACGGTCTATGTGCAGAACGCCTCGCGCACCGTCGGCGTGGTGGCTGCGTTGTTATCTGATACCCAGCACGATGATTTTGTCGCCCGCACGCGTAAAGAGTACGAAACTGTGCGTATTCAACATGCGCGTAAAAAACCGCGTACCCCGCCGGTGACGCTGGAGGCCGCGCGTGATAACGACCTGGCCTTCGACTGGGAAAACTATACCCCGCCGGTGGCGCACCGCCTGGGCGTGCAGGAAGTTGAAGCCAGCATTGAAACGCTGCGCAACTACATCGACTGGACACCGTTCTTTATGACCTGGTCACTGGCCGGGAAATATCCGCGCATTCTGGAAGATGAGGTGGTGGGTGAAGAGGCTAAACGCCTGTTCAAAGATGCCAACGACATGTTGGATAAATTGAGCGCCGAGAAAACCCTGAACCCGCGTGGTGTCGTTGGCCTGTTCCCGGCTAACCGCGTAGGTGATGACATTGAGATCTACCGGGATGAAACGCGGACGCACGTCCTGACCGTCAGCCACCATCTGCGCCAGCAGACGGAGAAGGTTGGTTTTGCTAACTACTGCCTGTCTGACTTTGTGGCACCGAAAACCTCCGGCAAAGCGGATTACATTGGCGCTTTCGCCGTCACCGGCGGCCTGGAAGAAGACACGCTGGCTGACGCGTTTGACGCACAGCATGATGATTACAATAAAATCATGGTGAAAGCGATTGCCGATCGTCTGGCGGAAGCCTTCGCTGAATATCTGCATGAACGGGTGCGTAAAGTTTACTGGGGATATGCGGCGAACGAGAACCTCAGTAATGACGAACTGATCCGCGAGAACTATCAAGGTATTCGTCCGGCTCCGGGCTATCCGGCGTGCCCTGAGCACACCGAGAAGGCGACCATCTGGGAGCTGCTGGATGTAGAAACGCACACCGGTATGAAACTCACAGAATCCTTCGCCATGTGGCCTGGTGCATCGGTTTCCGGTTGGTACTTCAGTCATCCGGACAGCAAGTACTACGCCGTCGCACAAATTCAACGCGATCAGGTTGAAGATTATGCCTTCCGTAAAGGCATGAGCGTGGCAGAAGTTGAGCGCTGGTTAGCGCCTAACTTAGGCTACGACGCCGACTGATTCACAAAACTGTTATCTTTCTTTACAACAAACAGGGCACTCAATGAGTGCCCTGTCTCTTTATTACGTTTAAACCCTTATACTGAAGGGAACTTGTGCGCGTTGGTGTCATGAGCCTCAGGAGCATATAACGATAAGGAGAACCTGATTCCGTGCTAACTCTGTTACACCTGCTTTCTGCCGTGGCGATGCTGGTTTGGGGTACCCATATCGTGCGTACCGGCGTGATGCGCGTCTTTGGCGCACGCCTGCGTACCGTGCTCAGCCGTAGCGTTGAAAAGAAGCCGCTCGCCTTTTGCGCGGGCATTGGTGTTACTGCTCTGGTGCAAAGCAGTAACGCCACCACCATGCTGGTGACGTCGTTTGTCGCCCAGGATCTGGTGGCGCTGACGCCTGCGCTGGTGATTGTGCTTGGCGCTGACGTCGGGACCGCGCTGATGGCGCGTATCCTGACCTTTGACCTCTCGTGGCTGTCGCCGCTGCTGATTTTCATTGGCGTTGTTTTCTTCCTCGGACGTAAGCAGTCCCGCGTTGGGCAACTGGGGCGCGTAGGCATCGGGCTGGGGCTCATTTTACTGGCGCTGGAGCTGATTGTGCAGGCGGTCACGCCGATCACTCAGGCCAACGGGGTGCAGGTCATTTTTGCCTCGCTCACCGGCGATATCATGCTCGATGCGCTGATTGGCGCCATGTTCGCGATTATCAGTTACTCCAGCCTGGCGGCGGTCCTGCTGACGGCAACGCTGACAGCCGCGGGTATTATTTCGTTCCCGGTAGCGCTGTGTCTGGTGATTGGTGCGAACCTCGGCTCCGGCCTGCTGGCGATGCTCAATAACAGTGCCGCCAACGCTGCCGCCCGCCGCGTGGCGCTCGGCAGCCTGTTGTTTAAGCTGGTGGGCAGCCTGATTATTCTGCCGTTTGTGCATCCGCTGGCGAATCTGATGGATGAACTGCCGCTGCCAAAATCCGAACTGGTTATCTACTTCCACGTCTTCTACAACCTGGTGCGCTGCGTGGCGATGGTGCCGTTCGCCGAGCCGATGGCGCGCTTTTGCAAACGTATTATCCGCGATGAGCCGGAATTGGACGGCCATCTGAAGCCCAAGCATCTGGACGTCAGCGCACTCGATACCCCTACGCTCGCACTGGCGAATGCGGCTCGCGAAGCCCTGCGTATTGGTGACGCCATGGAGCAGATGATGGAGGGGCTGAAGCGGGTGATGCACGGTGAGCCGCGCGAGGAAAAAGAGCTGCGCAGGATGGCCGACGATATCAACGTGTTGTACACCGCGATCAAACTTTACCTGGCGCGGATGCCAAAAGATGAGCTGGCGGAAGAGGAGTCTAAGCGCTGGGCGGAGATTATCGAGATGTCGCTCAACCTGGAGCAGGCCTCCGATATCGTCGAACGCATGGGGAGCGAGATTGCCGATAAGTCGCTGGCCGCGCGTCGGGCCTTTTCTCTGGAAGGTCTGAAAGAGCTGGATGCGCTCTACGATCAGTTGCTCAACAACCTGAAGCTGGCGATGTCAGTGTTCTTCTCTGGCGACGTGACCAGCGCCCGTCGACTGCGTCGCAGCAAACACCGTTTTCGTATTCTTAACCGTCGTTATTCGCACGCACACGTCGATCGCCTGCATCAGCAAAACGTGCAGAGCATCGAAACCAGTTCCCTGCACCTCGCGCTGTTAGGCGACATGCAGCGTCTGAACTCATTGTTTTGCTCCGTTGCCTACAGCGTGCTGGAGCAACCGGACGAAGACGACGAACGGGATGATTACTAACGGGAACAGGTGAAATGTTGCCCGGTGGCGCTTACGCTTACCGGGCCTACGGATAACCGTCAATTTTGTCGTCAATCTTGTAGGCCGGATAAGGCGTAACCGCCATCCGGCATCAGACAACAAATCCACTAAAAGCAGTGGCCTGCTTCAACGGCAACCGCGTCTTCACCCGCTTTAAAGATATATGTGGTGTTCGGGCCGCCAAGAACCGCCTGACCATCGCTCACCTTGATCCAGTTGCCTTCTGGCAGACCAATTACCGTCAGCTCTGGCGCAACCACCAGCAGCTCGCGAATACGCTGTTCACGCGTTTCGCCTTTGTGGCCTTCCGGCAACGCGTTGGTGAAGTGCGGGTTAATCTGCAGTGGGAACAGGCCCAGGGCATCAAAGCCTTTTGGATCGACAATCGGCATGTCGTTAGTGGTACGGATGGTTGGGCAGGCGAGGTTGGAACCTGCACTCCAGCCAATGTACAGCGCGCCGCGTTTGACCACGTCAACAATCGGCGCCAGCAGCCCGCGTTGGCGGCTCTCTTTCAGCAACTGGAAGGTGTTACCACCACCGACAATCACCACGTCTGCATTTTCAATTGCCGCCACCGGATCGGCAACGGTATGAATACCCGTGACGTCGACGCCCATGGGAGCAAAGACGGCGGCCGTTTTCGCCGTGTACTCATCCCAGGTTTGCGTCACGCCAGCAAACGGGATAAACACCGCAGTACGGCGACCGTTCAGTTGCTCAGCAATCAGCGGTAGCGCGTGTTCCATCCAGGCTTTGCCCGGCAGCGTCGAGTTACTCAATAAAAGCAGTTCCATCATTTCTCCATGTAATCAAAAAATTACAAACCGCGGTCATGTTACCACCGTCAGTATAACGCCTCACTGATATGGCTCACGATGTTGGAAGGGGGGAGATAGAAGCAGGGGCTATTTTTTAAGTGTCAATTCAATACCGAGCGCCTTCATCACTGCAAGCGTAGTTTTCAGCGTTGGGTTACCTTTCTCACTAAAAGAGCGATAAAGTTGTTCGCGGGATAATCCCGTTTCTGCCGCGATGTTCGCCATTCCCTTAGCGCGAGCCACCACGCCCAGGGCTTTTGCAATGTACGCTGCATCGCCTGTTTCGAGGGCATCCGCCATAAATACGGCAATTTCTTCATCATCAACCAGCGCAGTTGCGGGATCGTACCGAGTAAGTTTATTCATGGTGGCGGATCTCTTGATAATCCAGTGAACGGGCGAGCATTTTTGCCATAGTGATATCGTTGGCTTGTGAGCTTTTATCGCCCCCACATAACAAAATGATGATGTGGCAGCCTTGCTGTTTAAAGTAAATCCTGTAACCAGGACCGTAGGAAATGCGCATTTCGCTGATGCCTTCTCCAACAGGTTTGACATCACCAGCTAAACCATTAGCCAAACGAAAAAGGCGTGTAGCAATGAGCGTTTTAGCTCTCCTGTCCCGTAGGTTTTGCTCCCAACGCTGGAAAACCATTGTCTGAAGAATTTCCATGAGTACGTTCCATGTATTTTATAAACTACATTCTGAATTGACAAGTTGAGAGTGGATATTAAGTAAGTTTGTGATGCGGGCATACCTGGGTTGGAGGAAACAGGAAAGCGCCTCGCAGACTTCTTCTTCGGGGCGTGACAGGCCTGTGCAACCACCCTACTGTGACATGATGATTTGCTGGTCGGGGAATAGAAAATGCTCGCTTATTACGCTAACCTTAGGTATGTCATGCGCATTACTATGGGGGTTATCATGCGCACTGTATCTAAGGTAAAAAAATCAGTTAATGTATCTCTGGCTCCAGAGATACTGGAAGAGGCACGTAAGCTTAAAATCAATCTGTCAGCTGTTTTAACCGAAGCCCTAATCGAAAAATTTCGTGAGAACAGACGCGAAGAATGGTTGCGGGATAATAAAAAATCGATAGAAGTATTAAATCAATGGGTGGAAGAAAACGGTTCGTTCAGTGATTTTCAAAGGACATTCTGATGGAGCAGTATTGCGCTTATGAGAACACTGGAAGTGGAAAAGGTGTTTATCCGTTTTTAATTAGCTTACAGCATCCGGTGGCCGCTGTTTTGCGGCATGTACTGGTTGCACCCGTTATAGCGCTCAGTCAGTTCCCTGACGAAGTACCTCCAGCTAAAATTTGTCCTGTTGTTAGTATTGGTGGGCAAGCCTATGTGGTGATGACGCACATGATGACAGGCATCCCTTTGAAAAATATGGGTAACTGTGTGGGAGACCTGACCGCAAACAGGGCTGAACTTCGAGATGCAATTGATTTTCTGATTAATGGTTATTAGAGCGCCATGACGGGGCTGATTATGTTGAAAGGCGTGACAGATCGCAAATAGTGTCGGGACTGGCGTTCACGATTATTTTTATCCCCCGCAAGGTAGGGTATATTTCGCTTTTAATACACAAGATCATTCAAGTTGTATCAAGGCGGCAAGGGAGCGAATCCCTGGGGGCATAGATTGCTATGTGACCTGGGTGAGTGAGGGCAGCCAACGCAGAGACAGCTTGAAGGATGAAGTGTATACAGGAGAAATTATGCTGCCCGACTCATCCATCCGATTAAACAAATACATCAGTGAAAGCGGAATCTGCTCGCGTCGCGAAGCGGATCGCTTTATCGAACAAGGGAATGTCTTCCTGAATGGCAAACGCGCCACCATTGGCGATCAGGTGATGCCTGGCGACGTCGTGAAAGTGAATGGTCGGTTGATTGAGCCGCGTGAAGCGGAAGATCTGGTTTTTATCGCGCTGAACAAACCGGTCGGTATTGTCAGCACCACTGAAGACGGTGAGCGCGATAACATCGTTGATTTTGTTAACCACAGTAAGCGCGTGTTCCCGATTGGTCGTCTGGACAAAGATTCCCAAGGGCTGATCTTTCTCACTAACCACGGCGACCTGGTGAATAAAATCCTGCGTGCCGGTAACGATCATGAGAAAGAGTATCTGGTGACGGTCGATAAACCCGTAACCGATGACTTTATTCGTGGCATGGGGGCGGGCGTACCCATTCTCGGTACCGTCACCAAGAAATGTAAGGTCAGGAAAGAGGCACCGTTTGTCTTCCGTATCACCCTGGTGCAGGGCCTGAACCGTCAGATCCGTCGGATGTGCGAACACTTTGGCTATGAAGTGGTAAAACTTGAACGTACGCGGATCATGAACATCGGCTTGTCTGGTTTGCCGCTGGGGGAATGGCGTGACCTGACCGATGATGAGCTGATCGATCTGTTCAAGCTGATTGAAAACTCTTCCTCGGAAGCGAAACCGAAGCCGAAAGCGAAGCCAAAAACTGCAGGCATTAAGCGCCCGGTGGTGAAAATCGAAAAAGCTGCTGAGAAAGAGAAAGCGCGCCCGGCATCCAACGGTAAACGTTTTGTTCAGCCGGGGCGTAAGAAGAAAGGGCGTTAACGTCTGCCGCGCGTTGGCGTATTCGCTGACCAGGAAAACGAGGATTCCGCATCCGGTTTATAAGCCTGCTTTTTCTTCAATTGGCGGGCTTTTTTAGCCTCAGCTTCGCGCTGCAGCATCAGCTTATCGATGTACTCTTTCTTAATGCTGTTGGTTTCCGCGTTGGTTAGCAGTCGACCGTGTGCAATACGCGCGCGGTCGAGCAGCGTTTTCAGTTCGCGCTGTTCGCGCTCGGTCATCTCTTTTTGGGTAATGCGGGGGAGTGCCATACGGTTGCCCTCAGTTTGCCGATTAACCCAGTGTACGGTAATCCTGGGCTGGCTGATAGCATCCAGACCGGGTAAGCATGCGTCACCCGGTACTTTTTTTAATTTTATGATTGGCTACGGACGTTTTCCCAGCTCAGCCCAAAACGGGCCAGATATTTGCGCAGGCGGTCGGCGTCGTTAGGATTGGCTTTCTTCAGTCTGGAAACGGCAAACAGCTCGCGGCCCGCTTCAGACAACGATGCGCTGCGTCGGCAGACGTCGATCACCGTTTCTAACTGACGCTTATCAAACAGGTCAATGTCCAGATCGAATTCCGGCTGTGAATCGGTGAGCTGCCAGCTTTCCTGCAATAACGCGATCTCCTCTTCGACCAGCGCGAGCGTGATGCGCCCCTGTTCGGCCAGCGTCGCCATGCGTGCAACGGATGAACTCAGCTCGCGAAAGTTGCCGCGCCATAGCGCCTTTGGTGAACAGGCGAAAGCCAGATAGCGCTCGCGCGCTTCTTTATCAAAGCGAGTCTGCGCCTGTTTGAGGCTGGAAAAGCGCTGGAGCTCATACTCCACGTTGGGTGCGATATCTTCCCGCCGCTGCGCCAGACCGGGCAGGGCAAAGCGCCACATATTGATGCGCGCGTAGAGATCTTCGCGAAAACGACCTTCTGCCACCCACTGCTGCATATCGCGATGCGTCCCGGCAATCAACTGGAAATCGCTGTGCACCTCTTTGTCGCCACCAAACGGAAAAAAGGTTTTTTCTTCAATCGCTTTCAGCAGCATAGCCTGCTCGTCCAGCCCCAGTTCGGCAATCTCATCGAGAAATAACACCCCACCGTCAGCCTCGCGCAACAGACCGGTGCGTGGCGTGAGTGCGCCGGTAAACGCGCCTTTGACGTGTCCGAATAATGTCGACATCGCGTTGTCGCCGCGCAGGGTGGCGCAGTTAACCGCTACCAGTTTACCGGCCACCAGATGGCGTGACTGGCGTAGCTGAAAAATCCGTTTGGCGAGGAACGATTTCCCCGCGCCGGTGGGGCCTGTCAGTAGAATCGGGTCGGTCGAGCGCAGCGCCACGCGCTCAATACGGTCGATGAGCGTATTAAACGTGGCATTACGGGTCTCAATACCGGCTTTCAGGAAGGAGACCGATTGCTGCTGCTCACGCTGAAAGCGGCTGGTTAGCGTGGTATAGCGGCTTAAATCGAGATCGATAACCGAGCAGACACCTGCGGCGACGGCCTCATCAGATGAACCTCGCGGTGCCGGGCTGGATTGCAAAAGGCTGGCCGGCAGATAACGCGCCTCCGTCAGCAGAAACCAACAAATCTGCGCCACGTGTGTGCCGGTGGTGATATGCACCAGATACTCTTCGTTTTCAGTATCAAATGTGTAGTGGGTGGCGAAGTCGAGGAACGCGGCGTAAACCTCCTCAAAATCCCACGGGTCGTTAATGGTCACCGCATGCGGGCGCACCTCGGTATGAGGAGAGAGCAGGGCGACATCTTCAATCAGCCGCTGTGCCATGCTTTCGTCGCGCGGCTGGTGGAGCAGTTCCAGTCTGTCGATGGGGAAATCAGCCTGCTGGCACAGTCCAACCGTAGGGCGCCATTTCTTAAACCGATTCGCCCGTTTACCGCGCTTATCCAGCACCGTGCCCAGAACGCCAATCACCACCCGCCGCTTTTTCATGCTTTATCCATAAAGATAAATATCGATATTGGAAGATAAAAAAATCTCTGCGCAACGGCAATCATTAATCTGAGTGTTAAAAATAAAAACCATATGAATCAATAAAATAAAAAATAAATTTGATGATTTTTCTTTCTGGCACGCTTCTGGCAATACCTGATACGTCAACAACGCTGAAAACGCAGGGGGTTAAACCCCGCCGGCACGTCAGGAACGGCACAGGCTGTTTTCCCGGGGTGTTCCGTCAGCCGATGACCACCAAGTGGGTTCGATTCCCAATTTCATCCTCCACATGAAAACTGGTTGTTAATCATAGGAATAAAACGGGTTCGTGCGCAGTCAGCACCGCCCAAAAACAGGCTGCCGGTAATGACGCCGTGCGACAGGCAAAAGGGAATTCCCCTGCCGCTTCGCCCCTGCACCCGCGCCTGACTCACAATAAGGAATAAAAAATGATGAAGAAAATCACTATTCGTAAAGGCCAGCTTGGTCTGTTATCCCGCCAGGGTGACTACTACAAAGTGCTGAATGCAGGTGAACACCGTTTGCCGTGGTTTAACACACCGGATGTTCTGGTGGTAAATGCCGATGGCAGTGATGTTCCTGAGGCGTTGGCGGAGTATCTGCGTCGCTTCCAGCCTGCGTGGGTGGAACAGTACTGTGTGGCGGCAGATTTAACCGATATCGAAGCCGGTGCGCTGTATGTGAACGGCGTCTTGCAGGAAATTTTACCGCCTTCAACCCGTCGCCTGTACTGGCGAGCCGAGGAGGCGTTAACGTTGGTACGTATGGATACGCGTCAGGTTCAGGTCCCAACGGACGTGATGAATGCCGTGTTACAGCCACGCCGTAGCGGTGCGGTAAAAGGTCGTGACGCGATCTTAACGGTGCAGGTTCCGGCCTGGCACGTCGGTGTGCTGAAAATTGATGGTGAGACGCAGGCGCTGTTGCCGCCAGGTCTGAGTGCGTACTGGAAGGTGAATCATCTGGTGGAAGCGGAAGTCGTTGATACCCGCTTGCAGGTACTGGAGGTCGGCGGGCAGGAGATCCTGACCAAAGATAAGGTCAACCTGCGTCTGAATCTGGCGGCGAACTGGCGCTACAGCGGCGTATTACAGGCGTTTGGCCAACTGACAAAACCACTGGATCACTTGTACCGTGAGCTGCAGTTTGCGCTGCGCGAGGCGGTTGGTACCCGAACGCTGGACGAACTGCTGGAAGATAAGCAGGTGATTGATGACGTGGTAAGCACGCAGGTGAAAAACCGCATGACGCCGTTTGGCATTGAGGTTGCTTCGCTGGGCGTGAAAGATATCGTGCTGCCAGGCGATATGAAAACCATCCTGTCGCAGCTGGTGGAGGCCGAAAAATCGGCGCAGGCCAACGTCATTCGTCGACGTGAAGAAACGGCCGCCACGCGCTCGTTGTTGAACACAGCGAAAGTGATGGAAAACAACCCGGTGGCGCTGCGTTTAAAAGAGCTGGAAACCCTCGAGAGAGTGGCGGAGCGTATCGATAAAATCTCGGTATTTGGTGGTCTGGACCAGGTTCTGCACGGTCTGGTGAATATAAAAGGATAAGTAAAATGAGCAATAACGGAGTGAACGCCGCGATGCGCGAACGGGTAGTGCGCCAGCTAAAAAAGGTGGAACAGCGCTATGGCGTGAAGGTGCTATACGCCTGTGAATCCGGCAGCCGTGGCTGGGGATTCGCTTCCCCGGACAGTGATTACGACGTGCGATTTCTATACGTTCATCCGCCAGAATGGTATCTGCGGGTGGAAGCGCCGCGTGATGTTATTGAACTGCCTATAGACGATGAACTGGACGTGTGCGGCTGGGAGTGGCGAAAAGCGCTGGGTCTGCTGAAAGGGGCTAACCCGACGCTTATCGAGTGGCTGGATTCGCCGGTGGTTTATCAGCAGGATGACGCGACGGTGTCTGCGTTGAAAGCGCTGGTGCCAAAATGGTTTTCGCCTGTGCGTGCCCGCTGGCACTACTATTCAATGGCGCGAAAAAACTTCCGTGGCTATCTGCAAGGCAATGAAGTGCGACTAAAAAAATACTTCTACGTGCTGCGTCCGTTGCTGGCCGTGCGTTGGGTCGAAGCGGGAAAAGGCGTGCCTCCCATGCGCTTTGCCGAACTGTTGGCGGGGAGCGAGCTGGATGCGCCGCTGCGTCAGGAGATAGACGACCTGCTGGAACGCAAGCAGCGGGCAGGGGAAGCGGAATATGGACTGCGCCGTCCACTGCTGCATGCGTTTATCCGCGAGGAGCTGGCGCGAGGCGAAACGCCACCGGTGTTACCGGATAGCCGGGAAGGCGATGTCAGGGAACTGGACCGACTGTTATATGAGACAGTGATGTCATGACTGTGTTGCCCGATGGTATTGCCTCTTATCGGGCCTACGAATTCACCGTAGGCCCGATAAGGCGTTTCGCCGCATCCGCCATCCGGCTGGTATTACTCAAACAAATTATGATGCAGTTTCTGTACGACCTGCTCGGCTTCGCTGCCCGGCACCAGGAAGCACAGATTATGGCTGGATGCGCCGTAGCAAATCATGCGGATGTTGAACGGTTCCAGCACGCCGAACACCTCTTTTCCCACGCCGCAGGCTTTAGACAGGTCGTTCCCGATCAGGGCGACCAATGCCAGACCTTCTTCTACCTCGACCCGGCACAGCGCGGACAGCTCCATCAGCAGGGATTGCGTGAGCAGCGTATCGCCGGTGGACGTTGAACCGGTGGTATCCAGCGTCAGTGCGACGCTGACTTCTGAGGTTGTTATCAAATCCACCGAGATATTGTGGCGCGCCAGGATGCCGAACACTTCCGCTAAAAACCCGCGAGAATGCAGCATATTCAGGCTATGCAGCGTCAGCAGCGTTTGCTTGCGACGCAGCGCCAGGGCACGAAATAGCGGTGGATTCTCGGTTTTATTACACACCAGTGTGCCGCCTGCTTTGGGGTCTTTGCTGGAGCCGACAAACACCGGAATATCGCTACGCACGGCAGGGAGCAGCGTCGCCGGGTGCAGGACTTTTGCGCCGAAGGTCGCCAGTTCTGCGGCCTCTTCAAAGGCAATTTCATCAATGCGTTTTGCGGCTGGCACCACGCGCGGGTCGGTCGTGTAAATGCCCGGTACATCGGTCCAGATATCGACGCGTGCGGCGTGCAGGGCTTCTGCCAGCAAGGCGGCGGTATAGTCGCTGCCGCCGCGCCCCAGCGTGGTAGTGCGGCCTTTGCTTTCGCTGCCGATAAAGCCCTGGGTGATCACCAGACCTTCTTCAAGGCGCGGTGCCAGCTGCAGCGTTGCCAGTTCAGACAGCGCCACGACATCTGGTTCTGCGCGACCAAAACGATCGTTGGTACGCATCACTTTACGCACGTCAAACCACTGCGCCTGAACATTACGCTCGCGCAGGATTTCGACAAACAGCAGGGTGGACATCAGTTCACCGTGGCTGACCAGTTCGTCAGTCAGCGCGGTTGAGGTCGCCAGCGAAGCCGCTTCCGCCAGCGTGGTGATATTTTCCAGCAGACGTTCGATCTCTTCGCGGATCACGTTTGGATAACGCAAACGCTCCAGAATATCGAACTGGATCTGACGAATAGTGTCGAGTTTCTCGAAGCGTTCAGTTGCCTCCAGCCCTTCAGCCAAAGCGACCAGCAGGTTAGTAATACCCGCTGAAGCGGAAAGCACCACTAAACGGACGTTAGCATCGGAAAGCACCACATCAGCGCTGCGGTTCATGGCGTCGAAATCCGCGACGCTGGTACCGCCAAACTTGGAGACAACTACATCAGTCATAACTACCTCGTGTCAGGGAATGAATAGAGCGACCATGGCACAAGGGCAGAACGGAAACCGGTGCAGGCGCAAATACCGTATTACATTTCGTCCTTCAATCTGCCTCTTCGTTGGCTGCACCTGCTCACCACAGTCACTTACTTCAGTAAGCTCCTGTGGCGAGCAGGTTTGCCGCCTTGACGCATATCGAATGACTTTATGTATATAAATAAAAGGCATGGCCTGTACTGTCAATGCTGGGATTATGCGGATTTTTCATGCTGCTGTAGCCCTGAGTAACCGAGCTTATAATTACCCCTGTTTGATGGACGCCAGGACAACGGCACTAAAACAATCACACTTTTCTGTGACTGGCGTTACAATCGATCTCAGTCACAATTCTCAAAATCAGAAGAGTATTGCTAATGAAAAACATCAATCCAACGCAGACCTCAGCCTGGCAGGCACTACAAAAACACTTTGAAGAGATGAAAGACGTTACGATCGCGGACTTGTTCGCGAAAGATAGCGATCGTTTCGCCAAGTTTTCCGCAACGTTTGACGATTTGATGCTGGTGGATTTTTCCAAAAACCGCATCACCGAAGAAACGCTGGCGAAACTGCAGGACCTGGCAAAAGAGACCGACCTGAGCGGTGCTATCAAGTCCATGTTCTCCGGTGAGAAGATCAACCGTACGGAAGATCGTGCGGTGCTGCATGTGGCGCTGCGCAACCGTAGCAATACCCCGATCATCGTGGACGGCAAAGATGTGATGCCGGAAGTGAATGCGGTGCTGGAGAAGATGAAATCCTTCTCTGAAGCGATTATCTCCGGCAGCTGGAAAGGCTACACCGGCAAAGCGATTACGGATGTGGTGAACATCGGTATCGGTGGCTCCGACCTCGGTCCGTTCATGGTGACCGAAGCGCTGCGTCCGTACAAAAATCACCTGAATATGCACTTTGTGTCTAACGTCGATGGTACGCACATCGCCGAAGTACTGAAGAAAGTGAATCCGGAAACCACGCTGTTCCTGGTCGCCTCTAAAACCTTCACCACCCAGGAAACCATGACCAACGCCCATAGCGCGCGCGACTGGTTCCTGGCGACCGCCGGTGATGAAAAACACGTGGCAAAACACTTCGCGGCGCTGTCCACCAATGCGAAAGCAGTCGGTGAGTTCGGTATCGATACGGCCAACATGTTCGAGTTCTGGGACTGGGTTGGCGGTCGTTATTCCCTGTGGTCAGCGATTGGTCTGTCGATCATCCTGTCCGTGGGCTACGACAACTTCGTTGAACTGCTGTCCGGCGCGCACGCCATGGATAAACATTTCTCCACTACCCCAGCGGAGAAAAACCTGCCGGTACTGCTGGCGCTGATCGGTATCTGGTACAACAACTTCTTTGGTGCCGAAACCGAAGCCATCCTGCCGTACGACCAGTATATGCACCGCTTTGCGGCCTACTTCCAGCAGGGCAACATGGAATCCAACGGTAAATACGTTGACCGTAACGGCAATGCGGTGGATTACCAGACTGGCCCAATCATCTGGGGTGAGCCGGGGACCAACGGTCAGCATGCGTTCTATCAGCTGATCCACCAGGGGACCAAAATGGTGCCGTGCGATTTCATCGCTCCGGCTATCACGCATAACCCGCTGTCTGACCACCATCCGAAGCTGCTGTCTAACTTCTTCGCCCAGACCGAAGCGCTGGCGTTTGGCAAGTCTCGTGAAGTGGTTGAACAAGAATACCGCGACCAGGGTAAAGATCCGGCGACGCTGGACCACGTTGTGCCGTTCAAAGTGTTCGAAGGCAACCGTCCTACGAACTCTATCCTGCTGCGCGAAATCACTCCGTACAGCCTGGGTGCACTGATTGCGCTGTATGAGCATAAAATCTTTACTCAGGGCGTTATCCTGAACATCTTCACCTTCGACCAGTGGGGCGTAGAGCTGGGCAAACAGCTGGCGAACCGCATTCTGCCTGAGTTGAACGATGATCAAGAGATCAACAGCCATGATTGCTCGACTAACGGTTTGATTAACCGTTATAAGTCCTGGCGTTAATCAGCTTCTTCCTTCGAACCGCAGCGGTGTTGGCTGCGTTCGTTAACCCCGGTCACATAGTAATCTATGCTCCCGGGGATTAACGGGCTTGCCGCCTTGCTGCAATTCGAATGAATTTACTGATTACTTATAAAAAAAGCCGATATTATTATCGGCTTTTTTTATAAGATAATTTATCTTGTCTTCCTCATTACATGGGATTTAATTGAGTTTAATCCTAAAATAATTATACCACGTTAGATTTAACACAATGATTTTCAGATTTTACGGATATTGCATTATTTATGTATTTATTTCATGTGATTGATTTGTATTGATTTGTGTATTTTTTAATAATGTTAGCTCCCACTTTTTCTAATTATCCTAAATTCCTGCGCGGCGTAATTTACACACTTTCGGTTGTGTATACTCGATCTCGCCCGAAATTCTTTTGGGTAAATCTCCATTCATACAATGAAGGGATATTGTGATGAAAAAAGTACTGTATGGCCTGTTGGCTATATCTGCGCTTGCGACGACCTCTGTCTATGCTGCCCCCGTTCAGGTGGGGGAGGCGGCAGGGTCGGCAGCCGCGTCGGTTTCGGCAGGAAGTTCCTCCGCAACCAGCGTGAGCACCGTAAGCTCCGCGGTGGGGGTCGCCCTGGCGGCAACCGGCGGTGGCGATGGTTCGAATACCGGAACCACCACCACCACGACCACCAGTACCCAGTAATACCGGTACGTAGCCCCTGAAGTATGAAGGGGATTAACCATAACCACACTTCGGTGTGGTTATTTTGAATTTCCAAAAGCCTGTGGGATTTGTAGGCCGGGTAAGCGTCGCGCCACCCGGCAATAATGCGGAGAAACGTCGTGATGCGACCAGCGCTCATATTGGTTTGTCTGTTATTACAGGCGTGTTCAGCTACCACCGAAGGGCTGGGTCATTCGCTGTGGCAAAGCGTGTTGGGTACTCCCGGCGTACAGATGACGGATGATGATATCCACAACATGCCTTACGCCAGCCAGTACATGCAGCTTAACGGCGGTCCGCAGCTGTTTGTGGTGCTCGCTTTCGCTGAAAACGGGCAGCAGAAATGGGTCACCCAGGACCAGGCCATGCTCGTAACGCAACACGGGCGTCTGGTGAAAACGCTGCTGGGCGGAGACAACCTGATCGCGGTGAATAATCTGGCGGCGGACCCGCTTATCAAACCAAACCAGATTGTTGATGGCGTCACCTGGACCCGCACGATGGGCTGGACCGAGCATAAGCAGGTGCGCTACGCCACCGCCCGTTCGGTCTTCAGATGGGACGGCACTGACAGTATTCGGGTTGCCAGCGAAGATACCCCGGTACGCGTGCTGGACGAAGAAGTCACCACCGATCGGACTCGCTGGCATAACCGTTACTGGATCGACAGTGACGGGATGATTCGCCAGTCAGAGCAGTATCTGGGTGCGAATTATTTCCCGGTGAAGACCACGCTGATCAAGGCGGCAAAATCATGATGAAACGAATGATTACCGCGCTGACTTTTAGCCTTTGTGCGGCATCTGTTTTTGCCGCAGGAACGGTAAAAGTGATCACCTCAGGCAGTGCAGAACCGAAAACGTTGACCGGCGCGGAACATCTTATCGATCTGGTGGGTCAACCCACGCTGGCGAATAGCTGGTGGCCCGCGGCGGTGATCGGGGAAGAGCTGGCGACGGTTACCGCGCAGCGCCAGCAACAGGCGCTGTTGGGACGGCTGGCGGCGCTGAGTGCAGAAGAAGGCGGAGACGATGCAGCCGCTATCAACACGCTACGCCAGCAAATTCAGACCCTGAAGGTAACCGGCAGACAGCGGGTGAATCTCGACCCGGACGCGGTGCGGGTGAGTGAACGGGGGAATCCGCCGTTGCAGGGCAACTACACGCTGTGGGTTGGGCCTCAGCCAACTGAAATCACCCTGTTTGGCGCGATCAATCATCCGGGTAAACAGCCGTTTATGTCAGGGCGTGATATCGCCAGCTATCTCGCCGGACAAAGTCTGCTGAGCGGTGCAGATCGCAGCTATGCGTGGGTGGTCTATCCCGATGGACGCACGCAAAAAGTACCGGTCGCTTACTGGAATAAACGTCACGTTGAGCCGATGCCCGGCAGCATCATTTTTGTTGGGCTGTCTGACTCTGTCTGGAGCCGCGCCCCGGATCAAATCAATGCCGACATTCTTCGCACTCTGACCCAGCGGATACCTGAATAATGAGAAAAACTTATCTGCTCAGCCTGCTGGCGCTGGGTATCAGCACGGCCTGCCACGGTGAAACGTACCCTGCGCCGATTGGGCCTTCCCAGTCTGACTTTGGCGGCGTGGGGCTGCTGCAAACGCCAACCGCGCGGATGGCGCGTGAAGGGGAAATGAGCCTCAACTACCGCGATAACGATCAGTACCGCTACTACTCCGCGTCGGTGCAGTTGTTCCCGTGGCTGGAAACGACCTTACGCTATACCGATGTGCGCACCAAAAAATACAGCAGCGTGGAGTCATTTTCAGGCGATCAGACGTATAAAGACAAAGCGTTCGATCTCAAATTGCGATTGTGGGAAGAGAGCTACTGGATGCCGCAGGTCGCGGTTGGCGCACGGGATATCGGCGGAACCGGTCTGTTTGATGCGGAATACATCGTGGCCAACAAAGCCTGGGGGCCGTTTGATTTCTCGCTTGGTCTTGGCTGGGGATATCTTGGTACCAGCGGCAATGTGAGTAATCCGCTGTGCTCGTACAGCGATAAATTCTGTTATCGCGATAACAGCTATAAACAGGCGGGCTCCATCGACGGTAGCCAGATGTTCCACGGCCCTGCGTCACTGTTTGGCGGCGTGGAATACCAGACGCCCTGGCAGCCGCTGCGCCTGAAGCTGGAATATGAGGGTAACAACTACCAGCAGGATTTTGCCGGCAAGCTGGATCAGAAGAGCAAGTTTAACGTCGGCGCCATTTACCGCGTCACCGATTGGGCCGACGTTAACCTCAGCTACGAGCGCGGTAATACCTTTATGTTCGGAGTCACGCTACGCACGAACTTCAACGATCTGCGACCAACGTATAACGACAACGCGCGACCGCAATATCAGCCCCAGCCGCAGGATGCCATCCTGCAACATTCGGTGGTGGCGAATCAGCTCACGCTACTGAAATACAACGCCGGGCTGGCGGATCCGAAACTCCAGGTGCAGGGCGATACGCTGTACGTGACCGGCGAACAGGTGAAATACCGTGACTCGCGGGAAGGGATCGAACGGGCAAATCGGATCGTAATGAACGATCTCCCTGAGGGGATTCGTACGATCCGTATTACGGAAAATCGCCTGAATTTACCGCAGGTCACCACCGAAACAGATGTTGCGAGTCTGCAGGATCATCTGCAAGGCGAGCCGCTGGGCTATGAAACACCGCTGGCGCAAAAGCGCGTGGAGCCCGTGGTGCCGCAGACCACCGAGCAGGGCTGGTATATCGATAAATCACGCTTTGATTTTCACATTGATCCGGTACTCAACCAGTCCGTGGGCGGCCCGGAAAACTTCTATATGTATCAGCTGGGTGTCATGGGAACGGCAGATCTGTGGGTGACAGACCATCTGCTCACGACCGGCAGTCTGTTTGCTAACCTGGCCAATAACTACGACAAGTTTAACTATACCAATCCGCCCAGTGATTCACATTTGCCGCGGGTCCGTACTCACGTCCGTGACTACGTTCAGAACGATGTGTATGTGAATAACCTGCAGGCCAACTACTTCCAGTCACTCGGCAACGGGTTTTACGGACAAGTGTACGGTGGCTATCTGGAAACCATGTTTGGCGGCGCAGGGGCTGAAGTGCTGTACCGTCCACTGGACAGCAATTGGGCGTTTGGCGTTGACGCCAACTATGTGAAGCAGCGTGACTGGCGTAGTGCGCAGGACATGATGAAATTCACCGACTACAGCGTGAAGACCGGACATCTGACGGCGTACTGGAACCCGTCGTTTGCCCAGGATGTACTGGTAAAAGCCAGCGTGGGGCAGTACCTAGCGGGCGATAAAGGCGGGACCCTTGAAATCGCCAAACGCTTCGACAGCGGCGTGGTGGTCGGCGGTTATGCAACCCTCACCGATGCATCACCGGATGAGTATGGGGAAGGTGATTTCACCAAAGGCGTGTATGTCTCCGTGCCGCTGGATCTCTTCTCCTCGGGACCAACCCGCAGCCGTGCGGCAATTGGCTGGACGCCGTTGACGCGCGACGGCGGTCAGCAGCTTGGGCGTAAGTTTGGTTTGTACGATATGACCAGTGACAGGAGTGAGAACTTCCGTTGATGTGAATGTTGATCGCCCGGTGACGCTACGCTTACCGGGCCTACGGTAGGCCGGATAAGGCAAAGCCGCCATCCGGCAAGAACCGTTGTGTGAACAAAACATAAACAAAAAATGTAGATCTCCGTCACATTTTTGCGTTATACAGGAACTTCGCCATTGAGCAAAAGGGGCTGCTATGACGCCGATATCTCGTCCGCGCGTGGAGTTTATCTCCACGATGTTACAGACTGTGTTGAATCTTGGGCTACTGAGTCTGGGGCTGATTCTGGTGGTATTCCTCGGCAAAGAGACGCTGCATCTGGCGGATGTGCTGTTCGCGCCGGAACAAACCAGCAAATACGAGCTGGTGGAAGGGCTGGTGGTTTACTTCCTCTACTTTGAATTTATCGCGCTGATTGTGAAGTACTTTCAGTCAGGTTTTCACTTTCCGCTGCGCTACTTTGTTTATATCGGGATCACGGCGATTGTGCGGTTGATCATCGTCGATCATAAAGCCCCCATGGACGTACTGATCTATTCCGCGGCGATCCTGCTGCTGGTGATCACGCTGTGGTTGTGTAATTCCAAACGGTTGAAGCGTGAGTAAAAAATAACACGCCGCATTGGGCTGCGGCGTGTTGTTCACGTTGATTACTGCGCAGACGCGGGCTGCGTTTTCTCTGCTGCAGGTTCCCACAGCTCTTCGAGTTCTTCCAGCGTTTTGCCTTTGGTTTCCGGTACGAACTTCCACATAAACAGTGCCGCCAGAATGCCCATGCAACCGTAAATCCAGTAGGAGAAACCGTTGTGGAAATGGGCAACCAGCCACGAATTTTTGTCCATCATCGGGAAGGTCCAGGAGACAAAGTAGTTCGCCAACCACTGGGCGGCCACCGCAATGGCGAGCGCTTTGCCACGGATCGCGTTGGGGAAAATCTCAGCCAGCAGTACCCAGCACACCGGGCCCCAGGACATGGCGAATGCCGCAACATAAAACAGCATCGACAACAGCGCCACCAGACCAGAAGCCTGGGTATAAAACGCAGTACCGAGGCTGAACATGCCGATGGCCATACCCAGCGCGCCAATAATTTGCAGCGGTTTGCGGCCAAATTTATCGACCGTCATGATCGCCAGCACGGTGAAGCTCAGGTTGATTACGCCCACGATGATGGTCTGCAACAGCGCGACGTCGGTGCTGGCGCCCAGGGTTTTAAAAACTTCCGGCGCGTAGTAGAGCACAACGTTGATGCCGACGAACTGCTGGAAGATGGACAGCATGACGCCGATGACGATGACCGCAGTGCCAAACATCAGCAGACGCCCGCCTGTTTTGCGACCGTGCTCCAGTGACTGATTGATCTCCTGCATCGCCTGGGTAGCAAGATTGCTGCCCATAATTTTGCGCAGAATACCTTCCGCCTGCTCGTGTCTGCCGCGCGCCATCAGCCAGCGTGGGCTTTCCGGTACGGTATACAACAGTATTAAAAACAGCAGGGCAGGAATGCTTTCAGAGGCAAACATATAACGCCAGCCATCGGTATTCAGCCAGCTGGCGTCGCCGGAACGGGCAATAAAATAGTTTACGCAGTAGACCATCAGTTGCCCGAAAATAATCGCGAACTGGTTAAAGGAAACCAGTTTTCCACGAATATGTGCCGGGGCCAGTTCTGCGATATACATCGGTGAGAGCATGGAGGCTAAACCGACGCCGATACCACCAATAATGCGATAAATAACAAATTCGGGGACGTATCCGGCTAAATAAACAGGAACAGCATTATCCGGATTAATGGCGGTAAATCCTAATTCCGGCCATGCGGAACCGATGCCGGAAATAAAGAACAGGATCGCGGCGATTTTGAGTGAATCGCGACGACCAAAGCGGTTACTGCAATAGCCACCCAGCGCACCACCGATGATACAGCCAATCAGCGCGCTGGCGACGCAGAAGCCTAACAGTGAGTTTGCGGCGGATTCGCTCAGATGTTGTGGGGCGACAAAAACCGTATTTAAGGACTCGACGGTACCGGAGATGACGGCGGTGTCGTAGCCGAATAACAGTCCTCCTAATGTGGCAACTAATGTAATCGAAAAAATATAACTGGAATTATATTGGGTATTCATTCAGACCTGCCTTAGAAGATACAGCTCTTTTTATCAGTGTTGTGATGGTGGATTTAACAGGCAGGTATGACAATTATCATTTTTTACATTGCAATTACGTTTTGTCTTTTCTGTGATCTTCACTCTGTTTAATTAATGTCCGCTCAGGCGAGAAATAAAATTGCAGTGATGGCGAGCACGAAAGAAAATAATCGTAACAGCAATGCAAAATTACATAAAAAAAGGGCGCTCCGTAGAGCGCCGAAAAACAGTCACAGGTTGGGATAACATAAGTTGAGGGTTGCAGTGGCATGCCCGTTGCCGGGCGGGTACATCGATGAAACTTAGCCTTTCACACCGCCTGCCGTCAGGCCGTTAACCAGCCAGCGCTGGGCCAGCAGGAACACCAGGGTGATCGGAATAGCAGAAAGCACGGCTGCAGCGGCAAAGTCGCCCCACAAATAGTTCTGTGGATTGAGATACTGCTGCATACCGACTGCCAGGGTATAGCTGTTCACATCACGCAACAACAGTGAGGCGACCGGGACTTCGGTAATTGCGGCGATGAACGACAGAATGAACACCACCGCCAGAATCGGCACCGACAACGGCAACAGCACCAGGCGGAATGCCTGCCACGGCGTTGCGCCATCCAGCGCAGCCGCTTCTTCCAGTGAACCGTCGATGGTTTCGAAATACCCCTTGATTGTCCAGACGTGCAGCGCAATGCCGCCAAGGTAGGCGAAGATCACGCCACCGTGGGTGTTCAGACCGATAAACGGAATGTACTGGCCCAGACGGTCAAACAAGGCATATAACGCCACCAGCGACAGTACCGCCGGGAACATCTGGAAAATCAGCATGCCTTTCAGCAACGTGGCTTTACCTGGGAAGCGCATGCGGGCGAAGGCGTAAGCACAGGTGGTGGAGAGGGTCACGATACCGATCGCGGTAATGGTGGCCACTTTCACCGAGTTCCACAGCCACAGCAGCACCGGGAACGGAGGCGGCGTCACGCGGCCATCCGCGTGTTCCACGCTAAAGCCCAGCGCCAGTTTCCAGTGCTCCCAGGAGATATTTTCCGGGATCAGACTGCCGGTGGCGAAGTTACCTTCGCGCAGCGAGATGGCAATGACCATCAGCAGCGGGAACATAATTGCCGCGATAAAAATCAGCAGACCTAAGTGCGTTGCGAATAAACGTAACTTTTGTGATTTCGGTTGGACCATAGCCATTGTCGTTATCTCCCTTAATCAAACTTCATACGTGTGGCTTTCAGGTTCACAATCGCCAGCGCGCCAACCAGCAGGAAGATCAGGGTGGCTATCGCCGCCGCCAGACCGAAGTCCTGACCGCCGCCGCCTTCAAAGGCGATACGGTAGGTGTAACTGACGAGCAGGTCGGTATAACCGGCTGGCGTGGTGGTACCGAGTCGGTCCGGGCCACCGTTGGTCAACAGCTGAATCAGCACGAAGTTGTTAAAGTTAAAGGCAAAGCTGGCGATCATCAGCGGCGTCAGCGGCTTGATCAGCAACGGCAGCGTAATCTTAAAGAAGTTCTGGAATGGGCCAGCGCCATCCATTGCCGAGGCTTCATACAGATCGTCGGGAATCGCCTTCAGCAGCCCCATGCACAGGATCATCATGTACGGATAGCCCAGCCAGGTGTTGACGATGATAATCATCGAACGCGCGGTGGTTGGGTCGCTGAACCAGGCCGGCTTGATGCCGAACAGCGCGCTCAACATCATGTTGATTTCACCGAAGCTCTGGTTAAATAACCCCTTGAAAATCAGTATCGAGATAAACGACGGCACGGCGTAAGGCAGAATCAGCAGCACGCGATAAATCGCTTTGCCTTTCAGCGATTCCCATTGCACCAGACAGGCCAGAATCATACCGACGGCAACGGTCAGGATGACGGTGAGCACTGAGAAGACGACGGTCCAGATAAAGATCGCGAAGAACGGTTTCTGAATGCCTTCATCGGTAAAGACGCGGGTGAAGTTATCCCAGCCGATGGCGACGGTATAGCCTGGGCTGAGTTTCTCTGTACCCCAGCTACCGTCTAGCGCGAGTGACTGGTAGTAACCAATATCGTTATTGGCACGGTATTTTATGCCGCTCTGATTGTTGGTGAGCGTGCCGTCATCAGCAAGCGTATACAGCGGCTGCGTACCGGAGAACTGGCGCAGCGAGCTCATAATCACCTTGCTGTCATCCGGCAGCACGGCGGTCAGTTGGGTCAGCGCCTGGCGGTTTTGCGTGATGATACGCAGCGTGGCACGTTCACCTGCTGGCAGCGCTTCGGCTTCTTTCAATTGTAGTTTCTGCTCGCCGCCAAATTTAAAGGCGTCGGAGACATAATTTTTACCTGTTTCACCGTCGGTGAGGGCCAGTTGCCACTCCGTACCCGCCGGATACAGACCAAAGTTGTAGGTTTTACCCGCCTGATAAGAACGGTCCATCAGGACTTCCTGGGCGCGCTCAAAGGTCAGTTGGTTGGTACTGCTGTAGTTGGTAAAGGCAATTGCAATGGTGCAAATGAGTGGGAACAGAACAAATAACCCCATACCAGCCACGCCAGGATAGACATAGCGCCAGGCATAGGCTTTACGGTTGGCGAAAATATACAGGCCAGCAGAGCTTAAAATAAGCGTCATGATGGCAAACAGGTACTCCCCCTGAGCGTACATCAAAACAACAAGGTAGCCCACCAGCAGACCCAGCAGACCCATCACTGACCATTTCAGCGTGTCGCTTTGCCACCAGTATTTCTTTTTAATGACATCCATGGGGATCTTCCTCTACAACTTTGAACATCTGTCGGCAAAAATGCCTGATGGCGCTGCGCTTATCAGGCCTACAGTGATTTGTAGGCCGGATAAGGCATTCATGCCGCCATCCGGCACGTGCGCTACAGCATTACTTGGTGATACGACCTTGTGCATCTTTCAGCGCAGCATCAACGGTTTGACGACCGCTGGCGGCGTTGATCACTGCGGTACGAACGGCATACCAGAATGCAGACATCTGTGGGATGTTCGGCATGATTTCGCCTTTCTCGGCGTTACCCATGGTGGCCGCGATACGTGGATCTTTCGCTAACTCTTCCTGGAAGGATTTCAGCGCGACGGCACCCAGTGGTTTGTCCTTGTTCACTTCATCCAGACCCTGATCGGTCAGCAGGTAGTTTTCGAGGAACTCTTTCGCCAGTTCTTTGTTCGGGCTGGCGGCGTTAATACCGGCGCTCAGTACGCCGACAAACGGTTTAGACGCTTTGCCTTTGAAGGTTGGCAGCAGCGTTACGCCGTAGTTCACCTTGCTCTTATCGATGTTCGACCAGGCCCACGGACCGTTGATGGTCATCGCGGTATCGCCTTTGTTAAAGGCCGCTTCAGCGATGGAGTAGTCGGTATCCGCGTTCATGTGTTTGTTCTTAATCAGATCGACCAGGAAGGTCAGACCCGCTTTCGCGCCAGCGTTATCCACGCCCACGTCTTTGACGTCGTATTTGCCGTTTTCAAACTTGAACGCGTATCCGCCGTCGGCAGCAATCAGCGGCCAGGTGAAGTACGGTTCTTGCAGGTTGAACATCAGGGCAGATTTGCCTTTCGCCTTCAGCTCTTTATCCAGCGCAGGAATTTCTTCCCAGGTTTTCGGTGGGTTTGGCACGAGGTCTTTGTTGTAAATCAGCGACAGTGCTTCAACGGCGATCGGGTAGGCGATCAGTTTACCGTTGTAACGTACGGCATCCCAAGTGAACGGGAACAGTTTGTCCTGGAACGCTTTGTCTGGCGTAACTTCAGCCAACAGACCCGATTGCGCGTAGCCGCCAAAACGGTCATGTGCCCAGAAGATGATGTCCGGGCCGTCACCGGTCGCGGCAACCTGCGGGAATTTTTCTTCCAGCTTATCCGGATGTTCAATGGTGACTTTGATGCCGGTGTCTTTCTCGAATTTTTTACCCACTTCAGCGAGGCCGTTATAACCTTTGTCGCCGTTGATCCAGATAACCAGTTTGCCCTCTTCAATCTTGGCGAGAGCCGAGGCGGAAAACATCATCGTCGTCAATGCAGACAATGCGAGGATGCGTGCGCCGGTTTTGATTTTCATATTCCCCATCCTTTTTGGTGATGTGCGCTTGGATACACAGAGGTGGCTTAACGGTGTCTAGTTTCTTTATACGGCAACCTCTTTCCATCCTCCTTACCCCTACGCCCCACCCATTCTTTATGTGATCTGTGTTACAGAAATGTGAGTAATGCGTGCTGGCGCACATAAAAACCCACTGATTTTTGCGGGCAACATCACGAAATTCCTTGGCGGCGTACGGCCCGGGTCTCAGACGCGACTCTCTCATCCTCCCGCCTCCTCCCCCATAAAAAAGCTGGGGGGTGGAGGATTCACGCTCCTAATGGATAACGCATAGTCAGCCCATGATGAATGTTGCTGTCGATGACAGGTTGTAACGAAGGGAGAAGGGCATGGCGAGCGTACAGCTGCGAAATGTAACGAAAGCCTGGGGTGACGTGGTGGTATCGAAGGATATCAATCTCGACATTCACGAAGGAGAGTTCGTGGTATTTGTCGGACCGTCAGGCTGCGGTAAGTCGACCTTGCTGCGTATGATCGCCGGGCTGGAAACCATCACCAGCGGCGACCTGTTTATCGGGGACACCCGAATGAACGACATCCCGCCCGCCGAACGCGGTGTGGGTATGGTCTTCCAGTCCTACGCGCTGTATCCCCATTTATCCGTCGCCGAGAACATGTCTTTCGGTCTCAAACTGGCCGGTGCCAAAAAAGACGTCATGAACCAGCGTGTGAATCAGGTCGCTGAAGTCCTGCAGCTGGCGCACCTGCTTGAGCGTAAGCCAAAAGCACTCTCTGGCGGTCAGCGTCAACGCGTGGCGATTGGCCGTACGCTGGTGGCTGAACCGCGCGTGTTCCTGCTCGATGAACCGCTTTCTAACCTGGATGCGGCACTGCGTGTGCAGATGCGTATTGAAATCTCCCGCCTGCATAAACGTCTGGGCCGCACGATGATTTACGTCACCCACGATCAGGTCGAAGCGATGACGCTGGCTGACAAAATCGTGGTGCTGGATGCGGGCCGCGTCGCGCAGGTCGGCAAGCCGCTGGAGCTGTATCACTACCCAGCCGACCGCTTTGTGGCGGGCTTTATTGGTTCACCGAAGATGAACTTCCTGCCGGTGAAAGTCACCGCAACCGCAATCGATCAGGTGCAGGTTGAATTACCTAACCGCCAGCAAATCTGGCTACCGGTAGAAAGCCGTGCCGTGCAGGTTGGCGCCAACATGTCCTTAGGTATTCGCCCGGAACATCTGCTGCCCAGCGATATCGCTGACGTCACCCTCGAAGGTGAAGTTCAGGTGGTCGAGCAGTTGGGCCACGAAACGCAAATACATATCCAGATCCCCGCCATCCGTCAAAACCTGGTGTACCGCCAGAATGACGTGGTGTTGGTAGAAGAGGGTGCCACATTCGCTATCGGCCTGCCGCCAGAGCGTTGCCATCTGTTCCGTGAAGATGGCACTGCATGTCGTCGGTTGCATCAAGAGCCGGGCGTTTAAGGTGTCCCATTAAAAAAAAGCGCAAATCCGTCAAGGTGAAGCGTTCAAAGAAAAGCAATGATCTCAGGAGATAGAATGATGATTACTCTGCGCAAACTCCCTCTGGCGGTTGCTGTAGCAGCAGGCATTATGTCTGTTCAGGCAATGGCCGTGGATTTCCATGGTTATGCTCGTTCCGGTATCGGCTGGACGGGTAGTGGCGGCGAACAACAGTGTTTCCAGGCAACCGGTGCACAAAGTAAATACCGTCTCGGTAACGAATGTGAAACCTATGCGGAAATTAAACTGGGTCAGGAAGTGTGGAAAGAGGGCGATAAGAGCTTCTACTTCGACACCAACGTCGCCTACTCCGTCGCACAGCAGAATGACTGGGAAGGAACTGACCCGGCATTCCGTGAAGCAAACGTGCAGGGTAAAAACCTGATTGAATGGCTGCCAGGTTCCACCATTTGGGCCGGTAAGCGCTTCTACCAGCGTCATGATGTGCACATGATCGACTTCTACTACTGGGATATTTCAGGTCCTGGTGCCGGTATTGAAAACATCGATCTGGGCTTCGGTAAACTGGCGCTGGCAGCGACCCGTTCTCAGGAAGCGGGCGGCTCTTACGCGTTCAGCAGCCAGAATATTTATGATCGTACCAAAGACACCGCCAACGACGTGTTCGACGTGCGTTTAGCGCAAATGGCGATTAACCCGGACGGTATGTTGGAACTGGGTGTGGACTACGGTCGTGCTAACACCACCGATGACTACCACCTGGCAGACGGCGCATCAAAAGATGGCTGGATGTTCACCGCTGAACATACCCAGAGCATGCTGAAAGGCTATAACAAGTTTGTTGTTCAGTATGCGACAGACTCCATGACCACGCAGGGTAAAGGCCTGAACCAGGGCTCTTACGGTTCTTCTACGACAACCATTACCAATCCAGATGGTACTAAGACTAACTTCGCCAATAACGTGGTGAATAACAACGGTAGCCTGTTCCGCGTGCTGGACCACGGTGCTATCTCGCTGGGCGACAAATGGGACCTGATGTACGTCGGTATGTACCAGAACCTCGACATGGATAACGACCTGGGTACCGAATGGTACACCGTGGGTATCCGTCCGATGTACAAATGGACGCCGATCATGAGCACCCTGCTGGAAGTGGGCTATGACAACGTGAAATCGCAGCAGACCAGCGATCGCAACAGCCAGTACAAAGTCACCCTGGCGCAACAATGGCAGGCGGGCGACAGCATCTGGTCTCGTCCGGCAATCCGCGTCTTCGCAACCTATGCCAAATGGGATGAAGAGTGGGGCTACGTGAAAAATGGTAACGACGTTACCAAATTCGCAGCAGCAACTAACTCCGGTATCAGCACCACCAGCCGTGGCGACAGCGACGAGTGGTCCTTCGGTGCCCAGATGGAAATCTGGTGGTAATCCAGCATTAACCTGACGTAAAGACCGAAAGAGGGGCGTAAGCCCCTCTTACTTAAGGTTTAGCGCGCTATTGCCTGGCCACCGCTGAACCCATGCTATCTGAGGTGATAACAATGAAAATGAAGAAAAGTCTCGTTGCCCTTTGTTTATCTGCAGGGTTATTTGCCAGTGCGCCCGGCATCAGCCTGGCCGATGTGAATTTTGTGCCACAGAACACCACCGGCGCACCCGCGATTCCCACTGCCGCACTGCAACAATTAGCCTGGACGCCTGTTGATCAATCTAAGGTTCAGTCCACACAGCTTGCGACCGCCGGTCAGCGTCTGGACGTAGCGGGAATTAGCGGTCCGGTTGCCGCCTATAGCGTACCGGCCAATATTGGTGAGCTGACCCTGACGCTCTCCAGTGAAGTGAACAAACAAACCAGCGTATTTGCGCCAAACGTCCTGATTCTTGATCAGAACATGACGCCATCTGCTTTCTTCCCCAGCAGCTATTTCACCTATCAGGAGCCCGGCGTGATGAGCGCGGATCGCCTGGAAGGGGTCATGCGCCTGACGCCAGCGCTGGGCCAGCAGAAGCTCTATGTTCTGGTCTTCACCACCGAGAAAGATCTCCAGCAGACCACGACTCTGCTTGACCCGGCAAAAGCCTATGCCAAGGGCGTGGGTAACGCCGTGCCGGATATCCCGGATCCGATCGCCCGTCATACCACAGATGGCTTGCTGAAACTAAAAGTCAAAACCAGCTCCTCCTCCAGCGTGCTGGTCGGGCCGCTGTTTGGCTCATCCGGTCCGGGACCGGTGACGGTGGGCAACACTGCCGCACCAGCAGCGGCCTATGCGGCTCCGGCTGCGGTGGCAGCTGCCCCGGTCGCCGCACCAGCCCCGCAGAAAAGCGAGCCGATGCTGAACGACACGGAAAGCTATTTTAACCAGGCGATTAAGGATGCTGTGGCGAAAGGCGATGTCGATAAAGCGCTGAAGCTGCTTGATGAAGCTGAACGTCTGGGATCCAAATCTGCCCGTTCCACCTTTATCAGCAGTGTAAAAGGCAAGGGGTAACCGTCTCCCCACATTGCTGATTTTGCAACAACTGGTGCGTCTCCTGGCGCACCTTTTTTTATCCTTCCATGCTACTTGTTATGCTTGTGTTGCTCCGCCGATCACTTAATCATGTTTGCTCACCCCGTAATGCCTTTTCTGCGATACAATGCCTGAACGTGATAAATCGGAGAGTAAGGCATGCCACACCCTGCGTTAACGCAACTGCGTGCGCTGCGTTATTTTGATGCGATCCCGACGCTGGACCCCCAACTGCTTGACTGGTTGTTACTGGAAGACTCCATGACCCAACGTTTTGAGCAGCAGGGAAAGCAGGTCAGCGTAACGTTGATACGAGAAGGATTTGTTGGGCAAAATGAGGTGGCCGAAGAACTGACGCTGCTGCCGACAGAATCCCGCTATTGGTTACGTGAAATCCTGCTCTGCGCGGATGGTGAACCCTGGCTTGCCGGGCGCACCGTGGTGCCGGAATCGACATTGTGTGGCCCTGAACTGGCCTTGCAAAATCTGGGGAAAACCCCGCTCGGGCGCTACCTGTTTACGTCATCGACATTGACCCGAGATTTTATTGAGATTGGCCGCGATGCAGAGCTGTGGGGGCGTCGTTCCCGCCTGCGGCTGAGCGGTAAGCCACTGATGCTTACCGAGCTTTTTTTACCTGCATCGCCGTTGTACTGAGAGGAAGATAAAGATGGAGTGGAGTCTGACGCAGAATAAGCTGCTGGCGTTTCACCGCTTGATGCGTACGGATAAGCCAATCGGCGCCTTACTGCTGCTCTGGCCAACGCTGTGGGCGTTGTGGGTGGCGACCCCTGGGGTTCCGCAATTGTGGATCCTGGCGGTGTTTGTGGCTGGCGTCTGGTTAATGCGCGCCGCCGGATGCGTGGTGAATGATTATGCTGACCGCAAATTTGACGGTCATGTGAAACGCACCGCGAACCGACCTCTGCCAAGCGGTGCCGTGACGGAGAAAGAAGCCCGCACGTTGTTTGTTGTGCTGGTGTTGCTCGCCTTCCTGCTGGTCCTGACGCTCAACACGATGACCATTTTGTTGTCGATTGCCGCGTTGGCGCTGGCGTGGGTTTATCCCTTCATGAAGCGCTATACGCACCTGCCGCAGGTGGTGCTGGGTGCAGCGTTTGGCTGGTCTATCCCGATGGCGTTTGCCGCCGTGAGCGAGTCGGTGCCGCTCAGCTGCTGGTTGATGTTTCTGGCCAATATTCTCTGGGCAGTGGCTTATGACACCCAATATGCGATGGTCGACCGCGATGATGACCTGAAGATTGGCATTAAATCGACCGCTATCCTGTTCGGCCAAAACGACAAACTGATTATTGGTCTTCTGCAAGTGGGCGTACTGGTGCTGATGGCGCTGGTGGGCTGGCTGAACGGACTGGCGCTGGGCTATTACTGGTCTTTGCTGGTGGCAGGGGCGCTGTTTGTGTATCAGCAGAAGCTGATCGTTAACCGCGAGCGGGATGCCTGCTTTAAAGCGTTTATGAATAACAACTACGTGGGCCTGGTGTTGTTCTTAGGCCTTGCGATGAGTTACTGGCATCTTTGAGTTTTAGTCTGCGATAAAAAAAACCGGTCATTTCGACCGGTTTTTTTATGCTTACTCACCCTGAGTGGCGCTCTCGATGGTCAGACGGACATCCGACGTCACCAGTTCGGCCAGCATCTGGTAAATCTTCATCGTCTCTTCCGGCTCGGCATCTCCGGTGTCGCTGATGTAGCCTTCGTCACGCAGGGTCAGCACCAGGGAGCTTATGACTGTTGCTGCATTGACGTTGAGCGAAAACGCACGTTTACCATGNATACCGTGCAGTACGGAAAGACGTTGAGCGACGGTGCGGCTCTCTTTCTCCAGCGTACCGCGGTTGATAGACGGATTCGCGCTCAACAGCCAGAAGGTGATGGCGTAGCGCTGCAGAGTCTCACGCGCACCTGCGGCCAGCAGCTGTAGCGTGCGGGAGCGTGCCGGGTTGATTTGCAGCTCATCGTTTTGCAACGTAATCAGACCCTGACGCTGCATTTCTCCAGCCAGTTCGTCGATCACCCCTGTAAGCTCATCGCGCTCCCAGCGCAGGAACAGCTCGGCTTTCAGCATCGGATACAGTGCATCAATATGTTGCTGCAATGCGACGCGTGAAATCCGGCGATGCTGAGTCACAATCGCCGCCATCAGTGACGGCAGCACCAGCATATGCGCAATGTTGTTGCGGTAGTAAGTCATCAATACCGCCTGCTCGCGCGGCAGAATGATGATGTCACCGATGGTATCTTTCTCGACCTCAAACTTGTTCATCTGCAGGGCGTGATCGATAAGCTCACTGGCACTCTGCGTCGGAACCGTTGCATCTGATGCATACGGTACGTTACGCAGCAGGCTGAGGTAGCAATCAAGCTGCTCAGTTAACTGCTCGCGGGTCAGGGAACGCTGGCGGGATGCCAGTAGCGCGGTACAGCACAGGTTCATGGCGTTGGCCGCACCGGCGTTGTTAATGCGCACCATCAGATCGGCGGCAATGTTATTGACCGTCGGCGTCAGCCAGGCAGGGCGAATCGACTCGATAGGATCGATAGACTCACGCCACTCCGGCACGTGCTGATTGAGGTAGGTCATCAATGGCATCGGTTCGCCAAAGTTGACGTAGCCCTGACCCAGATTACGCAGCTTGCTTAAGCCACGCAGCATCTGCGGCAGGCTCTCTTTCTCTTTTGTCGCGCCACGCAGTTCTTTCGCGTAGGTGCCGACTTCCATCACGTGCTCGTAGCCAATGTAAATCGGCACCAGGGTGATAGGACGCGTACCGCCGCGCAGCATTGCCTGGATGGTCATCGACAGCGTGCCGGTTTTCGGATCCAGCAAACGACCGGTACGTGAGCGCCCACCTTCGACAAAGTACTCAACCGAATAACCGCGGCTGAACAACTCGCCGAGGTATTCGCGGAAGACGGTGGAATAGAGCTTATTGCCCTTGAAGGTACGACGAATAAAGAACGCACCCAGGCGGCGGAAAATCGGGCCAGCCGGCCAGAAGTTCAGGTTGATCCCGGCCGCAATGTGCGGAGGAACCAGCCCCTGGTGATACAGAACGTACGACAGCAGCATGTAATCCATATGGCTGCGGTGGCAGGGGACATAGACAATTTCATGCCCGTCGTGCGCCAGTTGGCGAACGCGTTCTGCATTGTGAACGTTAATACCCTGATACAGTCGGTTCCAGGTGAATCCCAGAATACGGTCAGTCAGGCGGATCATCTCGTAGGAGAAGTTGGCGGCGATCTCTTCCATCAGCGCAATGGCATTTTGCTGCGCTTTTTCGTGGGAGATCTTTTTACTGCGGGCTTCATCTTCTACCGCACGGGCGATTGCTTTTGAGGCCAGCAGCTTATTAAACAGATCCTGACGGGCAGGGAGGCGCGGGCCAACAGCGGCCAAACGCTGACGGGCAAAGTGCATACGCGCCACGCGCGCCAGTTTCTGGGCGATGATTTTATCCGTACCGTGTTCGTCTGCCATGCGGCGCAGAGAGACCGACGGCGAGAAACGGACAAAACTGTCGCGACCGAGCCAGGAAACGGCGAAGAATTTCTGTACGCCGTTCAGCATGCGCAGCGGCGGGTTGACTTCACCTTTTTCGCGGCCAGGCGCGCGGCCAAACATCACCGAAACCGGCACCATCTGCACATCAAGGTCAGGATTGCTGCGATGCAGATCGAGATAGTTATGGAACAGCTTGATGGACTCTTCTTTTGGCGTGTAATAGGTGAACACACGCGGACCGCCGTGAATAAACACGTAGCGCGGCAGTAAAGTCCCGTCTATCTCCAGCGGTTCCAGGGGATCGGGAAGATCGTGCGCCAAACATTGGGCACGTAGCGTCAGCAAGTCTGCTTTTGAGTTGTACGGTAGGACGTACATAATGGGACGAGACGTATCGAGTCCCAACTCCGGGGCAGGTTCTGCCGGAATAGACTTGCTTTTTACCAGGACGCTTAATGGTAAATTCAGTAATTTGTAGTAAATTCGTGGCCAGCCGGACATAAACGATGTAAAGCCTCTGGTTAATAATGCAAATGCGCTGCAAGGATATCAGAAAGTTTAGTGAATTTCTGGTGTATCCCGTCATACTTCGCGCTGCTTTGCCACACCCTGAAACAAACGGGGTAACGTTACAATGACATTGACGCTAATAATGTAAAAAGGTTCTTTTGATGGCCAATAATACCACTGGATTTACCCGAATTATCAAAGCTGCTGGCTACTCGTGGAAAGGTTTTCGCGCCGCATGGATAAATGAAGCGGCATTTCGTCAGGAAAGCGTTGCCGTACTGCTGGGCGTCGCCATCGCCTGCTGGCTGGACGTCGACGCCATTACCCGTGTGTTGTTGATTGGTTCAGTAATGCTGGTGATGATCGTTGAAATCTTAAACAGCGCTATTGAAGCAGTGGTCGACCGTATTGGATCGGAGTATCACGAACTTTCCGGTCGAGCGAAAGATATGGGGTCGGCGGCTGTTCTGCTGTCTATTTTTGTCGCCCTGATCACCTGGGGCATCCTGTTGTGGTCCCATTTTCGATAAGGATTCCACAACTTCATAAATCTCCTGTTTTTTGTGCAGTTTGCGGTTCCAAAATCGCCTTTAGCTGTATATACTCACAGCATAACTGTATATACACCCAGGGGGCGGAATGAAAGCGTTAACGGCCAGGCAGCAAGAGGTGTTTGATCTCATTCGGGATCACATCAGCCAGACAGGTATGCCACCGACGCGTGCGGAGATCGCGCAGCGTTTGGGATTCCGTTCCCCAAACGCGGCTGAAGAACACCTTAAAGCGCTGGCGCGTAAAGGGGTGCTCGAAATCGTCTCTGGTGCATCGCGTGGTATTCGTCTGTTGCATGAAGAAGAGGTAGGATTACCGCTTGTAGGCCGCGTTGCTGCAGGTGAGCCGCTGCTGGCGCAACAGCACATCGAAGGCCACTATCAGGTTGATCCATCCCTGTTCAAACCTAATGCTGATTTCCTGCTGCGCGTCAGCGGTATGTCAATGAAAGACATTGGTATTATGGATGGCGATCTGCTGGCAGTGCATAAGACACAGGACGTGCGTAACGGCCAGGTGGTTGTTGCCCGCATTGATGATGAAGTGACGGTTAAACGCCTGAAAAAACAGGGCAATAAGGTCGAGCTTCTGCCAGAAAACAGCGAGTTCAAACCGATCGTTGTCGACCTGCGTGAGCAGAACTTCACCATTGAAGGACTGGCCGTCGGCGTTATCCGTAACGGTGAATGGCTGTAACGGTCTGTTGATTTCCTGTAGGCCGGATAAGACGTTTACGTCGTCATCCGGCAACGTGCCCGGTGGCACTGCGTTTACCGGGTCTACACAACTTTGTCCAGTACGTTTAACTTCTTCTCAGGCTCTCCTGTATGCCTTTCTTTACCTCCTCTGATAAAGCGCTCTGGCATCTTGCCCTGCCAATGATTTTCTCCAATATCACCGTTCCCCTGCTGGGACTGGTGGACACAGCTGTGATTGGTCATCTGGATAGCCCGGTCTATTTGGGTGGTGTCGCCGTGGGGGCGACGGCAACCAGTTTTCTCTTTATGCTGCTGCTCTTTCTACGCATGAGTACCACCGGGCTGACGGCTCAGGCATTTGGCGCAAAAAATCCGCAGGCGCTGGCCCGTGCGCTGGTGCAGCCGCTGATTCTGGCTTTGGGGGCGGGGGCGGCAATTGCGCTATTTCGTACGCCGATTATCGATCTGGCGTTACACATCGTGGGGGGGAGCGAAGCGGTACTGGAACAGGCCCGGCGCTTCCTTGAAATCCGTTGGCTCAGCGCGCCTGCCTCGCTGGCGAACCTGGTACTGCTCGGCTGGCTGCTGGGCGTTCAGTACGCGCGAGCACCGGTGATCCTGTTGATTGTCGGCAATATCCTCAACATTGTGCTCGATATATGGCTGGTGATGGGGCTGCATATGAACGTGCAGGGCGCCGCGCTGGCGACGGTGATTGCCGAATATGCCACGTTGCTGATTGGCCTGCTGATGGTGCGCAAGGTTCTCCACCTGCGCGGTGTTTCGCTCATGATGCTGAAACAGGCATGGCGCGGAAACTTCCGCCGTCTGATGGCGCTTAACCGCGACATCATGCTGCGTTCGCTGTTGCTGCAGCTGTGTTTTGGTGCGATTACGGTACTCGGGGCGCGTCTCGGGGGCGATATTATTGCGGTCAACGCCGTTCTGATGACCCTGTTGACCTTCACCGCCTATGCGCTGGACGGATTTGCCTATGCCGTGGAAGCGCACTCTGGTCAGGCTTATGGTGCCCGGGATGGCAGCCAACTGTTGGATGTCTGGCGCGCGGCGTGTCGACAGTCGGGCATTGTGGCGATCCTTTTTTCACTGGTCTATGCCCTGTTTGGCGAGCACATTATTGCGTCGTTGACCTCACTACCGCAGATTCAGCAACTGGCCGATCGTTACCTTATCTGGCAGGTGGTGTTACCACTGGTGGGCGTCTGGTGTTACCTGTTGGACGGCATGTTTATTGGCGCAACGCGTGCTGCGGAAATGCGTAACAGTATGGCCGTTGCCGCTGCAGGATTCGGCTTAACCTTATTCACGTTACCGCTGTTAGGCAACCACGGTTTGTGGCTGGCACTCGCCGTTTTTCTGACGCTGCGCGGACTCTCGCTGGCTTTTATCTGGCGGCGTCACTGGCGAAATGGCACCTGGTTTTCCTGACTCGTATGGTTAAAAATTCCGAATAATAAATAGAACTCAGAATCACTGACTACACTTATTCTCACGTCCAGCAAAAACATAGCGTGTCTGGACGCAGCACTCTCGCTATTCACAACCTAACGATGAGGATTTGATGATGAATAAAGACGAAGTCGGTGGTAACTGGAAGCAGTTGAAAGGTAAAGTGAAAGAGCAATGGGGCAAACTGACCGATGATGATATGACGGTCATTGAAGGTAAGCGTGACCAGCTGGTGGGTAAAGTCCAGGAACGTTACGGTTATGCGAAAGATCAGGCGGAGAAAGAAGTGAAGGATTGGGAAACCCGCAACGACTACCGTTGGTAATTATCCCCTCCCGCCTGAATGTACAAGGATGTACGTTCTCTCGCTTAACGCCCGACCTTCTTTTTTACCTGAATCGTGTGATCATGCTGGCAGTCGCCAGGATGACGGCAGGCTTCAACTTCCACACAGACCTGACACAGGCCATGCGCTTCAATTACGTTATGACGTAGGGCAAAGCCCATCTTGGCCGCCAGCGTATGCATGATGTCTTCCACGCCCTCCGCACACTCTTCTTTCACCACGCCGCAGCGGTCACAAATGAACATCGCGGAGCTGTGGGTGGGCTGATCGAACAAATGGCAAAGCACGTAGCTGTTGGTGGATTCTACCTTGTGGACAAAACCTTGTTCGAGCAGAAAATCGAGCGCACGATAGACGGTAGGCGGTTTAGCCTGTGGTTCAGTTTCCCGTAATAAATCTAGCAGGTCATATGCGCTGATTGCCCCTTCCTGGAGGCTCATCAGGCGCAGCACTTCGAGGCGTTGCGGCGTGAGTCGCACGTTACGTTGCGCACAGAGTTTTTCAGCGTGAGCCAGCAACTCCTGCGTAGGGGTTCTTTCCATTTTTGCGCCTCGATTTGCGTGGAAGGTTAATCCCTTACTTTATCATGTTCTGCATAAAACGCCGAGATCAGCCGTGGTGTGCTATACCTGACGCATCGCAATACTGGAAAATATAAAATGAAAAGACCGGATTGTATTCGCCACTGGCGTGAGGTGGAGGGGGCTGACGACGCTACCTATCCCGGAAGTGATGAGCTGTTTTCTATCGGCGCACCGCTTGCTCGTAAGCTGGGCTTGGGTCGCCTCGGTATTCACCATGAACGCCTGCCTCCGGGCCGTCGCACCTCGTACCCTCACGCCGAAAGCGATGAAGAAGAGTTTATCTACGTGCTGGAAGGGTATCCGGAGGCCTGGATTAACGGCTATTTATGGAAGCTGGAACCGGGGGACAGCGTCGGATTTCCAGCGGGAACCGGCGTGTGTCACACCTTTATCAATAACACCAGTGAAGAGGTGCGACTGCTGGTCGTCGGCGAGGCAAATAAAAAATTCAATCGTATCTATTACCCACTGAATCCGGTGTATGCGGCCACGCGCGAGGATCGCTGGGTTGACCATCCACCACAGTTTTTTGGTTCCCACGACGGTAAACCCGGATCGAAATAGCATGAGGGGGGCCGTGACGATGTGGCTCACTATCGTCGCGGTCTATGCTATAGTGGCGCCCCTTTTTTAACCGGATGCTTAATTATTCGCCATGCTGCCTGAATCTCAGTCCACCGCTTTCCCTGCACATCGTTTTTCTATCGCGCCGATGCTCGACTGGACGGACAGACACTGCCGCTACTTTTTGCGCTTACTGTCCAGCCAGACGCTGCTCTATACGGAGATGGTAACCACCGGGGCAATCATTCATGGTAAAGGCGACTATCTGGCGTATAGCGACGAAGAGCATCCGATAGCCTTACAGCTTGGTGGTAGCGACCCGGCCGCGTTGGCACAGTGTGCGAAGCTGGCGGAAGCGCGGGGCTATGACGAGATAAACCTCAACGTGGGCTGTCCCTCTGATCGCGTACAAAACGGGATGTTTGGTGCCTGCCTGATGGGCAATGCGCAACTGGTTGCCGACTGCATCAAGGCGATGCGCGATGTGGTGTCAATTCCGGTGACGGTCAAAACCCGTATTGGCATTGATGACCAGGACAGCTACGAATTTCTGTGTGATTTCATCAACACGGTCTCCGGCAAAGGAGAATGTGAGATGTTTATCATTCATGCGCGCAAGGCCTGGTTGTCCGGGCTGAGCCCGAAAGAAAACCGTGAAATCCCACCGCTGGATTACACCCGCGTCTACCAGCTGAAGCGTGATTTCCCGCAGTTGACTATGTCGATCAACGGCGGCATTAAATCGCTGGAAGAAGCGAAAGCGCACCTTGAACATATGGATGGCGTGATGGTGGGACGTGAAGCCTATCAGAACCCCGGTATTCTGGCATCCGTGGATCGCGAAATTTTCGGTTCAACGGGTGCTGACGTGGACCCTGTTGCCGTGGTGCGCGCCATGTACCCGTATATTGAACGGGAACTGAGCCAGGGAACGTATCTGGGACATATTACCCGCCATATGCTGGGACTGTTCCAGGGCATTCCGGGCGCGCGTCAGTGGCGTCGTTACCTGAGCGAAAATGCGCACAAAGCCGGTGCGGATATCAACGTGCTGGAACATGCGTTGAAGCTGGTAGCAGACAAACGTTAATTGTTCACCAAAAGTTAGTCAATTTCACCACGCCCTGCGCACTGTCGCGGGGCGTTTTCTTTATAAATCAATCAATTAATTCTGGCATGATTTTTGTAATGGTTTAAGCAGAAATTCATTATGGGAGAGCATCATGCTGGAACTACTTTTTGTGATTGGCTTTTTTGTCATGCTGATGGTCACCGGCGTGTCGCTGCTGGGGATTCTGGCTGCGCTGATGGTGGCGACCGCCGTGATGTTCCTCGGCGGGATGTTTGCGCTGATGATTAAACTGCTGCCATGGCTGTTATTGGCTGTCGCCGTGGTGTGGGTTATCAAGGCCATAAAAGCGCCAAAAGTCCCGCACTATCAGCGCAATAACCGTCGATTTTACTAAGGTATTGAGCGGTACATCACAACCTGCAACATTGCCTTTAGAACCAAATAGGAATTGATTATTAAATCTGTCACTATTGCGCGGTTAACGAATTCATCGAGCTGTACCCTACATACAGCCGAACTAAAAAAAGAAAGGGCTTCCTACGGGAAGCCCTAATTCTTTTCTTCCCCGTCATAATTCAAACCGCAGGCGTATTGGCTGCTTGAATTATTTAAGGGAGAAGTTTCACGGGATCAGCAAACTCGACCCCTGCGTGGCCCGGCTTTCCAGTACTTCATGCGCCCGCTGGGCATCTTTTAACGCAAACGTCTGACCTTGCGCGATATCGACTTTAATCACGCCGCTGGCAATCAGTGAAAATAGCTCATTACTGGCTTCGGTCAATTCATGGCGGTTGGTGATGTAACCCTGCAGAGAAGGGCGTGTGGCGTACAGCGAGCCTTTCTGGTTCAGAATGCCTAAGTTAACGCCGGTCACCGGCCCGGAAGAATTACCAAAACTCACCATCAATCCCCGGCGTTGCAGGCAGTCCAGCGAGGCTTCCCAGGTGTCTTTACCCACCGAGTCATAAACTACCCGGACTTTTTTACCGCCCGTAATTTCTTTAACCCGCTCGACAATGCTCTCTTCGCGATAGTTAATCACCTGCCATGCGCCGGCCTGTAATGCAATTTGCGCCTTTTGCGCAGTGCCGACGGTACCAATTAGCTTCGCCCCCAATGCTTTTGCCCACTGGCAGGCAATCAAACCAACGCCGCCTGCGGCGGCATGGAACAGAAACGGCTCGTCAGGCTGGATTTCATAGGTTTTACGCAACAGATAGAAAACGGTTAACCCTTTCAGGTAGGACGCGGCAGCCTGCTCAAACGAGATGGCATCAGGTAAAATGGCGGCTTTATCGGCGGGGACATTATGTACGGAGCTGTAGGCGCCGAGCATTGACTGGGCGTAGACCACGCGATCGCCAACGCTGATGTGGGTTACTTTGCTACCGACTTTGCTGACCACGCCGGCCGCTTCGGTACCGAGTCCGCTGGGCAGAGAAGGGGGCGGATACAGTCCGCTGCGGATGTAGGTATCGATATAATTGATGCCAATCGCTTTGTTTTCGACCTGGATTTCATGCTCGGCCGGATCAACGGGCGTAAAGTCCACAGCCTTCAGTACGTCAGGGCCGCCGTGCTTGTGAAATTCAATACGTGTTGCCATGCTTCCTCCAGAAATGTGGTAATCTTTCGACCCAATCATTATCTCGGTAACTCCATTCACTATGGCAGGAAATAAACCCTTCAACAAACAACAGACTGATGCTCGTGACCGCGATCTGCAGGTCGCCGGGCTGAAAGTACCGCCGCACTCGATTGAAGCGGAACAGTCGGTGTTGGGCGGTTTAATGCTGGATAACGAACGCTGGGACGATGTTGCCGAGCGTGTCGTCGCGGAGGATTTTTACACCCGACCGCACCGGCATATCTTCACCGAAATGCATCGTTTGCAGGAGATGGGCAAACCCATCGATCTGATAACCCTGGCCGAGTCGCTGGAAGTGCAGGGGCAACTCGACAGCGTCGGCGGTTTTGCCTATCTGGCTGAGTTATCTAAAAATACGCCAAGTGCGGCGAACATAAGCGCCTATGCGGATATCGTCCGCGAACGCGCCGTCGTGCGCGACATGATTTCGGTAGCCCATGAAATCGCGGAGGCCGGATTTGATCCGCAAGGGCGTTCCAGTGAAGATTTGCTGGATCTCGCGGAATCCCGCGTTTTTAAAATCGCCGAAAGCCGCGCCAATAAAGACGAAGGCCCGAAAAATATTACCGAGGTGCTCGACGCCACCGTCGCGCGCATCGAACAGCTGTTCCAGCAGCCGCATGACGGTGTAACCGGGGTGAATACCGGCTACGACGACCTCAACAAAAAGACTGCCGGTCTACAGCCGTCGGACCTGATTATCGTCGCCGCGCGTCCGTCGATGGGTAAAACGACGTTTGCAATGAACCTCGTCGAAAATGCGGCGATGTTGCAGGATAAGCCGGTACTTATCTTCAGTCTTGAAATGCCCTCCGAACAGATCATGATGCGTTGTCTGGCATCGCTGTCGCGCGTAGACCAGACTAAAATCCGTACCGGTCAGTTGGATGACGAAGACTGGGCGCGAATTTCCGGCACCATGGGGATCTTACTGGAGAAACGAAACATCTACATTGATGACTCCTCCGGTCTGACGCCAACGGAAGTGCGTTCGCGCGCACGCCGTATCGCCCGTGAACACGGCGGTATCGGACTGATTATGATCGACTACCTGCAGCTGATGCGGGTGCCGTCGCTCTCCGATAACCGTACGCTGGAAATTGCTGAAATTTCGCGCTCGCTGAAATCATTAGCAAAAGAACTGCATGTGCCGGTGGTGGCGCTGTCGCAGCTTAACCGCTCTCTGGAACAACGCGCCGACAAGCGTCCGGTCAACTCGGACCTCCGTGAATCGGGGTCTATCGAGCAGGATGCCGACTTAATCATGTTTATTTATCGTGACGAGGTTTATCACGAAAACAGCGACTTAAAAGGCATCGCGGAAATTATTATTGGTAAGCAACGTAACGGCCCAATCGGTACGGTGCGCCTGACGTTTAACGGCCAGTGGTCACGCTTCGATAATTATGCCGGACCACAGTATGACGATGAGTAACGCTCCGTCGTCCATTTATTAAGGAATTCAAATGCAAGCGGCAACTGTTGTCATTAACCGCCGCGCTCTGCGACACAACCTGCAACGTCTGCGTGAACTGGCACCTGCCAGTAAACTGGTTGCGGTGGTGAAAGCGAACGCTTACGGCCATGGTCTGTTAGAGACCGCGCGAACGCTCCCTGATGCGGACGCTTTTGGTGTCGCTCGTCTTGAAGAAGCTCTGCGACTGCGCGCGGGTGGGATCACGCAACCCATCCTGCTATTGGAGGGTTTTTTCGATGCCTCCGATCTGCCGACCATCTCCGCACAGCGGCTGCATACTGCCGTGCACAATGAGGAGCAGCTTGCGGCGCTGGAAGCGGCTGAACTGGCGGAACCCGTCACCGTCTGGATGAAGCTCGACACCGGGATGCACCGTCTGGGCGTACGTCCGGAGCAGGCTGAGGCGTTTTATCAACGCTTGACCCACTGTAAAAACGTGCGTCAGCCGGTCAACATCGTCAGCCACTTTGCCCGTGCAGACGAACCCGAATGTGGCGCGACGGAAAAGCAGCTCGATATCTTCAATCGTTTTTGTGAAGGCAAGCCGGGACAGCGTTCTATTGCCGCATCTGGCGGTATCCTGCTGTGGCCGCAGTCCCATTTCGACTGGGCGCGTCCGGGGCTAATTCTGTATGGCGTATCGCCGCTGGAGAATCATTCCGCCGGGACTGATTTTGGCTGCCAGCCGGTGATGTCGCTTACCTCCAGCCTGATCGCCGTGCGCGAGCACAAAGCGGGCGAACCTGTTGGCTATGGTGGAACGTGGGAAAGCGCGCGTGACACGCGCCTGGGCGTGGTGGCGATGGGCTATGGCGACGGGTATCCGCGTGCAGCGCCGTCCGGCACGCCGGTACTGGTCAATGGTCGGGAAGTGCCGATTGTTGGTCGTGTGGCAATGGACATGATCTGCGTTGATTTGGGGCCAGAAGCGCAGGAAAAAGCCGGCGATCCGGTGATTCTGTGGGGCGATGGTCTGCCCGTTGAACGCATTGCTGAAATAACGAAAGTAAGTGCTTACGAACTTATCACGCGCCTGACATCAAGGGTAGCGATGAAGTACGTGGACTGAATCTGGCTGTCTGCCGGATAAAGCGGTTCTGCCGCCATCCGGCAATAATCCTCTCAACATCCTCTCGATCTTCTCCCGCTTCCGGTTTATTGTGTTCTTATCCCCTGCCTGTAAACCTGGAGAACCACCACGTGTTTCAAAAAGTTGACGCCTACGCCGGCGACCCGATTTTATCGCTCATGGAGCGCTTCAAGGAAGATTCACGTCGTGACAAAGTGAATCTCAGCATCGGTCTGTATTACAACGAAGACGGGATAATCCCTCAGCTTAACGCCGTAAGCGAAGCGGAAGCCCGGCTCAATGCTCAGCCGCAGGGTGCGTCGCTGTATTTACCGATGGAAGGCCTGAACAGCTATCGCCACACCATTGCGCCACTACTGTTTGGTGCAGAACACCCGGTTCTTCAGCAGCAGCGCGTGGCGACGATTCAGACGCTGGGAGGATCAGGTGCGCTAAAAGTAGGTGCGGATTTTCTGAAGCGTTACTTCCCTGATTCTGGCGTCTGGGTCAGCGATCCGACATGGGAAAACCACATCGCGATTTTTGAAGGGGCTGGATTCGAAGTAAGCACTTACCCCTGGTATGACAACACGACTAACGGCGTGCGCGTCAACGACCTGCTGGCAACCTTGAACACCTTACCGGCTCGCAGCATTGTACTGTTGCATCCGTGCTGCCATAACCCGACCGGTGCGGACTTGACGCCCGCGCAGTGGGATGCGGTTATCGAGATTCTGCAAGCGCGCGATCTAATCCCTTTCCTTGATATTGCCTATCAGGGATTTGGCGCGGGAATGGAAGACGACGCCTATGCGATCCACGCCATTGCCAGCGCTGGATTGCCTGCCCTGGTCAGCAACTCGTTCTCTAAAATTTTCTCTTTATACGGTGAGCGTGTCGGCGGCCTTTCCGTGGTGTGCGAAGACGCTGAGACTGCGGGTCGCGTGCTGGGGCAGTTAAAAGCCACGGTGCGTCGTAACTACTCCAGCCCACCTAACTTTGGTGCGCAGGTAGTTGCCGCCGTGCTGGGCGATGATGCGCTTAAAGCCAACTGGCTGGCGGAAGTAGAAGCGATGCGTACCCGCATCCTGGCGATGCGTCAGGAATTGGTCAATGTTCTCCATGCCGAGATACCGGGCCGTAACTTTGACTACCTTCTGCAACAGCGCGGTATGTTCAGCTATACCGGGTTGAGTGCCGCCCAGGTCGATCGCCTGCGTGATGAATTCGGGGTTTACCTGATCGCCAGCGGCCGCATGTGCGTCGCCGGGTTGAATCACGGTAACGTCCAGCGTGTGGCAAAAGCGTTTGCTGCTGTCATGTAACCGGATTTGTCATTTCTCGCACAGTGATGCCGGATGGTGGCGTAAACGCCTTATCCGGCCTACAAAGCATTGGATTTTTCGTTTGTAGGCCTGATAAGCGTCGCGCCATCAGGCACGCTTTTTCTGTGTGATCATCCTCTTTTTCTGTAACAAAACGAGAGAAACCCCTTCCTTTCACCTTCCCCAGGGGGTAAGGTCAGATAGTTTTTTGACCAGTTGTTAATAAAAAAATGATAACTAGCTGACTACTTAGGGAAAAATATGCGCAAGATTACGTTGGCACTTAGTGCCGTTTGCTTATTGTTCACGTTAAACCATTCCGCCCAGGCTTTAGTTTCTTCCCCCTCGCAGCTTAATCCAGGCACCAACGTTGCAAAACTCGCTGAGCAGTCTCCGGTTCACTGGGTCTCTGTTGCTCAGATTGAAAACAGCCTGACCGGACGCCCGCCAATGGCCGTCGGATTCGATATTGATGATACCGTTCTTTTTTCCAGCCCGGGTTTCTGGCGTGGCAAAAAAACCTGGTCCCCGGAGAGTGAGGATTACCTGAAGAATCCGGCGTTCTGGGAAAAAATGAACAATGGCTGGGATGAATTTAGTATTCCAAAAGAAGTCGCGCGTCAGTTGATTGATATGCATGTTCGTCGCGGTGACAGCATCTTCTTTGTCACGGGACGTAGCCCGACAAAAACCGAAACCGTGTCTAAAACACTGTCCGATAACTTCCACATTCCATCCGCTAATATGAATCCGGTTATCTTTGCCGGTGATAAAGCCGGGCAGAACACCAAAACGCAGTGGTTACAGGATAAAAACATCCGCATGTTCTACGGCGATTCCGACAATGACATCACCGCCGCGCGCGACGTAGGTATTCGCGGTATTCGCATTTTGCGCGCCTCCAACTCCACCTATAAACCACTGCCGCAGGCCGGGGCATATGGCGAAGAGGTGATTGTAAACTCAGAATACTGAGGGTACAGGTTCTTTATTGGTGATTTTTTAAACAAATTTGCGTTGCTGGCTTTTACCTTTGGCAGAGTTGCTGCACACTGAGTAAAAGATGTTCTCATTAGGCGAGCTGCTGGTAAGGGGAATAAAGATGACGAACTCGGAGTTGCTGCAATACTGCATGGCGAAAACAGGTGCCGAACAGAGCGTGCACAGCGACTGGAAAGCCACGCAAATTAAAGTCGAAGATGTGCTTTTTGCGATGGTAAAAGAGGTGGAAGAACGCCCTGCTGTGTCGCTGAAAACCAGCCCTGAACTGGCCGAGTTATTGCGCCAGCAGCATAGCGATGTCCGGCCAAGCCGGCATCTTAATAAGGCGCACTGGAGCACGGTGTACCTGGATGGTTCGCTGCCAGATTCACAAATTTACTATTTGGTGGACGCCTCATATCAACAGGCTATCAAGACGCTGCCAGAAGATAAACGCAGGATGTTGGCGCAGTTCTGAGCCTTTTTGCCGGATGCGGCGTAAGCGCCTTATCTGGCCTACAACCCAATACGTCTATCCTGTAGGCCCGATAGCTTGCGCCATCGGGCATGAGTAACTACAGCAGTGGTTTGAGGAAGCGGGCGGTGTGTGAGGCTTCACACTCTGCAACCGTTTCCGGCGTACCGGCAACCAAGATTTCTCCGCCGCCGCTACCCCCTTCCGGACCGAGATCGACAATCCAGTCGGCCGTTTTAATCACGTCCAGATTATGCTCAATGACCACGATGGTGTTGCCCTGATCCCTGAGCTGGTGCAGCACGTCCAGCAACTGCTGAATATCCGCAAAGTGCAGACCGGTAGTCGGCTCATCGAGGATGTACAGCGTTTGTCCTGTACCGCGTTTTGATAACTCACGCGCCAGCTTCACGCGCTGGGCCTCGCCGCCAGAAAGGGTTGTTGCGGACTGCCCAAGGCGAATATAAGTCAAGCCAACGTCCATCAGCGTTTGCAGTTTACGCGCCAGCGCCGGGACGGCATCAAAGAACTCACGCGCCTCTTCAATGGTCATATCCAGCACTTCGTGGATAGTCTTGCCCTTGTACTTGATCTCCAACGTTTCACGGTTATAGCGCTTGCCTTTGCACTGGTCACACGGCACGTAGATATCCGGCAGGAAGTGCATCTCAACTTTGATTACGCCGTCGCCCTGACAGGCTTCACAACGTCCACCGCGCACGTTAAAGCTGAAGCGCCCTGGCGTGTAGCCGCGCGCGCGTGATTCCGGCACGCCAGCAAACAGTTCGCGGACGGGTGTAAATACGCCGGTATAGGTTGCCGGGTTGGAACGTGGCGTACGACCAATGGGGCTCTGGTCGATGTCGATAACTTTATCGAAATGCTCCAGCCCCTGAATGTCGCGATAAGGTGCAGGTTCAGCCAGCGTGGCGCCGTTGAGCTGGGTCTGAGCAATCGGGAACAGCGTGTCGTTTATCAGCGTTGATTTACCGGAACCGGATACGCCGGTAATACAGGTAAACAGGCCAACCGGCAGCGTCAGGGTGACATCTTTCAGGTTGTTGCCGCGCGCACCGGTGAGCTTCAGCACTTTTTCCGGGTTAGCGGGCACGCGTTGTTTCGGCACTTCAATCTTGCGCTTGCCGCTCATATACTGGCCGGTCAGTGACTCAGGCACTGCCATAATGTCATTGAGCGTACCCTCCGCCACCACCTGTCCACCGTGGACGCCCGCGCCTGGACCGATATCGATCACATGGTCAGCGGCGCGAATCGCATCTTCATCGTGCTCAACCACAATCACGGTATTACCCAGATTGCGCAGATGGATAAGCGTACCCAGCAGGCGTTCGTTATCGCGCTGGTGCAGACCGATGGACGGTTCATCCAGCACGTACATTACGCCGACCAGGCCCGCACCGATCTGGCTTGCCAGACGGATACGCTGGGCTTCGCCGCCGGAGAGCGTTTCGGCCGAACGCGACAGCGTCAGGTAGTTCAGACCGACGTTAACCAGGAACTTGAGGCGGTCGCCAATCTCTTTAAGGATTTTCTCCGCAATCTTCGCCCGTTGACCGGCAAGTTTGAGATTGTTGAAGAAATCCATCGCATGACCGATGCTCATGTCAGAAATAGTAGGCAGCGGTGTGTTCTCAACAAACACGTGGCGCGCTTCACGACGCAGGCGCGTGCCTTCACAGCTGGCGCACGGTCGGTTGCTGATGAACTTAGATAATTCTTCGCGTACCGCGCTGGATTCCGTCTCTTTATAACGGCGCTCCATATTGTGCAGCACACCTTCAAACGGGTGACGACGTACGGAAGTATCACCGCGGTCGTTCATATATTTGAATTCGATATTCTCTTTGCCGGAACCGTACAGCACCACTTTGTGAACCGTTGGGTTCAGGCTGGCCCACGGGGCTTCTATGTCGAACTTATAATGCTCTGCCAGTGACTTAAGCATCTGGAAGTAATAGAAGTTACGACGATCCCAGCCACGGATCGCGCCGCCAGCCAGCGATAGCTCTGGGTTTTGGATCACGCGGTCAGGGTCGAAATACTGCTGCACGCCGAGACCGTCGCAGGTAGGACATGCGCCCGCCGGGTTATTGAACGAGAACAAGCGGGGTTCCAGCTCGCGCATGCTATAGCCGCAAATCGGGCAGGCAAAGTTGGCGGAGAAGAGCAGCTCCTCCGCTTTCGGGTTGTCCATATCGGCAACCACCGCCGTGCCACCGGAGAGATCCAGCGCGGTTTCAAAAGACTCCGCCAGACGCTGTGACAGGTCGTCACGGACTTTAAAGCGGTCGATGACCACTTCAATGGTATGTTTCTTTTGCAGCTCCAGCTTTGGTGGATCGGACAGGTCACACACTTCACCGTCAATACGGGCGCGGATATAACCCTGGCTTGCCAGATTCTCCAGCGTTTTCGTGTGTTCGCCTTTGCGCTCTTTGATGATCGGTGCCAGCAGCATCAGGCGCTTGCCTTCCGGTTGTGACAGCACGTTGTCCACCATCTGGCTAACGGTCTGCGCTGCCAGCGGTACGTCGTGATCCGGACAGCGCGGCTCACCGACGCGGGCAAACAGCAGGCGCAGGTAGTCGTGAATTTCGGTAATGGTGCCTACCGTGGATCGCGGGTTATGGGATGTCGATTTTTGTTCAATTGAGATGGCTGGCGACAGCCCCTCAATGTGGTCGACATCCGGTTTTTCCATCAGCGACAGGAACTGACGCGCATACGCGGAAAGCGATTCAACGTAACGACGCTGCCCTTCGGCATACAAGGTGTCGAAAGCCAGCGAGGATTTGCCTGAGCCCGAAAGCCCGGTGACGACAATCAGCTTGTCGCGCGGGATGACGAGGTTGATGTTTTTGAGATTATGGGTGCGGGCGCCCCGAACTTCGATCTTATCCATTCATCTTTCCCGGATTAAACGCTTTTTTGCCTGGCTGCATGGTGCTACCGGCGATCACAAACGGTTAATTATGACACAACCTGACCTGAATGGATATACAGTATTGGAATGCAAAACGCAGGTGTCTGTGTAACAATGTCTGGCTGAGGTTGTTTACTGGAATCCACCTCTCAACGTAGTAAAAGCGCTATTGGAAATGCTACAATCCCGCGCTTACACTTATTAAGAAACGTTTTTCAGGAGACACGATCATGGCCAGCAGAGGCGTAAACAAGGTGATTCTCGTCGGTAATCTGGGCCAGGACCCGGAAGTACGCTATATGCCGAATGGTGGTGCAGTTGCCAACATTACGCTGGCTACTTCCGAATCCTGGCGTGATAAAGCGACCGGCGAGATGAAAGAGCAGACTGAATGGCACCGTGTTGTGCTGTTTGGCAAACTGGCGGAAGTCGCCAGCGAATATCTGCGCAAAGGTTCTCAGGTCTACATTGAAGGTCAGCTGCGTACCCGCAAATGGACCGATCAGTCAGGTGTCGAGAAGTACACGACTGAAGTTGTTGTGAACGTCGGCGGCACCATGCAAATGCTGGGTGGTCGTCAGGGCGGCGGTGCACCGGCGGGCGGTAATGCAGGTGGCGGTCAACAGGGTGGTTGGGGTCAGCCTCAGCAGCCGCAGGGTGGCAACCAGTTCAGCGGCGGTGCACAGTCTCGTCCGCAGCAGTCCGCTCCGGCAGCGCCGTCTAACGAACCGCCAATCGACTTTGACGACGACATTCCGTTCTGATCGTGATTTAACGATTATTACCGTAATGAATGAAAAGCCCCATTTAAAATGGGGCTTTTTTGTATTTGACGATCTTCTCACATATAATATTCGAATATTTTGCAAGGAAAAAACGAAATATAATCATTGTTTATAATTGCTATTTTAATATATGCAATTAATAACATTGATAGTAATCAAATTTAAATAAACTATTGCGAAGTTATTTGTTTCATGATTCAAAAAATATTGACAGCGTGATGTACCGCATTAAATAATGCTCTGAGATTGTCAATTCATCATTGATACAAGTGTATTGCTCTCCGATCTCTTTTTATTAATGAGGATTTGATAGTCGTCTTGATATTTCTATATTCTTTTGTACTTCGGAGTCTATATATGTATCAATGGAAGAATAACGCTAAGGTAATATTGCCTTTAGCCTTGTCGGTGAGCATTAGTAATGCGCTATATTCTGGGGCAGCATTCGCTAAAGATTATACACTGAACTATATCGGTAAGGACCCCGAGCTCCCTGGTATCAGCATCAAAGATACGATTGCCGGCGACAACAACTACGATTTTACGGTTAAAATTGATAATCCTGTGCGAGGCGAAGGTAACGGTCTTGAGGTCAAGATTGGCAACATCACGAGTGATCAGGGCGGTGAGTATCATATTGGTAATTACAACGTCAATATTAGCGGGACCACGGAGCAGGAGCATCGTGCCGGGTTAGCCTTCTTTGGGTTGTCTGCAGAAGGCAGTGACACCAAAGTGACTGTCGACAATTTTAGTCTTAAAAATAATTTCCTAATTGGCAATAAGTACACACACAACAATACTGCGTTATATGTAGGCGGTGGCGCGGATGTGTCTGTGAACGGCAATGTGTACATTCGTTCTGAAGTTGAGCACACCAAACAGGGCGAAGATGCAACGCTGGCCAATAACGGAATTTATGCGCGGGGCGCGGGTTCAACCATTACGGCAAACGGTGGCGATGTTTACATTAATACCTATGCCAGTAACTTTAAAGAACTCCTGGAGAACAATAGCGGTTACCCGGAAGGCTCATCAAAAAGTGATGCGGTCAGTGCTAAAGACGGTGGTGTCGTTAATATTAATCAGGCTGGAGGCAACAAGGTTAATCTATTAGGTAACCTCGACTTCGGTGATAAACTTTATTCTAATACAAGCCAGATGAATATTACGCTCAATGGTGCAGACTCATACTGGCATGGGCATGAAGCTAATTACTTTGATGAAAAAACCGGGAAATGGAGCGGCGATCTCAACCTTACGCTGGCGAATAACGCCCACTGGATCCCCGATGGTAAAGATGCGGAAATCAGTGCCATCACCCTGAAAGACGGCGGTACGGTAAACCTGCATGGTTTTAACCTGCACACCAATCAGAGTATCAACGAAACCGTTAAAATTCATGATTTGAAAGGGAACAACGGTATTTTCCTGATTGATGTCAATACCAATAAAACGGATGAGCAGCGACGTAACGGCAGCGACTTCATTGAAGTTGTTAAAAGTAGTACCGGCGGTACACATGCGATTGAAGCGTTGAATATCAACAAGCTCACTGATTTGAAGGAAGATATCTGGGTTGCCGATGCGGCAAGTAATGTGATATTCGAAGCGTACGATAAAGTCGATATTACGAACGAGTATGTGTATGACTATAAACCACTGCTGCGTTCTGATATCCGTGAAGGCGATCCGCAAAGCCAGTACGGTACCAACTGGTATATCACGGGTGTTTCGACGAAAGCCAGCGCAGGTAGTAACACCGTGATCGCCAATGCTGGGCTGAACTACGCAATGGCGACCGCCCGTCTTGAAATCGACAGCCTGAATAAGCGTTTAGGCGAACTCCGCCAGGATCAGCAGCAAAATGGTCTGTGGATACGCTATAAAGGTGGTGAAATAGAGAGTGATACTGGGAGCTACTTCAAAAACCTGTATAGCTTCTGGCAACTCGGTTATGACAACAAAGACGAAGGCGAATCGTCTGTCTGGACGCGAGGGATTGCCGCGCATTACATGAGAGGCAATGCCGACTTCACTTATGGTACTGGCGATAACAAGAACTACGGTGGTTCACTTTATGCTGCATGGAATCGCCCAGAGAAACAAGATTACCTGGATCTGGTGCTGAAATATAGCCGCCATGAAAGTGACTTCAATTACAGGAACACATACGGCAACTCTGGCTTTGCAGATAGCAGCACATGGTCAATCAGCGCCAGCGCAGAATACGGTCGCGAGTTTAGCTTAGGAAACTCTACGTTTATCGAACCGCAAGGTCAGCTCGTGTATACCTATCTGGATGAGGCCAGTTACACCACCAGTAGTGGGTTGAAAGTCCGTCAAAACGATATAGACAGCGTTATTGGCCGTGTCGGATTGCGCGGAGGCTATCGGTTTGAATCGCGCCCGGATAGCGATATTTACGTGAAGCTGGATTTGCTGCATGAGTTTGCTGGCGATCGTGATGTCACCGTTTGGGGTAAAGATGCCGCACTGAAAGTGAGCGAAGGGGGAAGTGACTCCTGGATCAACTATGGTATAGGTACCAATATCCATCTCACTCAGAACAATAACTCCCGGTTGTATGTTGATCTGGAAAGATCGGCGGGAGGTGACATTGATATGAACTGGCAGGTTAACGCGGGTTTCCGTATGGAGTGGTAGTTCATAGCTTTGAATGGGTTCACTTAACCTAAAAATAAGCGTCCGATTGAAATTTTAGTTCAGTCGGACGCTTTCTTTTGATCAGTTTAATACCATCGGCCACTCTGGCGGCGTATGGCTCATCACTTCTACCATCACAGACTGGATGTTATTCCAGATAGCGGACACGTCCATCAGGGTGATGCCGAGCAATCCGGTTGCAAACCAGCAGGCGAAAACCAGCCCTAAACCGCTGCTGATAACGGCCAGGCCAATATAATCTGATTTACGAAAACGGATATTGAGCGTGCTGGCTAAAAACATCAGCACTGCGCTCAGCAGTTGCCACCGCAGAAGAACTACGCCAGTTGTTATTGTTGCCATGAAAAACGTCCTCAAAAAGTCTTGATGCCCAGGACAGCACGGGGTTGTTCACAACAGGTGTGGCACTCTGGCTATCGGCGGGCATGCACATCAATGAAACACTGTTTCTGTTACATGATTTTTGTGAACTATATCACATCTGTTCGTTTGTTCACCAGTGCGGGACGCTCTTTTTATTGGTTAATAACCTTTATTTAATTGTGGTTATGGGGTGTGGTGAGCGAATGCATCATTCGTAATAGAAGGTGTATTTACGCTGCTTGTTATCTTTATCCTAAATTAATCTTTAAAAAAATTTATGTATTTTTTATGCGAAGCCCGTATAACGCGTATAAAACATTACGACTTTTACAGTGTGCTATTTTCAAATAAGCTTAACTTTAAGTTTGCCTTACGGAAAAAGAATATCATCATCCGCTATTATCAGACTTTTACATAGAGACGGCGGTTGCGAATGTTGATAGATTCATACAACTTAACTAGCCGGCGTTTATAGCATCCTGCCTTGATGGGTACTGGCATATACGATACAGGGAAATAGGGCTGACATGACTCACAGTGCGCGACGTAAGACGCTGAGGTTCCTTGGAACACTCACGGTGGTATTGCTCCCCGTGGTACTGGCGTTATGGTTTGCTCATGTCAGGGCGACGTCCGAAACCCGCAATCAACTCCGCACTTTTGCGCAGCTGGCCCTCAATAAAACGGAGCTGGTGATCCAGCAAGCCGATCTCGCGCGTGATATGGCACAACTGTATCAAGGGGAGATGTGTACCCCGGCGCATCAAAAAAGTATGCTGAATATTATTCGTGGGCGTTTATATATCAGCGATCTCATTTATGCGCAGGGCGATCATTTTTTGTGCTCAACGTCGATGGTGCCGCCAGCCTCATATATTATGCCCACCGCTGACTATAAGCGGACGCCGGACATCTCCATTTATTACTATCGCGATACGCCGTTTTTTTCTGGCTACAGAATGACGTATATGCAAAGAGGAAACTACGTTGTCGTTATCAATCCTTTATCCTACAGCGAGGTCATGTCTGATGATCCGGACCTTGCCTGGGGTGTCTATGATACGGTAACGGATAGCTTTTTCTCTGCCAGTGAAGGGTCAAACGTTGCGCAATTACTGCCGCTGGTACGCGGCGATGCCCCGACATTCCAGCAAGACGATCGTTTCTATACCATCGTGCATTCAGAAAAGCGGCCCATTGCGGTTATTGTGTCGACCACGGACGATCGCGTTGATCAGAATTTCTATCATGAAGCTGTACTAACGCTCCCTTTCGGCGTGATCTGTAGCATCCTGATCCTACTGATGTGGTGGCGTACGCGCCAACAATACTATTCTCCTCGCCGTCTGTTAAAACGCGCGCTCAAAAAACGCCAGCTTTGCCTGCATTACCAGCCGATCATTGATATCAAAAATGGTCAATGCGTTGGGGCCGAGGCGCTGTTGCGCTGGCCCGGTTGCAAAGGTGAGGTCATGAGTCCGACAGAATTCATTCCGCTGGCGGAAAAGGAAGGGATGATTGAGAAGATAACGGATTATGTGGTCGAAGAAGTGTTCAACGATTTGGGCTATTTTCTGTCAGCACACCCTCAGCTTTACATCTCAATAAATCTCTCTGCCTCCGACTTTCATTCATCCCGGCTGATCGCGCTGATTGCTGAAAAATCACGCGACTACTCTGTACGTTCGCAGCAAATCAAGGTTGAAGTCACCGAGCGCGGATTTATTGATTTGCAGAAGATGACCCCGGTTATTCAGGCATTTCGTCAGGCGGGTTATGAAGTCGCGTTTGATGATTTTGGGACTGGGTATTCCAATCTGCACAATCTGTCTTCGTTGAATGTGGATATTCTGAAGATCGATAAATCGTTTATCAGTACGCTGACCACCAACAGTACCAGCCACATGATTGCCGAACATATCATCGAAATGGCGCAAAGTTTACACCTGAAGACAATTGCAGAAGGGGTCGAAACAGCGGATCAAATCAGCTGGCTGCTGGAGCGCGGCGTACAGTTTTGTCAGGGATGGTACTTTGCGAAAGCATTGCCGCCGCAGGAGTTCATGCACTGGGTTAAGCGCTCGCCCGCCATACTGACGCAGGGCGGGCAATAATTCTACAAACGATGGCGATAGTCGCTGGGGGTTCGATCAAACTCGCGGCGGAACACACGTGAGAATGTTTGTTGCGATACATAGCCGAGATCCATCGCAATATCAAAAATAGGTCGCTCAGTATTGCGTAGCTCAACGGCGGCCAGCAGCAGTCGACGCTGACGAATATAGTCGCCTAACGTCTGGCGCATCACCGTACGGAACATTCGCTGTAAATACCACTTTGAATAACCTGATTTTTTCGCGACCGCTTCGATATTCAGCGGTTGGTCGATATGTTCATCAATCCATTCAATAAGTGTCTGAATAATTTGCTGATGGGACATATGGCAGCCTCTTTCTCAGTATTCGATTCGTCGTTTTGTCTGTCGGCGAGTATAATTCCTCAAGTTAACTTGAGGTAAAGCGATTTATGGAAAAGAAATTACCCCGGATTAAAGCGCTGCTCACCCCTGGTGAAGTGGCAAAGCGTAGCGGCGTGGCAGTATCGACCCTGCATTTCTATGAAAGCAAAGGGTTAATCAGCAGCATGCGCAATAGCGGTAATCAGCGTCGATACAAACGAGATGTGCTGCGTTATGTGGCCATCATCAAGATTGCTCAACGGATTGGTATTCCGCTGGCAACAATTGGTGATGCGTTGGGTGTATTACCCGAAGGCCACTCGCTCAGTGCGAAGGAGTGGAGGCAGCTTTCTTCACAATGGCGCGAAGAGCTTGACCGACGCATTCATACTCTGGTGGCACTACGCGATGAGCTGGACGGCTGTATTGGCTGCGGCTGTTTGTCACGCAGTGATTGTCCGTTGCGTAACCCAGGCGATCAGCTTGGTGAGCAGGGGACTGGGGCGCGATTGCTGGAAGATGATTGATGAGTTTGAAACCGGTGATGGGTATAAAACTAAAGCGCCACAACTGGGCGCTTTAGTTTGGTTCCGGTCTTTGTCTTTCACTCTATCCCGCTGGTTCACGGGAGGGTTTCCCCCGACATCAACACCCCTCAGTCGAGCACGTAGTGGAGGTTCCGGTCTGTGTTGATAAAGTAATTGTAAGCCACCCCAGGACAATTGCCAGTCAATTGGCGGTTTTTTAGCCGAAATTTTTCCTGCATCTTCACCTGTTTTCCTGTGCGACTTTTCGCCTGAAATAGTAGCGCATGTTGCAATAACCCAGCGAAATTTGTTGCCAGATTGCGCATTAACGATAACGTTTGCGCATCGGTTGGCTATTTCTTGTGCGCTATAAGAAGAAATGCATAAAAAGCGGCAAAGTTCTGTTGAAAACCGCCGTATGATCGCAGGATAATCGTTTGCTTTTTTTTACCACCCGTTTTTTATGCGTGAAGCTAAACGTTTGCTTTTTTGCGACACCCCTTTTGGCGCAAACCTGGCACATGGAGAAAACGTTTAGCAGGCAGTGGATTGTCCATCACGCATATTGACGAAAAATAAACTCTCAGGGGATGTTTTCTATGTCTACGCCTTCAGCGCGTACCGGCGGCTCACTCGACGCCTGGTTTAAAATTTCGCACCGCGGCAGTACCGTTCGTCAGGAAGTCGTTGCCGGATTAACGACGTTCCTGGCAATGGTCTACTCCGTCATTGTGGTTCCGGGGATGTTGGGTAAAGCCGGGTTCCCACCGGCTGCAGTTTTCGTAGCGACCTGCCTGGTAGCAGGCGTGGGTTCTATTGTAATGGGCCTGTGGGCAAACCTGCCGCTGGCGATTGGTTGCGCTATCTCGCTGACGGCGTTTACCGCATTTAGCCTGGTGCTGGGGCAGCATATTAGCGTGCCAGTGGCGCTGGGTGCGGTGTTCCTGATGGGCGTCCTGTTTACCATTATTTCTGCGACCGGTATTCGTAGCTGGATCCTGCGCAACCTGCCGCAGGGCGTTGCGCACGGCACGGGGATTGGTATCGGCCTGTTCCTGCTGCTGATTGCGGCAAACGGCGTTGGGCTGGTGATTAAGAACCCACTGGACGGCCTGCCGGTTGCTCTGGGCGATTTCGATACCTTCCCGGTGATCATGTCGCTGATTGGCCTGGCGGTCATTATCGGCCTTGAAAAACTGAAAGTACCGGGCGGCATCCTGCTGACCATCATCGGTATTTCTGTTGTTGGCCTGATTTTCGACCCTACCGTGCATTTTTCCGGTATTTTTGCCATGCCTTCTTTGAGCGATGCGGAAGGGAATTCCCTGATCGGCAGCCTGGACATTATGGGGGCGTTGAACCCGATCGTCCTGCCGAGCGTATTGGCGCTGGTGATGACCGCCGTCTTCGATGCGACCGGGACTATCCGTGCCGTGGCGGGGCAGGCGAATCTGCTGGATAAAGACGGACAGATTATTGATGGCGGTAAAGCGTTAACCACCGACTCCCTGAGCAGCGTGTTCTCTGGTCTGGTGGGGGCGGCTCCTGCGGCAGTGTATATTGAGTCCGCAGCGGGTACGGCGGCGGGTGGTAAAACCGGTCTGACCGCGATCACCGTCGGCGTGCTGTTCCTGTTGATCCTGTTCCTCTCTCCGCTCTCTTATCTGGTTCCTGCCTACGCGACCGCACCGGCGCTGATGTATGTCGGCCTGCTGATGCTGAGCAACGTAGCGAAAATTGACTTCGCAGACTTTGTGGATGCGATGGCGGGTCTGGTGACTGCTGTGTTCATCGTGCTGACCTGTAACATCGTTACCGGCATTATGATCGGCTTTGCTACGCTGGTGATTGGACGCATTGTTTCCGGTGAATGGCGTAAACTGAACATCGGTACCGTAGTCATTTCTATCGCGCTGGTGGCCTTCTATGCCGGCGGCTGGGCAATCTGATTCTCACATCATGATGATCCTGAAAACGGGTGGCTTTTGCCGCCCGTTTTTATTTTCGGAACACATCCCGTTGTCTTTTGCGTTACTCTGAGGAAGATAGAATTGAGGCACGACGCCTCTCGTCGCATATCATAAGAAACATCGCAAACAGGGAACGCATGGAAATCTTTTTTACCATACTCATCATGACCCTTGTGGTCTCGCTGTCGGGGGTAGTGACTCGCGTATTGCCCTTCCAACTCCCTTTACCCCTTATGCAGATCGCCATCGGCGCCTTGCTGGCGTGGCCGACGTTTGGTTTGCATGTGGAGTTCGACCCTGAACTGTTTTTGGTTCTGTTTATCCCGCCGCTGCTGTTTGCCGATGGCTGGAAGACGCCAACGCGTGAGTTTCTCGAGCATGGGCGAGAGATTTTCGGCCTTGCGCTGGCGCTCGTGCTGGTCACGGTGGTCGGAATAGGCTTTATGATTTACTGGCTGGTGCCGGGCATTCCGCTGATCCCGGCTTTTGCGCTGGCCGCCGTGCTGTCGCCAACTGACGCCGTGGCACTTTCTGGCATTGTCGGTGAAGGCCGCATCCCGAAGAAAATCATGGGCATCCTGCAGGGCGAAGCGTTAATGAACGACGCCTCCGGCCTGGTTTCACTCAAGTTTGCTGTCGCGGTGGCGATGGGCACGATGGTGTTTACCGTCGGCGGCGCGACGGTTGAATTCTTCAAGGTGGCAATTGGCGGTATCCTGGCTGGGTTTGTTGTCAGCTGGCTGTACGGTCGCTCCCTGCGTTTTCTCAGCCGCTGGGGTGGCGATGAGCCAGCCACGCAAATCGTCCTGTTGTTCCTGCTGCCGTTTGCCTCTTATCTGATTGCGGAACATATCGGTGTTTCCGGGATCCTCGCGGCGGTGGCGGCCGGGATGACGATTACCCGTTCAGGTGTCATGCGCCGTGCTCCGCTGGCGATGCGCTTACGTGCAAACAGTACCTGGGCCATGCTCGAGTTCGTGTTTAACGGCATGGTCTTCCTGCTGTTAGGGCTGCAGTTACCGGGTATTCTGGAGTCTTCGCTGGCGGCGGCAGACGCCGATCCGAATGTCGAAATGTGGATGCTGTTTACCGATATCGTGCTGATCTATGCGGCACTGATGCTGGTGCGTTTTGGCTGGCTGTGGACCATGAAAAACTTCAGCATGCGCTTTCTGAAGAAGAAGCCGATGGAGTTTGGCTCGTGGACCACGCGCGAAATCCTGATCGCATCCTTTGCGGGTGTGCGTGGGGCTATCACGCTGGCTGGTGTCCTTTCTATTCCGCTATTGTTGCCTGACGGCAGCGGCTTCCCTGCACGTTATGAGCTGATCTTCCTTGCAGCCGGTGTGATTCTGTTCTCGCTGTTTGTTGGCGTGGTGATGCTGCCGATCCTGCTGCAGCATCTTGAAGTGGCGGATCACTCGCAGCAGCAAAAAGAGATCCGCATTGCCCGTGCCGCGACGGCGGAAGTGGCGATTGTAGCCATCCAGAAAATGGAAGAGCGTCTGGCTGCGGATAGCGAAGAGAATATTGATAATCAGCTGCTGACCGAGGTGAGCTCGCGGGTGATTGGTAACCTGCGCCGTCGTGCTGATGGGCGAAACGACGTGGAAAGCTCGATGCAGGAAGAAAACCTCGAACGGCGTTTCCGTCTGGCGGCGCTGCGCTCGGAGCGTGCAGAGCTGTATCATCTGCGCGCCACCCGTGAAATCAGCAATGAAACGCTGCAGAAACTGCTGCACGATCTGGATTTGCTGGAAGCACTGCTGATAGAGAATCAATAAACGGTAGCGCCTGATGGCGCTACGCTTATCAGGCCTACGAAATGGGCATAATTGCCTGTAGGCCGGATAAGGCGTTTACGCCGCATCCGGCAAATCTATCATTACGGAATTTGCGAGCCGCTTTCCTGAACTGATCTGTTTGTCTTGTCGATTCCCTCTTTTCTCCATACGGTTAAGAAAAGGGGGAAACATGTCTGATTATCGGCGTCACTACATCAACGGTGGGACATGGTTTTTTACGGTGAATCTACAAGACCGCAGAAGCCATCTTTTAACATCAAAAATCTATCATCTTCGCAGTGCTATTTCCGAGGTAAACAAGGTTAAACCTTTCCATATCAATGCGTGGGTCGTCTTACCTGAGCATATGCATTGCATCTGGACGCTGCCTGAAAATGACGCTGATTTTTCGTCCCGCTGGCGGGAAATTAAAAAGCATTTCACCCGATCGTTATCCGTCAGGCATATCTGGCAACCTCGCTTTTGGGAACATACCATTCGTGATGAGCGCGATTATTGCCAGCATGTGGATTACATTTATATTAATCCTGTGAAACATGGTTGGGCGCAGCAGGTGAAGTCATGGCCTTTTTCAACGTTTCATCGTGATGTTAAATTGGGGTTGTATCCGGAGAACTGGGCAGGTGAGATAACGGACCTCCGTGCTGGTGAACGTGCCTGATGGCGCTACGCTTATCAGGCCTACGGAACGCAATTGTAGGCCGGATAAGGCGGTCACGCCGCCATCCGGCAACTTACGTCTCCTGCGTTAACCAAAACCCTTCGCAGCATTTTAGCCATGCCTGTGCGCTGTGCGACAGATACACGCCTTCGCGCCAGATCATGCCCAACTGCCAGCGTAAATGGCTTTCCAGCGGGATCCAGCGTAGCGTCTGCTTATCCAGTTTTTCGCAAATGGGTTCTGGTAAAATGGCGATCCCAACCCCGGCTTGTACCATCGCAGCGAGGAAATCCCACTGTCCGCTGCGTACCGCAATGCGTGGCTTGACGTGGTGCTGGCTAAACAACTCCAGCAACTGACGGCTTAGGGCGAAATCTTCGTTGTAGATTAGCAGCGGGTGCTCGGCCAGCGCCTCGGGGGAAATAGAATCACAGGTTGTCCACTGGCCGGAGCGCGGCACCAGCACGCAAAGTGGATGGCTGAAAAGCGGCAAGGTCGCCAGACCGCTCTCTTCTTCGACCGGTAGCGCCGTCATCGCCACATCCAGATCGCCGTTCATCACTGCCTGCTGGACGGTTAAGCCACCAAATTCTGATATTTTCAGCTCAACGCCGGGATAACGCTGGCGAAACAGGCTGATGGGGCCGGCCATTAACATGCCGACCATCGGGGGGATACCGAGTCGCAGGATCCCCTTATTCAAATGGTTAATATCGCTCAGTTCTGCCTCAAGCTGGCGGAATTCGGCGAGGATTGCCAGGCCGCGTTCAAAGACGATACGTCCGGTATCGGTCAACAACAATCGCCGCCCGTCGCGGATTAGCAGCGTGCAGTTCAGCTCGTCTTCAAGGTTCTTCAACATTTTGCTGATGGTCGGCTGGGTGACAAACAGCTTCTCTGCCGCGCGGGTAAAGCTCTGCTGGCGAACCACCTCAACAAAATATCGCAGCGTTCTGATATCCATGATTATTCCTTAAGACTATGCCTGCAATGAGTTTAATTCATTTCAGTCCTTGGGGGAGGGTCTCTATACTGGCGCTCTCTCTTTTTTACGGACATTCCCTCATGGCTGTGGCGATTAGCCGCGTGACGCCTGCGGTTATTCATCGACTCCAGGTCCCCGTTCAGGTTCTGTTGTACGCAGGTTTATTTGTTTTTGCTCAATATCTTGTCTCCTGGCTACATTTGCCGCTTCCCGCCAACCTGGTCGGGATGGTACTGATGCTGGCGCTGATTGTGTGCAGGGTGATCCCGCTTAGCTGGATACGCGCAGGCGCCCGTTGGCTGCTGGCTGAAATGCTGCTGTTTTTTGTCCCGGCGGTTGTTGCCGTGGTGAACTATACGCACCTGTTGCTGGTGGATGGCTGGCGCATTTTTGCCGTTATTGCCATCAGCACGCTGATGGTGCTCGGTGCCACTGCGTGGGTGGTTGATAAAGTGTATCGCTATGAAATGAGCAGGTTAAACCGTGAGTAATTTCCAGTTAAGCGTGTTGTGTCTGGTGATTACGCTGGGTATCTATTTTGCCAACAAGCGCCTGTATCGTCGTTTTCGGACATTGCCGCTGATGCCGCTGGTCCTCACGCCCGCGCTGCTGGTGCTGATGCTGGTGTTCGGGCATATCTCCTGGCAAAACTATATTGGTGAATCGCACTGGCTGATGTGGCTTCTGGGCCCGGCGACCATCGCATTTGCCGTGCCGGTTTACGATAACCTCGCGGTCATTAAGCGTCACTGGATGTCGCTGACGGCAGGCGTGGTGACGGCAACGCTGGTGGCCGTCACCAGTTCGGTATGGCTGGCGCGTCTGTTTATGTTACCCGATGAAATCCAGCGCAGCCTGGCGGTGCGCTCGGTAACCACGCCATTTGCGCTGGCGGCGGCCGAGCCGTTGGGCGGGCAACCGGATCTGGTGGCGCTGTTTGTGGTGATCACCGGCGTATTCGGTATGGCGGTGGGCGACATGCTGTTTTTGCGCCTTTCCATTCGTGAAGGGATGGCGAAAGGGGCTGGGTTTGGTGCGGCGTCGCACGGCGCAGGCACCGCGCGCTCCTATGAGCTTGGCCAACAGGAAGGGGTGATTGCCAGCCTGGTAATGATGCTTTCCGGCGTGGTGATGGTGCTGGTGGCACCGCTGGTCGCGAGGCTGATGTTCTGACCAGCGGCCCGTACGCTATTTCAGCCGTGAAATCAGTTCAAACTCTTTAAAATTTACCGGGCGCTGCTGCTGCATGGAGCGATTCCCGGCGATGCCGGTCAGAATTGACATGGCGCCCGCGCGATGGTCGGCGGCTCGCTGCAGCGGATCGTGTCGCGGCTCGCCAAACAGATCGGCCAGCATCGCGTTATCACCGCCGCCGTGGCCACCTTCGCCCAGCGTGAAGTCGGCCTGCCAGGGCGCAGCGAACATCGGGAAAACGGTAATATCACAGCTTTCCAGGCTGCCTTCGTTCTCCCTCGCCCCGCCTGCATTGACGTATGATTTCTCCACGATCTTCATCTCCAGGCGACCTTCGCTACCGTTAAACACCACGTTCAGTCCTTCCCACGGCAGATAAGTGTTCAACGAGTAGGTGAGCTGTACCTGGTTTTGATATTTCACCAGCACCGACAGCGTGTCTTCAATGGTGATGCCATCGCTGAATACGCTTTGATCTCGGAAATAGTTGTCTTCGTGTTCAGCATCCAGATACAGCGCTTTAAGCTGCGGATTCTCCGCCATTTGCAGTGCAAACGGATCGTCCTTGGCCTGCGCATAGCCATGAGCACGTGGATAAAACTGCGTCACACCGCGGCGTTCGGCATTTTCTTTTCCGTAGAAACGCAGGCTGCCTTCGGCATAAACACGCTGTGGATAGCTGTCCAGCCAGAAGTTCATCAGGTCAAAATGATGGGTTGATTTATGCACCAGCAGGCCGCCGCTGTTGCGCTTTTCCCGATGCCAGCGGCGGAAGTAATCGGCGCCGTGTTCGGTATTCAGTAACCACTCAAAGTGAACCGAAAAGACGTCGCCAATGGCACCGTTCATCAGCAGCTCGCGTACCTTGCTGTGATGCGGAGCATAGCGATAGTTAAAAGCGACGCGCACCTCGTGTCCGGTCTCTTCAATGGCGTCGAGAATACGCAGGGCGCGCTTCTCATCGATGGTCATCGGTTTTTCAGTGATCACATCACAGCCCGCGTGCAGCGCCCGCACGATATAGTCATCGTGGGTGCGGTCCATAGTGGTCACGATGATGACATCGGGGCGGGTTTCGCGGATCATGTCTTCAAACTGTGCGGCTTTCCAGGTGGATACCGGAGCGGCCCCCTCATTTTTTAATAGCTGATTCGCGTAGTTCATACGGGTTCGGTTGGTGTCGCAAAAGGCGACCAGCCGGGCGTTTTCCTTCCATTGCCCACCAATCGCTGAGATATACAGGCCCGCTCGCCCGCCGGTTCCTACCAGGGCATATTTCTTCATCGCATCCTCTTTTCTCAAAATGAATTAACGTGTTTTTTTTAATAAAAACAGTGTTTCAATTTCATTTTGGTACTGTAGCGCTATCAACAGTGATGGATACGTTGGAGAGAGAAAACTGTGATCCCCAGCGAAAAAGACCGGAGAAGATGTCGATATTCTGATTTTCCCATGAACGCTTTTTAGCCTTACGCTCATATTTTACAATCGTTATTAATTCCGTTAGCCAGTGTAAGGATATTCAGTGTGAAATATTTGTGGTTATCTGCTCTCCTGTTCAGCCAGGTCGTTATGGCCTGGTGTCCTGATGAGGACCAAAAGGTGGTACTTCAGGGAACATTGATACAACAGACGCTACCCGGCCCGCCAAATTACGAAAGCATCAAGGACGGCGATGAAGCGGTAACTTATGATTATCTAAAGTTGGATCAACCTTTTGAGTGTGATATTACCGGTGAGAGTGAAAGTGTACCGCTAGTACAGCTTATGTTGATGGGCAAAAGTAAGCCTGGTTACGCCGATCTTGCTCCTTCTCTGGGAAAAGATGTCATCCTGACTGGGAAAACGATGTATGCCCAAACTGGCCTCCACTTTACCTCTGTCTTGCTCATCCTTGATGATGTGAAAGATGTTACCCCTCTCAACACGCCCGAACAAAAGAAAAGCGCGCTGATTCAGTTTCAACAGTTCCAGCAGGTGCTGAGTGAGAAAAACGTTGCCGCATTAAAGTCTTATTTTGTATTCCCATTACCGGGCAGCCTTGATGATTTTATTCCTTACGATGAATCACAATCATCTCAGTCGGATCAGCTTACCGAGGCGGTGTTTGATAAAAATGCGTCGCAGATTATTAAGGGTTTACACATCTTGAGTAGTCTTGATGTTAACCCTGACACTCTGGAAATCAAAGAACACCGGATAAACGCGCTATCGGCACAAGAGCAGAAACGGAAATACTTTCCGGGTGATGAAGACGGCACGTTTTATTATGAAGAAAACGGTCAGCGTCACGTGGTTGACGGAACCTGCGACACGGTTGCTATGGGGGAATTTGACGAGGGCGTTTTAAGGCTTTCTCAGGGTACCGATGCGAATAAACAACGGCCTGGCCTCTCAGAGTCTTGTGACGGAGCCTCGTCATATTTGTTTAAGCTAATTGATGGAAAACTCCGTCTGGTGGCGAGTTTTACCGCAGGTTGAATCTGTGCCGAACACTCCCCGACCGGTGAAGCCGGGGAGGAGATCTATTAGTGCGCGCGACCTTGCTCTACGCCATACCCGGTCTGGGAACGGATGAACTGAGCACGGAACTGCTCACGCTCGCGATTACCTTCTGCGGAATTATCGGTGGCAGAGAAGAACCAGATACCGAGGAACGCCACGCTAATGGAGAACAGCGCCGGGTATTCATACGGGAAAATGGCTTTTTCGTGACCGAGAATTTGCACCCAAATCGTTGGGCCAAGCACCATCAGCACCACTGCCGTTATCAGACCTAACCAGCCGCCCAGCATGGCACCACGTGTGGTCAGTCGTGACCAGTACATGGAAAGCAGGATGATTGGGAAGTTGCAGCTTGCCGCGATAGCGAACGCCAGACCGACCATAAAGGCGATGTTCTGGTTTTCAAACAGCACGCCGAGCAGGATGGCAATCACGCCCAGTACCAGTACGGTGATTTTCGACACGCGCAGTTCTTCACGCTCGGTAGCACCTTTACGGAACACGTTAGCGTACAGATCGTGAGAGACCGCCGAGGCACCCGCCAGCGTCAGACCAGCAACCACGGCCAGAATGGTGGCAAAGGCCACTGCGGAGATAAAGCCGAGGAACAGGTTACCGCCCACCGCGTTGGCCAGATGCACCGCCGCCATGTTATTGCCGCCAATCAGTGCGCCAGCCGCGTCTTTATATGCCGGGTTTGCACCGACCAGCATGATTGCGCCAAAACCGATGATAAAGGTCAGGATGTAGAAATAACCCATAAAGCCGGTGGCGTAGAACACACTCTTACGCGCTTCGCGGGCATCGCTGACCGTGAAGAAACGCATCAGAATGTGCGGCAGACCCGCGGTTCCGAACATCAGTCCGAGGCCTAACGATAGCGCCGATATTGGGTCTTTCACCAATCCGCCCGGGCTCATAATCGCCGAGCCTTTCGGGTGTACCGCCATCGCTTCGGTGAACAGGTTGTTGAAGCTGAAGCCGACGTGCTTCATGACCATGAAGGCCATAAAGCTGGCGCCGAACAGCAGCAGCACGGCTTTGATGATTTGCACCCACGTAGTGGCCAGCATGCCGCCGAACAGCACGTACATCATCATCAGTACGCCAACCAGCACCACAGCAATGTGATAGTTCAGACCGAACAGCAGTTGGATAAGCTTCCCGGCACCCACCATCTGGGCGATCAGGTACAGCGCGACCACCACCAGTGAACCACAGGCCGACAGAATACGGATAGGCCCCTGCTTCAGACGGTAAGAGGCGACGTCCGCAAAGGTGTAGCGACCGAGGTTACGCAGACGTTCGGCAATCAGGAACAGAATGATTGGCCAGCCGACCAGGAAGCCGAGTGAGTAAATCAGCCCATCATAGCCAGAGGTAAAGACCAGCGCGGAAATCCCGAGGAACGACGCCGCCGACATATAGTCGCCCGCAATCGCCAGCCCATTCTGGAAACCGGTGATGTTACCGCCCGCGGTGTAATAGTCGTTACGCGAACGCACGCGCTTAGACGCCCAGTAGGTAATGCCGAGCGTAAAGATGACGAAAATCAGGAACATAACAATCGCCTGCCAGTTGGTTGGCTGGCGTTGGACTGCACCGCTAATAGCATCCGCCGCATTTGCGGCGAAGGGCAGCGTGGCGGCTAGCGCCGTCAGGACTCTCTTCATGATGCTTTAACCTCGTGCAGAACCGCATTGTTAAGACGATCGAATTCACCGTTAGCCCGCCAGATATAGATTCCGGTCAGGAGGAAGGAGATGAGGATCACGCCCACCCCAATTGGAATACCCCGGGTGACGCTGGTTCCCGCATGTAGCGGCGTCCCCAGCCAGCCAGGCGCAAAGGCAATCAGTAAAATAAAGCTGATATAAACCACCAGCATGATGATGGATAGTACAGCGGCAAACCGTTGCCTTTTTTCAACTAACTCCCTGAAACGCGCACTGTCTTCTATCCGCTGATAAATATTGTCATTCATCGCAGAGCTCTCCAGAGGTCCCCTTTGTCTTTCACACTGCAGGCATGACCTGTTAGCTGTCGCAGTCCGGCAACACGAAATCCTTTGGGGGAGGTTTTATAATTTCCCTCCCGATGAAGAGAGGGTAGGGGGATTTTTTATTTTGCCGGATGGCGGCTAACGCCTTATCCGGCCTACAAGGGATGCTGAACCTGTAGGCCCGATAAGCAGCGCGCCATCGGGCATTTCACGGTTAGGGTTATGATGGCATCGCGATAGCCTGCTTCTCTTCGAGCAGTTTCTCTACCACGCCAGGATCGGCGAGGGTCGAGGTATCGCCCAGATTGCTGGTATCGCCAGCCGCAATTTTGCGCAGAATACGGCGCATAATTTTGCCGGAGCGGGTTTTTGGCAGTGAGTCGGTCCAGTGCAGCACGTCTGGCGTTGCCAGCGGGCCAATTTCTTTACGCACCCAGTTGCGTACTTCAGCGTACAGCTCAGGTGTCGGCTCTTCGCCGTGGTTCAGCGTGACGTAGGCGTAGATGGCCTGGCCTTTAATATTATGCGGAATACCCACTACCGCGGCTTCGGCAATCTTCGGATGCGACACCAGCGCCGACTCGATTTCAGCCGTCCCCAGACGGTGGCCGGAAACGTTCAGCACGTCGTCCACGCGTCCTGTTATCCAGTAGTAGCCGTCTTCGTCACGACGCGCGCCGTCGCCGCTGAAGTACATATTCTTGAAGGTGGAGAAGTAGGTCTGCTCAAAACGATCGTGATCGCCAAACAGGGTTCTCGCCTGACCCGGCCAGGAATCGGTGATCACCAGGTTGCCTTCGGTCGCGCCTTCCAGCGGGTTGCCTTCGTTATCGACAATCGCCGGCTGCACGCCGAAGAACGGACGTGTTGCCGAACCGGCTTTCAGTTCGGTAGCGCCCGGCAGTGGGGTGATCATGAAACCGCCGGTTTCGGTCTGCCACCAGGTATCGACGACCGGGCATTTTTCGTTGCCAATCTTCTTCCAGTACCATTCCCAGGCTTCCGGGTTAATCGGCTCGCCGACAGAGCCCAGAATACGCAGTGACGAACGGTCGGTGCCTTCAATCGCTTTATCGCCTTCTGCCATCAGAGCGCGGATCGCGGTGGGTGCGGTATAGAGAATATTAACCTGATGCTTATCCACGACCTGCGACATGCGCGCAGGCGTTGGCCAGTTGGGTACGCCTTCGAACATCAGCGTGGTAGCGCCGCAGGCCAGCGGGCCGTACAGCAAATAGCTGTGCCCGGTTACCCAGCCGACGTCAGCGGTACACCAGTAGATATCGCCCTGATGATAATCAAACACGTATTTGAAGGTGGTCGCCGCGTAAACCAGATACCCGCCGGTGGTGTGCAGCACGCCTTTTGGCTTACCGGTTGAACCGGAGGTATACAGAATAAACAGCGGATCTTCCGCGTTCATCTCTTCCGGTTGATGCTCAGGGCTCGCTTTCTCAATAAGGTCGGACCACCACAGGTCGCGGCCTTCCTGCCAGTCTGTTTTTCCGCCGGTACGTTTGAGGACCACCACGTGCTCAACGGTCTTCACGTTCGGGTTTTTCAGCGCATCATCCACGTTCTTTTTCAGCGGGATGCCGCGTCCAGCACGCACACCTTCATCGGCGGTGATCACCAGGCGTGAGTTTGAGTCGATGATACGTCCGGCAACGGCTTCCGGCGAGAACCCGCCAAAGATCACCGAATGCACCGCACCAATACGGGCGCAGGCCAGCATCGCCACCGCAGCTTCCGGGACCATTGGCATATAGATCGCCACCACATCGCCTTTTTTAATGCCTAAATCCAGCAATGTATTGGCAAAACGGCAAACGTCGCGATGCAGTTCGCGATAGGTAATATGTTTACTTTGAGTTGCGTCATCGCCTTCCCAGATGATGGCGGTGCGATCGCCGTTTTCCTGTAGATGACGGTCAAGGCAGTTCGCTGCCAGATTCAGCGTGCCGTCTTCGTACCATTTAATGGACACATTGCCGGGCGCAAAAGAGGTGTTCTTTACCAGGCTATAAGGTTGCATCCAATCGAGAATTTTTCCCTGCTCGCCCCAAAATGTGTCGGGGTCGGTAATAGATTGTTGGTATTTCGCGTCGTACTGCTCCGGGTTTATCAGGCAACGATCCGCAATATTTGCGGGAATAGCGTGTTTATGTATTTGGCTCATGGCTTTTGTTCTCCTTGTAGGATGTTAATAATATGTCTCATAAACGTTAAATGTAGGGGCATTTGGAGTTTTGTTTGGGATTTGAGCGGCAGATCACGCAATAAGCGAATTGTGCAAATTAGCGGCAAACTGATTTTTGAAGAGAACTAGCAAAAATTGATTAAATCTCGCGATAACATGCAGTTATATGAAGAAGTTTGAAAAAGGTGATCGGTGTTGGGAATAGACCAAAGAGTGAGAGGTTGGAGGGGTTTACTAACTCTAAAGTGGTATTTTACATGCACTTACAATTGATTAAAAACAACATTCTAAGTGTGGTTTTTTGATAAAAAGAGGGTGGAGCAATGTCATGACAGTATACGTGTGGTTGCTGTTATGGAAAACAATAAAAGAATCGCCATTGCAGACAATGGCGTCATCTGGATGAGACCCCCCTATGGCAAGGACAAAATCACCCGTACTCCGTTTCTTCAGCCTGATATTACCGTTTTTATTTATCTCTGCCGTTCACGCTGAACAAACCCCAGTACCCGCAAAAACCGTCACCGTTGAAGCGAAGAATGAAACCTTCGCCCCTCAGCATCCCGATCAATACCTCTCATGGAAAGCCACGTCGGAGCAGTCCGCACGTGAAGATGCGCTGGCAGAGGATCCTCGACTGGTGATTCTGTGGGCGGGATATCCTTTCTCGCGTGATTACAACAAACCGCGTGGGCATGCTTACGCGGTGACCGATGTCCGTGAAACATTACGTACCGGCGCGCCAAAAACTGCAGAAGATGGTCCGCTGCCGATGGCCTGCTGGAGCTGTAAAAGCCCTGACGTGGCGCGCCTGATCCAGAAAGACGGCGAAGACGGTTATTTCCACGGTAAATGGGCGCGCGGCGGCCCGGAAATTGTTAACAATTTAGGCTGTGCGGATTGCCATAACACCGCCTCGGCAGATTTCGCCAAAGGGAAGCCCGAGCTGACGTTGTCCCGCCCTTATGCAGAACGCGCGATGGAAAGCATCGGCAAACCGTTTGATAAAGCCGGTCGTTTTGACCAGCAGTCCATGGTCTGCGGCCAGTGTCACGTGGAGTACTACTTCGACGGTAAAAACAAAGCCGTTAAGTTCCCGTGGGACGAGGGGATGAAAGTTGAGAACATGGAGAAATACTACGACGCCATTGCGTTCTCCGACTGGACCAACTCCCTGTCTAAAACGCCGATGCTGAAAGCGCAGCACCCGGAATATGAAACCTGGACTGCGGGCATTCACGGCAAGAACAATGTGACCTGCATCGACTGTCATATGCCGAAAGTGCAAAACGCTGAAGGCAAGATCTACACCGACCATAAAATTGGTAACCCGTTCGATAACTTCCCTCAGACCTGCGCCAACTGCCACACCCAGGACAAAGCGTCCCTGCAAAAAGTGGTTGCCGAGCGTAAACAAGCGATTCATGACCTGAAAATCAAGGTTGAAGATCAGCTGGTACATGCCCACTTCGAAGCGAAAGCTGCATGGGATGCGGGCGCAACGGAAGCTGAAATGAAGCCGATTCTGGAAGATATTCGCCATGCGCAATGGCGCTGGGATCTGTCTATCGCCTCGCACGGGATTCACATGCACGCGCCGGAAGAAGGTCTGCGTATGTTGGGTAGCGCGATGGATAAAGCGGCCGATGCCCGTACCAAGCTGGTCCGTCTGCTGGCGACCAAAGGCATCACCCATGAAATTCCGCTGCCGGATATCTCGACGAAAGAGAAAGCCCAGAAGGCGATCGGTTTGAACATGCAGCAAATCAATGCTGAGAAGCAGGACTTCATCAAAACGGTGATTCCGCAGTGGGAAGACCAGGCGCGTAAAAACGGTCTGTTAAGCCAATAACCCCTTTCCGCCTCGCAAGGGGCGGATAACTCAACGGAGTGAATATGAGCGTATTACGTTCGTTATTAACTGCTGGGGTGCTGGCGTCAGGCCTGTTCTGGAGCCTGTGCGGGAATGCCGCGACCCCCACGCCACAGGACTCAGATCAACGCTTTACGGTCACCCAACAGCGTAATCCGGATGCCGCCTGTCTGGATTGTCACAAGCCGGACACCGAAGGCATGCATGGTAAACATGCCGAAGTCATCAACCCAAATAATAAACTGCCGGTTACCTGCACCAACTGTCACGGCCAGCCGTCACCCAATCACCGCGAAGGGGTGAAGGATGTGATGCGCTTTAATGAGCCGATGTACAACGTGGAGCAGCAGAACAGCGTCTGTATGTCCTGTCACCTGCCTGAGCAGTTGCAAAAAGCGTTCTGGCCGCACGATGTCCACGTGACGAAAGTAGCGTGTGCCAGCTGTCACTCACTGCATCCGAAGCAAGACACGATGCAGACGCTAAGCGATAAAGGACGGATTAAGATTTGCGTCGATTGCCACAGCGATCAGCGTAACAATCCAAACTTTAATCCGGCGTCGATTCCCTTGCTTAAGGAGCATCCATGAGTTGCTCTCGTCGCCAGTTTATCACCGGCGTCGGCGCGCTGGTGGCTGTTAGCGGGACGGCGGGACGCGTCGTGGCGAAGACGTTAAACATTAACGGCGTGCGTTACGGCATGATACATGATGAATCATTATGCATCGGCTGTACCGCCTGCATGGATGCCTGTCGGGAAGTGAACAGCGTGCCGGAAGGCGTATCGCGTCTGACGATTATTCGCAGCGAGCCGCTGGGGACGTTTCCTGATGTGAAGTACCGCTTCTTCCGCCATTCGTGCCAGCACTGCGATCACGCCCCCTGTGTTGACGTCTGCCCGACGGGGGCATCGTATCGCGATGCTGCCACCGGCATTGTGGATGTGAACCCGGATCTGTGCGTCGGTTGCCAGTATTGCATCGCCGCCTGCCCGTATCGTGTGCGCTTTATTCATCCGGTCAACAAAACGGCAGATAAGTGCGACTTCTGCCGTAAAACCAACCTGAAAGCGGGCAAGCAGCCTGCTTGCGTTGAGTCATGTCCGACGAAAGCGCTGACGTTTGGTAATCTGGACGATCCCAACAGCGAGGTCTCTCGTCTGTTACACCAGAAAAATACCTACCGTTACAAGCTGGCGTTAGGCACCAAACCGAAGGTCTACCGCGTTCCCTTTAAATACGGGGAGGTGAGTCAATGACACCCGCTTCTGCATTCCATTTTGAATCACTGGTGTGGGACTGGCCCATCGCCATCTATCTGTTCCTGATCGGTATTTCCGCCGGACTGGTGACGCTGTCGGTATTGCTTCGACGGCTGCATCCGGAAGCGGGCGGTTCAGACAGTACGTTACTGCGTACCACGCTGGTACTCGGGCCGGGAGCGATTATTCTCGGCCTGCTGATCCTGGTCTTGCACCTGACGCGTCCATGGACCTTCTGGAAACTGATGTTCCACTACAGCTTCACCTCGGTGATGTCGATGGGGGTCATGCTATTCCAGTTGTATATGGTGGTGCTGGTGCTGTGGCTGGCAAAAATCTTTGATAAAGAGGTTATTGCCCTGCAACAGCGCTTCGTGCCTCGTCTGACGATCGTGCCAAAACTGCTGGCGCTGATCGCGCCGTTCCATCGTCTGCTGGAAACAGTGATGCTGGTGCTGGCGGTGCTGCTCGGGGCCTACACAGGGTTCCTGCTGTCGGCGCTGAAATCCTATCCGTTCCTGAATAACCCGATCTTGCCAGTGCTGTTCCTGTTTTCCGGGATCTCGTCCGGTGCGGCGGTGGCGCTGATCGCCATGGCATTGCGCCATCGCGGTAACCCGCACACCACCGAGGCGCATTTTGTACACCGCATGGAAACCCCGGTAGTGTGGCTGGAAATCTTCCTGCTGGCGGCGTTCTTTATCGGGCTGGCGCTGGGCGATGACGGCAAAATGCGCGCGCTGGTTGCGGCGTTGGGCGGTGGTTTCTGGACCTGGTGGTTCTGGCTGGGCGTGGCCGGGTTGGGGCTGATCCTGCCGATGCTGCTGAAACCGTGGGCGAATCGCAGCCCGACGTTTCACGGTGTGCTGGCAGTGTGTGGTGCCAGCCTGACCGGCGTGCTGCTGCTGCGCTTTTTCATTCTGTATGCAGGGCAACTGACGGTTGCGTAGGGCAAGGTGATTTCTGGACGTACTCCTTCCTGAAGCCGGTTTTCTGGCATTGTTGTTAAGTCTCGGGGTCAACGTGTTGACCCCGCTTGCCGTGCTGACGGGCGTACGTCAGCGCTGGCAGGGCGTTATGCGTCTGGCCTGCGTGGGCGTGTGGACGCAGTTTGCGCTGCTGTTGCTGGCCTTTGCCATTCTGGTGTTCTGTTTCCTGACCAGTGATTTCTCCGTTGTTTACGTAGCTCAGCACAGCTATAGCCTGCTGCCGTGGGGATTAAAGCTGGCGGCGGTGTGGGGTGGTCATGAAGGATCGCTGCTACTGTGGGTGCTGTTTCTTTCTGCCTGGAGCGCACTGTTCGCCTGGCGCTCCAGGCGTGAGCCGGACGCGCTATTTCCGTTAACCCTCTGTGTCTTGTCAATGATGACCGCGTCATTGCTGCTGTTCGTGGTGGTGTGGTCCGATCCGTTCGTACGCATCTTCCCGCCGGCAATTGAAGGGCGCGACCTGAACCCGATGCTGCAACACCTGGGGCTGATTCTGCATCCACCGCTGCTGTATCTGGGCTACGGTGGGCTGATGGTGGCGGCCGGCGTGGCGCTGGCTTCGCTGCTGCGCGGCGGCTTTAACGCGCGGACTGCCTGGGTGTGCTGGCGCTGGGCGCTGCCCGGCTGGTGCGCCCTGACGCTTGGGATCATCCTTGGTTCCTGGTGGGCTTATTGTGAACTGGGCTGGGGCGGCTGGTGGTTCTGGGACCCGGTAGAAAACGCTTCCTTATTACCCTGGCTTTCCGCCAGTGCGTTACTGCATAGCCTGTATGTCTCACGGCAGCGTGGAGGTTTCCCGCACTGGTCGCTGCTGCTGGCGATTGTCACGCTGATTTTATCGCTGTTGGGCACGCTGATTGTGCGTTCCGGCATACTGGTTTCTGTTCATGCCTTTGCGCTGGACAACGTCCGCGCTGCGCCGCTGTTTGCGCTGTTTACCGTGTTAAGCCTGGCATCGCTCGGTCTGTATGCCTGGCGGGCGCGGGACGTCGGTCACACGGTACGTTTTGGCGGCTGGTCGCGTGAGATGATGATTCTGGTCGCGCTGCTGCTGTTTTGCGCGGTGCTGCTTATCGTGTTGATTGGCACGCTGTATCCGATGATTTACGGCCTGTTTGGTTGGGGACGACTCTCCGTTGGCGCGCCTTACTTCAACCGTGCAACGCTGCCGTTTGGCCTGCTGATGCTGGTGGTCATCGTGATAGCGACGATCAGAAGCCGGAAGGTGCCGCTGCGAAGCCAGCTTCCGGCGCTGCTGGCGCATGCTGGCGTGCTGGTTTTTGCTGCAGGGATCGTGTTCTCCAGCGGGAGCCGCCAGGAAGTGAGCCTGAATCTGAGTCCTGGGCAGCAGGTTGAACTGGCAGGCTATGTTTTCCGCTTTGAGCACCTCTCTCTGGAAGCAAAAGGAAACTACACCAGTGAAAAGGCGCTGATTACGCTCTGGCAGGATGAGAAACGCATCGGCAGCCTGCAGCCCGAAAGACGCTTCTATTCCGCGCGTCGCCAGCAAATGATGGAGCCGGGTATCCGTTGGAACCTGCTGCACGACTGGTACGCGGTGATCGGCGAAAAAACCGGACCGGAGCGCTATGCCATGCGCTTGTACGTGCAAAGTGGTGTGCGTTGGGTTTGGGGCGGAGGGCTGCTGATGGTATTCGGCGCGCTGCTCAGCGGCTGGCGGGGGAGAAAGCGCGATGCGTAAATTAATCACAGCGTTGCCGGATGGCGGCGTAAACGCCTTATCCGGCCTACAGGGTACGCAAACCGTAGGCCGGATAAGCGCAGCGCCATCCGGCAGAAAGTTTTTACTCTTAACGATCGTCTTGTTTTTCATCACTTTCGCTACGCATGCCCAGGTTGTCGACACCTGGCGTTTTGACAACCCGCAACAGCAGGAAAAAGCGCTGTCTATTGCCAGCCAGTTGCGCTGCCCACAGTGCCAGAATCAAAACTTACTGGAATCCAATGCGCCGGTGGCGGTCAGTATGCGTCATCAGGTGTATAGCATGGTGGCAGAGGGCAAAAGTGAACATGAGATCACCACGTGGATGACCGATCGTTACGGTGATTTCGTCCGCTATAACCCGCCGCTCAATAAGCAGACGCTGTTGTTGTGGGCACTGCCGTGCCTGTTATTGCTGCTGGTGGGCGTGATTATCTGGCGGGTGAGAACGCATCAGCGCGTAGAAGAGGATGAACGATGAGTCAGCCTGAATGTTGTGCACCGTTGCGTCCGATGCCGGTAAAACGCCTGGCCGCTATAGCTGTGCTGATGGTGATTGCCTGCACGGGAGGGTATTTGTTGTCGCCAAAATGGCAGGCGGTCCAGCAGGAGCAGGCGCGACTGGCTGACCCGTTACATGCGTTTTCTGATGAAAATATGCAGGAAAAACAGCTGCTTTCGCTGCAGTCAAAAATACGTGCCAACCCGCAAGACAGCACGCAATGGGCGCAACTGGGTGAGTATTATCTTTGGCAAAACGCGTATCATAATGCGCTACTGGCCTATGAGCAGGCGCTGCGTTTGCGCGGTGAAAACGCCGAGATCTATTCGGCACTGGCGACGGTGCTGTACTATCAGTCCGGGCAGCATATGACGCCGCAAACCCGTGAGATGATTGAGAAATCGCTGGCGCTGGACCCGACAGAAGTTACCGCGCTGATGCTGCTGGCTGCTGATGCGTTTATGCAGGCCGACTATGCACAGGCTATTTTGCAGTGGCAAAAAGTTCTCGATTTAAACTCGCCGAGGGTGGATCGTGCTCAGTTGATTGACTCAATCAATATGGCGAAATTGCTGCAGAATCGACAAAAATAATTTTTGTTTTTTTGTGATTTGCGTCGTTTTTGCTGTGCAAAAAAACAGCAGTTGAACAAATTAGCGAAAAAAACGCACAGTCATAATTCTTCATTTTTTATCAAATGAATATTCTTTTATAACAAAAAGTTATTCATGATGACCCGCATAAACTCGCGTTTTTATGCATAAAATCAGCTAAAGGCCCTGTTCTTAAAGGGTTGCGCTGAATGCCATGCAAATGATAATGATAATAAGCGTTAAAAAATTCCATAAACGAACGCAACACAATTCATACCCTTTCAGTATGTACTATTCCCATAGGTTATATGTGAAATAGCGCTCCATCGAGGAAGTCCGTTGTTATGAAAAATTTGAAAGTCAGCCTGGCCTGGCAGATTTTGATCGCCATGGTGCTGGGCATTTTGCTGGGGAGTTACCTGCATTATCACAGTGACAGCCGCGAATGGCTGGTAGTTAACCTGCTGTCTCCGGCAGGGGATATCTTTATCCACCTGATCAAAATGATTGTTGTGCCGATAGTTATCTCCACGTTGATCGTCGGTATTGCCGGGGTCGGTGATGCCAAACAGTTGGGCCGTATTGGCGCCAAAACCATTATCTATTTCGAAGTGATCACCACCGTGGCAATTATCCTCGGCATCACGCTGGCGAATGTGTTCCAGCCTGGTACCGGTGTCGATATGTCGCAGCTGGCGACCGTGGATATTTCGAAATATCAAAGTACAACCGCAGAAGTGCAGAGCCACGCGCATGGCCTGATGGGTACGATTTTGTCACTGGTGCCGACCAACATCGTTGCGTCGATGGCGAAAGGCGACATGCTGCCGATTATCTTCTTCTCGGTGCTGTTTGGTCTGGGCCTGTCTTCACTGCCGGCCACTCACCGCGAACCGCTGGTGACCGTGTTCCGTTCCATCTCTGAAACGATGTTTAAAGTGACGCACATGGTGATGCGTTATGCGCCGGTCGGTGTCTTTGCGCTGATCGCCGTCACCGTGGCGAACTTCGGTTTTGCCTCCCTGTGGCCGCTGGCGAAGCTGGTGCTGCTGGTGCATTTCGCCATCCTGTTCTTCGCGCTGGTGGTGCTCGGTATCGTGGCGCGCGTGTGCGGTTTGAGCATCTGGATCCTGATTCGTATCCTGAAAGACGAACTGATTCTGGCCTACTCTACCGCCAGCTCTGAGAGCGTGCTGCCGCGTATTATTGAGAAGATGGAAGCCTATGGCGCACCGGCCTCCATCACCAGTTTTGTGGTGCCGACCGGGTATTCGTTCAACCTTGACGGTTCGACGCTGTACCAGAGTATCGCCGCGATTTTTATCGCCCAGCTGTACGGTATTGACCTGTCGTTGTGGCAGGAAATCGTACTGGTGCTGACGCTGATGGTGACCTCGAAAGGGATCGCGGGTGTGCCGGGCGTGTCGTTTGTGGTGCTGTTGGCTACGCTGGGTAGCGTAGGTATTCCGCTGGAAGGTCTGGCATTTATCGCCGGTGTTGACCGTATCCTCGACATGGCGCGTACTGCGCTGAACGTGGTGGGTAACGCGTTGGCGGTACTGGTTATCGCCAAGTGGGAACACAAATTTGACCGTAAAAAAGCGCTGGCCTATGAGCGCGAAGTATTGGGCAAATTTGATAAGACCGCCGTGTAGGCCGGATAAGGCAACGCCGCCATCCGGCAACCCGCTCTGGATTGCCGGATGGCGCTATGCTTATCAGGCAATCCACCTTCACTACCCGTTCGTTAACTTATCAAACTCTTCGCAGCCGGTATCAAACCCTTCCGTACAGCTCAGATTCAACCAGTGCAGCGCCTTCTGTTTATTCTTCTCAATAAAACCCTGCTCACCGTTTAAGAACATCATCCCGGCCCAGTACTCGGAATACCCGGTACGCGAAATGGCCGAGCTGCGTTTGAAATACCAGGTGGCTTTGTCATCGTCTGCGGGAATGCCTACGCCGTTGGCGTAAATCAGGCCGAGCAGCATCTGCGCATCAACGGCTGAGTCGCTCTCCAGATTCTCCGAGGCGTTTTGTAACAGCGTAATGGCTTTGGGGTAATCGGTACGCCCCGCCTGGGTATTGACCAGGATACGTGCCAGTGTAATTTCGCCGCTCTTACTGCCCGCCTGGGCCGCTTTTTCAGCCAGCGTTTTGGCTTGCGGATAATCCAGACTGACTGGATTGGTAATTTTAATTTGTGCCAACAGAGCCCAGGCGTCCGAATCGCCATTGTCGGCAGCCTTTTGCGCCCAGTATTCGGCTTTACTCAAATCGCCTGAACTAAACCAGGTATCGGCGAGAAAATATTGTGCGCGTCGGTCTCCAGCCTCTGCGGCCTTCAGGAACTGGCTACCTGGTTCTTCGGCATGGGCAAAACATGTCAATAACACCATCAAGGCGAAAAGTCGTTTCATCTTATTTTTAGATTTAGAGTAGGGAACGAACAGTATAGAGAGATTATTTGCATAAAAAAACGGCCTCCGAATGGAGACCGTTGTAAGGAAAATGCCTGATGGCGATGCCAACGCATCTTATCAGGCCTACAGTGGAAACAGGTCGTAGGCCGGATAAGGCATTCATGCCGCCATCCGGCAGATCAGCCCATCGCGCTTTCGCGCAGACTGGCTTTCAGCTTGGTGTACTCATCAATCACATACTGCTCGGCAGCACGCTGATCGGCAATGCGCTCAACGTTGACGGCACAGTACTTGTACTCTGGCGTTTTGGTAATCGGACTCAGGTTCTCGGTGACCAGTTCATTACAGGCCCCAATCCACCACTGGTAGGTCATGTAAATCGCGCCTTTGTTCGGACGATCGCTGACTGCTGCACGCGTGATGACACGACCTTTACGCGAGTTAACCCACACCAGCTCTTCATCCTGAATGCCCAGACGTTCAGCATCGGCGGTGTTGATCTGGGCGTAGCCCGGTTCATCCGCTAATGCCGCCAGCGCCGCACAGTTGCCGGTCATTGAACGGCAAGAGTAGTGGCCGACTTCGCGCACCGTCGACAGGACCATTGGGTACTCGTCGGTCAGCTTGTCGATTGGCGCAACCCAGTCGCAGGTAAAGAACTGTGCCAGACCGTTCGGGGTGTCAAACTTCTCTTTGAAGAGGTAAGACGTGCCCTGATCGGCATCCGAGGTGTCGCGACAAGGCCACTGGATATAGCCCAGTTCGCCCATCTTCTCGTAGGTGGCGCCGTAGAAATCCGGGCACAGGCCGCGCAACTCATCCCAGATTTCCTGGGTGTTGTTGTAGTGCATCGGGTAGCCCATACGGGTAGCAATTTCACTGATAATCTGCCAGTCCGTTTTCAGATCCCACTTCGGCTCAACTGCTTTAAAGAAGCGCTGGAAGCCACGGTCAGCCGCAGAGTAGACGCCTTCATGCTCACCCCATGACGTAGACGGTAAAATAACGTCTGCGGCAGCGGCGGTTTTGGTCATGAAGATATCCTGCACGATGACCAGTTCCAGATCCGCAAAACCTTTGCGCACTGCGGACAGTTCAGCATCGGTCTGTAATGGATCTTCACCCATAATGTACGCCGCGCGCACTTCGCCATGCGCCGCACGGTGCGGCAGCTCGCTGATGCGATAGCCGGTATGGGCAGGCAGGCTTTCTACGCCCCAGGCTTTAGCAAATTTCTCGCGGTTTTCTGGGAATTTAACGTACTGATAGCCCGGATAGGTATCCGGCAGCGCACCCATGTCGCACGCGCCCTGAACGTTGTTCTGGCCACGAACCGGGTTAACGCCCACGCTTGGCTTACCGAGGTTGCCGGTCAGCATGGCGAGGCTGGTCAGTGAACGCACGGTTTCCACGCCCTGATAGAACTGGGTCACGCCCATGCCCCACAGGATAGCCGCGCTTTTTGCCGATGCATACATACGTGCAGCCTGACGAATTTCCTGTGCGCTCACGCCAGTAATGTCTTCGACGGACTCCGGCGTATAGCCTTCGACGATCTTGCTGTACTCTTCGAAGCCTTCCGTACGTGAGGCCACGAAAGCCTGGTCGTACAGTTTTTCTTCGATGATGACATGACCCATAGCGTTGAGCAGCGCGATATTCGAGCCGTTTCTTAACGCGATGTGCATGTCGGCAATGCGCGCGGTTTCAATTTTGCGCGGATCGCAGACGATAATTTTCGCCCCGTTACGTTTAGCGTTAATCACGTGATTCGCCACGATAGGGTGGGAATCCGCCGGGTTGTACCCGAAAATAAACACTAAATCGGTGTTATCAATTTCGTTAATCGCATTACTCATTGCGCCGTTACCGACCGATTGGTGCAGACCTGCAACCGAAGGGCCGTGTCAGACGCGAGCGCAGCAGTCAACGTTATTGGTACCAATAACGGCGCGTGCGAATTTTTGCATTACATAGTTGGTTTCATTACCCGTTCCGCGAGATGAACCGGTCGTCTGAATAGCATCCGGGCCATACTTCGCTTTGATGGCGCTCAGGCGAGTTGCCACGTAATCCAGCGCTTCATCCCAGGAAACAGATTCCAGTTTGCCGCCACGTTGGCGACGGATCATTGGGGTTTTCAGGCGAGGGGTTAGGATCTGGGTATCGTTGATAAAATCCCAGCCATAATAGCCCTTCAGACACAGGGTACCCTGGTTGGTTTTCCCCTGCGCCGCCTCAGCCCGGACGATTTTGCCGTTATCGACCACCAGGTTGATTTTGCAACCTGATGCGCAATATGGGCAAACCGTGACGACTTTTTTCATCGGTCTCGCTCCAGTTAATCAAATCGCGCATACGCGCTTGTCGTTTTTGTTATGCATCTTTTATGCCATGTTTTTAGCAGGGGCATTGGCCGATAATACGGGCATCATTTGAGCAAAACCCTGACGAAAAACAGGCTGTCGTCATATTTGACGTGACGAATCCTATAAGTGTGACGGCCCGGCAGTGTGACCGGGGCTATGTTTCCCGCACGTCCTTGTGCCTTATCGCTGTCACTCTGTGCAGAATCATTCACACTCATTTGAGTTGGCGCGAGATGGGGAAAAACAATGAAGCCGGCGATACTGGTTGTGGATGATGACGTAACAATCTGCGCACTCCTGGAGGATGTGCTGAGCGAACACGTCTTTGCCGTGACGACCTGTCATACCGGACAGGCGGCGTTGCGCTGCATTGAGACTCAGCCGGATATTGCGCTGGTTTTACTGGATATGGTGCTGCCCGACACCAACGGCCTGATGGTGCTGCAACAGGTGCAAAAGATGAGGCCGGGCCTGCCGGTAGTGATGCTCACAGGAATGGGCAGTGAGTCGGATGTGGTGGTCGGGCTGGAAATGGGCGCTGATGATTACATCGGTAAACCGTTCAATGCGCGGGTGCTGGTGGCGCGGGTGAAGGCGGTGCTCAGACGCGTAGGCGTGCTCACGCCTGAAGGCTCGGGTGCGCAAACCACCGGGCTTTCCTTTAATGGCTGGCATCTGGATACCGCGGGCTGCCAGTTGCGTAATCCCCAGCAGTTGAAAGTCGACCTGACGCAGGGTGAATACAGCCTGCTGCTGGCGTTGGCACAAAATGCCCGGCGGGTGCTGAGCCGCGAGCAGCTGCTGGAACTGACGCGCAGCGACAGCGTCGAGGTGTTTGATCGCACCATCGACGTGTTAATCATGCGACTGCGGCGCAAAATAGAAGCCAACCCGCATCAGCCTATGCTGATTAAAACCCTGCGCGGGTTAGGGTACGTGTTTGCCGCTGACGTCCAGCATCACGAAAAAGCGGCGTGATCGTGTGCAGTTGCCGGATGCGGCGTAAACGCCTTATCCAGCCTACAAAAGCGATAATGGCTACGTAGGCCTGATAAGCGCAGCGCATCAGGCATCAGCCATCCCAGCTTTTAACTCTGCCAGCGTTTTCGCGCCGTCGATGGCATTGGCGCACAGCAAACTGGCCCGCGCGCAGGCGTGCGCCAGCCGGATACTCTCTTCCAGCGACCAGTGCTCATGGCAGCCGTACAAAAATCCGGCGCAAAATGCATCCCCCGCACCGACGCTGCCGACGATCTCTTCCTGCGCCAGATGCTGCGAAGGGATCCATGTGCCGTCTCGATCCGGCGTTTCGCCCCAGGCGCCTTCCGGGCAGTGGATCACCACCCGCTGGCGCACGCCCGCGTCCAGCAGCTCACGTGCAGCGCTGGCGATGTGCGGGATATGCAGCTCACCGTTAGGCTGGCGGATCGCCAGCCCGCTGAATTCCCCGGCCTCCAGCTCGTTGATCACCAGATAATCGAGATGACGGAGCGCTGGCATTACCAGCGGCTGATAGCGCGGATCGCCCTTGCGCGACACCAGGTCCAGCGATGTTTCAAACCCGTTATCGCGCATTTGCGCCAGTAGCCGAGCGCTGCGCGTGCCAAAGGTATCATCCGGCTTGTCCAGGCTGTCGAGCAGCAGCAGATAGCCGAGATGGAAAATTTTCATCGTGCTATCAAGCTGCTCAAAGGCGGGAAGATCCAGCAGCCGGTTTGCGCCGGGAGAATGAAAAAAAGTGCGCTGGCCGCTCGGGTCGGTCATCACCTGCGACATCGAGGTGGGGGCGGACGTGGTGCGCTGCACGTGCTGGCGATTCACGTGATACTGCTCGAGCATCGCCATAATGTAGTCGCCATCGCTGTCCTGACCGATCAATCCCACCGCCTGCAGCGGTAGCCCGGTGTGCATTTTCGCCAGCGTCAGCAGCACGTTCAGAGGTGCACCGCCGGTAGCGCGTTCGCTGTGGGTGATCTCTGCCAGCCAACCGCATTCCGGCCACTGCACAATTTGATGCACATGATCGACCAGCATGTTGCCTGCGGCGATAATGCCTCTGCGTTCCATCAGGCCTGCCCCGCGCTGCCAAAGATGCGCATCTGTTCGGAGACGGTATCGGTAATGGCCTCTTCGATACCCAGCAGCAGCTCAGCAAATTCGTCGTACAGCGGCTGGCGGTTGTTCATCCGCGACTCCACCGCCGTCAGCGCCGCCTGTGACATACCGGTATAGAAGTTGATTTTGTGGATGCCAAGCTCGATGGCGCGACGGAAATCGTCGTCGCTAATGCCGGAGCCGCCGTGCAGTACCAGCGGGATCGCCGCCTGCTGTCGAATGGCGTCCAGCCGCGGGAAGTCGAGTTTGGGGTCGCCTTTGTACTTGCCGTGGGCATTGCCAATGGCGACGGCTAAGGCATCAATGCCGGTTCTGTCGACGAAATCCCGTGCCAGCATCGGGTCGGTAAACAGCGACTCGTCGGCATGGCCGTACAGCGCTCCGCCTTCATCGCCGCCGACGGCCCCCAGCTCTGCTTCCACCGACACGCCGACGGCGTGGCACATCTTCACCACCTCGCGGGTCTGGCGAATATTCTCCTCGTACTCCAGCGTAGAACCATCGAACATCACCGAGCTGAAGCCTAAGCGCAGCGCCCGCACCACCGACTCAAAATGCAGGCCGTGATCGAGGTTAAGCACCACCGGAATGTCATGGCGTGCGGCTTCGAACTTTACCGCTTCGACCAGAGAATCCAGCGAGATATATTTAAAATGCACTTCGGCAATGTTGATAATAAATGGCGATCGTTCCTGCTTCGCGGCGGCAAACAGCGCACGCAGGAAGTGCGAATCCAGAACGTTAAACGCGCCTAAGGCATAGCGGTGCTCGCGAGCATGGGCGAGGCCATCGGCGAGGGAAATCAACGGCATAATGCGCTCCTTGGTTAGCGGAACAGGCGATATTCGTTACACAACACCAGCAGCGCCGGTTCGTCTTCTTCAATGTCGTTATAGCGGGCGATGGGTTGTAGAAAATGGTTATCGTGATCGTCGTCGTTAACCGAAGAAACTTCGCCAACCAGCACGTCGCCAAACCCTTCTTCGGCCCAGAAGCTATGATACAGACCGGGCGTCAGGCAGATGCTTTCCCCTGGCGTCAGGCGCAGCTGGCTGCCCGCTGCGTGCGTTTGCCGGCAGCCGTCAGTCACTACGCTGACGTCGCTGTCTTCCGTTTGTTCTCTGACTCCGGCGTTCCACAGTTCCACAATCAAATTACCGCCGCCGCGATTGATAATGTCTTCGCGTTTGCGCCAGTGAAAATGCATGGGTGTCACCTGGCCATCGCGGACGTGCATGATTTTTTCGGCGTAGCATTTCTCATAGGGCATGCCTTTTGGTGAACCATTACGCAGGGTAAACAGCGTTAAGCCCAGGACGGCAAAGTTATCACCGCCGAATGCGGTGACGTCCCAGCCGAGTTTGAGGTCAAAGACTTCACTCCAGGCTCCGGCGTCGAGTTTGCGCCATTGGGTGGGTGGGAAGCTGGCGAAGGGTGGGAGATGCACGTCGTGCAAGGAAAAAAACTGGCGCGTGTGACCCAGAATCTCATTTATTGCGGAGCGTTTCATGGACAGAATTCTCCTTAATATAATGCCGGATGGCGCTGCGCTTATCCGGCCTACAAATTCATAGCGATCTTGTAGGCCGGATAAGGCATTTTTGCCGCCATCCGGCGTTGTTGTGGCGACTTATTTCACCGTCCAACCCTTATAGCTGCCGACGTTGTTCTTATCGATCATCGTCACCGGGATCAGCACGGGTTCTTTCGGCGCGGGTTTACCCTGCAATATGTCATAGCCGATTTCGACCGCTTTGGCTGCCATCACCTGCGGATCTTGTGCCGGGGTCGCCACAAATAATGAGTTTTCCCGCTTCAGCGCCTCTTCGCCGTCCGGCGATCCGTCGACGCCGACAATAAAGAATTCACTACGCTGCGCCTGTTTTGCAGCCAGATCGGCCCCGATCGCTGTCGGATCGTTAATGGCGAACACGCCGTCGATCTTCGGATTGGCCGCCAGCAGAGCGGTCATGATCTCCAGCCCGCCTTCACGGCTGCCCTTCGCGTTCTGATTATGCGACAGCACCTTGATGTCCGGGTGGCGTTTGAACTCGGTCTGGCAGCCTTCTACGCGGTTCTGCACGGCGGAAACCGGCGGCCCGTTGATGATAACGACGTTGCCTTTCCCTTTCAGGCGGTCGGTGATGTATTTACAGGCCATTTCGCCGGCCTGGGTGTTGTCGGAGGTGATGGTGGCGTCAGCGCCTTCCGCTGCCACGTCAACGGCGACGACCACAATCCCCGCGTCTTTCGCCCGTTTTACCGCCGGGCCGATGCCTTTGGAATCTGCCGCGTTAAGAATGATCATGTCGACTTTAGCGGCAATAAAGTTGTCTATCTGCGACACCTGTTGACCGAGATCGTAGCCGCTGGACACCAGCGTCACTTTGACATTATCCCCCGCCAGCTTGCGCGCTTCCAGCTCTGCACCTTTGGTTATCTGCACGAAGAACGGGTTAGCAAGATCGCCGACCGTTACGCCGATGGATTTCAGTTCTTTTGCCTGCACATACGGCGTCGCGGCAAGCAGTGCGCCAGCACAGAGCGCGGTAACTAATGGCTTCAAACGCATACTCGTTTCCTCACGTAGGGTATTGTTGTTATACGCCTGATGGCGCTGCGCTTATCAGGCCTACGAATATGTAGGCCAGTAAGCTTGTCTATGCACTTTGATGGTGTCGGGTACGGTATTTGTCGATTAGCACCGCTATGATGATCACCGCCCCTTTGATCACCAGTTGCCAGAAATAAGACACGCCCATTAGCGTCATGCCGTTATTGAGCGTAGCGATAATCAACGCCCCCACCAGCGTGCCGGTGATGGTGCCGATCCCGCCGACAAAACTGGTGCCGCCGAGGATCACCGCGGCGATGGCGTCCAGCTCATAGCCCATGCCCAAGTTGCCGTTGGCGCTGTACAGTCGCGAGGCGCTCATCACCCCGCCGAGGCCGGAAAGCAGCCCGCTCATGCCGTAGACGAACAGCAGCACCAGCCACACTTTGATACCGGTTAACCGTGCGGCCTGCATGTTGCCGCCCACCGCGTAAATATGAACGCCCAACGTGGTGCGACGCAGAATGAACCAGCACACCGCAATGACCGCCAACGCAATCACCACCAGCCACGGGATCGGCCCGAGGTAGTTGTTACCGATCCACTCGAAGCTGATATTGGAGTTGATAACCGTGGTGCCGTCCGCCAGCAGGTAAGCCGCGCCGCGCAGCGCGGTATAGGTGCCAAGGGTGACGATAAACGGTGGCAGTCCGGCAAAGGCGACCAGTGCGCCGTTAAACAGCCCCAGTGCCAGGCCAAGCATCAATGCCGCCGGAATCGACAACATTGCCAGCTCCGGGATCAGCGACACGACCATCGCCGCCACCGCGGTGGTGCCGAGAATGGAACCGACGGAAAGGTCGATCCCACCGGTGAGAATGATGAAGGTCATCCCCGCTGCCAGCACGATGTTGATCGACGCCTGACGGGTGATGTTGAGCAGGTTACTTTCGGTAAAAAAGTTGGGTGCGATAAAGCCAAATACCGCCACAATCAGGATTAAAATGGGCAAGATACCGACCGTTTGCATCAGATCGCCCATCAACATTTTTTTCGCCGAGGCGGATTTGGCCACCGGCTGGGAAGGGGTTGGATTATTCATGGGACACCGCCTGATGATGGGAGTCGTTCACGCCGGTTGCCAGCGTCATAATATTTTCCTGAGTAATGCTTTGTCCGTTCAGCTCACCGGCAATACTGCCTTCGCGCATCACGTACACCCGGTCACTCATGCCGACTACTTCCGGCAGTTCGCTGGAGATCATTAAGATCGCCACACCTTTGCGCGCCATCTCGTTCATGATCCGGTAGATCTCGCTTTTGGCGCCGACGTCCACGCCGCGCGTGGGTTCGTCGAGGATCAAAATGCGTGGGCCAATCGCGACCCAGCGAGAGATAAGTAATTTTTGCTGATTGCCGCCGGACAGTCCGCCCGCGCGGACCTGCGCGTGGGGTACGCGGATGTTGAGCAACTGAATGGCGTCATCGGAGATGGTCTGCGCTTTTTTGCGGTTCAGCATGCCCCAGTTGGCGTCACGCTCCAGCGTGGCCATGGTGATGTTTTCAGCCGCCGCCAGCTCTAAAAACAGCCCCTGTTCTTTGCGGTTCTCGGTCAGAAAGCCGATACCGTGATCGATGGCCTCACGCGGGGAGTGGATCACCACCGGCTCGCCGTCGACTTCAATCATGCCGCTGATGGCTTTGCGCACGCCAAATATCAGCTGCGCCAGCTCGGAGCGACCGGCGCCGACCAGCCCGGCCAGGCCGACAATCTCCCCGGAACGCACCAGTAAACTGCACGGCTGGACTTTGTTGCCATCGGTCAGGTGATGCACGTTCAGGCGCGCCTTGCCTAAAGGGATATCGCGTTCTTTGTTGAACAGATCGCTTAACGGGCGGCCGACCATCATACGCACCAGTTCAGAGGCGTTAAGCTTGTCGCGGGTCAGGCTGCCGACGTACTGCCCGTCGCGCAACACGCTGACGCGATCCGAAAGTTCATACACTTCCGCCATGCGGTGGCTGATGTAGATAATCGCCATCCCCTCATCACGCAGGCGCATGATCAGCTCAAACAGGCGGTGGGTTTCACGTGAAGAGAGGGCGGCGGTGGGTTCATCCATGACCAGGATGCGGCTGTTACGGTGCAGGGCGCGGGCGATTTCGACCTGCTGCTGCTCGGCGATGGTCAGCGTCATGACCCGATCGCTGGCCTTAAACTGCGCCCCGAGCCGGTCGATGACCTTTTGCGCCTGCATCACCATCTCTTTGCGCTGTACCAGACCACCGCGCGACAGTTCGCTGCCAAGAAAGATATTTTCCGCTACCGTCAGATTTGGCGCGAGCTGCATCTCCTGATAAATCAGCGTGATGCCAGCGCTCAGCGCATCCTTGGGTCCGCGAATATGAAAGGGCTGACCGTCAATTAAGATCTCACCGCTGGTGGCGGTATAGGCCCCGGCGAGGATCTTCATCAGGGTACTTTTCCCGGCGCCGTTTTCACCCATCAGGGCGTGGATTTCGCCGGACCACACCGTTAAATCGACCCCTTTCAGCGCGTAAAATTTGCCGAATGCTTTGGCAATGTTGCGCATCTCCAGAACCGGTGTCTTGCTCATAACGGATCTCCTGCGGGGTGGCCGATATCAGCAGTCCATCACAGGAATGTAAATGCAAAATGTCAGAAGCCGTTCATATTTGTCATATTGCGATTTTTCTTCATGGAGCGTGATATGCCGCAACCCGGACGTCACTTTTTCGCCAGTGCGCGCGGGCGATTGCTGTTCTTCAATCTGCTGGTGGTGGCGGTCACGCTGATGGTCAGCGGGGTGGCGGTGCTGGGGTTTCAGCACGCCAGCCAGATCCAGGAACAGGTGCAACAGCAAACCGTTGATGACATGACCGGCAGCATGAATCTGGCGCGCGACACGGCGAACGTCGCGACGGCGGCGGTGCGGCTCTCACAGGTCGTGGGGGCGCTGGAATACAAAGGTGAAGCGGAACGGCTACAGGAGACCCAGCGCGCGCTCAAGCATTCGCTGGAACAGCTGGCCAGCGCCCCGCTGGCGCAGCAGGAACCGGGGCTGGTCGAGCGCATTATCCAGCGCAGTAACGAACTGCAAAGCAGTGTGGAAGGCATGCTGCAGCGCGGGCAGTTGCGGCATCTGGAACGTAATGCTCTGCTCAGTTCGTTGTACCAGAATCAAAGTTATTTACGCCATCTGCAAAAACTCACCGGCGCGCAGGATGACGCGCTGCTGAGGCAGATGGACCGCCTGATCGTTGCCGCTATTGAAACGCCGACGCCGCGTTCGGTAATTAAACAGTTGGGCGGCGTGATGCCCGCGCTTGTTCTGCAAAACCCCAGCCAGTTGGTGAGTCGTATTCTTAGCGACTTCAACCTCGAACTGCATAAGCTGGAGCCGCTTTCGTCCGCGCTGGAGCAGAGTGACCTGGCGATCAGCTGGTATATGTTCCATATCAAAGCGCTGGTGGCGATCCTCAACAGCGATATCAACCAGTATGTCTCACAGGTGGCGAGTATCTCCGAGCAGCGGGTGGCGCAAAGCCATCAGGAACTGCAGTCCGGCGTGCTGTTTATCATGATTTTTGCGCTGCTGGCGGTGGTGATCACCGGCTTTGCCGGCTGGTATATCTACCGTAACTTAGGCTCGAACCTGACGGCTATCTCGCGGGCGATGACCCGGCTGGCGCATGGCGAATCGGACGTCAGCGTGCCGGCCCTACAGCGGCGCGATGAGCTGGGAGAGCTGGCGCGCGCCTTTAGCGTGTTTGCCCGCAATACGGCGTCGCTTGAACACACCACTCGGCTGCTGAAAGAAAAAACAACGCAGATGGAAATCGACCGCACCGAGCGTCAGGGGCTGGAAGAAGCGTTACTGCACAGCCAAAAGCTGAAGGCGGTGGGGCAGTTAACGGGTGGATTAGCGCATGATTTCAATAACCTGCTGGCAGTGATTATTGGCAGCCTGGATTTGGTCAGTCCGGACTCGCCCGATGCGCCGCGTATCAACCGGGCGCTAAAAGCCGCCGAGCGCGGGGCGCTACTGACTCAGCGACTGCTGGCTTTTTCGCGCAAGCAATCGCTGCACCCACATGCGGTGGAGTTGAAAACGTTGCTGGAGAACCTGGGGGAGCTGATGCGCCATTCGCTACCGGCGACGCTGACGCTGGAGATTGAAGCGCAGTCACCCGCCTGGCCGGCGTGGATCGACGTCAGCCAGCTGGAAAACGCCATTATTAATCTGGTGATGAACGCCCGTGATGCGATGGACGGGCAGGCGGGTACGATTAAAATTCGCAGCTGGAATCAGCGGGTCACGCGCAGCGACGGACGCAAGCAGGACATGGTGATGCTGGAGGTGGCCGACCAGGGCTGTGGGATGTCGCAGGAGATCAAAGCGCAGGTCTTTGAACCGTTCTTCACCACCAAACAGACCGGCAGCGGCAGCGGGCTGGGCCTGTCGATGGTGTACGGTTTTGTGCGTCAGTCTGGTGGTCGGGTGGAAATTGAGAGCGCGCCGGGGCAAGGGACCACGGTCCGGTTACAGCTTCCGCGCGCCATTGTGCCGGTGCAGCCTCAGGACATCCCTGTGGTGGAACATGCGGCGAACAGCGGTGAGAAACTGGTGTTGGTGCTCGAAGATGAGGCCGATGTGCGCCAGACGTTGTGTGAGCAGCTCCACCTGCTGGGTTATCTGACGCTGGAGGCCGCCAACGGCGAGCAGGCGATGCACTTGCTTGCCGCATCTTCAGAGATCGACATTCTGATCAGCGACCTCATGCTGCCCGGTGGATTAAGCGGCGTGGATGTGGTTAACCATGCGCTAAAGCATTACCCGCAGTTGAGTATCCTTCTGATCAGCGGTCAGGATTTGCGTCCGGCACACAACCCGGCCCTGCCGGAGGTGGCGCTACTGCGAAAACCGTTTACCCGCGGGGAATTGGCGCAGGCGCTGCGTCATCCGCGCAATTGAGATTCCTCCGCTACTCGTGAGCAAGCGCTTTGATTACCGTGGGGCGAGTTTCTTTTTGAGGCTGGTTTATGACACGCTCCCCGACGATCTTTTTTTTCAGTTTGCTGATGCTGACCACCGTGTCGGCGCAGGCGGATATTATTGATGACGCCATCGGCAATATTCAACGCGCCGTCAGCGACGCCTATAAGCCTGATAATAATCGGGATTACGATGACTCGCGCGACGAAAGCTGGCAACGCCAGGTAAGCGACGATCGCCGCAGGCAATATGACGATCGTCGCCGCCAGTTTGAAGACCGCCGTCGGCAGTTGGATGACCGCCAGCGTCGGCTCGATCAGGAACGGCGTCAGCTGGAAGATGAAGAACGTAGAATGGAAGACGATTACGATCGTTAACGTAGCCTTTCGCTGGCAAGATTATAAACTTCACTACGCTCGCGTTTACCGACGGCAACGACAGCGATGACCAGGGTGTCGTCAATAACTTGATAAACAAGACGGAACCTTGAAGTGCGTAGTTGGATTTTATAGCAATCTTTTATTCCCCTGAGCTTCGCGGAGGGGACATGCGGATTTTCACCGCATTTCTTAAGTTCTTTGGCAAGCTGCTGCTGAATGGTTTTATCCAGTTTTTGCCATTCTTTCAGCGCATCTTCCCTGAATTTTACCGTATAACTCATAAATAGCTGTCCAGATCAACATCCACCAGTGGCTGTTGGCTCCGTTCATGGACTAATTTAACCAGTTGCTGATCGTCCAGCGCATCAAGCATTTTTTCGTAAAGCTCAGCGGGAACACAATAAAAGGCGGGCTGGTTACGGTTCAGGATTGCGACCGGAAACCCATCCCCTGCGCTAACAGTCGCCATCGGGTTCTTTTTTAGCTCACTCACGCTGGCGGTGGTGTCGCTTAAAATGATATGTGGCATAATCGCTCCTTAAGACCATTTAACTGGTCTTAATGTAGGATGGGAAAGACCTGTTAACAAGTCTTATTATGAAGTGTCTCCGCTTAATCCAGCACAATCTCCATGCCGTCATACCCGGCTTCGATGCCTGTCGGTAGCGGATTATGCATTAGCCACTCGTCGAACTGATGGCTGATGTGGGTCAGAATCACCCGTGGGCAGCGGATAACGTCATTGAGCGCAATCACGGTATTTACATCGCAGTGGTTGCGCGGCGGTTGCGTGCGCGGGGCATGGCTACAGTCGATGATCATCGCCTGCGGCTGATTGTTGCCCAGAAACGTCAGCGTTTTGTCGGGCAGCCCGGCGGTATCAGAGAGCCACGCCACGCGGCTGTACGCGGTTTCCAGCAGATAGCCAAACGTCAGCTTTGAGTGGTTGAGCGGCAGCGGTGTCACCTGCAACCCCTGCAAATTAAACACCACAAACGGTTCGACGGTGTGGTTAAAGTCGAGAATGCCGGGATGCTTAAACAGATCGTCGCAGCCCTGTTCATCCGGCGGCCCATATACCGGGATCGTTTTCCCCACGCCCCAGCGCAGCGGAAACAGTCCCTGCACATGATCCATATGGTAGTGGGTGAGCAGAAACTGGCGGAAGCTGCCGGCGGGCCAGTCGTCCATCAGATGCGGGATCCCCGCGTCGAGCAGCGTCACGGCATGGTTGAATTTGACCACGCCGCTGCAGGGTCGGCGGCGATATTGCGATTGAATACGCGCCCGCTGGCAGGCGGGGCAGTCGCAGCCAAAAACCGGCACCAGTTGCGCGCCGCCGGTGCCGCTTAAAGTGATCGTTAAGCTCATTGTTGCTCCCCAGGTCATGTATAGCCGGATGGCGACGCAGGCGTCTTATCCGGCCTACGGGTCCGTGCGCTCTCAGGCATAAGAATGCTTACGTCCCATCAGTGTGAGCAATGTATTCACTGACTGTAGCAGACTACCGTCATTGTTTAGCGTATGGCAGTCCTCTGGCGCATAGCGGGCTGCACGTTCAAGACGGGCGGCAATCTCCGTTTCATTTTCTCGCCCGCGCGCCAGTAAGCGCTGGCGCAACACGTCTTGTGATACCTGCAAACAGACCGGCAGCAGCGCCGCGCCGTAGCGTGATTTTGCCTGTGGCAGATGGGCGCGGGAGCCGTTTACCACCACATCAAACCCGGCGTGTAGCCAGAGGTCAATCTCCACGCCGACGCCGTAGTACAAGCCGTTGGCATGCCAGCTCAGCGCCAGCAGGTTCTGTCCGGCGCGGGTAAAAAACTCCTGTTCGCTCAGCGCAATATGGTTTTCATTCCCGGCGTTGGCGGCCCGGGTAATGTAACGATGCGCCACCAGCAGTTGCGCCTGTTCCTGCTGGCGGAGTTCGGCCAGCAGGCTGTCCTTACCGGAGCCGGACGGCCCCATCAGCCAGATCAGTTTTCCCATAGTCAGAACACCCTTTTTCCCTGCCGCCAGACGTGGTCGATATGCACGTGATCGCCTTTGCGGTGCGCCAGCACCAGATCCGCGCGTTTACCTTCAGCGATAACACCGCGATCGTCGAGATTCAGCGCCCGCGCCGGATTACGGGTCACCAGATGAATCGCCTGCGCCAGCGTGAAGCGGTTGGCATCGTCGTCCGCTACACGAAACGCTGCGTCGAGCAGGCTGGCGGGGTAGTAATCAGAGGAGAGAATATCCAACAGCCCCAGTTCAGCCAGCTTATGCGCCGCGACGTTGCCGGAGTGCGAGCCGCCGCGCACGATATTGGGTGCGCCCATCAGCACATTCATGCCGTGCTGGCGTGAAGCCTCTGCGGCTGCAAAGGTGGTGGGAAACTCGGCGATCACGCTGCCAAGTTGATGTGATTCGAGAACATGGTCATGGGTAGCGTCGTCGTGGCTTGCCAGCGCAATATGGCGTTCGCGACACATCTGCGCGATGGCGGTCCGGTTGGGCTGCGACCAGCGTGCGGCGAGGGCCAACTGTTCTTCTTCGTAGCGGGCCATCTGCTCATCGGTAAGTGAATACTTGCCCTGATAATATTCCCGGTATTTTTCGCGGTTGGCGAACTGGCGCTGGCCTGGCGAGTGATCCATCAGTGAAACCAGCGTCACTGGTTCGCGCCCGACCAGTTTTTCAAATAGCGGCAGGGTGGTGTGATGCGGCAGTTCGCAACGCAGATGCAGACGATGCTCGGCGCGGTTGACCCCGCGCTTCTGCGTTTCTTCCACCGCATTGATCATCTTTTCCAGATTTTCCAGGCGATCGCCGCCGTCGCGAACATCGCCAATCGCTACTGCATCCAGCACGGTGGTGATGCCGCTGGCGACCATCAGCGCGTCATGGCTGCTCATCGCCGAATGCGCGGGCCAATCCACCTTCGGGCGCGGGGTGAAGAATTTGTCGAGATTATCGGTGTGCAGTTCGATAAGCCCCGGCAGCAGCCAGCCACCTTCACCGTCCAGCGCCTCGGGCAGACGGCTCTGGCTTTCGGTAAAGGCGCGAATCACGCCGCCCTCCATTTCCAGCGATCCCTGTACCACTTCGTCTTCCAGCACCAGCTTTACGTTATTGATAATCATGCTGTGGTTCCCATCAGGTGCAAACGGTCCGCCACGCGGTCGCGAACGGTTTGATCGTGAAAAATACCGACAATTGCCGCGCCGCGCGCTTTGGCTTCTTCTATCAGTGCCACTACGGCGGCGCTGTTTTTGGCATCCAGCGACGCGGTGGGCTCATCGAGCAGTAAAATTGGGTAATCGACGATAAACCCGCGCGCAATGTTGACGCGCTGCTGCTCACCGCCGGAAAAGGTCGATGGGGCGAGATGCCACAGCGTTTCCGGGACGTTCAGACGTTCCAGCAGGCGCGCCGCTTTGGCCGCACACACGTCGCGGGAGACGCCCAGATCCAGCAGCGGTTGCATCACCACGTCCAGCGCCGAGACCCTGGGGATCACGCGCAGGAACTGGCTGACCCAGCCGATGGTGGAACGGCGCACTTCCAGCACTTTCCGCGCCGGAGCCTGCACCAGATCCACCCACTCGTCGCCGTGCTGAATATGAATATGGCCGGTGTCCGGCAGATAGTTGGCGTACAGCGAACGCAGCAGCGTTGATTTCCCACTGCCCGAGTGACCGTGCAGCACCACGCACTCACCGCTTTTTACGTCCAGAGTGGCGTTGTGCAACACCGGCAGGCGTACGCCGTTTTGCTGGTGCAGTACAAAGGTTTTACTGACATTTTCTACGCGGATCATTTGAGCCTCATGGTTCTTATTGCCGGATGGCGCTGCGCTTATCCGGCCTACAAAAAACGCACCTGTAGGCCGGATAAGGCGTAAGCCGCCATCCGGCACAACAAAAAATCAGTTCTGCAACACCGACGACACCAGCAGTTGGGTGTACGGATGATGCGGATCGTCGAGCACGCGGTCGGTTAATCCACTTTCCACCACCTGACCCTGTTTCATCACCAGTAAACGGTCTGCCAGCAGGCGCGCCACGCCCAAATCATGGGTGACAATCACCACGGCCAGATCCAGTTCCACCACCAGGCCGCGCAGCAGGTCCAGCAGTTTGGCCTGTACCGAGACGTCCAGCCCACCGGTGGGTTCATCCATAAATACCAGCCTGGGATGGGTGACGAGGTTGCGGGCAATCTGTAAACGTTGCTGCATGCCGCCGGAGAAGGTGGTGGGCAGATCGTCGATGCGCGAGGCGGGAATTTCGACGTCGGTCAGCCAGCGCTGCGCGGTAGCGCGGATGTCGCCATAGTGGCGTGCGCCGGTGGCCATCAGGCGTTCGCCGATATTACCGCCCGCCGAAACCAGACGGCGCAGGCCGTCCATCGGGTGCTGATGTACTACGCCCCATTCGGTGCGCAGCAGGCGGCGACGGTCGGCTTCGCTCATGCCGTACAGCGAACGGTTCTGATACACAATTTCGCCAGACTGCGGCGTCAGGCGCGAGGAAATCGACTTCAGCAGGGTTGTTTTGCCGGAACCGGACTCGCCCACAATGCCCAGCACTTCGCCAGGCCACAGGTCAAAAGAGACATCGCTGAAGCCTTTGCCCGGCGCGTAGAGATGGGTCAGGTTATTGACGGAAAGCAGCGGTTGCATCATTGGCTAAGGGCCTCGCTCTGTTGGCGGCAGTAGTCGGTGTCGGAGCAGACAAACATCCGTTTGCCGCTGTCGTCGAGCACCACTTCGTCGAGATAGCTGTGGGTGGAACCGCAGATGGCGCAGGGTTCATCCCAGCTCTGCACGGTAAACGGGTGATCGTCGAAATCGAGGCTCTCGACTCGGGTATACGGCGGTACGGCGTAGATGCGTTTTTCACGCCCGGCCCCGAACAGCTGCAGCGCGGGCATCCTGTCCATTTTCGGGTTGTCGAATTTTGGGATGGGTGACGGATCCATCACGTAGCGCCCGTTGACCTTGACCGGATAGGCGTAGGTGGTGGCGATATGGCCGAAGCGGGCGATATCCTCATACAGCTTCACCTGCATCACGCCGTACTCTTCCAGCGCGTGCATGGTGCGGGTTTCCGTCTCGCGTGGCTCGATAAAGCGCAGCGGTTCGGGGATCGGCACTTGGAAAATAATAATCTGATCTTCCGTGAGCGGCGTTTCCGGGATGCGGTGACGGGTCTGAATAAGCGTCGCGTCGCAGGTCGCGTCGGTGGTGTTTACCCCGGTTACGTGCCTGAAGAAGTTGCGAATGGACACCGCGTTGGTGGTGTCATCCGCGCCCTGGTCGATGACCTTCAGCACGTCAGCTTCACCTATCACGCTGGCGGTAAGCTGAATACCGCCGGTGCCCCAGCCGTAGGGCATGGGCATTTCACGCCCGCCGAACGGCACCTGATACCCCGGAATGGCGACCGCTTTCAGCAGTGCCCGGCGGATCATGCGTTTTGTTTGTTCATCGAGATAAGCAAAATTGTAGCCGGAAAGATTAGCGGTCACGGACGGCCTCCTGTTGCAGGCGTTTGAGCAGTTCCAGCTCGGCCTGGAAATCGACGTAGTGGGGGAGTTTGAGGTGGGAAACAAAACCCGCCGCCTCGACGTTATCCGCATGCGCCAGCACGAACTCTTCGTCCTGCGCCGGTCCCGTGACCGTTTCATCGTAGTCGGGTGCCTGTAGGGCGCGGTCTACCAGCGCCATTGCCATCGCTTTGCGTTCGCTCATGCCGAACACCAGCCCGTAGCCGCGGGTAAAATGGGGAGAGTCATTTTCTGGCGCGACAAAGCCGTTCACCATTTCGCATTCGGTCATCAGCAGTTCGCCGACGTTTACCGCAAATCCCAGCTCTTCCGGTACTATTTCCAGCGCCACATAGCCGCTGCGGATCTCGGCGGCAAACGGGTGATTGCGCCCGTAGCCGCGCTGGGTGGAGTAAGCCAGCGCCAGCAGATACCCTTCGTCGCCGCGCATTAGCTGTTGCAGGCGCGAGGCGCGCGAGCAGGGGTACACCGGCGGCGTGCGGGTGATGTCATCGGGCTGAGCGCCGTCGTCCTCTTCGTGCTTCGCCAGCCCCTGATTTGCCAGCAGGGAGAAGACGTGCGGGGCGGCATCCTGTTCACTCTCCGCGGCGCGCAGCGGCGGCGTCTCGCCGTTGGCCAGCAGAGTGAAATCAAGCAGGCGGTGGGTATAGTCGTAAGTTGAACCCAGCAACTGCCCGCCGGGAATATCCTTGTAGACGGCGGAAATACGCCGTTCCAGGCGCATCTCTGCGCTGTTGACCGGCTCGCTCACCGCCAGTTTTGCCAGCGTCGTGCGGTAAGCGCGTAGCAAAAAGATGGCTTCAATGTTGTCGCCGCTGGCCTGCTTGAGCGCCAGTGCCGCCAGTTCACGGTCGGCGATACCGCCTTCAGTCATGACCCGGTCAACGGCGAGGTTCATCTGCTGTTCGATTTGCGCCACGCTCAGTTCGGCAATGTGCGCATCGCCCCGGCGTCGGTTCTCCTGCAGCGCGTGGGCGTTGGCTATTGCCTTCTCGCCCCCTTTGACGGCAACGTACATCAGCACACCTCCACGTGGGTGGTTCGCGGAATAGCCAGCAGCCGTTCGCCACAGGTGAGGATCAGATCAATCCCCAGCGGGAACGGATGCGGGCGCTCGGTCAGTTCATGAATCAGGCATTCCGGTAATTGTGGGGCGATCATCCGTTCTTCGGCGATACCGGCCCCGGTCAGGCGCAGCATGCGTCCACCGCTTAAGCCCGCGATCTGCACAATCAGGGTCGCGCTGGTCTCTGGTGCTACGGCGGAACCGGAAGAGAGGGCGTTGAGCTGTTCGCTGCTAATGCGATTGTCGGCGATGGCAAAGGCCGCCTGCTGCGGTTGTTCTACCAGTGGGGCATTGGTGTGAAAACGCAGGTTCTGTCGGGCAATGTCGTTATCCATGGCTGGAGCCAGCCACACCGGGGTGTCACCGTCGACCAGGGTCAGCAGCACGCTGGTGGTCGCCAGACCCAGCGGCTGCCAGCCGTGTTTCAGCTGATGCAGGGCGACAATCACCCCCGGTTCGCTCATGGCTTTCAGCAGGCGACGAAAGCACTGCTGCGCATCCTGGACGGGTAAATTAAAGGCGCTCTGTAGTGCCGTAGATCGTGTCATGCGTTATCTCCGCGTACCAGTGTGAAGAAGTCGACCCGGCTGGCGTTGACTTCGGCACGGCGAGCGTTAATTAGCGCATCGCGTTCCGCTTCCAGCGGGGTAATTAAGGTTTCCATTACGCTCTGGAAATACGTCTGTTCCTGCAGCAGTGCGTCAATCACGGCGCACTGCACGGCGTGGGGTTTGTTGCGTCCCAGCAGGTAGCTATAACCCAGCGTGCCGCTCTTCAGGCGTACGACGGCGCGCGTTATCGTGGTATCACCGGCAAAAAAACGGTTGCCGGTGCCGCCTATGCGGGCCTGGATCTGCATCAGCCCGCTTTCAGGTGCGCGGATAAGTTCATATTCTGGTGTCAGTTTCAGCGCGTTGACGCGCGCATTCAGGTCTTCAGCGTTGCTGTAAGCCAGCGCGCGCATCCAGCGCTGGCGGGTGGCGGTATCAAGGTGCATTCAGTGCTCCATGGTGAATTCGATCATGTCGGCGCGGGTCAGGCTGACGGAGTATTCCGTCGCGTGTTCTTCGCCTTCACGGTGGTTCAGGGTGCGCACGCACAGCAGCGGCGCCATGTTGGGGATTTCCAGTACCTTGCTCTCTTTGGCCTGCGCGCGGCGGGCGCTGATGCGTGTTTGCGTGCGCAGTAACATCAGACCCAACTGCTCGCGCAGGTAGTCGTGCAGTGAGCCGTGGTTAAAGCCCTGCAACAGCGGCCAGAGGGTGAGGTCAGAAAAATAGTGGTCGATAAGACAGAGCGCGATGCCGTTCACCCGGCGCAGGGTGCGCAAATGGATGACGTTGTCGCCCTCGGTGACGCTGAGCGCGTCGGCAATATGGCTCGAGGCCGGGCGCAGCACCGCCAGCAACTTCTCGCTGGTGGGATGGCTGCCCTGGTCCAGCAGGTTCTGACTGAAGCGCGCCTGGGCATTCAGTGGGTAATCGAACGGGCGCATCAGCACCAGCACGCCGACGCCCTGACGACGCTGCACCCAGCCGCGTTCGACCAACTGGTCAATGGCGCGGCGCAACGTGTGGCGGTTGACCGCGTAGCGGGCGGCAAGCTGATGCTCGGCCGGAAGGTAGTCACCGCAGCGATAATGTTGACGAAGCTCCTGCTCAAGTCTGGCGGCAATTTCCTGATAACGCGTCGGATAACTGGTCGGATGTGTAGACAAGTGCATAGCAATCAATGCCTCGCTGATTAGATGAAGTGCTTACGCAAACGCTGAGAGAGGAAATCCAGCAGGCTGACGGTGACGATGATTAACACCATCAGGGCGCAGGTTTGCTGGAACTGAAAGCCGCGAATCGCCTCCCATAACGTCACGCCGATGCCGCCTGCGCCAACCATGCCGACCACCGTGGCGGAGCGGACGTTGGACTCAAAGCGGTACAGCGAGTAGGAGATGAGCAGCGGCATGACCTGCGGTAGAACGCCGTAGAGGATCTCTTCAATTTTGTTAGCACCCGTGGCGCGAATGCCTTCGACCGGACCCGGCTCAATGGCTTCTACCGCCTCGGAAAGCAGTTTGGAGAGCACCCCGGTGGTGTGGATAAACAGCGCCATCACCCCGGCGAACGGCCCGAGACCGACCGCAACCACAAACAGCATGGCGAAGACCATTTCGTTGATGGCGCGGCAGGCGTCCATCAGGCGACGCATCGGCTGGTAAATCCACCACGGCACCAGGTTGTCGGCGCACATCAGGCCGAAAGGAATCGACAGCACCACGGCGAGGGCGGTCCCCCAGACGGCGATTTGCAGGGTGATGGCCATTTCGCTGAGATAGTCCTGCCACTGGCTGAAGTCCGGCGGGAAGAAGTCAGCGGCGAAGGTCGCCATATTGCCGGAATCCTCGATCAGCGTGAGTGGAGCCATTTCGGCCCCTTTCCACGAGACGACCAGCACGGCGAGAAGAATGGCCCAGCTCAGCAGCGAGAACCAGCTACGCTTGGGCGGGGCGACGGTGATGGTTTGCATATTTGGCTCCGTTGGAACAGGTGTTTGCGTTGTAGGCCGGATAAGGTGTTTGCACCGCCATCCGGCATTTACGCGCTTGCCTGATGGCGCTGCACTTATCAGGCCTACAAATCACTGCACCGCTTTATTTACGCTGGTCATGGCACTCAGCGCGGCGGTCAGGCGGTCGAGATCATCCAGTTGTGCTTTAATCACCGAGGTTTTGCTGGTTTTCTCTTCCGCGTTCAGGCCCTTGTTGTCCTTCACGCCCTGCATCTCTTTAAACAGCGCCAGCTGGCGAATCGGTACCAGTTGCAGATCGCTGGAGGCACGGAACGGCGCCCAGCCCAGGCGTTCCAACGTGGCTTTCTCTTCCGGCGTTTTGCCATAGCTCATGAAGAAGTCGTACACCTTGTCCTTGGTGGTTTCGGAGAGGTTTTTGCGCCAGACGATCGGATCGCCTGGGATCAGCGGCGATTTCCAGATCACCTTCAGCGCTTTCAATTTTTCTGGTGCAGAGGTTTTTAACTTGTCGAGGTTTTCGGTGTTGTTGGTGGCAACATCCACCTGCTTGTTGGCGACGGCCAGGGCGTTAGTTTCATGCCCGGCGTTAACGGTGCGCTTGAAGTCGCTGGCAGCAATGTTGTTTTTCGCGAAGACGTAGTAACCGGGGACGAGGTAGCCCGAGGTGGAGTTTGGATCGCCGTTACCGAAGGTTAGATCCTTACGTTTGGCGATCAGATCGTTCAGGTTGTTGATCGGACTGTCTTTATTGACGATCAATACGCTCCAGTAACCCGGCGATCCGTCTGCTGCGACGGTCTGGGCGAAGACCTGTCCATTGGCGCGATCCACCGCTTCCATCGCCGAGAGGTTGCCGTACCAGGCGATATCGACTTTGTTAAAGCGCATGCCCTGGATGATCCCGGCGTAGTCCGGGGCGAAGAAGGCATTCACTTTTACGCCCAGCGATTTTTCCATGTCCTTCAGGAACGGTTCCCACTGTGGCTTCAGGTTTTGCTGTGATTCGGTCGAAATAATGCCAAAGTTCAGCGCTTTTTCCTGTTCTTCGGCATATGCCGGGCTTAAGAAGGTGCTGAGACTAAACATGCTGGTGAAGGCCAGCGCGGCAACTGTCTTATAACTCATTTCCATTCCTCATTGTGGGGATGTCAGGCAGCCTGTGCGTTCTGGTCGACGCGGTTCATGCTGCGGTAGAGATGGTCAAAACGTTCGTTATCAAACTGCTGGCTGCTGCCGTCGTAGAAGACGTGTCCCTGGCGCAGCGCAACAATGCGTTCGCAGTAGCGCAGGGCGTAATCCACCTGATGCAGCGTGACCACGACGGTGATGCCGTCGGTCTGGTTAATGTCGCGCAGGGTGTCCATCACGATGCGTGCAGATTCCGGGTCCAGCGAGGCAATCGGCTCATCGGCGAGGATCACTTTTGCCTGTTGCATCAGGGCGCGGGCGATGGCGACGCGCTGCTGCTGTCCGCCGGAGAGCGTAGAAACGCGCTGGTAGGCAAAGTGCGCCATGCCAACGCGGGTCAGCGCCTGTAACGCCCGTTGCTTCTGCTGTGGCGTAAACCAGCTAAAACAGGTGCGCCAGAACGGCGTGCTGCCGAGGGCGCCAATCAGCACGTTCTCCAGCACGGTGAGACGGTTCACCAGATTGAACTGTTGGAAGATATAGCCCGTATGGGCACGGCTTTTGCGGATGTCACGCGCCAGTCGGCCTTCACGTTGTACCGTGCGGCCTAATAGCTCGACGTGGCTACCTGGCGATTTATCACCGGTAATCAACCCGCTTAAATGACGTAAAAGGGTGGATTTGCCGGAACCTGATGGCCCAAGCAGAGCCACCATCTCACCGGAATGGATAGTCAGATCAACCGCATTCAGCGCCTGATGATGATTGAATGATTTGGAGAGTTTCTCGACGCGAATAACCGTTTGCATGATGCGGCCTCCCTAAAAAAGTGGCCCCATCGTGGCGGATTAATGTGACATTTTCGTTAAGGGATGGTTACTCGAAGATGAAGAGTTGAGCGATATTTGATGACAGTACGGGAGGACAAGCCTCCCGTAGGATTACTCCGTGGGGGGCTGCTGCTGTTTGACGACGTTGATCATCCACGGCACACCGTACTGGTCGGTGACTTTACCGAAACCGTGCGCCCAGAATGTTTCCTGCCAGTCCATTTCGATTTGACCTGTTGCTGCCAGGTTGTCAAACCAGCGCTTCCCTTCGTTGACATCCTGCGTGTCGAGGACCAGCGTGAAGCCGGAGTAATGGGCTTTTCCCGTCGTGACGCCGTCGCTCATCATGATGTCGCTGCCCGCAACACGCAGGTTGGCGTGGGCGATGGCGGTATCGGGGAATTTCATTCCAGAAGGGCAACCCTCTTCACTGTCCTGCGCCGACTGGGGCATTTCACCGAAGTTGATTTTGTAGAGCAGTTCTGCGCCCAGCGTCTGTTGGTAGTACGCAATGGCGTCAGCGCAGTTGCCTGCAAAAGAGATGTAGGGACTTAACGACATGATCTTTACCTCAGGTAAAAGAAGCCCGTTAAGTGTAGTTAGCGTAGGCCTGGTAAGCGAAGCGCCACCGGGCAATAAAAGCCGGATGGCGACTAACGCCTTATCCGGCCAACAAAATTAGTTCTTTTTCACAAACTCGGATTTCAGTTTCATCGGTCCGAATCCATCAATCTTGCAATCGATGTTGTGGTCGCCTTCCACCAGGCGGATGTTTTTCACTTTGGTACCGATCTTCAGCATGGAAGAGCTACCTTTGACCTTCAGATCTTTCACGACGGTTACGCTGTCGCCGTCGGCCAGCAGATTACCGTTAGCGTCTTTCACGATCAGTTCGTCGCCGTCATGCGCGGGTTCAGCATCGTTCCATTCGTGAGCGCATTCCGGGCAGATGAACATGCCGTTATCTTCGTAGGTGTATTCGGAGTTGCATTGTGGGCAGTGTGGTAATGACATGTGGATTTCCTCAAAAGTCAGCAGGGGCAAAAGCGCCCAAAAAATGGCAGATTGCCGAAAAAGGCCGCAATTATACATAAAATCCCTGCGGTTGTCGGGACTACTGTCTGATTAAGCGCTGAGGCACGGCGCAGATAAAGGTCTCAATACCTGTACTTTCCACTACTTGCACGTTTGGCGGAATATTTTTTAAGGGAAATTGCTCCGCTTTGTTATTTAAGTTAAGGTGAGGCGAACCACCTGATATTCATTGATAACATGGCTCTCAGAATGGCTTAGTTATTGTAAGTGGATATCGCATCCCCCTTAATTTAGGTAGGGGAATTAAACTGGCATTTTTCAAAACTGAACTACTCTGTTTATCTTTCTTACTTATTACAGTAAGGGAGAGGCATCGGGCCAGCGGTTATAAAACAAATTTAATTTAATAATATCAATTAGTTATTTTGATTTTAATTATTTCCACACGTAATGATAAAAGCCGAAAATTCATAAATAAAAAGATTTGGCTGAATAAAAGTAAGATTATTTGCGTTAAGGAAAAATTTTCCATGTACACACAGACAATATATGAATTAAGTCAGGAAGCTGAACGCTTGCTGATGCTCTCTCTTGACCATCTCAGGCAGTTGAAAAAATTGCCGACGACGTCGTTGGATGATGTCGCGTTGAAAAAAGGTGAGCATAGCGGGCACGTACAGCCCCTGCATTTCACTGCGCGTGGCATGGATGTCCAGCAAGCAACGCTCAATAATGAGCTACGGAAGGTCACGCGTCTGGAAATGGTACTGGCCATTGTCGGCACGATGAAAGCGGGAAAGTCGACGACGATTAATGCGATTGTGGGGACGGAAGTGTTACCCAATCGTAATCGTCCGATGACGGCCCTGCCGACGCTGATCCGCCATACGCCAGGCCAGAAAGATCCGGTGTTGTATTTTTCTCATGTCGCGCCGATTGATGCCTTAATGAAAACCTTGCAGCAGCGTGTGCGCGAGTGCGATCGCCGGTCTCTTAGCCATGAGCTGGAAATTGATAAAGATATGAATACGCTGCTGCTGCGTATTGAAAACGGTGTGGCGTTCGAGCGCACCTATTTAGGTGCCGAACCTATTTTCCAGTGCCTCAAGAGCCTGAACGATCTGGTGCGTCTGTCAAAAGCGCTGGAGGTTGATTTTCCTTTTTCTGCGTACGCCGCCATTGAGCATATTCCGGTGATTGAGGTTGAGTTTGTGCATTTGGCCGGGCAGGCAAATTATCCGGGGCAGTTAACCCTGCTGGATACGCCGGGGCCGAATGAAGCCGGACAGCCGCACTTACAAAAGATGCTGAAGGAACAGCTGGCGCGGGCGTCTGCGGTACTGGCGGTGATGGACTATACCCAACTGAAGTCGATTTCGGATGAGGAAGTTCGCCAGGCGATCACCGCGGTGGGTAAATCGGTACCGCTGTATGCCCTGGTCAATAAATTCGATCAAAAAGACCGTAATAGCGATGATGAAGAGCAGGTGCGGGCGCTGATTTCTGGCACGTTGATGAAGGGCGGTATTACGCCTGAGCGTATTTATCCGGTGTCTTCCATGTGGGGGTATCTGGCGAACCGCGCACGTCATGAACTGATGACTCACGGGCGGCTGCCGGATCACCAGCAACAACGTTGGGTACAGGATTTTGCCGAAGCGGCGCTGGGTCGGCGTTGGCGTACCGCCGATCTGGATGATACCGAGCATATTCGGCATGCTGCCGATTTACTGTGGCAAGACTCGCTGTTTGAGCAGCCGATTCAGAATGTTATTTATGCCGCCTACGCGAATGCCTCGCTCTATGCGCTCCGCTCCGCGTCCCATAAGCTGTTGAATTATGCGCAAAGCGCACACGAATACCTTGAGTTTCGCTATCACGGATTAACGGTCGCGTGTGACAAGTTGCAGCTGAACATCGACCATATTGAAGAGGATATGCAGCAGATCCAGGTGGGTCAGGAGCAGGTCAGCGATGAGGTTAAACACGAAGTTGATCTGGCACTGGAGGCGACCACCGCGTTTCTCAATCAGCAGCAGGCTGAGATCCTGGGCAGTATCGATAGGCTGTTTGAAAAAGAAAGCGTGCTGAGGATGTCACGACACGGTATGGGGTCGGGCGTTGCGGCGGCGGAAATGGCCGGAGAAATGCTGGTGCTGCATGATGAAGGGCAAGCGAAAATTGTGTTAGATAAAATTCGTTCCGCCTGTGAAGTCGTCCTGCTGGCGGCACAGGAGAGTATCAGCCGCGATTTAGCCCTGCGCTTTGAGCAACTTGAGTCGACGTTGTCGCGGGCGTTAAATGACGCCATACGACCCATTGAGCAGCGGGTGAAAGAGGAGTTAAGCCATGCCGGATTCCGTGCCCGGATCCGCTTTCCGGCGTTTCATTCGGCGATGTTTAACTTCAATACCCGCCAGTTGTTTAACGAAGCGATTGAGCAGGATACGCCGTTGGATGAAGGCACATCCTCCGCGGGCGGAGTGCGGGATACGTTCTCACGTTGGCTGAATCAGCCGAACTGGGGATGGAATGATGATGTCGCCGCAAAAACGCGGTACCTGATTGATATCAACGCACTGCACAACAGCCTTGGGCAGTACGTTACGCTGTTTTGCCAACAAATTCGTAAAGCTTTAGTGGCGCAGGTCGATATTTCTGTTACGGCTGGCATGGCGACGTTTTTTGCCGATTTTTCGCTGTGTCTGACGCAATTGCAGGCGAGCCTGCGTGAGAGTCTGATCCTGCGTCAGCAAAATGAATCTGCTGTGAGCGCATTGAGTGAACAACTGCAGCACCGTATTACGATTGCGTCATGGATTTATGAAGACTCCCGTTTGCTACGTGATGATATCCATACCCTTTTTGCAGCTGAGCATACATGACTAACGTGTTACTGGAAGGCCCCGGGCGGGCGCTGGAGTGCGTCTACCCAAAGTTTATGGTCGATCTGGTTCAGGGAGATGAAACCAAACGTTCCGGCGGTTTTCTGCAACAGCAGCAGCGTCTGCGCGCGCGCCTGACGCAGGAAGTGTTATCCCAGACACAGCTGCGGGCGTGGGTTCTGGCGGGCGTCTCCAGCGAGAATCTGATGATGCGCCTGAAGCTGGTGGAAAAACTGGCGAGCATGATTGACCCCGGTCATCTGGCGCTGGTGCGTATTACCGAAGGATTAGCGTTCCTGCAAGAGACGGAACGTCCGCGCGGGCAATCCACGCCCGGCATTATGCAGCAGATCAATACGCTCTCCAGCTGGTTTAGCCAACGCAGTGCTTATAAAGAAAAGGCGCTGACGCAGCGTGGGCTGACCGTTCAGGCAGGTGAGCACAGCGAACAAATTTTTACCCGTTGGCGGGCGGGGGCGTATGACGGCTGGTCACTGCCGGGGCGTTGTTTTGTCGCGCTGGAAGAGCTGCGCTGGGGCGCGTTTGGTGATGCTTGTCGGCTGGGCAATGCCGATGTGGTGGCGATGCTCAAAGATAATCTACGCACTATGGCGACCCAGTCGCTGGCGCACAGTGTGAATGCCGCACCCACCACGCGTCATTATTATCATCAATGGCTCAGTTCACCTACCGCAGGGGGATCACGCGAGCATAACGATATGCTGAGTTGGTTGGGCGACTGGTGTGATATGGAGCAGCATCCGGTGAGCGGGTCGGTGACGCAGCGTTGGCAAAATGTGGCGCTGGGGATGCCGCGACTGTGTTCGGCGAAGCGACTGGTGGATGCGATGGTTGAGGAGATTTTTGCACCGTCCCCTCGCAGAGGCTGAGAAGGGACGGTGAGTACGCAGCGGACTTAGTGGTGTAACGAGTCTGCCGGCGCGGTTGTCGATTCTGTGACGACCGGTGTTTTGTTAAAACGTTTGGCGTACAGGGCGGTGATAATCGGGACCAGAATCGCCGTGACAATCACGCTGGCGGCAACCAACGCGGTAGCGGAGGCGGCAACCGGTTCAAATGCCGGGTTAATCTGGGCAATAATGACCGGGTTTGCTACTGCAGCACCGGCTGCAGAAGAAGCCGCCACGCCCGCCGTACCGTTCCCGCCACCAATCACACGGTCAGCAATAATCAGCGGGATACCGGTAATCACGATGACCGCGACACCCAGCAGGATACCCAGCAGACCGGTATCAACGATAACGCTCAGGTTAATGGTGTTCCCCAGTGCGAAACCGAAGAACGGAATCAGTACCGGCGTCGCTTTGCTGAAGAAGGTACGCAGGTCGTGATCCAGGTTACCCAACGTAAAACCAATCAGGAACGGTAATACGGCGCCAACGAAATGGTGTGGCTCAAAGGAGGCGAGACCTGCAGAACCCAGAATGACCATGGTCATCAGCGGGCCGGATTCCAGAGACATCAGGACAAATGCGCCGGACTCTTCTTTAGTGCCGTACTGGTTCATCAGGCTGGCGTACAGACCGCCGTTGGTCATGTCCATTGCAGAGACAATTGCCAGGACGGAAAGACCCGCAAAGAATCCTGTTTGAATACCGGTATCAGGAATGAATGATGCGGCGATCATTGCCACTGCCCAGGCCACGGCGATTTTGGTTAATACCAGCGTACCGGACTTGCGTAATACCGTGCCGGTTGCCCGTAAATCAATAGAAGCACCAATACAAAAGAACCACACGGCCAGAATGGGAACGGTGCCGCTAATCATCCCTTTAGTAAATGAACCGAAATACGCACCGGTATCGGGAGCTAACGTATTTAACACCGCACCTAATAACAGAGGAATCAACATCATTCCGCCGGGGATGCGTTCAATCGTGGCCTTAATTTTCATAAACGTCCTCATATCTTATCGCCGATGATAAATGCGCAATAAAACAAAATATTATTTAAATTCAACAGGTTATTCGTGAGTCTTAACAAAGAAGAAAAGCTATCTCTTTGTTTTTTAAAATCTAACGCGGCATACGTTGAGCATGTCATTGCCCCCAGGGATAGTGCGTCTGGAATTAGTGTGCATTCATAAGAACGATGATTCAATCAAAATAAAACAGCGTTTTAGTTATCTTCATCACATATTTCACGCAAAAATTCCTAAAGCTTCCGATTATTAAAAAACCTGTAAATAAGTTGTAACGGGATTAGGTGTTTTTTTGCCTGGCAGGGTAATAATGACGTTCGTGATTGTTGATGCTGAAAAGCGATTTTTACTTGTAGTAAATAGGGAATTAATCGCAACCCTGGTGTGTAAAAAAGTTGACTAAGAATGACCTTATTTACGGAGGTTGACGAAATGAAATACTATGTGTGAAGTTGATCACAGATTTAAACACTGTTAGGGTAAAGAGGTCATTAACCGCCCAATCAGGCGTCAACAGGTTCGGTTGTACTGCGCATTGCCGTTCAGTGTAAGTAAACCTGCTACGCTTGTTACAGGGATTGCGCCTGTGCATTCCCCGCTCGGCGATGACCTTAGCGCATGCTGCGTTGGGAGAGTCTCGTGCGCGACAGGGCTAAGTCTATGAGGACTGGTATGCTAAAAAGGAAAAAAATAAAACCCATTACGCTTCGCGACGTCACCATTATTGATGACGGTAAACTGCGAAAAGCCATTACCGCAGCGTCGCTGGGTAATGCGATGGAATGGTTCGATTTTGGCGTTTATGGATTTGTTGCTTACGCATTAGGTAAAGTGTTCTTTCCGGGGGCTGACCCCAGCGTGCAGATGGTTGCTGCACTCGCCACCTTCTCCGTTCCCTTTCTGATTCGACCGCTTGGCGGACTGTTCTTCGGTATGCTCGGCGATAAATACGGTCGCCAGAAGATCCTCGCTATCACCATTGTCATTATGTCGATAAGCACCTTCTGTATTGGGCTTATCCCGTCGTATGCCTCGATTGGTATCTGGGCGCCAATATTGCTGTTGCTGTGTAAGATGGCGCAGGGATTCTCGGTGGGCGGGGAATACACCGGTGCTTCGATTTTCGTCGCGGAATATTCCCCGGACCGTAAGCGCGGATTTATGGGCAGCTGGCTGGACTTTGGCTCGATTGCCGGGTTTGTGCTGGGTGCGGGCGTAGTCGTGCTGATCTCGACCGTCGTCGGTGAGGAAAACTTCCTTGAGTGGGGCTGGCGTATTCCGTTCTTTATCGCGCTGCCGTTAGGACTGATTGGTCTGTATCTGCGCCACGCGCTGGAAGAAACCCCGGCGTTTCAGCAGCATGTCGATAAGCTGGAACAGGGCGATCGCCAGGGGCTGCAGGAAGGGCCGAAGGTTTCGTTTAAAGAAATCGCCACTAAACACTGGCGTAGTCTGCTGGCGTGTACCGGTCTGGTGATTGCCACCAACGTCACCTATTACATGCTGCTCACCTACATGCCGAGCTATCTGTCGCATAACCTGCATTACTCTGAAGATCACGGTGTGCTGATTATTATCGCCATTATGATTGGTATGCTGTTTGTGCAACCGATAATGGGGCTGCTGAGTGACCGTTTCGGGCGTCGACCGTTTGTGATCATGGGCAGTATTGCGCTGTTTGTGCTGGCCATCCCGGCCTTCATCCTGATTAACAGTAACGTCATCGGCCTGATTTTTGCCGGTTTACTGATGCTGGCGGTGATCCTCAACTGCTTTACCGGGGTGATGGCGTCAACGTTACCGGCAATGTTCCCGACGCACATTCGTTACAGTGCGCTGGCTGCGGCATTTAATATTTCGGTACTGATTGCTGGTCTGACACCGACGCTGGCCGCCTGGCTGGTGGAAAGTTCGCAGAACCTGATGATGCCGGCTTACTATCTGATGGTGGTTGCGGTGGTCGGTTTAATTACCGGTATGACCATGAAAGAGACCGCTAACCAGCCGCTGAAAGGGGCGACGCCTGCCGCTTCGGATATTCAGGAAGCGAAAGAAATCCTCGGCGAGCACTACGATAATATCGAGCAGAAGATTGAAGATATCGATCAGGAAATTGCGGATTTGCAGGTTAAGCGTTCACGCCTGGTCCAGCAGCATCCGCGTATTGATGAATAATCGTGTTACTGCCTGATGGCGCGCAGCTTTCAGGCCTACGGGTAGCGTTGTACTCAGTAGGCCGGATAAGGCGTTAGCCGCCATCCGGCGCGTGGCCTTAAGGTTGGCTTAATCTCTGTCAGGCAAACTCTCCTCCATACTATCGGAGGAGAGCGTCATGAAAACCCGTATCTATGAAAGTTTAACCACCGTGTGCAGCCTGCTGATTGTGAGCAGCTTTGTGTACGTGTGGGTGAGCTCTTACTGATCTTTCTCCAGTACTACGCTGGCTCGGGTGCCGGTGGCTCCCGTGCGATTTTGCAAAAAGAACTGCCCGCGATGGAGCTGGGTTATGCGGCTGACAATGCTCAGCCCCAGTCCAATACCGCCAAAACGACTGTCCATGCGCACAAACGCTTTGCTTAACTCCCCGCATTTACTTTCATCAATGCCCGGCCCTTCGTCTTCAATGACCATTTGCGCCTCCGGGTCAGTATGCAGGCTAATTCTAATATTACTGCCCTCCGGGCTGTAACGATGCGCATTTTCGACTAAGTTACGCAGCAGCATACGCAACAGCGTAACGTCGCCACGCACCACGACATCGGTAGCGCTCTCGGGTAATAGAAGCGTTTGTTGCCGCTGATCCAGCATAGTGCTGAGTTCATCGTAGGCAGGCAGTATGACGTCCTCCAGCAGTTTGACATGCTGGTAATTCCCCGCTGAAAACGACTGACCCACGCGGGCAAGCTGCAGCAGCTGCGACACGCAGTCCATCATTTGGTCTAAGCGGGCAATAAGCGGTGAAACGTCCACGTTGTGGGTTTTTGACAGTAATTCCAGGTGCAGGCGAACGCCAGATAACGGTGTGCGCAGCTCGTGAGCGACGTCGGCAGTAAACAGACGCTCATTGTCGAGAGTGTTGGTGAGTCGCGTCACCAGCTGATTCAGTGCCGTGACGACCGCCTGTATCTCAACGGTAGAGCTGCGGATCTCTATAGGGGTCAGGTTATCGGCCGTGCGCGCTTCTAACTCTTTTTGCAGGTTGGCAAGCGGGCGGGTGATCCGTCGCACTGCCTGATAGCAAATCAGCAGCGTCAGGCTGACCATAAAGAGACCGGGGACGATCAGGCTGGCGATGGCCTCGCGGATCTCATGCATGATGTGGCGATCGTTGTTACGGTTTTCGCGCAACGCCTGTTCGAACAGCTGTATTTGTTCGGTGCTTTCATGCCACAGCCAGAAGGTGCTAATCAGCTGAAAGACCACCAGAATCAGGCCGATCGTTATCATCAAACGATGGCGCAGCGGCAGCGGCTGTTTTAAATAACGTATCAGCTTCACTTAGTTTTCCTCAGTGGCGACCAGCATGTAGCCAAATCCCCTGACCGTGCGAATACGGGCTTTACCCACTTTATCGCGCAGGTTATGAATGTGAACTTCCAGCGTATTGGTCGACGGTTCGTTATCCCAGCTGTAGATATCGTTATACAGGATTTCCCGGTGTACCGGGCTGCCCGCTTTGAGCATCAAGCGCGACAGCAGCGCGTACTCTTTCGGCGTTAAGATAACCTCTTGCCCGTCCATCCATACCTGGCGACGACCAATGTTCAGCGTCAGGTTACCGACAGTCAACTCGCTCTCGCCCTGATTGTTATGGCGGCGCAGCAAGGCCCGAATACGGGCATGCAGTTCTTCCAGCGCGAACGGTTTGACCAGATAGTCATCGGCACCGACGTCCAGCCCGGCAACCCGGTCTTTGAGCGTATCGCGGGCGGTGAGGATCAGCACCGGAATCGTGTATTTTTTCTGCCTGATGCGGTTGAGAAAGTGCAGGCCGTCTTCATCAGGTAAACCGAGATCCAGTACCACCAGACTATAATGCCCGGTCTCCAGACATTGCTCTGCGGCACGGGCGGTTGACACGCCGTCGCAGGCATAGCCTTCCGTTTGGGCGGCAAGGATCAGTCCCTGTAATAACAGCGTATCGTCTTCAACAATCAGAATTTTCATTCAGTTAGCCTCCCCGGCATGGGTGCAGAATATCATCTGCCGTCTGGTAATTCCTGGTCTGTACGCCCGTTAATCCCAGCAGGGTGGAGAACAGATTATCTTGTGAGAAGTCTTCTGCGCTGGCCCGTTTTTGCAAACATGTTTGCGAGATCTGGTAGCGTTGCTGGTAGTCCTCTGACAACCACAGCAGCATCGGTACATGCTTTTGTGTTTCTGGCGCGATGGAATACGGCAGGCCGTGTAAATAGACGCCGTTTTCCCCTAACGATTCACCGTGATCGGAAAGATAGACCAGGCTGGTGGTGAAATTGTCCTGATGCGCTTTCAGTATATTGATTGCTTTATCAACAATATAGTCAACATACAGGATGGTATTGTCGTAGGTATTCACCAGTTGTTGCTGCGAGCAGGTTTGGATCTCATTGGTGTCGCAGGTTGGGGTGAATTTCTTGAACTGCGGCGGATAGCGGTTGTAATAGGTCGGGCCGTGGCTGCCGATGGTGTGCAGCACAATCACGCCGTCGCCCTGAAGATGGTTAATGTACTCTTCCAGCCCGTGGAACAGAACGTCGTCGTAGCATTCACCGTCGATGCACTGCCCCGGCAGATTTAGCTTGGTCATATTCTGATGCGGTACGCGATCGCATGCGCCTTTACAGCCGCCGTCGTTATCATTCCACAGCACGTTGATTCCCGCCCGCTGAATGACATCAAGTACGCCTTCCTGGTGGTGCGCCAGCTCTTCATCGTAGTGTGCACGCGGCATGTCGGAGAACATGCAGGGGACGGACACCGCCGTCGCCGTCCCGCAGGACGTGGTGCGCGGGAAATAGACCACGTCATCTTTTTCCAGCCGCGGGTTGGTCTGGCGTGAATACCCCGACAGCGAGAAGTTATCCCCGCGCGAGGTTTCTCCCAGCACCACGATGGTGAGATTTTTACGCTTTTCTTTCAGCATTAACGGATTGCGGTGGGCATCTTCGCCAATACGCACCAGCGGCAAATCGGCCAGGCGCTGGTGTGAATACCAGGACGAGGTGGCGACGATGCTGTTGGACGGGCTGAGGGATTTAACCAGCTCTTTGTTGTTGCGAAACAGTGAGGCGTAATCTTTGTAGAAGAAGGTGGCGACCAGCACGATCAGCAGTACCGAGACCAGGATATTTGCCCCCCGGTACAGCACGCTACGCAATACCGGCGTCGTTGGTTTAATTTTGATCCAGCAGGCGATGATCGCCGCCAGAATACCGCTTATCCCGAGCGTGATGATCATTTGCGGCGTCAGCAAGGCGAAGGTTTCAGCGGGCGTGGTATCCATCATATTGGCGATCATCGAGCGGTCAATGATGATGCCGTAGGTCATGATGAAATACTGGGCAGAGGCACCCACCAGAATGAAAATGCAGGCCAACGGGCGGTTAAGCCACAGGAATGAAGCCAGCGTCAGCACAATGTTCATGACGCTGAAGGCCACCACCGGCATGGAGAGAAACACCAGCACGTTGCGCAGGGAGTCCAGCGGGAGGTCTTGCAGCACCTGCTTATAGAACGCGACGTTCAGAAAGGTGGCCAGATAAAAAGAGATCAGCAGCAGCCAGCTGATGTGCCCGAGAGTCGGTCTTTTAAACAGGTGCTTTAACATGAAGAGGAAATTCCATCGACTAAGTGGGGCAGATCCTCGCAAAGTAAAGTTAAGCCAACCTTAAGAACTTAAGATTGGCTTAATACCGGATGGCTGCGATGCCTTGTCCGGCCTATATGCACCCCTGCTGCTTACATTAATTATTGTTAACTGGGGCATCCAGTGGATACGGATTTTTATGGATCCGGTTGTAATTAAGGGCATACAGCGCGGTGATGATCATCAGCATCACGAATGACCACATCACTTCTTTGGCGCCCGAGCCGACCACTGCCCAGATGCAGTAGATAAATGCCACGAAGGTGACCAGCAAGTACAGAGGACGTGCTTTACCAAAGTGACCATGGCCCAGCAGCAACAGGGCGGCACAGGTATACAGGTAAGGCACCAGCGTGAAGATGACCGAGACAGAAGAGACCAGACCAAACTCTTTGGCGGCGTTCGGTGACATGCTGCTGAACTGGAAGAGAGTCATCAGGATCCCGACGATAATTAACCCGGCAACCGGCGTACCGGCTTTGTTGACGCGAGCGAAAATCGGTGGGAACAGACCGTCGTCGGCCGCCGCTTTTGCGGTTTGCCCGGCAAGCAACGTCCAGCCGCCCAGTGAGCCGAGACACCCGGCCGCTGCGCAGAAGGAGACAATCGCGCCTGCGGTGTCACCCAATGCCATGCGTGCCGCATCGCCGAATGGTGAAGCCGAAACGCGCAGCGCCGCGTTAGGGATCATGCCCATAATCGCGGTGGTAGAAAGCACGTAGCAGACGGCGGCAATCAGTACCCCGCCAATGGTGGCGATAGGAACGTTACGTTTAGGGTTTTTGACCACGCCCGCAGCCACAGAAGCACTTTCTACCCCGATGAATGACCACAGGGTGACGTTCAAGGTGCTTTGGATCGCGCCGAAGGTGTTCATGCCGCTGACGTTCCAGGCTGCCATATAGGTTTCACCGCGAAACCAGAACCAGCCGAAGACGGCAATCCCGACAATGGGCACCAGTGCCAGCACGGTAGCAATGGCCTGCACGCGGGTGATCATTTTCGGCCCGACGATATTCAGCAACACGAAGACCCACAGTACGGCGACGCAGGTCAGCGTCAACACCAGCGGATCTTTTAAGATGGGGAAAAAGTAGCTCAGGTAACCCACGCCAATGACCACCATCGCGATGTTACCGATCCAGCAGGCCAGCCAGTACAGGACGTTGGTTTGATAGCCTAAGAAGGGACCGAAGCAGCGGCGGGCATACGCGTAAGAACCACCGGGACTGGAGTCTAAGGACGACATTTTGGCGTACACCATCGACAGCGCCAGCGCGCCGATAATCGTGACCAGCCATCCGTAGATTGCAATCCCGCCAGTTGACGCCAGATTGGCGGGTAACAGGAATACACCGGAACCCATAATATTCCCCGACACCATTAAGGTGACGGGGATTAAGCCCACTTTGTGAGCATCAGCATCCGTCGACATATTTCTTAACTCCTGATAAGGATAAATGACGACATATCATACCTCCGCAGAAGATGATTGAATTATGGCGAAAGGGGAGTATCGCCAATGCTGATATTATTATGGCTTATTGCTAAATGATTAAAAATCAGGCGGCCGTTTGTTCCCGGTGCAGGCTAACATAATGCAGTGGGGTCATCCCGTAGAACTCTTTGAATACAGAGATGAAGTATGACGTACTGTTATATCCGCACAGTTGTGACACCTGAGATATGTTTTTTCCGTCCATCAATAATTGATTGACGGCATAACGCATGCGACAGGTGGTAATTATTTGGCTGTAACTTGTATTTTCATTTTTGAGCTTTTTCTTTAACAAACTGGGGCTCAGGCACAGGCAGCTGGCGACCAGACTCAAGTTCCAGTCTTTATGAATATCACTCTCAATGATGTGATAAACGCTGTCGCTAATGCGGCTGCGTAACATATGCATCAGCAGCGGGAGAAACTTTTTGCTGTCGAGAAAGCGTGATAGCACGGTGAACAGCAGTGCACGCGTCCGTTCTGCCTCCCCTTCATTCAGCGTTTCCATCACGCTGTGCTGGGCGGCGACCCGAAACACATCCGGCGTCAGGCAGGCAGCGGTCATTACCGGGCTGGCACTGCGTTGCCAGAGGGGGATTTGTGAGAGATCTTTATTTAAAAATCGTAAGTAATCTTTAATAATGTCGCGACTGATGTGAACCACCAGGGCGTTATTGAGTGAAGAGAAGTCGATAATATTATTATCACATGCCACCAGTGCCATGTGGTTGGCTTTTAAACTGATGGCTTCTTTACCGTTAATCCTTAACCAAACATCTTTCTCCGTTAATACAACAACACAAGCTTCTTTGCTGCAAACCCTCATACCCGAACTCCTGGAATATGAATATAAAATACCGTCGCTCGCCGAAGGGTGAGTAATACCGGTTAAATGGAATTGTATGATGAATCAAAACCTGCGATAAAATAGCGTGATTCAAAGGAATTACAATATCTGTGGGGATTATTGGGGTGTACATAATAATTTACGCGAGTGGCAACGTGTTTTCGCTGCATAAAAAAAGCGCGGGGTGGCCCCGCGCAAAAGGTATGACAATGTTATTGTTTTGCAGCAATACTCAGGAATTACTCAAGTATGACATGTCTACCTTAAACATCGGACTATCTATAAAGCGACATTATGCTTTCACGCACATGACGTGATACATGCCGTCGATAATTTCCGTTCCTTCGGTTTCATGTTCAAAACCAGGGAAGTTATGGTCCCAGGATTGCAACGAACGCAGGTAACTTATCTGTGGGCTATTGGCATCGCCAAAGTTTTCCCCGGACAGCAGCATCGGGATTCCCGGTGGGTAAGGGATAACGGAATTGGCGGCAATACGGCCCGGCAGATTTTCGATGGCTACCATCTCAACGTTGTCGCTCACGATCGCGTTATAGGCTTCGCGCGGGGTGATTTCAGCGACAGGCAGGCCGGAGTAGGCCGCATTGAGGCGGCTACCTGGGTTATTTTCTTTCAGCCAGGCGAACATGGTGTCGCCCAGATCGTGAATGCCCATGTTGGCGTAAGTGTCAGGATGTTCCTCTACCAGTTCCGGCATCACCTGTGACAGCGGGGTATTGGTATCGTAATGGTGCTTGAAGGAACACAGCGTGTTGATAAGCGTGCCCCATTTCCCGCGGGTGATCCCCATTGAGAACAGAAACATAATCTGGAAGTCGGTGGTGCGGGTCGGTACGATACCGTGACGTCCAAGCCAGGCGGTGACCAGCGCGGCCGGTACGCCATTTTCTTCCAGCTCGCCGTCGTCGCCCATTCCCGGTGCCAGAATGCTGACCTTAATCGGGTCCAGCATGCTCCAGTTATCCGGCAGGTCTTTAAAGCCGTGCCAGGATTCACCCGGGCGCATCACCCAGCAATTCTGGTCGGTGGTCAGCAGTTGGGTCGGTGCATCCGCGAAGTCGTAGGTTTCGCCGGTTTGTGGATCGGTGACCACCTCTTTGTTCCACGGTTTGAAGAACCAGTCGCCCTCGGCGGTGAATTCTTTGTATAGCCGCGCCATTGCCTGGCGGAAATCAACCGCTTCGTCGATCACTTCCTGAGTGAGCGACAGGCCGCTATTACCGTCCATCATTGAGACCGCCACGTCGTTTGAGGCGCAGATGGCATACAGCGGTGAGGTGGTGGCGTGCATCATATACGCCTGGTTAAAGCGGGAGAAATTCACCGCTCCACGGCCTTCACGCACGTGAATGTAAGAGGCCTGTGACAGCGCATTCAGCAGTTTGTGGGTGGAGTGCGTGGCAAATACGGTGGGGCCGTTATGGTCGCCCGGCTCTCCACGCATGGCGTAGTGGTCGTTGTAAATCGGGTTGAAGCGCGCATAACCGTACCAGGCTTCATCGAAGTGTATACGATCGCTGGTTTGTGCCAGCAGGTCTTGCGCTTCTTTCGCGTTGTAGCAGACGCCGTCGTAGGTACAGTTAGTGACCACGCTGTAAGATGGCTTTTGCCCGGCTTTACCTTGCGTCAGCGGGCTTTCGCTGATTTTTTTCTGCAACGTTTCCGGCTGCATTTCCTGCGGGTAGATAGGCCCGATAATGCCGTAACGGTTACGGCTTGGCACCATATACACCGGTTTTGCCCCGGTGAGGATCAGCCCCTGCTCGATCGATTTATGGCAGTTTCGGTCCAGAACGACCACGTCGTTGTCGGTCATGCAGGCCTGCATGATGGTGCGGTTAGAGCCGGATGTGCCGACCACTACGGACCACGAACGGTCAGCGCCAAAGACGCGGGCGGCATATTTTTCACTCTCGCCAAATGCGCCGGTGTGGTCAAGCAGTGAGCCGAGAGAGGCGCGTTCGATACCCATATCGCTACGGAACAGATTTTCACCGTAGTAATCATGGTAGAAACGACCCGCAGGGGTTTTGGTAAATCCGACGCCGCCCTGGTGGCCTGGTGCGGCCCAGGAATATTCATGGATGTCGCCGTATTTCATCAATGCGCTGAACAGTGGCGGCAGAAGCTGCTGGCGATAACGGGTCATTGCCGCAACGGCGCGCCCGGCGATAAAGTCGGCAGTATCTTCCAGAATCCAGGCGAATTCATCGACAAGCTCCAGCAGATCGCGATCCAGCGATGCGGTAGCTTTTTCCCGATCGCCCAGCAGGAAAACGGGAACATTTTGCTGGCGTTCGTGAAGCTTGCCGATCAATTGCCTGACGTTGAGGTGTTCGTCCTGTTGTTCCATTTGGTAGCTGAACATCAGGCAGTCAATGGCCTCATTGGCGGCCAGGATGGCGTAACCATCATCGAATGATGTGGACTTAATGACGGTCACATTTTGCCGACTTAGAGCGTCCGCCAGACGTTCGACCGCGTGGCCGACCCAGGTGTCCTGATGCAGAAATTCGCTTTCAACAATTAATACTTTCATCGTCTGTTTCCCGTAGTGGAGGATGTGTGACGAGGGCAAGTATTTACCTGATAAATACGGGAGTAAAGGGGGCGAAAATCAGGCGATTTTGTGTTTTTATTTTTTAAAAACAAATGGTTGATTGGTGCATTTGGCGATTTTTCCCCGTCGTTTATCGACAGGGGAATTATTTTTTTGGCTGATAGTGATATTGCCGGGGTCAGAGGGCTGAGGACTGTCGTCTTTGCTGACTCAGTTTGCGGTATTGCTGTGGTGACATGCCGACAAATTTGTTGAAGGTGTCGTAAAAGCGGCTGCTGGAGCGGAACCCGGCGGTCAGCGCCACGTCCAGAATCGTTTTATCGGTATCGCTTAGCAGCGCGCGGACGTGGTTGATCCGCATCGCGGTAATGTACTGTTTCATGGTGAGCTGCATTACGCGCTGGAAAATTCCCATCGCATAGTTGGCATTGAGCTTCACATGCTCCGCGACGTCGTTAATGGTGAGCGCCTGATCGTAGTTGTCGGCAATAAAGCTCAGCATCTGGCTGACGTAAAACTGAGCGTGTCGGGAAACGCTGTTTTTGTGCGTGCGCGAGGTTTTATTGACCAGAATCGGCTGCCAGCCCGACAGGCTAAAGCGCTTAAGCATCAGACCAATTTCGTCGATCGCCAACTGGCGAATTTGTTCGTTCGGGCTGTTTACCTCTTGCTGCCAGCGCTGAACTTCAAAGGTGCTGAGCTGTTGCGTCGCCAGTGATTTAATGACCATGCCATGCGTGACGTGGTTGATCAGTTCGCGATCCAGCGGCCAGGAGAGAAACAGGTGCATCGGTAAATTGAAAATCGCCATCTGCTGGCAGGTACCCGGACGGGTGAGCTGGTGCGGCGTACAGGCCCAGAATAATGTGATATGTCCCTGTTTTATCTGCACCACTTCGTTATTGATAACATACTCAACGTCGCCATCGAACGGTACATTCACTTCCACCTGGCCGTGCCAGTGACTGGAGTCCATGGCATGCGGCGGGCGCAGCTCGATATCCATGCGTTGATACTCTGAGTACAGCGTCAGCGGGCTGCGGGTCTGCTGTTCATCGCTACTGCACATATGTGGATCGGGAGGGAGAAGCGGTATCGGTAACGTCGTCATGGTCACTCCATTTCCTGAATGCTCAGAATCATGCCATTTGTATACAGATAAGACTGCGAATTGGGACGCAAATTGAGTCATTAGACCTCAGCATAGTAGAGTTTTTGGGCCACATACTCTGCTTTTCGGCTAATTTAATCCCATTAACTCAGATTCTGCGTGGGCGGAAAGGTGATCTGAGTTTTTGGGAATGCTCATTACAGAAGCCGGAGGTTTTCATCGCCATCGCGTGCCATCCTGACGATGACCAACAACGTTCTGGAGAGTGATGATGTCTGCACCCAAAATTACCTTTATCGGCGCCGGTTCCACGATTTTCGTCAAAAATATTCTCGGGGATGTCTTTCACCGCGATGCACTGAAATCTGCGCATATTGCCTTAATGGATATCGATCCCACACGCCTTGAAGAATCGCATATTGTGGTGCGCAAACTGATGGATTCAGCGGGCGCATCCGGTCACATTACCTGTCATACCGATCGGAAAGCGGCGTTGCAGGATGCCGATTTTGTGGTTGTCGCCTTCCAGATTGGCGGCTATGAGCCGTGTACCGTCACTGATTTTGACGTGTGTAAACGTCATGGTCTGGAACAAACCATTGCCGATACGCTGGGGCCGGGCGGCATTATGCGCGCGCTGCGCACCATCCCGCATTTATGGCAGATTTGTGAAGACATGACCGAAGTCTGCCCGCATGCCACGATGCTTAACTACGTCAATCCGATGGCGATGAACACCTGGGCTATGTATGCACGGTATCCGCAGATTAAACAGGTTGGGCTGTGCCATTCTGTTCAGGGGACGGCGGAGGAGTTGGCGCGTGATTTGAATATCGATCCCGCCACGTTGCGCTACCGTAGCGCCGGGATCAACCATATGGCGTTTTACCTGAAGCTGGAACGAAAAACAGCAGAGGGCAGCTATGTGGATTTGTACCCGGAACTGCTGGCTGCTTATGAAGCCGGTCAGGCGCCGAAGCCTAACATTCACGGGAATAGCCGCTGCCAGAACATCGTGCGGTATGAGATGTTCAAAAAACTGGGGTACTTCGTTACTGAGTCTTCAGAACATTTTGCTGAATATACGCCGTGGTTTATTAAGCCGGGACGTGAAGACCTGATTGAGCGCTACAAGGTGCCGCTGGATGAATACCCGAAACGTTGCGTGGAACAACTGGCGAACTGGCATAAAGAGCTGGAGGAGTACAAAACGGCGGCGCGGATTGATATTAAACCGTCGCGGGAATATGCCAGCACGATCATGAATGCCATCTGGACCGGTGAGCCGAGTGTGATTTATGGCAACGTGCGTAATGACGGCCTGATCGATAACCTGCCACAGGGCTGCTGTGTGGAAGTGGCGTGTCTGGTTGATGCCAATGGCATTCAACCGACGAAGGTGGGCACTCTCCCATCGCATCTGGCGGCAATGATGCAAACCAATATCAATGTGCAGACCCTGCTGACCGAAGCCATCCTGACGGAAAACCGCGATCGGGTGTATCACGCGGCAATGATGGACCCCCATACCGCGGCAGTATTGGGCATTGAGGAGATTTATGCGCTGGTGGACGACCTGATCGCTTCACATGGCGACTGGTTACCGGCCTGGTTACATCGATAAGCCCCTTGCGCGCCGGCAGCATGTCCGGCGCCCGACGTCTCACGTTTCCTATTACAGAAGGCGGGCGCTGGTAACAGTGACCCGATACCCTATGAGCATATCTCTGACAACAAAACTCAGTTATGGATTTGGAGCGTTTGGTAAGGATTTCGCTATTGGTATTGTGTACATGTACCTGATGTATTACTACACCGATGTGGTGGGGTTATCGGTGGGTCTGGTCGGGACATTGTTCCTGGCGGCAAGGATTTGGGATGCGATTAACGATCCGATCATGGGCTGGATTGTTAACGCCACCCGCTCACGCTGGGGAAAGTTTAAACCCTGGATTCTAATCGGCACCCTGGCGAACTCGCTGGTGCTGTTCTTGCTATTTAGCGCCCATCTGTTCGAAGGGACAACGCAGGTTGTCTTTGTATGTGTCACCTACATTCTGTGGGGGATGACCTACACCATTATGGATATTCCCTTCTGGTCGCTGGTGCCGACCATTACGCTAGATAAACGCGAACGTGAGCAACTGGTGCCGTTTCCCCGCTTTTTCGCCAGCTTGTCCGGGTTTGTGACCGCCGGGGTAACGTTGCCCTTTGTCAGCTATGTTGGCGGGGCCGATCGCGGATTTGGTTTCCAGATGTTTACGCTGGTGCTGATCGCATTCTTTATCGTGTCGACATTCGTGACGCTACGTAATGTGCATGAGGTGTATTCGTCGGACAGCGATGCAACAGCCGACAGCAGTCGCCTGAGTTTGAAAGCGATCGTCGGACTTATCTATAAAAACGACCAGCTTTCCTGCTTGCTGGGCATGGCGCTGGCCTACAATATCGCGGCCAATATTATTGCGGGTTTTGCTATTTACTATTTTACCTACGTAATTGGCGATGCGGCCCTCTTCCCGTACTACATGTCCTACGCCGGTGCGGCTAATCTGCTGACGCTGATCCTTTTTCCTCGACTGGTGAAAGCGTTGTCCCGGCGGATCTTATGGGCTGGGGCATCGATAATGCCGGTACTTAGCTGCGGCGTGCTGTTGGCGATGGCATTAGCGGGTTTTCATAATACCCTGCTGATTGTGATTGCCGGGGTTTTACTGAATATTGGTTCGGCGCTTTTCTGGGTGCTGCAGGTCATTATGGTCGCGGACACCGTCGATTACGGTGAATACAAGCTCAATGTACGTTGTGAAAGCATTGCCTATTCGGTACAAACCATGGTGGTCAAAGGGGGATCAGCGTTTGCTGCTTTCTTTATCGCGCTGGTGCTCGGAATAATTGGCTATCTGCCGAACGTTGAGCAGTCTGCCGAAACCATCGTGGGTATGCAATTCATTATGATAGCGCTACCGGCCCTCTTTTTTATGGTCACGCTAATCCTCTACTTCCGTTTCTACCGACTGAACGGCGATACGCTGCGCCGGATCCAGATCCACTTGTTGGATAAGTACCGCAAGGTGCCTTCGGTGGATGAGCAACTGGATATACCGGTGGTTGCGGTAGCAACCGCCAGTGAAGCTAAGGCGTAACGTACAGGCCGGATTAGCGTCAGCGACATCCGGCAATCAGTTCACGGTGATTAACCCATAGCGGCACAACTGCCGACAATGAACCCGCGCCAGCAGTATCACCGTGGTTAATGCGCCGAGCAGGGCGCAGAACATATCTGACTGGGTATCCCACGGATCGCCCTGCGTGCCAAGGAAATCATCTGCACCTTGACCCATCGCCAGCGCCGCCCACCATTCAATCAGTTCATAGGTGGCGCTGATCGCCAGCGCGACACAGCAGACTAAAAACGCCAACATCTTACGCCCACTGACAATATTGCCGCGTACTAAAATCTCTCTGGCCGTCAGGGCAGGTACCAGCCCCTGGAAGAAGTGGCCCAGCTTGTCATAAGGGTTGCGGCTCAGATTCAGCCACTCCTGAACATCAAAGCCAATCGGCACCTTAGCGTAGGTGTACATACCGCCCACCATCAGAATGATGGCATGCAAGAATATCAGCGTGTAGAGCAGCGGCGTCAGCGGGTAGCGCTTAACGGTCACCAGCAGCAACGGGACGACAATAATGACCGGCGTGACTTCCATCAGCCAGGTGATTTTTTCTGTGGCGCAGAAGCCGGTGTAGGCAAGAATGAGCGCCAGCACCAGTGCGCCAGTATTCAGCATCGAAGTATTCAGTGTGCGGATCATGATGATTTAGCGAGTAGTCGAAAAGGCTACTATTCATCGGGCGTGATAAAAATTCAATACCCGTTATTGAGGGGGGAGAGTGGCCCGGGGGGATCACCGGGCTGTCCTCAACGGTTGGGTGTCCAACGATTGGGAGCAGTCCGGTGCCGGGCCAGATAGGTTACTTCGCGCAGTTAGCGCATTGCTTGCTGACAATTTGCTGGAAGAAATCGTTGCCTTTGTCATCGACCAGGATGAAGGCCGGGAAATCTTCAACTTCGATTTTCCAAATAGCTTCCATACCCAGTTCCGGATACTCCACGCATTCCAGATGCTTAATGCTCTGCTGCGCCAGTACTGCCGCCGGACCGCCGATGCTGCCTAAGTAGAAGCCGCCGTGTTTATGGCAGGCGTCGGTCACCTGCTGGCTGCGGTTCCCTTTCGCCAGCATGATCATGCTGCCGCCGTGGGATTGCAGCAGATCAACGTAGGAGTCCATACGACCCGCGGTGGTTGGGCCTAAGGAGCCTGATGGATAACCCGCTGGTGTTTTTGCCGGACCTGCGTAGTAGATCGGGTGATCTTTCACGTACTGCGGCAGACCTTCACCGGAATCAATACGCTCTTTCAGCTTCGCATGGGCAATGTCGCGACCCACAATGATGGTGCCGCTTAACGACAGGCGCGTAGATACCGGGTATTGAGAAAGCTGGGCGAGGATCTCTTTCATCGGGCGGTTCAGGTCAACCTTAACTGCTTCACCTTCACCAGCCTGACGCAGTGATTCTGGAATGTACTGGGCTGGATTATGCTCCAGTTTTTCAATCCAGATACCGTCGCGATTAATTTTGGCCTTGATGTTACGGTCGGCAGAGCAAGATACACCCATGCCTACCGGGCAAGATGCACCGTGGCGAGGCAAGCGGATCACGCGGATATCGTGTGCGAAGTATTTGCCGCCAAACTGTGCGCCGAGACCCAGTTTCTGTGCTTCTTCAAGCAGTTCTTGTTCCAGTTGAACGTCACGGAACGCCTGACCATGGGCATTACCTTCGGTCGGCAGCGCGTCGTAGTAGTGCGTGCTGGCCAGTTTCACCGTTTTGAGGGTGCTTTCTGCTGAGGTGCCGCCAATGACAAAGGCGATGTGGTAAGGCGGGCAGGCCGCCGTACCCAGCGTGCGCATCTTATCGACCAGGTAATTTTTCAGCTTACCGGGGGTCAGCAGTGCTTTGGTTTCCTGATAGAGGTACGTTTTGTTTGCTGAGCCGCCGCCTTTGGCCACACACAGGAATTTGTATTCGTCACCATCCACGCTGTACAGGTCGATTTGCGCGGGCAGGTTCGTCCCGGTATTGACCTCTTTGTACATATCCAGTGCGGCGTTTTGTGAATAGCGCAGGTTATCTTCAATGTAGGTATTAAAGACACCTTTGGAGAGTGCGGCTTCGTCCCCGCCACCGGTCCAGACGCGCTGGCCTTTTTTACCCATGATAATAGCCGTGCCGGTATCCTGACAGGTTGGCAGCACGCCTTTGGCGGCGATTTCAGAGTTTCTCAGGAATTGCAGCGCCACGTACTTATCGTTTTCGCTGGCTTCTGGATCGTGAAGAATGGAGGCGACTTGCTGCTGGTGTTCCGGGCGGAGCATGAAGGAGGCATCGTGGAAGGCTTGCTGGGCCAGGAGCGTCAGTGCTTCTGGTTCTACCTTGAGGATTGTCTCGCCTTCAAACTCGCCGACGCTGACGTGATCGGATGTCAGCAGATAGTACTCAGTTTTGTCTTCCCCCAGCGGGAAAGGCGCCTGGTAAGTGAATTCAACTTTTGACATTTGCTTCCAGCCTTTTCTTTTTTATCAGAAACGTAAATTGTTCTGCATCTTATGAGTAGCGTGCCGTACAAAAGTGGACGGCACGCGAAGTGTGATTACAGGAAACCGTACATTGCAGCGAACACCCAGCCAAATACACAGGATACGCTTACGCCGATCAAACCAGGCAGAATGAAGCTGTGGTTAATGACGAAGCGGCCAATGCGGGTGGTGCCGGAACGGTCAAACTGAATGGCCGCCAGATCGCTTGGGTAGGTCGGCAGAATGTAGTAACCGTAGCATGCCGGAGCAGAGGCAACGATGTACGCTGGATCAACGCCGATAGCCAGCGCGACCGGCACGATAGCCGCCAGCGCCGCAGCCTGGGAGTTTACAAACTTGGATACCAACAGCAGGACAACCGCATAGGCCCACGGATATTCTTTCACCATCTCGCCCAGTACGCCCTGAATTTCAGACATATGTGCGCCGAACATGGTTTCCGCCATCCAGGCAATACCGTACACCGCTACAATCGCGATCATACCTGAACGGAAGACTTCATTTTTAGAGATAGATGCGGGGTTGGTTTTGGTCAGGATGATAATCAGTGCGCCAGTCAGCAGCATGAACATCTGGATAACCAGAACCATTGACAGCGGTTTGCCACCAAAAGAAGGACGCAGTTCAGATACCGCACCCAGGACGGCAACGACAGCGATAGCGGCCAGGAAGATCCACATTGCCAGCCAGTTGCTCTTAGGCAGTTTTTTGTCTAACAGCGTAGCGGTATCGCCATAGACATAGTGGTGGTTTTCAGGAACGGAAATGAACTTCTGAAAATCTTCGTCTTTGTCCAGATCTTTACCACGGAACCAGCTGAAGATACCGATCGCCAGAATACCCAGCAGGGTAGAGGGGATGGTGATAGCGAGCAGGTCGAGGAATTCGAGGTGCTTGCCTTCAAACGTTACGTTACCCAGCATCGCGACCAGTGACACGACGGCCACGGAAACCGGGCTGGCAATGATACCCATCTGCGCACCGATAGAACTCGCCGCCATCGGACGTTCCGGGCGAATATTGTTCTTAATCGCAACGTCATAGATGATAGGCAGAATGGTGTACACCACGTGACCTGTACCACACAGGATAGTCAGGGTGCAGGTGACAAACGGTGCCACGATGGAAACGTATTTTGGGTTACGACGCAGCAGCTTTTCAGCAATTTGCAGCATAACATCAAGACCGCCGGAGGCCTGCAAAGTTGCGGAAGCAGCGACCACGGCAATAATGACCAGCATAACGTCTACTGGCGGTTTACCCGGCTGGAGATGGAACACGAAAACCAGAATGACCAGACCGATACCGCCTAACAAACCCAGTGCGATACCGCCCTTTCTGGCACCATAAAACAAACATATTAATATTATAAGAAGCTGTATACTAAATAACATTTTATTTACCCTCGCAAAAAACCCAGTCAATTTTTGATAAATGGATCTGTGCCACACTCTTTTATGCTGTAATAAGCATCAGAAAGCGGTCAATATTCGGTATGTCCGTATTTGTGATTAATGTTCAAATATCTTTCTAGAAAATTTTTAAACGTTATTGGAAATATTTAACTTTTTTTCTGTGACTTTGTTCTGAGGAGAGAATCCTCAGGCGATGGGAAGCAGAGCATGTTATGAAGAGCATTGGCTGATGTTGTAGTGTAGGTACGTTGTCCCGGTTAACCGGAAACTTATCGTCAGCTTTACGTATTCTACTATTACGTGAACCACCGGCAGGATAGGTGAGTGTATTATTTATGTGATCACGCTCACGCCAATTCATGATGCTATGAGGTTGGCGAACGGATACTTTTATTTGCTCACAAAAATGTACGGTGTCCATAGTACGTAGCATATTCTCCATTGCTACCGATATAGATTTTTATGTCTGGTTAAAATCAGACTAATCCTTTAGGGGTAAAAATACACATTCTGCGAGTTAGATAATACTTAATTAACTTTTGTTAGTGATTTTGAAATTAAAAACAGTGTGATGTTTGTCAATAATAAAATAGAGCGTTAACATGCTGGATACAATTATATTTGATCTAACGCAAATTCAGTATTTTGCTGTCTAAGACAGCAGTAGGGGAATTTTTCATTATTTTAATAACTGTTACTTTTATATAACGAATAATCCCCGTAATGCTGTTTATTGGCAGTATTGTTTTAGCAGCGAATAATGCTCAGCCTGAACGCGATAACGATACACCGGTCTGCCAGTCACGCCGTAATGAATGCTGGTAAATAAGATATGACAATTGACCAGCCAGATGAGGTACTTGCGACAGGACACACGCGAGATATTGACTTCGTTCGCCAACTCATCAGTAGAGAACTCTTGATCCTGGTGCTCATCAATCCACTGGCACAAGGTACGTAACGTTTGAGGCGTTAATCCTTTGGGTAAGCGACGTGTTTCCTGCTCGGTAGAGGAACTGCCGTGAATCAACTGATCAAGCTCCGACTGTTCATAGTACTGATGTTTTTCCATCTCCGTCTTTTTATGCAGCCAGCCGGTAAGCGCTTCTTCAAAACGGGAAGCCTGAAAAGGTTTTATCAGATAATCGACGACCCCGTAGTGGAGCGAGTCCTTAATGGTGGTAGCATCGGCGGCGGAAGAGATGACAATGACGTCACATTTGCAGCCTTCGCTATGCAGAACGGGCAGCAGATCCAGACCGTTCTCTTTTTGCATATAAATGTCTAACAAAATCAGATCGATATGATGTTCGCCATGAAAGAGTATTTCTTTGGCTTTCTCCAGCGTAGACGCTGTCCCACAGCAATGAAAACCGGAGAGCTGCGCCACATATCGGCGATTTAACTCCGCTACCATTGCGTCGTCATCGACAATTAAGACATTGATCATCTGCTGGCCCTCTCACCATTCCACGGTAACTGTACAAAAAATTGGGTGAAGATCCCAGGTTCAGATTCGACGGCGATATTGCCGCCAACACTTTCAACCTGCTGTTTAACAAGCGCTAAACCAACGCCCCGTTCGCTTCCTTTTGACGAGACGCCTTTCTCAAATATGTGGTCAATGCGATCGGGAGCGATCCCCGGACCATCGTCATTAACTTCACAATGTAACCAGCCGTGTCGATAGTGTAAGGATACGCTGATCTCACCACCGGCTTCTTGACCTAACGCTTCCAGTGCGTTTTCAATCAAATTCCCCAGAACGGTAATCAGCACGGTCACTTGATCTTCATTGCTGTTTTCCGGTAATTGACTTTCATTACTAATGACAAGGGTATGGCCTAAATCGGATGTGCGATTAATCTTACTGAGTAAAAATCCCGCGATAACCGGGGACTTTATTTTTCCCAGCAATGAGCCGATTTCTTCCTGATAGTTGTTGGCTGTCTTAATTATATAAGTTTCCAACTGCTTATAACTTTTCAGATGCAATAATCCCAGAATCACGTGCAACTTATTCATGAATTCGTGGGATCGTTCACGAAGTGCATCGGCATAGTTGACCATACCATCAAGGCGTTGCATTAGTTTACGGACTTCCGTCTTATCCCTGAACGTTGAAATAGCACCGATGATTTTACCGTTGCTGATGACCGGGACTGTGTTGATCAGCAGTAGCCGGTCTTTCACGGTGATCTCTTCATCGCGCCGTGGTGTTCCATCACGTAAGACTTCAGAAAAATCGACCACCTGTGACCAGGCATGACTGAGCGTGGAGAGTTGCGCATCGTCTTGTGACTTGCGGTAATCCAGCAGTTCCTGGGCCGCCTGGTTTATCAGCGTGACTTCACCACTGTCGTCAACGGCAATTACGCCTTCCTTTATAGAGTGCAGCATCGCCTGGCGCTGTTCAAACAGGTTGGAGATTTCATAGGGTTCGAGGCCAAACAGAATACGTTTGAGCACCTTGACCAACACCCAGGTACCCAACAAGCCCACCAGAACACCAAATAAGACGGACCAGAAGATACTGTCGCGACTGTTATTAATCTGTTCAGTGACTCTGCTGAGCTCAAGGCCAATCGACACGACGCCAATTTGGCGGTGGTTTTCGTCATAGATGGGGGTAAACACACGCAGTGCTTTAGCCAGAAAGCCGCGATTAATTGCGACGTTTTCTTTCCCTTCCAGGGCCAACAAAATATCGTCGCCTTTAAACCGCTGGCCGATTCGCTGGGCCTCGGGATGTGAATAACGGATGCTTTGCATATTCGTGACGACGATGAACAGGAAGTCGTTGCTTTTATTCACCGCCTGGGCAATCGCTTGAATGCCACTTTCTTGAGGCGCTTTCTGCAGACCCTGACGGATCTCCGGGGAGTCAGCCAGCGTTCGGGCCACCGCAAGGGCTTTGTCCGCTAAGGCATCGCGCGTCATATTGCTAATTTGTGAGAAGTAAATCAGATGAACGACGAGCAGTACGGAGAAAAGTACAGCACTGACCATGAGGATCACGGTGGTGCCGAGCTTCATCGGTCGTTTGCGTATAGCAGTACGTTGCAGAGCGTTTCTCATCACGGTCCTGGAATGACTGATTGTGTGGTTATTATCACCTGATGGGATACGTAATTCAAAGATGGTAGGGGGATTATGGGGCTACTGCCGTTTGCTCTCCTTATATATAGAGTAGAAAACGGGTATGCGTTGGTTTCTTCTTTATAGGATAGGGAATTCCAGGTCGATTTCCATGGGATTCCGTAATATGAGGTTAGAGATTCTGACGGCTTTGTGGATAACTCTGTGTGTAAATGGGTATAAGGCGGGGTTTTGCTGTGGAATGCAGCAGTCAGTCATTT
>NZ_SZWM01001263.1:0-151 GCF_005280805.1 Citrobacter sp. TBCS-14
ACACTGGGCCTGAATCCCCATATGTAGCGCAATAAACAACGCACGCTCACAGTGGAATCGCTGGGTAATGATGATGAAATCGTTGGTATCGAATACTTTGCGGGTGCGTACAATCGAATCAAGCGTACGGAATCCTGCGTAATCAAGCACG
>NZ_SZWM01001263.1:365-570 GCF_005280805.1 Citrobacter sp. TBCS-14
TTCGTCATAGATGTAGGGGGCCGTCTTCCAGCTCATCCATCTGTCGAGTCCAAGCACAGTCAACAGCAGCAAGCCTACCAGGACTAACAGGCTGTAAAACACGCGCTTTAACATGCAGAAAACTCGTTATTTGGATGGAATTTCAATCAGGCTACTGTACCCAACGGCGGAGCGCAAGAAACAGCAGTCTGATTGAGGGGATTTT
>NZ_SZWM01001263.1:635-1022 GCF_005280805.1 Citrobacter sp. TBCS-14
CTTATCCAGCCTACGAACTGGCGTTATTGAAACCATTAACCGAGTAGTACGCGCTCGATATTGTCGCAGCCCAGCGCATTCAGAGTGGCAGATGTCGCGTCCCACTGGATAAGCGCCGCATCCGCTTTTTCTGCCAGCACCGCACGTTGAATGTCCGGATAGTCGTAACCGTTCAGACTCAACAGGTTTAATGCACCCTGCAACGGTGGCAGCGTTGGGTTGAAGGCGGCGTTTTCAGCATAACTGCCGCTGAAAATTTGACCATCCTTACACTCCAGCGCCACGCCGCTCGGGGATTTGCTGTACGGCATGTGGCATCTGTTGGCGGCGGCAATCGCCGCCTGAATTTGTGTCAGACCGCGATACATGCAAAAAAAGATCAATAAT
>NZ_SZWM01001264.1:0-163 GCF_005280805.1 Citrobacter sp. TBCS-14
AACTGAGGCTGATCCTTAAACGATGAAAAACAGTGATATCCGCAAAGCCGTACTAACCGCGCTCCGGCGCAATATCTCAGATGCGGTGACATGGTTCGATGGTCGCCCGGGGTTTCTGGATGAGCAGGATCTTCCGGCGGTTGCTGTTTACCTTTCTGACGCC
>NZ_SZWM01001264.1:331-480 GCF_005280805.1 Citrobacter sp. TBCS-14
ACTATCAACGCGATGAAGAGGCCATGACGTGGGGATCTGCCGACCTCAGTTATTCCATCAGCTACATTATGTGAGGACGTAATGACTACACCAAACCCACTGGCGCCGGTAAAGGGTGCCACCACCACACTCTGGATTTATTCCGGATC
>NZ_SZWM01000055.1:0-4153 GCF_005280805.1 Citrobacter sp. TBCS-14
CGACGTTAACGTGCGGTTTTGTACGTTCAAATTTTTCTTTAGACATCGATTGTCCCTCTAAGACACGGATAAATCGGTGATATCACCACATCAACCAGGCAATATACCTGAACTGTTGAATGCTTTTAAAAGTAAACAGAGAGAAACGGGAAGGAGAAGTGAAGTGGTGCTGATACCCAGAGTCGAACTGGGGACCTCACCCTTACCAAGGGTGCGCTCTACCAACTGAGCCATATCAGCACGTCTGGAGCGGGCAGCGGGAATCGAACCCGCATCATCAGCTTGGAAGGCTGAGGTAATAGCCATTATACGATGCCCGCATCCTGAAACTCGGCTACCCAGTTCTTTCTGTAACAAAAAAGAGATTTCTCTCTTTTCTGTTTGAGCTGGTTAATTTTTCTAACCAACCCAGGCGGCGATAACGCTGCCAGAAAGTGGTGGTGGGGGAAGGATTCGAACCTTCGAAGTCTGTGACGGCAGATTTACAGTCTGCTCCCTTTGGCCGCTCGGGAACCCCNGGACTTGATGGTGCCGACTACCGGAATCGAACTGGTGACCTACTGATTACAAGTCAGTTGCTCTACCTACTGAGCTAAGTCGGCATCAAGTAGCGCGCATTTTATGGAGACCTGCGCTTTCATGCAACTAAAAAATCGCATAAAACGTTCTATCGCTCACATTTTACACTATACGACCGATAAATAATCTATTCTCGCGCCTGACTGTACGAATTTACAACGTTTCACGACCGTCCAGGAGGTGTTTTACTCCATCATATGTATACCAACTGATGCAAAGTGCCTCTTTTTACATCTGGAATACCCGTCACATTGCTTTTCAGGGGATGATTTTTTCTTATTATTCCCTCCCATCTGGTGTTACCCTCCTGCCCATTGTCCAAATTAACTGAAATGTGACGTGCCATTGCGTGCCAGGGATGAATTCATTTTTTATTACTGACCTGATATCGCAATGACAGCCAGACCATGCGTATGAGTATAAAAGAGCAAGCGTTAATGACGCCTTACCTACAGTTTGATCGCAACCAGTGGGCTGCGCTTCGTGATTCCGTGCCGATGACCCTGACCGAGGAAGAGATTGCTCGTCTGAAAGGCATTAATGAAGACTTATCGCTGGAAGAAGTTGCCGAGATTTATTTGCCCTTATCGCGTTTGCTAAACTTTTACATCAGTTCAAACCTGCGCCGTCAGGCTGTTCTGGAGCAATTTTTAGGCACCAATGGCGAGCGTATTCCTTATATCATCAGTATTGCTGGCAGCGTCGCGGTAGGAAAAAGTACCACTGCGCGCGTCCTGCAGGCATTGTTGAGTCGCTGGCCTGAGCATCGCAAGGTTGAGTTGATTACCACCGATGGCTTTCTTCACCCTAACCAGGTGTTGAAAGACCGTGGACTTATGAAGAAGAAAGGCTTCCCTCAGTCCTACGATATGCACCGTCTGGTAAAATTCGTTTCCGACCTCAAGTCAGGTGTCCCTAACGTCACGGCGCCGGTTTATTCACATCTTATCTATGATGTGATCCCTGATGGAGACAAGACCGTCGCACAACCCGATATTTTAATTCTCGAAGGATTAAACGTATTACAAAGTGGGATGGATTACCCTCACGATCCACATCATGTATTTGTTTCTGACTTTGTCGACTTCTCTATTTACGTTGACGCACCAGAAGAATTACTCCAGACGTGGTATATCAATCGTTTCCTGAAATTCCGTGAAGGGGCATTTACCAACCCCGACTCTTATTTCCATAACTACGCCAAACTGTCTGAAGATGAGGCTATCAATACCGCCACAACACTTTGGAAAGAAATTAACTGGCTGAATTTGAAACAAAATATCTTACCAACGCGTGAGCGAGCCAGCTTAATCATGACTAAAAGCGCCAACCATGCTGTTGAACAAGTGAGATTACGGAAATAAACAAAAAGGGGAGCTATCGCTCCCCTTTTTATTACCCTGCGCTTCTGAGTGATATTTCTCCACCCATCCACGGTTTGATCACGCCATCCTGTTCAAGTAATAGCGCACCTTGCGCATCTATTCCCCGGGATACACCAAATATTTCTTTATCGCCGATAATCAATTTAACGGGACGATTGATAAAATTATCCAGCGTCTTCCAACGTGGTAAATAAGGCGTTAGCCCTTCTTGCTCAAACAGTACGAGTGCTGCACGCAGCTCACGGATCAACCGAGCGGCAAGGGTGTTACGATCAATGTTAATTCCCGCTTCCTGCAGGTTAATCCAGCCCTGATTAACCACACTCTCTTCCACCCGACGCATTGCCATATTAATACCCGCGCCAATAACAATTTGCGCAGCGTCACCCGTTTTACCGGTAAGCTCCACCAGAATGCCGGCGAGTTTACGATCGAGCAGATAGAGGTCGTTGGGCCATTTCACGCGCACCTTATCGGCACCCAGATCGCGTAATACTTCTGCCATGACGATACCAATGACCAGGCTCAGGCCAATCGCAGCCGCCGGTCCCTGCTCCAGACGCCAGAACATTGAGAGGTAAAGGTTTGCTCCAAACGGAGAAAACCATTTACGCCCACGACGGCCACGTCCGGCCTGCTGATATTCAGCGACGCAGGCATCACCTGATTCCAGTTGCCCAATACGATCCAAAAGGTATTGGTTGGTCGAATCAATGACCGGCAGGACGGTAATATTTCCACCACCCAGTTGGGAATGAATAACTGATGAATCCAGGAGCTGAATAGGTTCCGGTAAGCTGTATCCTTTACCGGGAACGGTAAATACATCAACACCCCAGTCACGTAACGTCTGGATGTGTTTATTAATAGCCGCACGACTCATGCCAAGCTTTTCACCTAGCTGTTCACCCGAATGAAATTCACCATCAGCCAGCAATGAAATAAGCGTCAGAGGTACAGTATGATCCTTCATGCTATGATCTCCACGGCGTTCATTTCCCCTCTTGGTCCAATAAATCGGACCTCAGGCTCAAGCCAGACATTAAATTTCGCACCCACTTTCTGGCGAACGTGATGGGCAAGCTGCACCACATCCTGGCTTGTTGCATCGTTGGCATTAATGAGTACCAGCGCCTGTTGCTGATGTACCGCAGCACCACCTATACTCGCCCCTTTTAGCTGACATTGATCGATAAGCCAGCCAGCAGCCAGTTTCACAGAGCCATCTTTTTGAGGGTAATGAGGCGCTGTCGGGAATTGTGACAGCAGCACCTGAGCAACTTCTGCGGTAACGACGGGATTTTTAAAGAAGCTCCCCGCGTTACCCTGTATTTTAGGGTCGGGTAGTTTAGTTGTACGCATATGACAGACGGCATCAAACACTTGCTGCGGCGTCACCGTCGAGGGATCCAGGCGAGTTAAGTCGCCGTAGGTCAGCACCGGCTGCCATTGTTTTGGTAGTTTCAGCCCAACGGCAACGATCGCAAAGCGATCCTGGTATTCATGTTTGAAGATACTATCACGATAGCCAAAACGGCATTCCGCTGCTGCGACGCGTAAATGTTTGCCCGTCGACAGTTCAACGCAATCAACATATTCACAGACACGCTGTAGTTCTACGCCGTAAGCACCGATATTCTGGATCGGCGATGAACCGACACAACCGGGGATGAGCGCAAGGTTTTCCAGCCCTGGCATGCCCAGTTGCAGAGTATGCTGTACCAGATGATGCCAGTTTTCCCCCGCACCTACGTGCAAATGCCAGGCATCAGGTTGTTCTGTGACCTGAATGCCCTTAATACGGTTAACAATCACCGTTCCATAGAAGGCATCAAGAAACAGGACGTTACTCCCTTCACCGAGGATCAGCACTGGATGTTGTAATGCATTGGCTGATTGCCAGGCATTCAGTAATTGTTGCTCATTTTCGGCGCAGACAAGTTCATTAGCATACTGATCAATACCGAAGGTGTTCCAGACTTTAAGGGAGTGATTCATAGACGCTTTCCTGATGCAAAATCGTGCTTAGTTTACCGCATATGCCTCAGGATGGCTTGTGTTATGGAAGAGTGGGATATTGAGCACTCACCGACAAACAACAGATAAAACAAAAGGCCCAGTCTTTCGACTGAGCCTTTCGTTTCTGTTTGATGCCTGGCAGTTCCCTACTCTCGCATGGGGAGACCCCA
>NZ_SZWM01001265.1:0-440 GCF_005280805.1 Citrobacter sp. TBCS-14
ACATCATCAATGAGGTAAATCCTATTATCTTACTGAATAAATGTCACTGAGTTGCTGCTGTTAATGCAGCCTCAAGCCCTGCAAACGGGTCCTTTCTGTGGTGGTGATATCATGGCGATGGGCGCGCTTTGCGCCGCTGACGAGATGGGCCTGCGCGTCCCGCAAGATGTGTCGCTGATTGGTTACGACAACGTGCGTAANGGGCTTTGCCTGTCGAACTCAATCCACATCAGAAGCTCGCTTGCTGTCATGGTCTGCCTAAGCTCAGAGAGCGTGCGCCCCATGCGGAGCGCAAGCGCCATCAGAAACTTTACGCCGGGGGTTGCGACTTTTCCCGCGCTTCGTCCGCGCTATTGATTAGGTCAAGCGCCTGTTTTAGCAGGCGTGAGTGAACGGGTCCGTAAATTTCACGTACCTGCTCTTCTTCATCGACGCTGAAC
>NZ_SZWM01001266.1:0-160 GCF_005280805.1 Citrobacter sp. TBCS-14
GAACTTGGGGCTGGTCACAAAATATTTGATTTTGTGCGTCGCAACACCGCCGCCCTTGGGATCGATATCCAGCAGATTACTTAGCTGGAGTTTGTTACCGAACGATTCCACTTTCATTTCTTCGCTGCCCGCTTTGGCATAAAAAAGAAAATCCAGCGGT
>NZ_SZWM01001266.1:318-553 GCF_005280805.1 Citrobacter sp. TBCS-14
TTATCCGTGATATCGAGTGTGATTTTCTCGATGTGGATCAGATCACCATCGAGATAGGTATCAAACGACATACCCGAAATACGTTTACTCATGCAGCGGCCTCCAGACTGGCATCCAGTAACAGACTGATGGTGATTTGCAGCGGGACTTCCCAGGTGCGTACCACCAGATAAATATCCACCGTCTTTTTGTTCTTCCAGACAATGGTCACATCACCCTCTTGCGGCGGCTTCAC
>NZ_SZWM01001257.1:0-154 GCF_005280805.1 Citrobacter sp. TBCS-14
TTCCAGTGTATTCATCAATTCCCGGGCTATCCCGCACCGCCGTGCAGAGGTATGAACCAGGAGTTTGGCAACGTCTGCACGATGAGGCTGGTTTTCGGGTTGATCGATAATGAGCTGAACGGTCCCAACAAGGGTCCCTTGCGCATTTTCAGCC
>NZ_SZWM01001257.1:274-490 GCF_005280805.1 Citrobacter sp. TBCS-14
CGTCCAAAAAGGCCGCGACTTATCGCGGTTAAAAGGGAGCATAAAACTGACTGATGCGCCATCATTCACGCACTGTTCAAGGACATCACTAAGCTCGTCGATTCTCGACAGGATCTGTTCCGCGCTCAGTATAAAGCAGGGGGTGTGGGTAGCCATTTAGTCTCCTTAGATTGACCCCTTCATACTGCAATTAACAATTACATAACACAAGGAGTC
>NZ_SZWM01001258.1:0-176 GCF_005280805.1 Citrobacter sp. TBCS-14
GCTGTATTGTTACAATAAAATATTTACAGTAACGCTGCCCCTATGACAAATTACGCCAGGCGGTTTTCTGCTATGCAGGACTGCGGATAAGCGAGAGGGAGAGAAGAATGAGTTTACAATCAGTACGGCAGTTTTTAGCGCAACATGCGCCAGATATTGAAATCATCGAATTAGAT
>NZ_SZWM01001258.1:283-512 GCF_005280805.1 Citrobacter sp. TBCS-14
GTCACTAAAGGTGAAAAACGACATTATCCTGATCGTCGCCAGAGGAGATGCTCGCCTCGATAATAAAAAACTGAAAAATACATTTGGCGCCAAAGCGCGCATGCTGAGTAGCGATGAAGTAGTCAACGCAACAGGTCATCCCGTAGGAGGCGTATGTCCTTTCGGGTTGGAGACACCCATATCGGTGTACTGTGATGTCTCGTTGAAACACTATACAGAAGTGCTCCCT
>NZ_SZWM01000134.1:0-118626 GCF_005280805.1 Citrobacter sp. TBCS-14
AGCAATAAGCAGTGTCGTGAAACCACCTACGGGTGGTTTTTTTGTTTTTGTACTCCATGTTCACCATTATTTCGCCATAAAAAGAGGGCATTACTGCCTCACCGCAAACGTAACAACAAAATGCTCTTTTGCTTTCAGAACGAGAAAAGTGAATTGGAAATCAAAGTCGGGAAATTTGCCGCCACCACACTGTATGTAAAGATATGGCAGCGGTTGACTGGCGAATGTTTGAAGTGTGAGTCTTGAATGACTGCCACTCGCGGCGGGTTGTACTTACCCAGTATGATGAATCAGAGATGTTTAATCTGACACCAGCCAGAACTCAGCCTCTTCAAACATTTCCTGAACGGTTCGGCTTATCTGTTCTTTCTCGTGCTTACTGGCATCTGTGTTGATCCCCGGTAGTGTCATCATCGGTTTAACTCGAACATCCGCATCCGGGAAGAGTCGGTGAACCCTCTTACTCAACTCACCTAAAATAATCTCCTTTGCACCCGGTAAACCCTCAAAATTTCTTTTGTCATAAACGAGTTCCACAAACATTGCACACTGCCTTTCTGGTGGATGAATATACAGTATTTATACTGTGTTTTTATCCACTATTCAAGAGGGCGTTAACGTGGGCATCCCTTCAGTTGCGACTGATATGTGCAATGGTCGCTGAAGTCCGGATTGAGCGATGACGGGCTCACCCGAATCCATACCTGACCAACCTGAAGAACGGCAATGTGTGATGACCGCTCCGTGAAAGAGTACGAGAAAGACCGTTTTCAATATTGCTCAATGAGGGGGATATCCTTATATTTGATTGAGTTGTATTGTTTTAACCCCTTATTCTACTGACATCGAGCAACGCTTGATTCATTAAAATATTCTGAGTAAACGGTATGAAGAAACCAAGCGACCATAAAAATGATCGCCTTCCGAAGCCAAGAACGAACTTTTCTGATCCCGATGTGAGAAAACGTGTCGTTGCAGGGTTGAATGATTCTGCAGCAAACGATTTTATTGCCCTTATTAATTGGCTGAGAATGGGTAAAAACGTAGGCGAGGCCATCCCTTTGGCAAAATGTCACAGCCTTCGTAATACGATTTCCAGGCTTGAAGCCCTAAAATGTGGTGTAAAAACCGATTGGAAAGACGTGCTCAAACTGATGGAGCGTACAATACAAAATAGCCACCAAGTTAAAGAGATTGCGTCTGATCCATCGCAAATTGCCACTGGAATTATCAAAAATATGAATGAGATAAGCCAGAGTATCGCGTCAGGGAGCGCAACGCCTGAAATGCTGGCAAGGCTTCATAAAATGCATCAGATCACCTCCAGTCTGAAAGGAAGTGAAGATCTGACAAACAGTATTAACATGCTAATAAAAAGCACGCAGGATGCTTTGCGTGGCTATACGAGTCAAAAAGCAAAACCTAAGGTCAGGAAACCCATTAAGCAAAATTATGCCCAACGTGAAGATATGATACTCCGCAGCGAGTGTGAGCCTTTAATTGGCTTGAATGACATTTTCATGATAGCAAGTCGCCTTATTTCTATGTCAACTCGATTGGGTTGCTCTCCTGTGACCTTGGCAAAACGAGTAGATGCTTTGAAAGGTGTAATTAACCCTGAAATTATGCCCGAATTGCTCGATCTCCTTCAGCAGGATGTCGAGCTGATGGCCCAGACTGTTCCGCTCCAGGTCAAAGATGATAATAGCCGTAGTGATGGTGGAAAACTTGTTGGATTGACGGGGATAGTCGAAGGCGGAGCTTCTATAGGTGTTGAAGCTCAGCGAATAATCACAGCAGAGCTTAAAAGGCTTCCCCCGCTGACCAATGCTCAGCGAATATCTTTTGATACAGCGCGTGCAAGCTTGGCCTTAGAATGTGACACATTCAAGGTTATTGAAGAGATCAGGCGTATTGCAGCTTGCTTTAAATGGAGGCCGTTGGCTGTTGCTGCCTATGTTGCACACAAATCTCTTGGAATCAGGGCTGATATTGCTGGAGACGTGATTACCCTACTAGCGCAAGATGAGGCACTTTTAGAAAGTGCTAAATGCCCGTACTCATCCGGCCAACCGCAATCCAGTTGAGGTAGCGCTTGCGACATGCTTTACGTTCTCCGTTTTGTATCAGTAAAACCTCGCCTTGGTGTTCGGCTTGTGTGGATTCAAGTCCCATTCTAATTGAATAATTAAATCAATAAGCCGTGTCGTGAAACCACCTACGGGTGGTTTTGTTGTGCCTGCAATTTGTTGACCCGCGTCGGCATCGTTTTTAAGGGCAAGGTTTCAATAGGCATCTACCTGCGAATCGGTGCATCCATCATAAATCCTCCGCGGGCCGGGTTACTACTGAACCCATCTCGGGCGGGATTGTAACCCTGGTTCTGAAAACGGTTAAACATAATGGGATCGCCAATGCCATCCTGAATCGCAAAAGGCCGATGGATTTTATTGCGGGACCTGAGCATGAAACCGAAATCCTCCGTTCCTCCAATGATGATGACGCTGTTGCCGGTAGACAGCGCCGCACTTAATTCACGCTCTCTTGCGGCCTGGTCCTGTAAGGTGCTGGCAATAGCACAGAATGACGTCATCAACAGTACGGTGAAGGCGAAGTATGAACGTACCCGTGGCCGTTTCATGATGAATACCTGATAAAAATGTGGCTATTCAAGTATAGCGTTTGGCAGCGTTGGTACCCGACGTAGGCATGATTAATTTTACCGCTGTGTCTGTGAAAATAATGATTATCCAGCCAGTCAGCACCGCTGAATTCCCCCCTATAATGAAAGCAGGTAACAGGTGATAGCTCCTGTTTGCAGACCCTACTGATGCAGGAGACGATCATGAGAGGCTTACTCTCTTTGACGATGATGTCTGCAACGTTACTCGTTTTTAGCGCGATAGCGTATCCAGTAGCAGTGAGCGTTGCTGTGGCGTCTGTGCCGTCGCAAGACCCCATCAGTCGCTATCAACAAAGGTTTGATCAAATACAATCCTATCAGGTTGTTATGCGTTCCTCGTCCACGACAGAAGCGAGCAAAATTATTCGCTATAGCTATAAAAAACCCGGCTATGTACGAATGGACTTCACCCAACCGCATGCTGGTGCGGTACTGACCTATAACCCTGATAGTGGCAAGGTGACGTTGTGGCCATTTGGGCTAGGAACGTTGCCTGTTTTGACGCTGTCGCCCACTAATTCACTGATTCAGGATGAGCGCGGTCATCGTGTGGACCGGTCTGACATCGGCGTTTTGCTGGGGAATATTCGCCGTCTGCAGCGTGAGGGAACCACCACCACCCTTGGCGTGGAGAATCTATCCGGGCGCTCGGTCACCTATGTCTCGGTGGTGGGGCCGAAGGCAATGGTTGTTGATGGTGTTCATCGCTATGACCTTTGGTTAGATAACTATTATGGGCTGCCTGCCAAAGTGATGAGCTACACGCTGGAGGGAAAACTGCTGGAAACGGTGCTTATGGACTCACTGATCGTTAACGTCCGTTTTCCTGCCAATTTCTTCACGCCTTGAAGGAGCCAGCGTAATGGCCGAATATCAGTTTTCTACCGTCTGGCGGGTTGAGGCGTCACTGCAGGAGGTCTGGGAGGTGTTCTCGCATCCGGACCAGTGGCCAGAGTGGTGGGTAAGTCTGGAGCGAGTCACCGAAATTAAGAAAGGTGATGGGCTGGGTATCGGCGCGTTGCACCGTTATACCTGGAAAGGGGCGCTGCCGTATCGTTTAACCTTTGATATTAATGTACTGAATATTCAGCCGTGTTCTCTGCTCGAAGGAGAAGCCTGCGGTGAGGTTGAAGGTCGTGGGGTATGGTCTTTTGTCGAATTAGGTAAGGAGACACTCGTCAGATACGACTGGAACATTCGCACCACGCTTCGCTGGATGAACTATCTTGCCCCGCTGGCAGCCCCCGTATTTCGCTGGAATCACGATACGGTTATGCGCGAGGGCGCAAGAGGACTGGCCCGCAAATTAGGCGCTCCTGTGTATATGTTTTAATTTAATGGCGAGCCAGGTAAAGGGACTCGCATATTTTATGCATTCTTTGCCTTTTTTCTTATTGCGCCTGTACTCTTGTGGTCGAAAGTGGCTTAATCGGTTCTCTTTTCATTCACAGTTAACAGGTCTGTTATTGATGAATAATCCCCATCGACTCGCCTTTTTACGTCAGCGTCTGTCTGCTGTGATGATCGCCTACGCTCGCCGTGGCTCAACTCTCATAATATGGACAGACAGCAATGCAACGTCGCCAGTTTCTTAAAAATAGCGTACTCCTTTCTGCCGCCGGATTCGTCGGCCCTTCGATAGTTAGCCAGACAGTACAAGCCGCAGAGCCGTTAGCAGCGCCGGTGGCGCGTCGACGTTTTGTGTTATCACAAACCTATCAGCTCAATCCACCTCAGGGATCGCGTGGCGTGGTGAAACTGTGGATACCGCTGCCGGTAGACACCGCGTTTCAGCAGATGACAAACCTTGTCTTTACCGGCAACTATAAGCAGGCGTACCTCACCACTAATAACACCTACGGCGCCAAAACGCTGTTTGCCAGTTGGCCCGATTCGCAGGGTGAGTTGCTGATAAAGGTCGAAATTGAGATTGAAACGACCGACTGGGAACCGCTGAAACATGACGCGCTAAAAACCTGGCAAGCGCCGGCGCAGATTATTTACCCGCTGGATGTCAAACCGTATCTGCTGCCGACCGCGCATACGCCCATCGATGGCCTGGTTCAGGAAACCGCGCGTAAAATTACCGGGACGGAGCAGGACCCACTGAAAAAAGCACGCCTTATTTATGAGTGGGTGAGTCGCTATATGGAGCGTGATAATGACGTGATTGGCTGCGGGACAGGCGATGTCGCAGAGATCCTGAAAAGCGGCAAGCTTAAGGGAAAATGTACCGACATGAGTTCCGTTTTTGTGGCCCTGGCTAGGGCTAGCGGCATTCCTGCGCGTGAACTGTTTGGCATCCGCCTGGGGAAAGCCGTTAAGCTGGAACGCTATTCGAAAAGCGCGTTTGGCAAAGCCGACAGCGCAGGGGTTGCCGATGTTAGTGGTGGACAGCACTGTCGTGCTGAGTTCTACCTGGCCGGCTACGGCTGGTTGCCGTGCGACCCGGCAGACGTGACCAAAATGCGTTTGGCAGAGAAAAAAGCCCATCAGGATGCCGATGTCCAGGCCGTGAACGCTTACCTGTTTGGTAACTGGGAAATGAACTGGGTGGGTTTCAACTACGGACGCGATTTTGAACTGTATCCGGCAACCGAGCAGGGTGCGATGAACAACTTTGGTTACCCTTATGCTGAAGTGGACGGCGATCCGATCAATTTCTATGACCCTAAAGCGTTCTCTTACCGCTATGTCGCAACAGAACAACGCTAAGGGGGCGGGATTAACCCTGCTGACGGCCGCTGCGGCGGCTGTCACCGCAGGTCTGTGCTGCGTCGGGCCGCTGTTATATCTGCTGTTTGGTATTTCCGCGGCGGGCTTTGCGGTATTCACCCAGGCTGAATTTTTACGTCTCCCCCTGATGGTGCTGACGTTAGGGTTATTATTACGCGTCTTCTGGCGACTCTATTTTTCTAAACGGTTGTGGTGCACCGGGCGGTTAACCTTGACGCAGATGCGCGTTCTATACTGGTTCGCCGTGGCGCTGATTTTGCCGGTGTTATTCTACCCCACGCTGGTGGCCTGGTTTTATGAGGTGTTTGAATGAAAAAAGTAATGCTGCTGGGATGGTTATTACTGCCGTTATGGGTCCAGGCCGCCAATCAAAAAGTGGTGCTGGATATCCAAAATATGACCTGCTCGCTGTGCGTTATTTCGGTGAACCAGGCGCTGCGCGAAACCGACGGCGTGATCAAAGCCAAATCTTCGCTTAAGACTCGACAGGCCGAAGCCATCGTGCCCCACGGTTTTTCTACTGATACGCTGCTGAACGCAGTGGCGAAAACCGGATACACGGCCACGCTAAACCGTATTGAGCAACAGTAAGCCGTTTATGCCTATTGGTATCAGTTATTCTGCCAGCCATGTAAGATACTCACAGGCAGGAATTATTGACTAAGGAAAAGCGTTATGAAAACGGGACCGTTAAACGAGAGCGAGCTGGAATGGCTGGATGATGTACTGACCAAGTACAATACCGACAAAGCGATTCTGGATGTCTCAGAGCTGGACGGCTTGCTGACGGCAGTGCTCAGTTCACCTTTTGAAATTGAGCCAGAGCAGTGGCTGGTCGCGATATGGGGCGGCGCGCAGTATGTCCCTCGCTGGTCATCCGAAAAAGAAATGGCGCGTTTTATGAACCTGGCGTTTCAGCACATGGCGGATACCGCCGATCGTCTGGATGAATTCCCGGAGCAGTTTGAACCGTTGTTTGGCCTGCGCGAAATTGAAGGCCATGAGCTGACGATTGTGGAAGAGTGGTGCTTTGGCTATATGCGCGGTGTGGCGTTGTCTGACTGGTCCACATTACCGGATTCGTTAAAACCCGCGCTTGAGGCGATTGCGCTGCACGGGACGGAAGAAAACTTCGAGGTGGTGGAAAAACTGACCCCAGAGGCGTTTGAAGAGAGCGTTGAGGCTATCCGTCTGGCGGCGCTGGATCTACACGCGTATTGGATGGCGCACCCGCAGGAAGCCCCGGCGAAGGTACCGGTTAAAGTCGATGCCAAGGTAGGACGTAACGATCCGTGCCCGTGCGGCAGCGGTAAAAAATATAAGCAGTGCTGTCTGCACTAAGACAATGGGGGCATTAAGCCCCCTTTTTTTTAACCCACTTCTGGCAGCAGTCCTGCCGCAATTGAAAACTGCACCGCTATCACCACAATCCCGCAAATAAACACCAGTGCCAGTGCCGGAGCGCCGCCGGCAACGCGATACGTCGCCTGAGGATTGTGTTTTCTGCTCTGCCAGACCAGCATCGACGGGATCAGCAGCGCCAGCACCGCGAGGGCCACGCCTGCGTATCCCAGTGCCATGACAAACCCGCGCGGGTAGAAGAGGGCGAAGGCCAACGGCGGCAGGAATGTCACTATGCCGGTCTGCAGTCTTCCGGCTGCAGTATTACGGCGCTGGAAGAGGTCAGCCAGATAATCAAATAAGCCCAGCGCCACACCCAGGAAGGAGGTCGCCAGTGCGAGGTCGGCAAACAGATGCACTGCCAGCTCAACGTGCGGTGAGGCCACCACTTCACGTAACGCCTGTAATAAACCGTTTAAGCCCGCATGATCGGCGAGCAGCCCCATAAAGGTTGATGAGTTGATACTGCCGAGTGTGGCCAACTGCCAGAAAATATAGGCGACCAGCGGGATGGCGCTACCGGTAATAAACACCCAGCGTAATTTACGGATATTGCCGTTCATATAGCTGACAATGCTGGGAACGCTGCCGTGAAAACCGAATGAAGTGAAGATAACCGGAATGGCAGAAAGCGCCAGACCCTGCTGCAGCGGTAGCGTGAGGAGATTGACTTTATGGACGTGCGGCATCAGCAACGCCAGCATAACGACCAGAAAAATAATTTTGGCGCTGAACAGCAGGCGGTTGAACAGATCAACCAATGAAGTGCCTACACATACCACCCCCCCGGCAACAAAGGTGAACAGTAATACGCCCATCGTTGGGGATATGCTGGTGCCGGTCCAATCACTGATGCTCGAGGCCAAAAGTTCACCCGCACCGCTGATGTACGCCGCTGTGAGCGCATACATCAAAAACATCATGCTAAAGCCGGTGATCCACTGTCCGTAGCGACCGAGATAGCGTTTTGCCAGCGTGCCGAGTCCGGTGTCTGCCGGGACATGCTGATACACTTCGAGCAGCAACAGCGCGGTGTAGCACATCAGTGCCCATAGCCCAACTAACAACACCAGCGTGACGCTAAATCCCACGCCCGCCGCAGCCAATGGCATCGCCAGCATACCGGCGCCAATCGTGGTTCCCGCCACGATAAAAACACTACCCAGAGTTCTATTCTTCACGCTTTCCTCTGTCCCAGAGATAGTCAACAGTTGTATCTGCGGCGCAGAGTAAGGCATAACGCTATTTTCGTCAAATGACCGTTACAATACGTGTATAATTATATTTACACTTGGTGGGTGGTTAAGATGTATTCCAGATGACATTTTTCTGCGTTAGCGCAAAACAGCATAAAGCCGTTCACATTAGGCTATGGGCTTTATTGAGGAGAATGTATGGAATCTATTCACGGCCACGAAGTACTCAACATGATGATTGAGTCTGGCGAACAGTATTCAAATGCCAGCCTTGAAGCGGCGATTACAGCACGTTTTGGCGAGCAGGCACGTTTTCATACCTGTTCTGCTGAGGGCATGACGGCGGCTGAGCTGGTGGCGTTCTTAGCAGCGAAGGGGAAGTTTATTGCCAGAGACGACGGCTTCTCTACGCACGAAAGTAAGATCTGCCGCCATTAATATTCCTGGCTAACGGTAGTATAGCGCCACCGTTAGCCAACAGAATTAATTCTGTGTATCAAGCGTGGCCAGTTCTCTGTCGATGAAATAAAGACCTTCACCGCTTTTGCCTGCCAGCGTTAATTTATCAATAACCGATTTAAATAATTTCTCTTCTTCGTGCTGCTCGGCAACATACCATTGCAGGAAATTAAAGGTCGGATAATCCTGATGGGTCATTGCCGCATGCGCCAGTTCATTAATTTTCTGGGTGATCAGCTGTTCGTGTTCATAGGTAACGCGGAACAGTTCATCCAGTGACGCGTATTCAGCAAACGGTGATGGCACGGTATTAATGCACGGCAAGCTGCCGGTGTCGGTCAGGTAGTCAAACAGACGCTGCATATGCGTCATCTCTTCCTGTGCATGGCGACGCAGGAACGCGGCGGCGCCTTCAAAGCTGTGATAGCTGCACCACGCACTCATCTGTTGGTAGAGCAGAGATGAATATAATTCAAGATTCATTTGCTCATTCAGTTGGTCGATCATTTCTGTTTTCAGCATGGTTCTGCTCCACGAACGGTAATTATATATTGATGTGGCATCACTATAATTTGTTATTTATTTATTTGCAAAAGGTAAAATAATAATTTTAATTATTAAAAATGCGAATGGGAATAAAACGCATTAACGATATTAGATCGTAAAAATAAACCCGGCGTAATAAAAGACCAGCAGCAATATGCTGGTCTGCATATTAGTAATTAAAAGAGGGGGATTGTGGGACGGCGACGCCGTGGCACTGCCAGGCGAGCGTGATGGTGGTATTCATGCACAAGGAACCGGCATAAACGCTGCAGGTGGCAACCGGTTGGCCAAACGCCACCGCGCTGGCGTATCCCATCCGCTGACATTCCTTTGTCGCCGTACCCTGGGCAACATAATCGTCGGTACGAGCCGTCTGCAGCATGGCCTGGTTGTAAGTCAAGCGCACTACACCGGTGATAGGGCTGGCTTCGCTGACCTGTGCCTGTTTAGTGATAGTGCATCCCGTCAGCACGAGCGGCAATAGGGTTAGGATTAGGGTCTTCATGATATCGCTCTGAAAGTTCGGTGATAGGCTATCCTTGCATACACTGCGGCCTGACAATGGCCTGAATAACTTAACGATCACCTGCAAGTAATCACAACGGCGTCTTCGGTATGAGGCAAATCGGTTGTTTCAAAGGAAAAATGTGAGCACATCATTACTTTTTAAAACTAAATTTCATTAAATTTGAAAGTGAGTTTGCAAAATAGTAATGTGGCCTGAATGTTATGACTCATGGCGGAACCCCCGCGACGTATTCAGGAGAAGACACAATGAAAATTGCATTGATGATGGAAAACAGCCAGGCAAGCAAAAACGCGATCATTCATAACGAGCTTAAAGCCGTTGCTGATGAGAAAGGTTTCCCGGTGTTTAACGTTGGTATGAGCGATGAAAATGACCATCATCTGACCTATATTCATCTTGGCATTATGGCCAGCATTCTGCTCAATTCTAAAGCTGTCGATTTTGTCGTCACCGGTTGCGGTACGGGTCAGGGCGCCATGATGTCGCTGAATATCCATCCGGGCGTCGTGTGCGGCTATTGCCTCGACCCGGCAGATGCGTTCCTGTTCGCACAAATCAACAACGGTAATGCGCTCTCCCTGGCGTTTGCGAAAGGTTTCGGCTGGGGCGCAGAGCTGAACGTACGCTATATGTTCGAAAAAGCCTTCACGGGGCGTAACGGCGAGGGTTATCCGCCGGAGCGTAAAGAGCCACAGGTGCGTAACGCCGGTATTCTGAATCAGGTTAAAGCGGCGGTCGTCAAAGAAAACTATCTTGATACTCTGCGCGCTATCGATCCCGAATTGGTGAAAACGGCTGTATCCGGCCCGCGTTTCCAGCAGTGCTTCTTTGAAAACTGCCAGGACAAAGCGATTGAAGCGTTTGTCCGTGAAATCATTGGCTAAATGTTGTTGGCCCGGCGGCGCACGCTGTCCGGGCTTATCGGTTCTTGTTTGACACCGCACAGCCTGCGTCGCGAGTGAGCCGCAACGTATCCACCATGCCGATCAGGCAAATAATAGCAATTACCACAAAGGCCAGACGGAAGCTAATGCCGGGCACATGGCTCAGCGCCAGCCACTTGCTGACTTCATCACCCATTCTGATGCCAATTGCCGCCAGCGAAATTCCTAACCCTACCGCTAATTGCGTGGCCGTGCTGAACAGCGTATTGGCGTAGCTCATCTGCGAGGCGGGAACATCAGCGAAGGCCAGCGTGCTGACACCGGTAAACTGGATCGAGCGGAACACGCCGCCCAGATACAGCACCAGTAAAATCACCCACACTGGCGTTTGCGGGGTAATCAACGCGCAGGCCAGTAGCGCCAGTACGTTCAGCGCACCGTTAATCAACAGCAGCTTTTTAAAGCCCAGCCAGCGAATCAACGGCGTGGTCGCAGGTTTGATCGTCAGATTGCCGACAAACACCGCCAGCACTAATGAGCCGGCATGAAAGGCGTTCATGCTAAAGCCGACCTGAAACATCAACGGCAGCAAAAAGGGTACCGCGCTGATAGACGCACGAAACAGCGACCCGCCGTACATCGTGACGCGAAACGTCGGGACCTGCAGGGCATCGAGACGAATCATCGGCCAGGCAGCATGGCGAAAATGGCGCAAAGCGAACAAAAAGGTGACGACCCCAAGCGTAAGTAGGCCAGCAGTTAGCCAGCCTTGAGGCTGTTGTGCGCCCAATAACTCCATGGCATACACCAGACTAACCATGGCAACCGAGGTGGCAATAAAGCCGGGGATGTCGAAGGGGCGGCGTTCATCATCATGGATATCGGGGATGAAGCGTAACGCCAGGGCTATCGCCAGTAATCCCAATGGGACATTAATAAAGAAGATCCAGCGCCAGTTGGCATAGCTAGTGATAAACCCGCCGAGCGGGGGACCGATGATAGGGGCGACTAATGCCGGCCAGGTCAGGGTGGCAATGGCAGTGATTAACTGGTGTTTTGGCGTGGTGCGCAGCACCGCGAGGCGACCAACCGGCACCATCAGTGCACCGCCCACTCCCTGTAGGATACGCATCGCTACAAAGCTTTCGAGGCTGGTGGATAACCCGCACAGCACTGAGGCGAGGGTAAAGATGGCCAGCGCCAGACTAAACACCTTACGCGCGCCGAAGCGATCGGCAATCCAGCCGCTGGCAGGGATCAGAACCGCCAGGGTGATCAGATAAGCGCTGATGCCAATGTTGAGATCGACCGCCTCAACGCCAAAGCTTTTTGCCATATCGGGTAGGGCGGTGGCGATGACCGTGCCATCGATAAACTCCATAAAAAAAGCCCCGGCAACGAGCAAGGCCGCCGGGGAGAGGCCACGTTTATTCTCAACCGCTACATCGTTACTCATGTTGTGCTTGCCATCTCAAATGAAATTCACGGGATCTTTTTATTTTCAGTGCAGCTGTACTCTCCGCACTGCTATCGTTTCGCACCCTGAATGGGTACTATGACAACCTTTCTATAAGGAGCTCATTATGTCCCAAACACTGAATGCCGATCAGGAACTGCTCTCGGACGTTGTTGCCTGCCAGCTGGTTATTAAGCAAATTCTGGATGTTATTGATGTCATTGCCCCGGTCGAAGTGCGGGAAAAAATGTCCAGCCAGCTGAAAAGCATCGATTTTTCCAGTCATCCCGCAGGTGGCGATCCGGTTACGATGCGCGCTATTCAAAAAGCTGTTGCGTTGATCGAACTGAAGTTCACGCCGCAAAGTGAGTCTCACTAAAATAAACCGTTGTTTCAGATTTTAGAAAGGTTTTTTTGCGCCTCTTGGATACAGAGGCGCAGACAGGGTAGTGCCGAGTATCAGTGATGCTGGTGGTTAACGACGTTTAGCAGATGCTTATCCGTTTGCGCCATACACAGTCCGGCGCGTTTGGCGCTACGAACCTCATCAAGAATCGTTTGCAACAGCACACCATCCTGCTGCTGCTCTTTTTCCAGATCGTGAAGAAAATCAACGGTTGGCACATCGTTCAATGCTTCTGCTTCATTGGTTAAGCGTGACAGTGTGTTGGCTCGCTGTTGATATTCATCCAGCGTTTTTTGAAATAAGTCTTCAAGAGACGTCAACTCATCGCCTGGCACGTCGATGGCTTTGACAATGGGGTTGGCACCCGCGCTTTTCATAAAATTAAACACGCGCATCATTTGCGTGACGTTGCTCTGTGCCTGCGTACGCAGAAACGTTGCGGTGCCGGTCAGACTGTGCTCGTAGCACCATTCACTAAGGTGAAGGTAGAGGTTTGATGCATAAAACTCAAGATTCATTTGGGTGTTGAGTTTGTGAACAATTCCAACTGCAGCCATATCAATATCCTTATTTCCAGAAAGGAAAATGTACGTTACTCACGTCAGTACAACGGGCTGCCGTTGCACTTTACATCTACGTACACGTAATACTGTTAGCAGAATAAATCCGTTCTGCCGGTCCTTTATATGATCACTGAGGCAATTCTATGCCGATCGAAAATAAGCATAGCGCCTGCTCACGCATAAGAAAATCCTTAAATATTCGTATTTATGTTTTTTTACATATTGTTATAAGAATATTCTTGCTCTTAATATTTTGATGTATAGCGGGAGTGAATGTAACGAACTGATTTTAAAGTTGTTAAAGTTAAATAAAGATAATGAAATGGCGTTTCATATCACAAAATTAAATTTTCCGACAAGGTATCCTCGATGCGAGTTCTCAATATTTGACGTTTTTTTTGAGCCTGATCAATTTTACTGAATTGCATTAATCAAATGACATTAATAATTCGATATTTATGGTTTGGTTGATGTGGATAAATCGAGGAGTTAAGTATGAAAAAGGTCGCGGTGCTGCTGGCACCCGGTTTTGAAGAGGCTGAAGCCATTGTCACCATCGATATTCTTCGCCGTCTGCATATTGATGTTGAGACGCTGGCCTGCGCCGAGTCCCGTGCGGTAGTGAGCTATCACGATATTCCGATGGTCACTGACAGCACCCTGGCTGCCCGCCTGGAGACGATGTATGACGCCGTCGTGTTACCCGGTGGGCCGCAGGGCAGCGTGAATCTTGCCGCCAGCGATGCAGTTGTCCAGTTTATTGCACGTCATGATGCCGCCGGAAAACTGATTTGTCCGGTGTGCTCGGCCGCCGCCCGAGTTCTGGGAGGCAACGGCCTGCTGAAGGGCCGTCGCTACGTGTGCTCAGGGGATTTGTGGCAAAACGTCACGGAGGGTGAATACATCGACGCGCCGGTAGTCGAAGATGGCAATCTGATCAGCGGCAAAGGCTTAGGTCATATTTTTGATTTTGCTTTTGCCGTTTCTGCTCGTCTGCTGGAAGATGATGCCCCTGTTCGCGACCATGCCGAACATATTTATTACCCCTGGTAATCATTGCGTTCCCGAATGTGTGCATTCGGGAACAAGGATTCACTGACTGACGTTATGGATTAATCTGCTGCGCCTCATTTTCCCCACCAAAAAAACCGCGTTTTTTTATGTCATTTCCCACTGAATTTATGTACGCAATTACTGTAATTCTGTGGTGTGATGCCGCTCTCTTATGGAGAATCAATTTCCCGCTACAACTACTCTCAGCACTGGCATTGATCTTATCAATAAAAGGTAATGCCTTGTTTTACGTCCGAATTACAAAAAATCGTCTGATTTTACCCTACATAAAAGAACGTTAAAGCTGGAGTTAACCATGCACAAATTCACTAAAGCGCTGGCGGCCATCGGTTTGGCTGCCGTTATGTCACAATCCGCTATCGCTGAATCCATGAAGCTCGGTTTCCTGGTCAAGCAGCCGGAAGAACCCTGGTTCCAGACTGAATGGAAATTTGCGGATAAAGCCGGTAAAGACCTTGGTTTTGAAGTGATTAAGATTGCCGTCCCGGATGGTGAGAAAACCCTGAATGCCATCGACAGCCTTGCGGCAAGTGGCGCAAAAGGCTTTGTTATTTGTACGCCGGATCCCAAGCTCGGGCCTGCGATTATGGCAAAGGCGCGTGGCTATGACATGAAAGTGATCGCTGTCGATGACCAGTTTGCCAACGCCAAAGGTAAGCCGATGGACACCGTGCCGCTGGTGATGATGGCGGCCACTAAAATTGGTGAGCGTCAGGGCGAGGAATTGTACAAAGAAATGCAAAAACGCGGCTGGGATGTGAAATCTTCTGCCGTGATGGCGATAACCGCCAACGAACTTGATACCGCGCGTCGTCGTACGTCCGGTTCAATGGACGCGCTCAAAGCGGCTGGCTTCCCGGAAAAACAGATCTATCAGGTTCCGACCAAATCTAACGATATCCCCGGCGCATTCGACGCCGCGAACTCCATGCTGGTTCAGCATCCTGAAGTTAAACACTGGTTGATTGTCGGCATGAATGACAACACCGTGCTGGGTGGCGTGCGTGCGACCGAAGGGCAGGGCTTTAAAGCACCAAACGTGATTGGTATCGGCATCAACGGCGTCGATGCGATTAGCGAACTGTCTAAAGGTGAAGCGACCGGCTTCTACGGCTCACTGCTGCCAAGCCCGGACGTACACGGCTATAAATCCAGTGAAATGCTTTACAACTGGGTGACTAAAGGGGCAGAGCCGCCGGCATTTACTGAAGTGACAGATGTGGTGCTGATCACCCGCGATAACTTCAAAGAAGAGCTGGCGAAAAAAGGGTTAGGCGGCAAGTAATACGTCATGCCGGATAAGACAAAATGTCTCTTATCCGGCCAACACATTACGCCCTCAGTAGACCGGATAAGGCAACGCCGCTATCCGGCAACAGATTAGATTCACGGAGACGTTATGCAACAGTCTACCCCGTATCTCTCATTTCGCGGCATTGGCAAAACCTTCCCTGGCGTTAAGGCGCTAACGGATATTAGCTTTGACTGCTATGCCGGTCAGGTGCATGCACTGATGGGTGAAAATGGCGCCGGGAAATCAACATTATTAAAAATTCTCAGCGGTAACTATGCGCCAACGACGGGTTCTTTGGTGATCCGCGGCGAGGAGGTTTCGTTTGCGGACACCACCACCGCGCTGAACGCCGGTGTCGCCATTATTTACCAGGAACTGCATCTGGTGCCGGAAATGACCGTCGCCGAGAATATTTACTTAGGCCAACTGCCCCACAAGGGTGGGATTGTGAACCGCTCGCTGCTGAACTACGAAGCCGGTTTACAGCTAAAACATTTGGGGATGGATATCGATCCGGCCACGCCGTTGAAATATCTCTCCATTGGCCAGTGGCAAATGGTGGAAATTGCCAAAGCGCTGGCGCGTAACGCCAAAATCATCGCATTTGACGAGCCGACCAGCTCGCTTTCCGCCAGGGAGATAGAGAATCTGTTCCGCGTTATTCGCGAACTGCGCAACGAAGGGCGCATCATTCTGTATGTCTCGCACCGTATGGAAGAGATCTTCGCCCTCAGCGATGCGATTACCGTGTTTAAAGATGGGCAGTACGTTAAGACATTTACCGATATGCAGCAGGTCGATCACGAGGCGCTGGTGCAGGCCATGGTGGGGCGTGACCTCGGCGATATCTACGGCTGGAAATCTCGACCGTATGGCACAGAACGCCTGCGCTTGCATGAGGTTAAAGCGCCAGGCGTGCGTACGCCGATCAGTTTATCGGTGCGCAGTGGTGAAATCGTTGGGCTGTTTGGTCTGGTCGGGGCCGGGCGTAGCGAACTGATGAAAGGGCTGTTTGGCGGAACACGAATCACCGAAGGTCAGGTGTTTATTGATGAAAAGCCGATTGATATCCGTAAACCCAGCCACGCGATTGAGGCCGGCATGATGCTGTGCCCGGAAGACCGCAAAGCCGAAGGAATTATTCCGGTCCATTCGGTTCGTAACAACATCAATATTAGCGCCCGGCGTAAACATGTTCTGGGCGGATGCCTGATTAACAACGGTTGGGAAGAGACTAACGCTGACCACCATATCCGCTCACTCAATATTAAAACGCCGGGAGCAGAGCAGCTGATCATGAACCTCTCTGGTGGTAACCAGCAGAAGGCGATTCTCGGCCGCTGGTTATCGGAAGATATGAAGGTGATTTTGCTCGATGAACCGACGCGCGGCATCGATGTGGGCGCGAAGCATGAAATTTATAACGTTATTTATGCCCTGGCGGCGCGCGGTGTTGCCGTGCTGTTTGCCTCCAGTGACTTGCCGGAAGTTCTTGGCGTCGCCGACCGTATTGTGGTGATGCGAGAAGGTGAAATTGCCGGTGTGTTGCTCCACGAACAGGCGGATGAGCGTCAGGCGTTGAGCCTTGCTATGCCTAAAGTCAGCCAGGCTGTAGCCTGAATAAGGAGAGTATGATGTCTTCCGTTTCTACATCGGGTTCTGGCGCAACCAAATCAGCGCTTAATCTTGGCAGAATTTGGGATCAGTACGGGATGCTGGTGGTGTTCGCCGTGCTGTTTCTGGTGTGCGCCCTCTTTGTGCCGAACTTTGCCTCCTTTATTAATATGAAGGGGCTGGGCCTGGCGGTTTCTATGTCGGGAATGGTCGCATGTGGGATGCTGTTTTGCCTGGCCTCCGGCGACTTTGACCTCTCCGTTGCGTCTGTAATTGCCTGTGCCGGGGTTACCACCGCGGTGGTCATCAACATGACCGAAAGTCTGTGGATAGGCGTCGCCGCCGGGTTGCTGCTGGGGGTTCTTTGCGGCCTGGTGAACGGCTTCGTGATTGCCCGTTTAAAAATAAACGCGCTGATTACCACGCTAGCGACCATGCAGATTGTGCGCGGTCTGGCCTACATTATCTCTGATGGTAAAGCGGTTGGAATCGAAGATGAGCGCTTCTTCGCCCTCGGCTATGCGAACTGGCTGGGTCTGCCTGCGCCTATTTGGTTAACCGTTGGCTGCTTCATTATTTTTGGCTTACTGCTGAATAAAACCACCTTTGGGCGTAACACGCTGGCTATTGGCGGTAATGAAGAAGCGGCGCGTCTGGCAGGTGTTCCGGTTGTCCGTACGAAGATTATTATCTTCATTCTTTCCGGTTTGGTCTCGGCCGTTGCGGGGATTATTCTGGCGTCGCGTATGACCAGCGGCCAGCCAATGACGTCTATTGGCTATGAATTGATAGTGATTTCAGCGTGCGTGCTGGGAGGCGTTTCGCTGAAAGGTGGCATCGGAAAAATCTCATATGTGGTAGCCGGGGTGCTGATCCTTGGGACGGTTGAAAACGCAATGAACCTGCTGAACATTTCTCCGTTTGCCCAGTACGTTGTCCGTGGCCTAATCCTGCTGGCGGCGGTGATCTTCGACCGCTACAAGCAAAAAGCGAAGCGTACTATTTGATGATTTAACGGCCAACTTTTTAGTTTAGCTTCTCCCAATCGCCAGCCGCTATACCGGCTGGCGATTGTTTTTGCAAATGGCGAGCCTGGTCACACTGTCTATACTTATACCCGTCATACCTCAAGCTGCATAAAGATAAGGAGGAGCACCGGGTGACAGTATCGCGAACCGTACCCCCTGAACTATCCGCAAACTGTGCTTATTTTTTTGATCTCGACGGAACATTAGCTGAGATAAAACCGCATCCCGATCAGGTCACCGTCCCGCAGACGATCCTGCAATTACTACATCGCCTGGCGACGCACAATGCGGGAGCACTGGCATTGATTTCAGGGCGCTCAATGACTGAGCTTGACGCACTCACTCATCCCATTCGTTTTCCGCTTGCCGGCGTGCACGGGGCTGAGCGCCGCGACATCAAGGGTCACACCCACATTGTCCGTCTTCCTCAGGACGTCGAACACGACATTAGCGTGCTATTGCATGCTGCACTGGCGAACATGCCCGGAACGACGTTAGAAACAAAAGGCATGGCGTTTGCTTTGCATTATCGACAGGCCCCACAGCATGAGGCGGCGCTGCTGGCGCTGGCTGAACGCATCACGCGCCGATGGCCCCAGCTCGCCCTGCAGCCCGGAAAATGTGTGGTTGAGATAAAACCAAAGGGGACGAACAAAGGGGAAGCGATTGCTGCATTTATGCAGGAAGCCCCTTTTGCCGGGCGCACCCCTGTTTTTGTTGGTGATGATTTAACCGATGAGGCGGGTTTCGCTGTGGTAAACCGCGCTGACGGCATTTCCGTGAAGGTGGGGAGCGGCGCGACCCAGGCGATGTGGCGTCTGGCGGGCGTAACAGATGTCTGGCGCTGGCTGGAGCAGATCAACTGTCCGCAGCAAGACCAAAAAGCAACGAATGACAGGAGAGATGGCCATGAGTCGTTTAGTCGTAGTCTCTAATCGAATTGCCTCACCGGATGACAAAGGCAGTGCTGGCGGCCTGGCGGTCGGTGTGCTGGGGGCATTGAAAACGGCGGGGGGGCTGTGGTTTGGCTGGAGCGGTGAGACGGGTAATGAAGACCAACCACTAAAAAAAGTCACCCGCGGCAATATCACCTGGGCATCGTTTAATCTGAGTGAGCAGGATTACGAAGAGTATTACTGCCAGTTTTCGAATGCCGTTTTATGGCCTGCTTTCCACTATCGGCTGGATCTGGTGCAATTTCAGCGCCCGGCTTGGGAAGGCTATCAGCGGGTCAATACATTATTGGCTGAGAAACTGCGGCCCTTACTGAATGATGACGACATCATCTGGGTTCATGATTATCATTTATTACCGTTTGCCAGCGAGCTGCGGAAACGCGGCGTGAACAATCGTATCGGTTTTTTCCTGCATATTCCGTTCCCGACGCCGGAGATATTCAACGCATTGCCCCCGCATGATGTACTGCTTGAGCAACTGTGCGATTTTGACTTACTGGGGTTCCAGACCGAAAACGACCGTCAGGCGTTTCTTGATGCGCTGAGTGCACAAACCCGAGTCACCTCGCGGGGCGACAATCATCATCAGGCATGGAAAAAGGCGTTCCGTACCCAGGTTTATCCTATCGGCATTGAACCCGATGAAATTGCCCGCCAGGCGGCGGGGCCACTGCCGCCGAAAATGGCGCAGCTCAAGGCCGAGCTAAAAAATGTGCAGAATATTTTTTCGGTTGAGCGACTGGACTACTCCAAAGGCTTGCCGGAGCGTTTTCAGGCCTACGAGGCCCTTTTGGAGCATTACCCTCAGCACCACGGTAAAATTCGCTATACCCAAATCGCGCCGACGTCGCGTGAAGAAGTGCAGGCCTATCAGGATATTCGCCACCAGTTGGAGACTGAAGCCGGGCGCATCAATGGCAAGTATGGGCAGCTGGGCTGGACGCCGCTTTATTATCTGAATCAGTATTTTGATCGTAAATTGCTGATGAAAATTTTCCGCTACTCGGATGTTGGGTTAGTGACGCCACTGCGCGATGGCATGAATCTGGTCGCTAAGGAGTTTGTGGCAGCGCAAGATCCCGCCAATCCTGGCGTGCTGGTGCTCTCACAATTTGCCGGGGCAGCACATGAACTGACCTCGGCGCTGATCGTTAATCCCTATGACAGAGATGATGTTGCGGGTGCATTAAACCGCGCGCTAACCATGCCGCTTGCTGAGCGTATTTCCCGCCACGCTGAGATGCTGGACATTATCGTTAAAAACGATATCGACAACTGGCAGGCTCACTTTATCCGCGATTTAAAAAAGATCACGCCACGTCATGCTGAAAGCCAACCGCATGACACCGTAGCTGACTTTCCTAAATTGGCCTGACGACGAGGATACGGTCATTAATCGCCTGCCAGCGGCACCAACAGCACATCGACCTGGCTGGCGCTGACCACGCTTTTCGCGGAGCAGGATGCTCGCGAAAAGAAGCTGTGATTATGGTTGCCATAAATGACGAGATCGACGGCGTGTTTGCGACAGATATCCAGTATATGTTCGTTGAGTGCCCCATAGGTAATAAAGGTATGCTCAATGGGGTACTGCGCCTGCTGGGTGAGTTTATCGATAAAATTCAGCGTCTCTTCTTGCATTACCTCACGCAGGTCTTCCAGCATGGGGGCCGCAAACTGGTTATACAGTTCGGGATCGGAGACCAGGGTGACCAGGCTAATGCGCGCATTGACAGGGCGCGCAATAGAAACGGCTTTTGCTAACAACTGGTGACTTTCGGGGGTGGCGGCAACAGCGACAAGAATGTGCATGTAGCTCATAACTCGCTCCTTAAATACAAGAATTATGAGAGGACTTTTAGCGTTACTCTCGCTTCTTTCATAGTGCAATTTTTCATACTGTAATAGTGTGAATGTCATCATGATTATTCATTAATTATTCTTATAAATAGAATAATCAGATCACAAAAGCTGAAAATCTGTTCAATCAATTTAAGTGAAATTCTCGGCTAATGAAAACAATATGTTAATAAAAAACAAACATAAATTAACATTTTGCATATCGTTACCTGACGGTATTAGTTAATGAGGTTAAATATTTAACTCATTGTTTATAAAGATATAAAGTGAGGAAGCAGTTTATTGTAAATCTGTGATCTCGCTCGTTATTTCGCGCGGTGATATTAACTGTCGTAAACAAAAGACTATTCGCTTTTATTGCAAGAATATTCGGGTGTATGGAATCGATAGAGTGAGTTGTTGGCTATAAAATAACCAAAATAAAAGCTGTGCTGATGGATTTATGTTAAACGTTTAGCTGGTTTATGTGATCTGCGTCACATATTCTTTAAATTCGCAGCAGGGTTCCGTTGTATGTGTAACTGGCGGCGGGTAGAGTTGCGTCGAATTAGGAAAAATCTTAGGCATTTGTAAGAATTGATGTGAGCTTGTAAGGAACGCGGCCTTCTTAAAAAGGGATGTTTACACAACGCGTAAGCCGTAACGCTGCTATGTATTTGACCTTTTGCTTTTTTTTTACCGGGCCTTCCCGGCGACATCACGGGGTGCGGTTACGCCGCATAAAAATAATGTTGGTTATTATGGATGCAAATAATGCATACATCCGAGTTGCTCAAACACATTTATGACATAAATTTGTCATATTTATTGCTTGCACAGCGTCTAATCGTTCAGGACAAGGCTTCCGCGATGTTTCGCCTTGGTATCAGCGAAGAGATGGCGGACACATTGGGAACCTTAACCCTTCCTCAAATGGTCAAATTGGCGGAAACAAACCAACTGGTCTGCCATTTCCGTTTCGACGATCATCAAACAGTTACTCGCCTGACGCAAGACTCTCGTGTCGACGATCTTCAGCAAATTCACACAGGTATCATGCTTTCAACGCGTCTGTTAAGCGACATCAATGATGCGGCGCGTAAGAAAAGGGCGTGATGATGAGCGAAAAAAGCATCGTTCAGGAAGCACGTGATATCCAGTTAGCCATGGAATTAATCACACTGGGCGCCCGTTTGCAAATGCTGGAAAGCGAAACGCAACTCAGCCGTGGCCGCCTTATCAAGCTGTATAAAGAATTACGCGGTAGCCCTCCGCCGAAAGGGATGCTTCCTTTTTCTACCGATTGGTTTATGACGTGGGAGCAAAATATCCATGCTTCTATGTTCTGCAACGCATGGCAATTTTTGCTCAAAACGGGCCTGTGTAGCGGTGTCGATGCCGTCATTAAAGCGTATCGCCTGTATCTTGAGCAGTGCCCACAGCCAGCTGAAGGGCCGTTGTTGGCGTTAACCCGCGCATGGACACTGGTCCGTTTTGTTGACAGCGGGTTGCTGGAACTGTCTACCTGCAACTGCTGCGGCGGTAATTTTATTACTCACGCGCACCAACCCGTGGGCAGCTTTGCCTGCAGTTTATGCCAGCCGCCATCACGTGCCGTAAAAAGACGTAAACTTTCCCAGAATGCTGCCGATATTATTCCACAACTGCTGGATGAACAGATCGAACAAGCTGTTTAACTGATACGGTGTGGATAGACACTCCAGCAGCGGTAAGCCATTACCGCTGCTTTTTTTTGTCCCGACCTTTTAGTTAACTGCCCGACTGCGCATCCTGTCATAGTCAATTGCGAAAGGATGATATCGTGCTGATCTTAATAGGTTACCTGGTTGTTATTGGTACAGTTTTCGGCGGCTATATGATGACCGGCGGACACCTTGGGGCACTCTATCAACCGGCTGAGCTGGTGATCATTGGTGGCGCGGGTATCGGGGCATTCATTGTCGGTAATAACGGCAAAGCCATTAAGGGGACGATGAAAGCGATTCCGTTGCTCTTTCGTCGCTCAAAATACACCAAAGCCATGTATATGGATCTGCTGGCGCTGTTGTATCGCCTGATGGCCAAGTCGCGCCAGCAGGGTATGTTCTCGCTTGAGCGCGACATCGAAAACCCCAAAGAAAGTGAAATTTTTGCCAGCTACCCGCGCATTATCGCGGATGCCGTAATGCTTGATTTTATTGTCGATTATTTGCGTCTGATTATCAGCGGCAATATGAATACGTTTGAAATTGAAGCGTTGATGGACGAAGAAATTGAAACGCATGAAAGTGAGTCGGAAGTCCCAGCTAACAGCCTGGCGATGGTCGGCGACTCATTACCGGCTTTCGGTATCGTCGCGGCGGTGATGGGGGTAGTACATGCGCTGGCCTCGGCTGACCGTCCGGCGGCTGAACTGGGGGCGCTTATCGCACATGCTATGGTGGGGACCTTCCTCGGGATTTTACTGGCCTATGGTTTTATTTCACCGCTCGCCAGCGTGTTGCGTCAGAAAAGTGCCGAAACGACCAAAATGATGCAGTGCGTGAAGATCACACTGCTGTCCAACCTGAACGGCTACGCTCCACCGATTGCCGTCGAATTTGGTCGTAAGACACTGTATTCCAGCGAACGTCCGTCGTTTATCGAACTGGAAGAACATGTTCGTGCGGTGAGAAATCCAACGGCACAGCAAACGACTGAGGAAGCATGAAAAATCAGGCCCATCCCATTATCGTCGTCAAGCGACGAAAACATAAAGGTCACGGTGGTGGGGCGCATGGTTCATGGAAAATTGCCTACGCCGACTTTATGACTGCGATGATGGCGTTCTTTCTGGTGATGTGGCTCATTTCCATTTCCAGTCCGAAAGAACTGATCCAGATTGCCGAATACTTCCGTACGCCTCTGGCCACCGCGGTAACCGGTGGAAATCGTATTTCAAACAGCCAAAGCCCGATACCTGGTGGGGGGGATGATTACACCCAACAGCAAGGGGAAGTGAACCGGCAGCCGAATATTGATGAGCTGAGAAAGCGCATGGAACAAAGCCGCCTGAGCAAATTACGTGGCGACCTGGACCAGCTTATTGAGTCCGATCCGAAGCTACGCGCGCTGCGCCCGCATTTGAAAATTGACCTGGTGCAGGAAGGGTTGCGTATTCAGATTATCGATAGTCAGAACCGCCCGATGTTTAAGACCGGCAGTGCCGAGGTTGAACCTTACATGCGCGATATCCTGCGGGCGATTGCGCCGGTTTTGAATGGTATCCCCAACCGCGTTAGTTTGTCCGGTCATACGGATGATTTTCCATACGCCAACGGTGAGAAAGGCTACAGCAACTGGGAACTGTCTGCTGATCGCGCAAACGCCTCACGCCGTGAACTGGTCAGTGGTGGTCTGGACACGGGGAAAGTATTACGGGTGGTAGGTATGGCCGCCACGATGCGTCTGAGCGATCGCGGTCCTGAGGACGCCATCAACCGCCGTATAAGTCTGCTGGTGCTGAATAAGCAGGCGGAAGAGGCCATTTTGCATGAAAACGCTGAAAGCCAGAATGAGCCGGTAAGTGTCTTACAACCGCCAGCGGTCGTTCCGCCGGCAAGCGTTCCCACATCGCCACCAGCCAATCCGAGGTGATAGCGTGAGCATGGATATTAGCGATTTTTATCAGACCTTTTTTGATGAAGCTGACGAACTGTTGGCTGACATGGAGCAGCACCTGCTTGATTTGGTCCCTGAATCTCCGGATTCCGAACAACTGAATGCCATTTTTCGTGCGGCGCACTCGATTAAAGGCGGGGCGGGCACCTTCGGCTTTACTATTTTGCAGGAAACGACCCATTTAATGGAGAACCTGCTGGATGAAGCGCGGCGTGGCGAGATGCAGCTCAATGCCGACATTATCAACCTGTTTTTGGAAACAAAAGATATTATGCAAGAACAGCTCGACGCCTATAAAAGCTCAGAAGAGCCGGATGCCGCCAGCTTTGAGTATATTTGTCATGCGCTACGACAGTTAGCGCTCGAAGCAAAAGGTGAAACCGCCCCCGCGGTCGTCAACACTGCAAAATTGAGTGTTGTTGACGGCACGGCGATACAGGAAGAGACGATGGCGCAGGAAACTGTTGCTGCTGAAGAGGTTAAAAAACGGATCGTTCTGTCACGTCTGAAAGCTGGAGAAGTGGATTTACTGGAAGAAGAGTTGGGGAACCTGGCGACCTTAACGGATGTGGTCAAAAGCAGCGATACGCTGTCGGCTACGATTGACGGTGACCTCGCGGAAGATGACATCATCGCGGTACTTTGTTTTGTTATCGAAGCCGACCAGATTGAGTTTACTCCCGTTGTGGCTGCCCCCGTTGAGTCGGTGACCGTGATGGATGAATCGCTGCCGGTTGCCGTTGTTCCGGTGGTTAAAGCCGCCGTCAGCGAACCGCCGCAGGGGCGCGTTGAGCGTGAAAAACCCGCGCGTGCCAGTGAATCTACCAGCATCCGCGTGGCGGTTGAGAAGGTCGATCAGTTGATTAACCTGGTCGGAGAACTGGTGATCACGCAGTCGATGCTGGCCCAGCGTTCGAATGAACTGGATCCGGTAAACCATGGCGATCTCATCACCAGCATGGGTCAGTTACAACGTAACGCCCGTGATTTGCAAGAATCGGTGATGTCGATTCGTATGATGCCAATGGAGTATGTCTTCAGCCGCTTCCCGCGTCTGGTTCGTGACCTGGCGGGCAAGTTGGGCAAACAGGTTGAGCTGACGCAAATTGGTAGCTCCACCGAACTCGATAAGAGCCTGATTGAACGCATTATCGATCCGCTGACCCACCTGGTGCGTAACAGCCTGGACCACGGTATCGAATTGCCGGAAAAACGCCTTGAATCCGGGAAAAATCCAGTCGGTAACCTGACGCTGTCTGCTGAACACCAGGGCGGGAACATCTGCATCGAAGTCACCGATGATGGCGCGGGCCTCAACCGTGAGCGCATCCTGGCCAAAGCCATCTCACAGGGCATGCCGATCCATGAAAACATGAGCGATGACGAAGTCGGCATGCTGATTTTCGCGCCGGGATTCTCGACCGCCGAGCAGGTGACGGATGTCTCTGGTCGCGGTGTCGGGATGGATGTGGTGAAGCGTAACATTCAGGAAATGGGCGGGCATGTTGAGATCCAATCGAAGCAGGGCCAGGGCACAACCATCCGAATTTTGTTGCCGCTGACGCTGGCGATTCTGGACGGCATGTCCGTGCGCGTGGCAGATGAGGTGTTTATTCTACCACTGAATGCGGTGATGGAATCGCTGCAACCCCGTGAAGAAGATCTGCACCCGCTGGCCGGGGGAGAACGCGTGCTTGAAGTGCGTGGTGAATATTTGCCGCTGGTTGAATTGTGGAAAGTCTTCGAGGTTGACGGCGCAAAAACCGAAGCAACTCAGGGCATTGTGGTGATTTTACAAAGTGCGGGACGTCGCTATGCGCTGCTGGTCGATCAGCTTATTGGCCAACACCAGGTGGTGGTGAAAAACCTGGAAAGCAATTACCGCAAAGTGCCAGGCATTTCTGCCGCAACGATCCTTGGCGACGGTAGCGTCGCGCTGATTGTCGATGTCTCTGCATTGCAGGGGTTAAACCGCGAACAACGTGTGGCGATCACCGCCGCCTGATTGATTGAGTGAGAAAGGGAATAATATGACCGGTATGAGTAATGTAACTAAACTGGCCGGCGAACCGTCAGGTCAGGAATTCCTCGTGTTTACGCTAGGGGATGAAGAGTACGGTATCGATATTCTGAAAGTGCAGGAAATTCGTGGTTATGATCAGGTCACGCGTATCGCCAATACACCGTCTTTTATTAAAGGGGTGACCAACCTGCGCGGTGTGATTGTGCCTATCGTTGACCTGCGCGTGAAGTTCAGCCAGAGCGACGTTGACTATAACGAGAACACCGTGGTGATTGTGCTGAATCTGGGTCAACGCGTGGTGGGGATCGTGGTGGATGGTGTGTCGGATGTGTTGTCGCTGACGACCGATCAGATTCGTCCGGCACCAGAATTTGCGGTTACGCTGTCAACGGAATACCTGACGGGGCTGGGCGCACTGGGCGATCGGATGCTGATTTTGGTTAATATCGAGAAGTTGCTGAACAGCGATGAAATGGCATTGCTGGATATTGCTGCAAGTCACGTCGCCTAACCGCCTCCGGCCTACAACGATCGTCGTTGTAGGCCGGATATGCATATCGCCATCCGGCTCCCTCAACCGTTACGCTTCCTGCTCAACCAGTTCAGGTTCTTCTTCCAGTAACCCTTCATTCCGCGCAAGCATTGCGGTGGCAATCCCGTTGCCTAACACGTTAATCGCCGAGCGCCCCATATCGAGGAAGTGGTCGATACCCATCAGTAACAGAATGCCTGCAACCGGAATATTAAAGCTGGGAATTGTTGCCGCCAGCACCACCAGCGCTGAACGCGGCACGCCGGCAATCCCTTTTGAGGCTAACATCAGCGTTAGCATCAGCACGGTGATTTCGGCGAAAGAAAGGTGAATATTATAGGCCTGCGCAATGAACATTGATGCAAAGGAGCAGTACACCATTGAGCCGACCAGGTTAAACGAGTAGCCGATCGGCAGCACGAATGACACGATGTTGCGTGAGCAGCCAAATTTCGTCAGTTGCTCGAGCGTTTTGGGATAAGCGGCTTCAGAGCTACTGGTGGTGAAGGCCACCAGCACTGGATCTTTCAGCATGCTGACCAGACGAAATACCTCTTTTTTCAACACCACGTAGCCGACCGCGAGCAGCACCAGGCAGGTCAGCACAATCGCCAGATAATAGCCGCCGATGAACGAGGCATAGTTGAGCAGAATTCCCAGTCCCTGGGTGGCGATGACGGAGGAGATGGCGGCAAAAATTGCCAGCGGAGCCACGTACATTACATACCCGGTTACCTTCAACATAATGTGGGAAACCACATCCAGTGCGGCAACCAGCGGCGCGTTAAATTTCTCACCGAGTGAGGCCCCGCCAATACCGAAGAACATCGAGAACACCACGATTTGCAGGATCTCATTATTGGCCATGGCTTCGGCAATGCTGGTCGGGATCGTGTGAGTGAGAAAACCTTTCAGGCTCATGCCGCTAACGGCGAGGCCTGTATCGGTAGCTTCCAGTGGAATGGCCAGGTTCAGCCCGCTCCCCGGTTGTTCAAGGGAGACGACAAAAAGGCCCACCAAAATAGACAGCACGGAGGAACTGATAAACCAGAGCATGGCTTTGCCCCCGACGCGACCAATGGTGGATGTCTCTCCCAGTCGCATAATGCCGACGGTTAGCGTACTGAAGACTAACGGCGCAATGACCATTTTAATGAGCCGCAAGAAAATGTCGGTGAGCAGCGTAATATTATCAGCCCAGGCGGTTACTACGCCCGGTGAGGCCCAGGAGTGGATCACCGCGCCTGACAGGATGCCCGCCAGCATAAAGACCACGATGAACAACGTGAGTTTGTTTGCATTTGCCACTAAAAATCCCTCTGTGATGATGTAATAGTTATTCCCCTGCTACACATTTTTTGTACTTATTAAGTGGTAGCAAAGCATTCATCATATAAATCAAAGTCAGGATCGGTACAACTTTTTTTAATTTTTTATCCATTTTGTTGTGGTGTTTGAGCATCTGCGTTTTCACGCCTCTTTTTCCTGCAGGATTTCCTTTTTGCAAACGTAAAGTTATTCGGGCGGGTGCCGATAATGTTGATAACTCGTTTTCAGGAAGGTGCCTTATGTTTAACCGTATCCGCGTTGTCACAATGCTGATGATGGTGCTGGGGGTTTTCGCACTGCTACAGCTTGTTTCCGGTGGTCTGTTGTTTTCCTCATTGCAGCAGAATCAGCAAAGTTTTGTTATTTCTAACGATTTACGTCAACAGCAAAGTGAACTCACCTCAACATGGGACTTAATGCTGCAAACGCGCATTAACCTGAGCCGATCCTCTGCGCGCATGATGATGGATGCTTCTAACCAACAGAGCAGTGTGAAGAACGATCTGTTGAAGAATGCGAAAGGTACGTTGGCGCAGGCAGAAACGCATTACGCAAAATTCAAAAGCATCACGCCATTACCAGAGATGGCAGAAGCCAGCGGTAACGTTGATGAGAAATATCAGCAGTATCACGCGGCATTAACGGAGCTGGTGCAGTTTCTGGAAACCGGCAACATGGATGGTTTTTTTGCTCAGCCGACCCAGGGTATGCAAAACGCACTGGGTGAGGCGCTCGGGAAATATGCCAGCGTCAGTGAAAAACTCTATCTGCAGGCGTTTGATGAAAGCGCGCGGGATTACCAGTTTGCCCAATGGCAGCTCGGCGTTCTGGCCGTGGTGCTGGTGCTGATCCTGGTGGTGGTGTGGTACGGCATCCGTCATACCTTGCTTAACCCTCTGGCCCGCGTTATTGCCCATATTCGCGAAATAGCCAGTGGCAACTTAACCACGTCATTGACCGTTAGCGGGCGCAATGAAATTGGTGAGTTGGCCAGCACGGTTGATCATATGCAGCGATCGCTTATTGAAACGGTGACCCTGGTGCGCGAAGGTTCCGATGCGATCTATTCCGGTACCAGCGAAATTGCCAGCGGTAATACCGACCTTTCGTCGCGCACCGAGCAGCAGGCTTCTGCGTTGGAAGAGACGGCGGCCAGCATGGAACAACTAACGGCGACGGTGAAGCAAAATGCGGACAACGCGCGTCAGGCTTCGCAACTGGCGAAAAGCGCTTCCGATACCGCACAGCATGGCGGCAAGGTAGTCGATGGCGTGGTAAACACCATGCACGAAATCGCTGATAGCTCGAAGAAAATTGCTGACATCATCAGCGTAATCGACGGTATTGCCTTCCAGACCAATATTCTTGCGCTGAACGCGGCGGTTGAGGCCGCACGCGCCGGTGAACAGGGCCGTGGTTTCGCCGTGGTGGCGGGAGAAGTGCGTAATTTGGCAAGCCGCAGCGCTCAGGCGGCGAAAGAGATCAAAGCCCTGATCGAAGACTCCGTTTCTCGGGTCGATACCGGCTCGGTATTGGTAGAGAGTGCCGGGGAAACCATGAATGACATCGTCAATGCGGTAACCCGTGTCACCGACATCATGGGAGAAATCGCCTCAGCGTCTGACGAACAAAGCCGTGGTATCGACCAGGTTGCGCTCGCCGTATCCGAGATGGATCGTGTGACGCAGCAGAACGCCTCGCTGGTGCAGGAGTCGGCTGCTGCTGCTGCTGCACTCGAAGAACAGGCCAGCCGTCTGACCCAGTCGGTATCGGCTTTCCGCCTGGCTGCACGCCCACTGTCGGCTAAATCTCGCGATGTACGGCCATCTTCAACAGCGGCCCCTGCGTCATACCCGCGCCAGCAAAGTACTGAACCCGATAGCAATTGGGAAACATTTTAACCGGGAGCTAACACCGGATAGTAAGTCGAGCGGGCAGAGTCTCTTTCTGCCTGCATCGTGTTTTTAAGCATGAAGAGCAAACCGTAACACAACACGAATTGGCGCAGCGCAAGCTGTGCCCGTTGTATCCTGAATGTGATTGAGAAGGCGCTATGACATCATCTCTGCCCTCCGGGCAAACGTCATTATTGTTACAGATGACACAGCGCCTCGCGCTGTCTGACGCGCATTTTCGTCGGATATGTCAATTAATCTACCAGCGCGCGGGTATCGTGCTGGCCGACCACAAGCGGGACATGGTGTATAACCGCCTGGTGCGTCGCTTGCGTACCCTGGAGTTGGACGACTTTGGTCGCTATCTCAGCATGCTGGAAGCCAACCAGAACAGCGCTGAGTGGCAGGCGTTTATTAACTCCCTGACCACCAACCTGACCGCTTTTTTCCGCGAAGGACATCATTTTCCGGTGCTGACTGACCACGCGCGTCGATGCAGCGGCGAATACCGTGTCTGGAGCGCCGCGGCCTCTACCGGTGAAGAACCCTACAGTATCGCGATCACGCTGGCAGATACGTTGGGTATGGCACCTGGACGCTGGCGCGTTTTTGCCAGCGATATTGATACCGAAGTGCTGGAAAAAGCCAGAAACGGCATTTACCGCCTCGATGAACTGAAAACGTTGTCGCCACAACAGTTACAGCGTTATTTCATGCGTGGTACCGGACCGCATGAAGGACTGGTGCGTGTGCGTCAGGAACTGGCGAGCCATGTTGAATTCTCCAGCGTGAATTTACTGGATAAAAAATACAACGTGCCCGGCCCGTTCGACGCCATATTTTGTCGTAACGTCATGATCTATTTTGATAAAACGACGCAGCAGGACATTTTGCACCGTTTTGTTCCACTCCTGAAGCCGGATGGGCTGTTGTTTGCCGGTCACTCAGAAAACTTTAGCAACCTCGTGCGCGAGTTTAGCCTGCGCGGACAAACGGTGTATGCGCATGCGCCGGGTAAGGATAAATCATGAGTAAAATCAGGGTTTTGTCGGTCGACGATTCCGCATTGATGCGTCAAATCATGACTGAAATTATTAACAGCCACAGCGATATGGAGATGGTCGCGACGGCACCCGATCCGCTGGTTGCGCGGGATTTGATCAAAAAATTTAATCCTGATGTCCTGACGCTGGATGTGGAAATGCCACGCATGGACGGCCTCGATTTTCTTGAGAAGTTGATGCGTTTACGTCCGATGCCGGTGGTGATGGTCTCTTCTCTGACCGGAAAAGGCTCTGAAGTCACGCTGCGGGCGCTGGAGTTGGGGGCGATTGATTTCGTCACCAAACCGCAACTGGGGATCCGCGAAGGGATGCTGGCCTACAGCGAGATGATTGCCGAGAAAGTGCGTACGGCATCCCGCGCGCGTCTGGCGGCGCATAAACCAATTGCCGCGCCGAAGACGCTGAAAGCGGTGCCGTTGCTCAGTTCTGAAAAACTGATCGCTATTGGCGCGTCGACCGGGGGAACGGAGGCGATACGCCATGTGCTACAGCCGCTACCGCTTTCCAGTCCGGCGGTCATCATCACCCAACATATGCCTCCAGGTTTTACTCGCTCATTTGCCGAGCGCCTGAACAAACTGTGCCAGATCAGCGTGAAAGAGGCGGAAGACGGCGAACGTGTATTGCCGGGACATGCGTATATCGCGCCTGGTGACAAACATATGGAGTTGGCCCGCAGCGGGGCGAACTATGTGATCAAAATTCATGATGGGCCGCCGGTTAACCGGCATCGGCCTTCTGTGGATGTGCTGTTTCATTCGGTGGCAAAACAGGCGGGGCGCAACGCCGTGGGCGTGATCCTCACGGGCATGGGCAACGATGGTGCCGCCGGAATGTTAGCGATGCACCAGGCAGGCGCCTGGACCATTGCGCAAAACGAAGCAAGTTGTGTGGTGTTCGGCATGCCGCGCGAGGCCATCAATATGGGTGGTGTGAGCGAAGTGGTCGATCTTAGCCAGGTAAGCCAGCAGATGCTGGCGAAAATCAGTGCCGGACAGGCAATACGTATTTAATGAGGAGCAGTATTTTATGGCGGATAAAGAGCTGAGATTTCTGGTTGTGGATGACTTTTCCACCATGCGTCGCATCGTGCGCAACCTGTTAAAGGAGCTGGGATTCAACAATGTTGAAGAAGCCGAAGACGGTGTGGATGCCCTGAATAAGCTGCAGGCAGGGGGATTTGGTTTTGTCATTTCTGACTGGAACATGCCAAACATGGACGGACTGGAATTGCTGAAAACCATTCGTGCCGACGGCGGTATGTCTTCTCTGCCGGTGCTGATGGTGACCGCGGAGGCGAAGAAAGAGAACATTATTGCCGCCGCGCAAGCCGGTGCCAGTGGTTACGTGGTGAAGCCTTTCACGGCGGCGACGTTGGAAGAGAAACTCAATAAAATCTTTGAGAAACTGGGCATGTGAGGGTGTGATGATGATGATGCAACCACAAATTAAACCTGTTGATGAACATTCAGCAGGGGATATCATCGCGCGCATCGGTAGTCTGACCCGAATGCTGCGCGACAGCCTGCGTGAACTGGGGCTGGATCAGGCCATTGCTGAAGCGGCGGAAGCGATCCCGGATGCGCGCGATCGTCTGGATTACGTTGTGCAGATGACCGCACAGGCAGCAGAGCGTGCGCTGAACAGCGTTGAAGCCTCGCAGCCACACCAGGACGCAATGGAAAAAGGGGCCAAAACCCTGAGCAAACGCTGGGACGAATGGTTCGAGAATCCGATTGAACTGTCTGATGCCCGTGAACTGGTGACCGACACCCGTCAGTTCCTCGGTGATGTCCCTGGACACACCAGTTTTACCAATGCTCAGCTGCTCGACATTATGATGGCGCAGGATTTCCAGGACCTTACCGGCCAGGTTATCAAGCGCATGATGGACGTTATTCAGGAAATTGAGCGCCAGCTGTTAATGGTGCTGCTGGAGAACATCCCTGAGCAGGGCGCCCGTCCAAAACGTGAAAACGAAAGTTTGCTGAACGGCCCGCAGGTTGATACCTCGAAAGCCGGCGTTGTGGCAAGTCAGGATCAGGTTGACGACCTGCTGGACAGTCTCGGGTTCTGATTCGTGCAGGCCGGATGTAGGGGCAATCGCTTCTCTTCCGGTCTGCATACTCTCTACCGTCTGTAGGGGTTAACGTCATAAACCCCGTCTTTTTTACCGCTTACTCTCGCCATTGCTGTGTCGCGGTTCTGGCATCATTCTCGCCTGTGTCTCTATCCAGGGTCTGATGCGTGGCAGAAGAAAGCGACGACGACAAAACAGAAGCCCCCACACCCCACCGACTTGAAAAAGCGCGGGAAGATGGGCAGATCCCCCGTTCCAAAGAGCTGACCTCACTGCTTATTTTGCTGGTTGGCGTGTGCATTATCTGGATCGGCGGGGAGTCGCTGGCCCGCAGATTGGCGGGTATGCTGTCGGCCGGGCTGCGTTTTGACCACAGTATGGTCAACGACCCTAATCTGATCCTCAGCCAAATCATTCTGCTGATTAAAGACGCCATGATTGCGCTGTTACCGCTGATTACTGGCGTGGTGCTGGTGGCATTGATCTCGCCGGTGATGTTGGGCGGTTTGATCTTCAGCGGTAAATCGCTGCAACCCAAATTTTCGAAGCTGAATCCGCTGCCGGGTATCAAGCGCATGTTTTCTGCGCAAACCGGTGCTGAACTGCTGAAAGCCATCCTGAAATCTACGCTGGTTGGCAGCGTGGCTGGATTCTATCTCTGGCACAAGTGGCCGGAGATGATGCGGTTGATGGCCGAATCGCCGATTACCGCAATGGGCAACGCCCTTGATTTAGTTGGTATGTGTGCGCTGCTGGTGGTACTCGGGGTGATCCCGATGGTGGGGTTTGACGTTTTTTTCCAAATTTACAGCCATGTGAAAAAGCTGCGCATGTCACGCCAGGATATTCGCGATGAATATAAACAAAGCGAAGGTGACCCGCACGTTAAAGGCAAAATTCGCCAGATGCAGCGTGCGGTAGCGCAGCGACGCATGATGGCGGATGTGCCGAAAGCCGACGTCATTGTGACTAACCCCACACACTATTCGGTCGCCTTGCAATATGACGAAAACAAAATGAGTGCGCCACGCGTCGTCGCCAAAGGGGCGGGGCTGGTCGCGTTGCGTATTCGCGAAATTGGCGCGGAACATCGAGTCCCAACCTTAGAAGCACCACCGCTGGCCCGTGCGTTATATCGCCATGCTGAGATTGGTCAGCAAATACCCGGCCAGCTGTATGCTGCCGTCGCAGAAGTGCTGGCGTGGGTATGGCAATTAAAACGCTGGCGTCTGGCGGGCGGCAAGCCGCCACCGCAACCTGGAAACCTTCCGGTGCCTGAAGCACTGGATTTTATGAACGAGAAGAATACTGATGGCTAATCTGGTCGCGATGCTGCGCCTGCCCGGCAACCTGAAATCCACACAATGGCAGATTCTTGCCGGGCCGATCCTCATCCTGCTTATCTTGTCGATGATGGTGCTGCCGCTGCCAGCGTTCATCCTTGATTTACTGTTTACCTTTAATATTGCGTTGTCGATCATGGTGTTGCTGGTGGCGATGTTCACCCAGCGCACGCTCGAATTCGCTGCCTTCCCGACCATTTTGCTGTTCACCACATTATTACGCCTGGCGCTGAACGTTGCCTCGACGCGTATTATTTTGATGGAAGGGCATACCGGTTCGGCGGCGGCGGGGAAGGTGGTTGAAGCGTTTGGTCACTTCCTGGTGGGCGGTAACTTTGCCATCGGTATCGTGGTTTTTGTCATTCTTGTCATTATCAACTTTATGGTTATCACCAAAGGTGCCGGTCGTATTGCCGAAGTTGGCGCACGCTTTGTGCTGGACGGTATGCCCGGTAAACAGATGGCGATTGACGCCGATCTCAATGCCGGACTGATTGGGGAAGATGAAGCCAAAAAACGTCGTTCAGAAGTGACCCAGGAAGCTGATTTTTACGGCTCTATGGACGGTGCGAGTAAATTCGTTCGCGGGGACGCCGTTGCCGGTATTCTGATCATGGTGATTAACGTGGTCGGCGGCCTGCTGGTAGGCGTATTACAACACGGTATGAGTATGGGCAGTGCGGCTGAAAGCTACACCTTGCTGACCATCGGTGACGGTCTGGTCGCCCAAATCCCGGCGCTGGTTATCTCCACCGCGGCGGGCGTTATCGTGACGCGCGTCAGTACCGATCAGGATGTCGGCGAACAGATGGTCACCCAGCTGTTCAGTAACCCCAGCGTGATGGTGCTCAGTGCGGCGGTGCTCGGTTTACTGGGCCTGGTACCAGGCATGCCAAACCTGGTATTTCTGATGTTTACCGCAGCGCTATTGGGGTTGGCCTGGTGGCTGCGCGGTCGCGAGACAAAAGCCCCTGCGGAACCTCAGACGATCAAAATGCCGGAAAATAATGCGGTGGTGGAAGCGACCTGGAACGATGTCCAACTGGAAGACTCGCTGGGAATGGAAGTGGGGTATCGCCTGATCCCAATGGTGGATTTTCAGCAAGATGGCGAGTTGCTGGGACGAATTCGCAGTATTCGTAAGAAATTTGCCCAGGATATGGGCTTCCTGCCGCCGGTGGTGCACATCCGCGACAATATGGATCTGCAGCCTGCGCGCTATCGCATCCTGATGAAAGGGGTAGAAATTGGCAGCGGGGATGCCTATCCGGGACGCTGGCTGGCCATCAACCCTGGTACGGCAGCGGGATCGCTGCCGGGTGAGAAAACGGTTGATCCGGCTTTTGGTCTGGACGCTATCTGGATTGAAAGTGCGCTAAAAGAACAGGCGCAAATCCAGGGCTTCACGGTGGTGGAAGCCAGTACCGTCGTCGCCACGCATCTGAATCACCTGATTGGCCAGTTTGCCGCCGAACTGTTTGGACGTCAGGAGGCGCAACAATTGCTGGACCGCGTGTCGCAGGAAATGCCGAAACTGACTGAGGATCTGGTGCCTGGCGTGGTGACGCTGACCACGCTACATAAAGTGTTGCAGAATTTATTGGATGAAAAAGTGCCGATTCGCGATATGCGCACCATCCTCGAAACGCTGGCTGAACATGCGCCGCTGCAAAACGATCCGCATGAACTCACCGCCGTGGTCCGCGTGGCGTTGGGAAGGGCGATTACCCAGCAATGGTTCCCGGGGAACGACGAAGTTCAGGTTATTGGTCTGGATACGCCACTTGAGCGCTTGCTGCTGCAGGCCTTACAAGGGGGCGGCGGCCTGGAGCCGGGGCTGGCAGACCGACTGTTGGCGCAAACTCAGGAAGCGTTATCGCGCCAGGAAATGTTGGGCGCGCCGCCGGTGCTGTTGGTTAATCATGCATTGAGGCCTCTGCTGGCGCGTTTTTTACGCCGCAGCATACCGCAACTGGTGGTGTTGTCGAACATGGAGCTTTCCGATAACCGCCATATCCGCATGACCGCGACCATCGGAGGTAAATAATGCGTAAGTTTCTGTGGCTGTTATTGTTTCCTCTGGCAGTGCAGGCCGCCGGAGAAGGCGCCTGGCAGGCTAGTGGCATGGGCATTACGTTAAATCACCGCGGGCAGTCTGCCTCGTCTGCGCCTTTGGTTCCCGGCCAGCCCGTCTCGGGGTTGATGACGCTGGTAGCCTGGCGCTATGAGCTGAATGGCCCTACGCCTGCGGGGCTGCGGGTACGTTTATGTTCGCAGTCGCGCTGCGTTGAGCTGGACGGGCAAAGCGGCACCACTCACGGATTTAATAACGTACCTGCCGTGGAGCCGATGCATTTTGTCTGGGAGGTGCCCGGCGGCGGTCGCCTGATCCCGGCCTTACAGGTGCAAAGTAATCAGGTCATCGTCAACTACCGTTAATTCTCTCTTCTTCATCGCAGCTGGCAGATGAAACTGCTGGCTGTCTCGCACTTTTTGACCCGTCACTTTGATTTAAAAGAAACGCTGTTTTATAAAATAGGTGACTTACGTTGCCGGACTCTTTGTGCTGTTGCCATTTCGCGATTATCCCTGGCAGAAATAAAAAGGTTTCCCTTGCGGTTAACTTTTACTGTGGCCGTGTAAGGACGTCCTGCATCGAAGTGAGGATTGCGGGGCCTCCCAATAATGTGCAGGGGTAACGGCAATGAGAACACGTAAAATTGGGTTGGTAAATTATTTTGCCTATGGGGCAGGTGACTTTTTAGGCGCAGGGACCACGGCGCTGACCGCCGCATGGTTGCTCTATTTCTACACCACTTTTTGTGGCCTGACGCCTATTGAGGCGACGTTTATTTTTGCAACGGCCAGGGTGCTGGATGCGGTGGTTAGCCCATTAATGGGCTTTTTAACGGATAATTTTGGATCGACCTGGCTTGGTAAACGCTTTGGCCGACGTAAGTTTTTTATTCTGCTGGGGATTCCCTGTGTCTTTAGCTACTCCCTGATGTGGGTCGGCGACATGGGATTCTGGTACTACCTGCTGACCTACCTGGTGTTTGATGTGGTTTACACCATGATTCTGGTGCCCTATGAAACGCTGGTACCGGAAATGACCGATGATTTTAAACAGAAAACCAAGTTTTCTGGCGCGCGTATTTCTATGGCCCAGATGTCAGCCATACTGGCCTCGTTCTTACCTGGCGTACTGTTGACGCTGTTTGGTAAACACAATCCTGTTTCATTTTTCTATGCCAGCCTGGTGTTTTCGGTGCTGTGCGCGCTGATGCTGACCTTTGTGTGGTTTTTTACCTGGGAACGCCCGCGTGAAGAATGGACCGAAGCGGCACTTCGCGCTGAAGAAGAGAAGAAAAGCCTGACCTTTCGTCAGAGCATGAGTCGTCTTTTCACTGAGCTAAGTTCGACGATGCGCATCCGCATTTTCCGTCAACATTTGGGCATGTATCTTGGTGGTTATATCGCGCAGGACGTGTTCAACGCGGTCTTTACCTACTATGTGGTGTTTGTGTTGATGCAGGAAGCCTCTATGGCGTCGAACCTGCTGGGCACCATGGCTATCTTCCAGTTTATTGCGGTTATCGCCATGATCCCGCTGTGCATTCGCTTTGGACCGGCCCCGTCTTACCGGATGGTGGTGGTGCTGTTTGGCCTGAGTTCTCTCTCTTATGCGGTGTTGTATTACGCCGGGCTGAGTGATGTGTACGCCTTATTGCTGCTGGTTTCCGCCGTTGCGGGCCTGGGACGTGGTGGCATCAATTATGTTCCGTGGAATACCTACACCTATATCGCCGATGTCGACGAGGTGATCACCGGTCAGCGTCGGGAAGGGATCTTTGCCGGCATCATGACTTTAACGCGCAAAGCCTCGCAGGCGGGGGCCGTCATGCTGGTCGGCATTGTTATGCAGTTATCGGGTTTTGTCTCCGGGCAGAGTGAACAACCTGCTGCGGTCAGCCATACCATTCTGTTCATTCTGAGCTGCGGTACGTTGATTGTACTGGCGTTGGGATTCCTGGTGTCTCTGCGTTTCAAACTGAATCTGCAAACACATAGTACCTTGCGTGAAGAGACTGCAAAAATGCGTGAGTCAGGTCGCCCCGTGCCAGAAGGGCTTACTCCTGAAGGACGTGCAACGGTAGAGATGCTGTCAGGCATGCCGTATGAATCACTTTGGGGTAACAACAATATTGGTTACCTGAATCGTAATAAACCTGCTGCGCCATCACTGCAACATGGCTCAGCATTGAATTCGACATTGCACAGAGGTTAAGTAAATGATTGTTTATCCGGTTAAACACAGCCCGTTGTTACGTCAACCTGAACATTTTATTGCCAGAGATGAGTTAAAAACGCTCATCAAGAAGGTGACGCATAATCTGGTCAATATTCATGATGAGAGCGGTGAGTTCTTGCTGCGACTGGACGACGGACGCGTTATTGACACCAAAGGGTGGGCTGGATGGGAGTGGACGCACGGCGTCGGCCTGTACGGGATGTACCAGTATTACCAGCAAACCGGTGATGAAACGATGCGCGATATCATCGATGGCTGGTTTGCCGACCGCTTTGCAGAAGGCGCGACGACTAAAAACGTCAATACCATGGCGCCGTTTCTGACGCTGGCGTATCGCTATGAAGAAACGCGCAATCCGGCGTATCTGCCGTGGCTTGATTCCTGGGCTGAGTGGGCGATGCACGACATGCCGCGTACCGATTTTGGTGGTATGCAGCACATCACGCTGGCGGAAGAGAATCATCAGCAGATGTGGGACGACACGTTGATGATGACGGTGTTACCGCTGGCGAAGATTGGCAAACTGCTCAACCGCCCCGAGTACGTTGAAGAGGCGACGTATCAGTTCCTGTTACATGTGCAAAACCTGATGGATAAAGAAACCGGTCTGTGGTTCCACGGCTGGAGCTATGAGGGAAATCATAACTTTGCCAACGCCCGCTGGGCGCGCGGTAACAGCTGGCTAACTATTGTTATTCCGGAGTTCCTCGAACTGGTCGATTTACCGGAGAATAATGCCGTTCGTCGCTATCTGGTACAGGTACTGAATGCGCAAATTGCGGCCCTGGCGAAGTGTCAGGATGAGAGTGGTCTGTGGCACACGTTGCTGGACGATCCGCATTCTTACCTTGAAGCGTCAGCCACCGCCGGATTTGCTTATGGGATTTTGAAAGCGGTGCGTAAGCGTTATGTCGGGCAGGAATATGCGGCGGTAGCAGAACTCGCCATCAAAGGCATTGTGCAGCATATCTCGCCGGAAGGTGAGCTGCTGCAAACCTCATTTGGTACCGGAATGGGGCACAATCTCGAGTTCTATCGCAACATTCCGCTGACCTCCATGCCTTACGGTCAGGCGATGGCGATGCTGTGTCTCACCGAATACTTGCGTAAGTATTTTTAATATCGGTGTCCGACGGCGCTGTCGGCGTTGTTTGTTGAGTTACCTCTGTTTGTGCGGCGTTGTCCTGCGGCACAAACAGATGATCCATAATTTGTCGCATAACCGGTGCGGCGGTAATGCCGTCGCTGCCGCCGTTTTCCAGAATCAACGCCACGGCGACTTTCGGGTTTTTGTAGGGTGCAAATGCGGTGTAGAACACGTGGTCACGCAGGCGGATGGGGATCATCTTCGCATTGTAAGTCTGGTTTTCTTTCAGGCTGAAAACCTGTGAGGTTCCGCTTTTCGCCGCAATTCCGTAAGGTGCAGTATGGAAAAATTTATAACCTGTCCCGTTCGGCGCATTGGCCATGCCAAACATCGCCTCGCGTACCAGTCCCCAATAGGGCGAGGAGGGAGAGGCAATCTGTGACGGTACCGTGGCGGCATGATAAGGCGTAACAGATTTACCACTCTCTTCAGCCTGCAACAGGTGAGGGGCAATCACTTTCCCGTTGTTAATCAGTGCCACCATTGCTTTTACCATCTGGATTGGCGTGGCAATCCAGTATCCCTGACCGATACCAACCGAAATGGTGTCTCCCTGATACCAGGCTTTTTTATGCACCCGTTGTTTCCAGTCGCGGCTCGGTAACAGCCCGTTGTACTCTTCATCAAGATCAATGCCGGTGGGTTTACCGTAACCAAACTGGCTAAGCATGCTGTTGATTCGGTCAATGCCCATCATATACGCCACCTGATAGAAGAATGTATCAGCGGACTCTTCAATTGCTTTGGTCACGTCCAACATGCCATGACCGGTTTTTTTCCAGTCGCGATAATGTCGCTCAGTGCCGGGCAATGTCCATGTTGGCGCGCCAAAGAAGCTGGTCTGCGGGGTGATAACGCCATTGAGCAATGCTGACATCGCCATGTACGGCTTGACTGTGGAGGCGGGAGGGTACAAACCTTGCGTGACGCGGTTAATCAACGGCAGGTCTTTATCCTGCAGCAGCGTGTTGTAGTCCTGGTAGCTGATACCTTTGACGAACGGATTCGGATCATAGCTGGGGTTAGAGACCATCGCCAGCACCGAGCCATCGTGCGGATCTTCAACCAGTACTGCGGCGCGCTGACCGACCAGCAGGCTCTCTATATATTCCTGTAAGTGTAAATCCAGCGTCAGGTGGATGTCCTTTCCGGCAACAGGCGGTACATCTTTTATCAGGCGTACGATGCGTCCGTGGTTATCGACTTCGACTTCTTGATAACCCGTTTTGCCGTGCAGATCGTTTTCGTAATAGTGTTCGATCCCCTGCTTGCCAATGTTGTGATCGGCGGCGTAGTTTTCTGCCAGCCCCTTTTTATCCAACGCTTTCAGGTCGCTGTCATTGATTTTAGAGACATAGCCGAGCACATGCGCCAACTCTGCGCCATACGGATATTGGCGATCTTCATAGCTGTTGATGGTGACGCCGCTGAAATGAAACTGATTAACCGAGAAACGGGCGATCTCCACGTCGGTCAGCGCATTTTTGAGCACCACCGGGCGATAGCGACTACTGGATTTCAGATCGTGGCGAAACTGGTCAATCTCATCAGGGGTCAGGTCAACAATAGGCGTTAGCTGCTTTAGCAAGGCATCCATATCGTTGATTTTATAAGGAGTGACAGAAATATCGTACCAGGTGACGTTGCGCACCAGCGGGATACCGTTGCGATCGTAAATGATGCCGCGCGTTGGGGCAACCGGCAGCATTTTGATGTCATTGGCATTTGAGCGGGTGGTGTAATACTGATGCTCGCGAATTTGTAAGTTGTAGAGGTTATAAATCAGGATGCCAAAACAGATGACCACCAGGCCAAAGGCCACTATTACCCGTCGCTGAAAGAGTTTCTCTTCCGCCTCAAAATCTCTGAATGTCATGGACCCACACCTGATTAATTCGCCGCCTAATGATACGGAGGTGTAAATGGGATAACAGGTAAAAGATGTTCCATCCCTCTACGGAAATGTGTCATTCCTTGTGAGTTGTAACAAATTACAGTGAACGTAGCCGTTTCTCGTAGGCCTGATGCCGCTTCGCTTATCAGACCTACGGGGGCGATCATTCGGGAAAATAAAAAAGCCCGCGACATAGCGCGGGCTTTCACATCACTCGTGGTGATTACATACGTTCTACGGTTTCGATACCCAGCGTATCCAGACCCAGCTTCAGCGTTTTCGCCGTCAACTGTGCCAGCTTCAGGCGGCTGTTACGAATCTCTTCGCTCTCGGCGCTGAGGATTGGGCAATGTTCGTAGAAACCAGAGAACAAACCGGCAAGATCGTATAGATAGGCGCACATCACGTGCGGTGTACCTTCACGTGCAACGACGGTGAGCGTTTCTTCAAACTGCAGCAGACGCGCCGCCAGTTGGGCTTCACGATCTTCACTGATGATGACCTTCGCGCTGGTCAGCGCACTTTCGTCGATATCTGCCTTACGGAACACGGACAGTACGCGGGTGTAGGCATACTGCATGTACGGTGCGGTATTGCCTTCGAAGGCCAGCATATTATCCCAGTCGAAGATGTAATCCGTGGTACGGTTTTTCGACAGATCTGCATACTTCACGGCGCCGATACCGACCGCATTCGCCAGTTTTTCCAGCTCGTCGGCAGGCATGTCGGGGTTCTTCTCTGCCACCAGACGACGTGCACGCTCCAGCGCTTCATCTAACAGATCGGCCAGTTTAACCGTGCCACCCGCGCGGGTCTTGAACGGTTTACCGTCTTTGCCGAGCATCATGCCGAACATGTGGTGTTCCAGCGGTACGGAATCCGGCACGTAACCGGCTTTACGCACGATGGTCCATGCCTGCATTAAATGCTGATGCTGGCGGGAGTCGATGTAATACAGCACGCGATCGGCATGCAATGTTTCGTAACGGTACTTGGCGCAGGCGATATCAGTGGTGGTGTACAGATAACCGCCATCTTTCTTCTGGATGATAACGCCCATCGGTTCGCCTTCCTTGTTTTTATACTCATCAAGGAATACGACAGTCGCGCCTTCGCTTTCAACGGCCAGGCCTTTGGCTTTGAGATCCGCAACAATGCCTGGCAGCATCGGGTTGTACAGGCTTTCACCCATCACGTCGTCGCGGGTCAGCGTCACGTTCAGACGATCGTAGGTTAACTGGTTCTGGGACATGGTAATGTCGACCAGTTTGCGCCACATTTCGCGGAAGTAAGCATCACCACCCTGCAACTTCACCACGTAGCTACGTGCGCGCTCGGCGAATTCTTCATCTTCGTCGTAATGTTTTTTCGCGTCACGATAGAAACCTTCAAGGTCAGCCAGCGCCATTTCACCCGCGTTTTCCTGCTGCTGCTTTTCCAGCCACGCGATGAGCATACCGAACTGGGTTCCCCAGTCGCCAACGTGGTTTGCACGGATGACTTTATGGCCGAGAAACTCCAGCGTACGGACAGCCGCATCACCGATGATGGTGGAGCGCAGGTGGCCTACGTGCATCTCTTTCGCCACGTTTGGCGCAGAGTAGTCAACAACAACGGTTTGCTTTTCTGGCTGTGCAACGCCCAGACGATCGGAAGCCAGCGCCTGCTGCACGTGCTGCGCCAGGAATGCTGGATCGAGGAAAATATTGATAAAGCCCGGGCCCGCAATTTCAACCTTGCTGGCAATCCCGTTGAGATCCAGATGAGTCAGCACCTGCTCTGCCAGTTGTCGCGGCGCCATACCCAGTTTTTTAGCGACTGCCATCATGCCATTAGCCTGATAATCGCCGAACTGTACTTTTGCTGACTGACGAACCTGAGGTTCGCAATCTGCAGGCGCACCTGCAGCAATCATGGCCTGACGGACTTTTTCTGAGAGAAGAGCCTGAATATTCACCGGAATACCTTACATTTATGAAGCGCTTTACTATACACCGCGCCAGATTAAGAATTTAGGCCGGGAGTATACTGCAAATGCCCGTTGCCGTCAGCATTGTGCGTGCCGCGCGCGGCCTAAAATAGACGCAGTGCAATGACGCATAATCATTCATTTTGTCCCTGAAAAAATCAGCGGTTGGATGGTACTGCGCAACAGAGTAAATTAGCGGCTTTGAACATGGATATGAGCTTTCAATATGGCGAACTGGCAAACCGTTGCAGAACTGCATGATATTTCCGCAGATTTAGGGCATTTCACTCAGGCGTTAACTGAACTTTCCACCCGTCTGGGTTTGAATATTGCTCCGCTTGAAGCCGATCACATCTCTCTGCGCTGTCATCAAAACACCACCGCAGAGCGCTGGCGTCGCGGGTTTGAACAGTGCGGCCAGCTGTTGTCGGAAAATATCATCAATGGCAGACCGATTTGCCTGTTCAAACTGGATGAGCCGGTGTGCGTGGCGCACTGGCAGTTTTCTATTGTGGAGTTGCCGTGGCCGGGTGAAAAACGCTACCCACATGAGGGTTGGGAGCATATTGAGATTGTTCTGCCGGGCGAGCCGGAAACGTTGAATGCGCGAGCGCTGGCGTTACTTTCTGATGAAGGATTGAGTCAGCCGGGTATCTTTGTGAAAACCAGTTCACCACAAGGCGAGCGTGAGCGGTTACCGAACCCGACGCTGGCGGTCAGCGACGGCAGCGTGACTATCAAGTTTCATCCATGGTCAATTGAAACGATTGTGGCAAGCGAGCAACAGGAGTAACCATGGCACTGCTGGAAATCTGCTGTTACAGCATGGAGTGTGCGCTGACGGCACAAAAAAATGGCGCGGATCGTATTGAACTGTGTTCGGCACCCAAAGAAGGGGGCTTAACCCCATCACTGGGTGTATTACGTACCGTTCGTCAGCATATTGATATTCCCGTCTATCCGATTATCCGCCCGCGCGGCGGGGATTTTTGCTATACCGACGGTGAATTCGCGGCCATGCTGGATGATATCGCCATGGTCAGAGATCTCGGATTCTCCGGGCTGGTAACCGGGTTATTAGATGTTGATGGCAACGTCGATATGTCGCGCATGGAAAAAATTATGCGGGCAGCCGGTACGCTAAATGTCACGTTTCATCGGGCCTTTGATATGTGTGCCAACCCCTTAAATGCGCTGAAAAGTTTATCTGATTTGGGTGTCGCCCGAGTGCTGACTTCCGGGCAAAAATCAGATGCTGCGCAAGGTTTAACAAAAATAATGGAACTTATTGCACAGCCCGGTGCTCCAATCATTATGGCCGGAGCGGGGGTTCGCGCTGCGAATTTGTCTCTATTCCTCGACGCCGGTGTGCAGGAAGTCCACAGTTCTGCCGGAGTATGGCTGGCTTCTCCCATGCGTTATCGCAATACGGGGTTGTCGATGTCTTCGGATGCGCAAGCGGATGAATATTCCCGCTATGCGGTAGACGGGGCGGCGGTTGCTGAAATGAAAGCGATTATTGCGCACCATCGGGCCAGCTGATTTTTACCGTTGCATCATGTCGCCCAATATGATGCTTGCTCGTACCAGGCCCCTGCAATTACAGGGGCCTTTTTTTATCCTTTTATGCCTGATGGCGGCGATGCCTTATCAGGCCTACGGGAGTTGTAGGCCCGGTAAGCGTAGCGCCACCGGGCAATCCATCACGGCTTACGCGCAATCAAGACCGCGCGCAGCGGGGCAGGGTACCCTTCTACCGTTTTACTGCTGTCGTTCGGGTCGAGGAAATCAGCCAGCGATTCGGTAATCATCCACTCGGTACGGCGCTGTTCTTCGGTAGTGGTCACACACACGTCGGCAATGCGGACATCGACAAAGCCGCACTTCTCCAGCCAGTTTTTCAACGCCAGTGCAGACGGAATAAAGTAGACGTTGCGCATTTGTGCGTAGCGGTCACCCGGCACCAGCACGGTATTTTCGTCCCCTTCAACCACCAGCGTTTCCAGTACCAGTTCACCGTCTTGTACCAGTTGATCTTTCAACTGCCAGAGATGTTCCAGCGGAGAACGACGGTGATAGAGCACGCCCATTGAGAAAACGGTATCAAACGCGTTCAACGCCGGAAGCTGTTCAATACCCAGCGGCAGCAGATGCGCGCGCTGGTCGTTGCCCAGCAGTTTTCGCACCGCTTCGAACTGACACAGGAATAACTGGGTCGGATCAATCCCAACGGCCAGGTGCGCGCCTGCACCGATCATGCGCCACATGTGATACCCGCTGCCGCAGCCGACATCCAGGATCGTCCGTCCGGTCAGGTCGGATAAATGCGGCAGAACGCGATCCCATTTCCAGTCAGAACGCCATTCGGTGTCGATATTGACGCCATACAGTGAGTATGGCCCTTTACGCCACGGCATCAAATTGCGCATTAACGTATCAATGCGTTTAAGCTGACCGTCGCTGAGCGGCTCTTCGCTTTCAGCGGTGACACTGTGCAGCAAGTCCAGACGGTGCGGTGTCAGTTCAGGCAAAAACTCTACCGCGTTCGACCACTGCTTAAACAGGCCGTGCTGATCGCGCTGCCAGCTCGCAATTTGTGCCGGGAGCGTTTCCAGCCAATGAGAAAGGTGGTTTTTGGCAATCAGCTGATAAAAGTTACCAAAGTCGATCATGCCGCAACCTCAGCTTTTAGTGCCACCAGAGAACCAAAGTTAAAGCACTGGAACCACAGTTCGCTGTGTTCAAAACCAGCCTGATGCAGGCGCGCTTTATGGGTTTCGACCGAGTCGGTCAGCATGACGTTTTCCAGCATGCTGCGCTTTTGGCTGATTTCCAGTTCGCTGTAGCCATTTGCCCGCTTGAAATCGTGGTGCATGTTGAACAACAGCTCACCCACTTTTGCATCTTCGAAACTGAATTTCTCCGACAGCACCAGCGCGCCGCCAGGATTCAGCCCCTGATAAATCTTATCCAACAATGCCTGGCGCTCCGCTGGCTCAAGGAATTGCAGGGTAAAATTCAGCACCACCATTGAGGCGTTTTCAATAGTAATGTTGCGAATATCCCCTTCGACAACCTCGACCGGAATAGGGGCTTTATAGGCGTCAATATGGCGGCGGCAGCGTTCAACCATGGCCGGGGAGTTGTCGACGGCAATAATTTTACAATTGTCATGCTGAATACTGCGACGCACCGAGAGCGTCGCGGCGCCCAATGAACAGCCCAGATCGTAGACCTGCGTGTTGGGTTGCACGAAACGTTCGGCCAGCATACCAATCATCGAAATGATGTTGGAGTAGCCGGGAACGGAACGCTGGATCATATCCGGGAAGACTTCAGCTACCCGTTCATCAAAGGTCCAGTCACCCAGACTGGCGATAGGCGCAGAAAAAAGCGTGTCGCGGTGAGACATAACGTAAAAATCCGGGAAAAATAAAGTGGCGTATTGTGCGCTAATGCAGGGAGAAAACCAACTCCCAGGGCATATACCAGAGATTCGCCAGCACCATTAGCACCAGCGAGCACCAGGTGGCGCTCATGCCGGAACGACGCCAGCGGAACAGACGGTGGTGGAATCCGTAATAATGCATCAGCCGACCGGTAATTAACATCAGCCCGCAAATATGCACCATCCACGTTTCCGCGCCGTTCATTTCCATAAATAACAGCAACACTAATGCGACGGGGATATATTCCACCGCATTACCGTGAATGCGAATCGCACTTTGTAGTTCGCTAAAACCGCCGTCGCCATAAGCCACTCGATACTGCATACGCAGGCGGACAACGTCAAAGGAGAACTTAATCAACAATAACGCACCCAGTACGGCATATAGCGCGCTTACCATACAAACTCCCTTTTAAAATGGCTGCTGGCATTGACTATGATAGGTGGCATTTTCAGAAAAGAGAAGATTGCTGTGGAATAGACGGTGCTGATCCGATCTCTGGCAGAGCGCTGCGTAAATCTGCCCATAGCGTATCTACAAGCTCCGGGGCCTGCGCGATGTCTGGCGTATGTAAAAACAGATAGGGTGTGGTGGTCTGCTTCCAGAGAGACAGTTTGGCCAGCCATACGTTAAATAACGTTCGGTTTTGCTCCATATTATCGCTGCCGATAAAGCGCACCATGGGATTGTTCGCGGTAACCACTGCATGGACCGGAACTTTCGGTTTTTTGCGCTGCGCATCGCGAATCGCTTCACTGTGAGGAACCGCGGCGTGTACCGGCCGACTATCTAAAATTACCCGATTGACCCCTCGCTCGTGTAAGCCGCGATTGAACCATTTCTCGTCTTCACCTTTGGTAAAAAATTCAGGATGGCGAACTTCCACCCCGTAGGTAAACGATGCGGGTAACGCATCGAGAAACGCCCACAGAGCAGGGAGATCGCGAGGAGAAAAGGTGGCGGGTAGCTGCAACCAATATTGCCCGATTCGCGCTTCCAGCGGTGACATGCGGGTGAAAAATTCTTGCACCAAATCATCACAGTTTCGCAATGCAGCTTGATGCGAAATGGTCGCCGGAAACTTAAAGCAGAAGCGAAAGTCATCGGTAGTCTGCGCCTGCCAGCGCGTAACAATCTCGGCTTTTGGCAGCGCGTAGAGTGTGGTATTGCCCTCAACACAGTTAAAGTAGCGGGCATACTCTTCAAGGCTGGTGATCCCCAGGCGCACCCACTTCGGATGCGACCACTGCGGCAGGCCGATATAGATCATAACGCTTGCAGGATCTCGTCCACGCTGCGCACGCGTGCAATGCGCGGGAAGATATGCGTCATGCTGCCCTGATGCTGATCGGCACTGGCTGCGCTACAGGCATTTTCGGCAATCACCAGGTTAAAACCCAGTTCCCAGGCATTACGCGCCGTTGACTCAACGCCGATGTTGGTGGAGATCCCGCATAACACGATAGTGTCAACGCCCCGGCGGCGCAGTTGGAGTTCGAGGTCGGTGCCGTAAAAGGCACCCCACTGGCGTTTGATCACTTCGATGTCACTGGCGTTTTTGCCCAGCGCTGTCGGATAGTCCCACCAGTTTGCAGGGAGTGCTTTAGCCGGTGCCTGGGCATCTACCGGCTGTTTCAGGGCTTCTGCGTAGTCGTCAGACCAGCCAACGCGAACCATCACTACCGGTGAACCGTGAGCTCGGAATTGTGCCGCAAGGCGTGCGGCGCGGGTCACGACATCGCTTGCCAAATGGGGGCCGCCGGCGAAGGGTAAGATCCCTTCCTGTAGGTCAATCACGACAAGGGCGGTGGTTTTAGCGTTCAGTTCCAGCATGGTGACTCCAGTCAAAAAAGAATTCCGTTACACCTTAATCGCGATTGTGTGTGAAAGGGGCGACAATTTTTGTTATTTTTTGTGAGATTACGCAATACCCGCGTAGGAAACACGCGTACAGTCAGTAGCGGACTTATCGTGCGGCAGAATTTCCAGTATAATAGCCGCCTTTTTTCATTCAGTTGTGACATTCAGCTAAAGCTGCGACTTCGTCATCTGCAAGGCAGGTGACAATCCGCCTGCGGCAAAGTTAAGGGATATCTCATGCGTACAGAATATTGCGGACAGCTACGTCTGTCCCACGAGGGGCAGCAGGTGACTCTGTGTGGTTGGGTCAACCGTCGTCGTGATCTTGGTAGCCTGATCTTCATCGATATGCGCGACCGCGAAGGTATCGTGCAGGTATTTTTCGATCCGGACCGTGCGGATGCGTTAAAGCTGGCCTCCGAACTGCGTAATGAGTTCTGCATCCAGGTTACGGGCACCGTGCGTGCGCGTGACGCGAAAAACGTCAACGCCGACATGGCGACCGGCGAAATTGAAGTACTGGCGTCCGATCTGACCATCATCAACCGTTCAGACTCGCTGCCGCTGGACTCTAACCACGTTAACACCGAAGAAGCACGTCTGAAGTATCGCTATCTGGACCTGCGTCGTCCGGAAATGGCGCAGCGTCTGAAAACCCGTGCCAAAATTACCAGCCTGGTGCGTCGTTTTATGGACGATCACGGCTTCCTCGACATCGAAACGCCGATGCTGACCAAAGCGACCCCGGAAGGCGCACGTGACTATCTGGTGCCTTCCCGCGTCCATAAAGGCAAATTCTACGCCCTGCCGCAGTCTCCGCAGCTGTTCAAGCAGTTGCTGATGATGTCTGGCTTTGATCGTTACTATCAGATCGTAAAATGCTTCCGTGACGAAGACTTACGTGCTGACCGTCAACCTGAATTTACCCAGATCGATGTTGAGACCTCCTTCATGACCGCACCGCAGGTGCGCGAAGTGATGGAAGCGTTAGTGCGTAATCTGTGGCTGGAAGTAAAAGGTGTGGATCTGGGTGATTTCCCGATCATGACCTTTGCGGAAGCTGAACGTCGCTACGGCTCGGATAAACCAGACCTGCGTAACCCGATGGAGCTGGTTGACGTTGCTGACCTGCTGAAGTCCGTTGATTTCGCCGTCTTCTCCGGCCCGGCTAACGATGCCAAAGGTCGCGTGGCTGCGCTGCGTGTACCGGGTGGGGCAAGCTTAAGCCGTAAGCAGATCGACGATTACGGTAATTTCATCAAGATCTACGGCGCGAAAGGCCTGGCTTACATTAAGGTCACCGAGCGTGCGAAAGGTCTGGAAGGGGTAACCAGCCCAGTTGCTAAGTTCCTGAATGCCGATATCGTTGATGCGATTCTTGAGCGCACCGGCGCACAAGATGGCGACATGATTTTCTTCGGCGCAGACAACAAGAAAGTGGTTGCTGACTCGATGGGCGCACTGCGTCTGAAACTGGGTAAAGATCTGAGCCTGACCGACGAAACCAAATGGGCGCCGCTGTGGGTTATCGACTTCCCAATGTTTGAAGACGACGGTGAAGGTGGCCTGACCGCGATGCACCATCCGTTTACCGCGCCGAAAGACATGACGGCCGCTGAGCTGAAAGCCGCGCCGGAAGAGGCCGTTGCCAATGCGTACGATATGGTCATCAACGGTTACGAAGTGGGCGGCGGTTCCGTGCGTATCCATAACGGCGACATGCAGCAAACCGTGTTTGGTATTCTGGGTATTAACGAGCAAGAACAGCGTGAGAAGTTCGGGTTCCTGCTGGACGCGCTGAAATACGGTACTCCGCCGCACGCGGGCCTGGCGTTTGGTCTGGATCGTCTGACCATGCTGCTGACCGGTACCGATAACATTCGTGACGTTATTGCCTTCCCGAAAACCACGGCTGCTGCGTGCCTGATGACCGAAGCGCCAAGTTTTGCCAACGACGCTGCCCTGGCGGAACTGAGCATTCAGGTTGTGAAGAAGGCCGAGAATAACTGATATGACATACAAACAGCCTGTCTCGGTGTTAGTCGTGATTTATGCAAAGGACACCGGAAGAGTGCTGATGTTACAGCGACGCGACGATCCTGATTTCTGGCAGTCGGTCACCGGCAGCCTTGAAGAGGGTGAAACCGCGTCGCAAGCCGCCATGCGCGAAGTAAAGGAAGAGATCACCATTGACGTTGCCCGCGAGCAACTGACCTTAATTGACTGTCAGCGCACGGTGGAGTTCGAGATTTTTAGCCATTTACGACATCGCTACGCACCGGGAATCGAACGGAATACGGAATCCTGGTTTTGCCTGGCACTCCCCTCGGAACGAGAGATCGTGTTCACTGAACATCTGACCTATCGTTGGGTTGATGCGGCGGAAGCTGCACAGTTAACCAAATCGTGGAGTAACCGGCAGGCGATTGAAGAATTTGTAATTAACGTCGCCTGAGAAGGCGCGCTTTTTGGAGATATTATTTATGGCAGGTCATAGTAAATGGGCCAACACCAGACACCGTAAAGCAGCGCAGGATTCCAAGCGCGGCAAGATCTTCACCAAAATCATTCGCGAGCTGGTTACGGCCGCTAAGCTTGGTGGTGGCGATCCGGACGCGAACCCGCGCCTGCGTGCGGCTGTCGATAAAGCGCTGTCCAACAACATGACGCGTGACACCCTGAACCGTGCCATCGCGCGCGGTGTGGGCGGTGACGAAGACGCAAACATGGAAACCATCATTTATGAAGGTTACGGTCCTGGCGGGACAGCGGTCATGATTGAATGCCTGTCTGACAACCGTAACCGTACTGTTGCGGAAGTGCGCCATGCGTTCACTAAAACCGGTGGTAACCTGGGCACTGACGGTTCAGTTGCGTACCTGTTTAGCAAAAAAGGTGTTATCTCCTTTGAGCAAGGCGACGAAGACACCATCATGGAAGCCGCGCTGGAAGCCGGTGCTGAAGACGTTGTGACCTATGATGACGGTGCGATTGACGTCTACACCGCATGGGAAGAGATGGGCAAAGTGCGTGATGCACTGGAAGCCGCTGGTCTGAAAGCGGACAGCGCTGAAGTTACGATGATCCCGTCCACCAAAGCGGACATGGATGCAGAAACAGCACCGAAGCTGATGCGTCTGATCGATATGCTGGAAGACTGCGATGACGTGCAGGAAGTTTACCACAACGGCGAAATCTCCGATGAGGTTGCTGCTACGTTAGAATGACGTGGTTGAGCGGTAAAATAACAGGAGATGCGTGATGTCCATTATTCTCGGCATTGACCCGGGCTCGCGCATCACCGGCTATGGCGTGATCCGCCAGGTCGGTCGACAGTTGACCTATCTGGGCAGTGGATGTATTCGTACCAAAGTGGATGATTTGCCGTCGCGCCTGAAGCTAATTTATGCCGGCGTGTCGGAAATCATTACCCAGTTTCAGCCAGACTACTTTGCCATTGAGCAAGTATTTATGGCAAAAAACGCCGATTCGGCGCTTAAGCTGGGGCAGGCGCGCGGCGTGGCGATTGTTGCTGCCGTAAACCAGGACCTTCCGGTGTTTGAATATGCGGCACGTCAGGTGAAGCAAACCGTCGTCGGGATAGGCAGTGCGGAGAAAAGTCAGGTGCAGCACATGGTGCGCACATTGCTAAAACTCCCGGCAAATCCCCAGGCCGATGCCGCGGATGCGCTGGCCATCGCCATTACCCACTGCCACGTCAGTCAGAACGCCATGCAAATGAGCGATACCCGGCTGAATTTAGCGCGTGGTCGACTACGTTAATGACAAATGAGGCTGGATATCTATCCAGCCTTTTTTTATGATAGCGCATTACCTTTTTAGCCCTTAACGCAGGAGCGTCACGTGATAGGCAGACTCAGAGGCATCATTCTCGAAAAACAACCCCCGTTGGTTCTTCTGGAAACGGGTGGCGTAGGCTATGAAGTGCATATGCCGATGACCTGTTTTTACGAGCTGCCGGAAGCCGGGCAGGAAGCGATTGTTTTCACCCATTTTGTGGTGCGTGAAGATGCGCAACTGCTGTACGGGTTTAACAACAAGCAGGAACGCACGCTGTTTAAAGAGCTGATTAAAACCAACGGCGTTGGACCGAAGCTGGCGCTGGCGATCCTCTCCGGCATGTCGGCGCAGCAGTTCGTTAACGCGGTTGAACGCGAAGAGCTCGGGGCGCTGGTGAAACTGCCGGGTATCGGTAAGAAAACCGCTGAGCGCCTGATTGTTGAAATGAAAGACCGCTTTAAAGGCCTGCATGGCGATCTGTTCACACCGGCGGCGGATCTGGTGCTGACGTCACCTGCGGGTCCGGTAACGGATGACGCCGAGCAGGAAGCGGTTGCTGCACTGGTGGCGCTGGGCTATAAACCACAGGAAGCCAGCCGCATGGTGAGCAAAATAGCCCGCCCTGATGCCAGCAGTGAAACCCTGATTCGTGAAGCGCTCCGCGCTGCATTGTGAGGTAAAGGATGATTGAAGCAGACCGCCTGATTTCAGCTGCCAGCACGATACCTGAAGACATTGTGGATCGTGCGATCCGCCCCAAGTTGCTCGATGAGTATATCGGTCAGCCTCAGGTCCGTTCGCAAATGGAGATTTTTATCCAGGCGGCGAAGTTGCGCGGTGATGCCCTCGACCACCTGCTGATCTTTGGTCCTCCGGGTCTTGGAAAAACCACGCTTGCCAATATTGTCGCCAATGAAATGGGCGTAAACCTGCGTACCACCTCCGGCCCGGTGCTGGAAAAAGCGGGCGATTTGGCGGCAATGCTGACGAACCTCGAGCCGCACGACGTGCTGTTTATCGATGAGATCCATCGCTTATCGCCAGTCGTGGAAGAGGTATTGTATCCGGCGATGGAAGACTATCAGCTGGATATCATGATCGGCGAAGGGCCTGCTGCACGTTCGATCAAGATTGACCTGCCGCCGTTTACGCTGATTGGCGCGACAACCCGTGCCGGGTCGTTAACCTCTCCGCTGCGTGACCGTTTTGGTATCGTGCAGCGACTGGAGTTTTATCAGGTTGCCGATCTTCAGCATATTGTAGGGCGCAGTGCGCGTTATATGGGGCTGGAGATGAGCGAGGAGGGCGCGCTGGAAGTTGCTCGCCGTGCGCGCGGAACGCCGCGTATTGCCAACCGTCTGCTGCGTCGCGTGCGTGACTTCGCCGAGGTGAAGCATGATGGCACTATCTCGGCAGACATTGCCGCCCAGGCGCTGGATATGCTCAATGTGGACGCTGAAGGGTTCGATTACATGGACCGTAAGCTGCTGCTGGCGGTGATCGATAAATTCTTCGGTGGGCCGGTAGGGCTGGATAACCTGGCCGCCGCTATTGGTGAAGAGCGTGAAACGATTGAGGACGTGCTGGAGCCATATTTGATCCAGCAGGGCTTCCTGCAGCGTACGCCGCGCGGACGTATGGCGACGGTGCGCGCCTGGAATCATTTTGGTATTACGCCGCCGCAAATGCCTTAAGTTTTTTATGCCGGATGGCGGCTTGCCTAATCCGGCCTACCTGTGAACGTAGGCCTGATACGCGAAGCGCCATCAGGCAACACACTCTTAGCTCGCTTGCTTTTTCATCATGCTGAAAATAAACATCAGCGCGGCACACAGCACCACGGAGGGCCCTGCTGGCGTATCATAGAACGCTGAGAACGTCAGGCCGCCCGTCACCGCTATCATCCCCACGCCCACGGCAACACCGGCCATCTGCTCAGGCGTACGCGCAAAACGACGTGCGGTGGCAGCAGGAATAATCAGCAGCGACGTAATAATGAGCGCGCCGACAAACTTCATCGCCACACCAATCGTTAACGCAGTGACCAGCATCAGCAGTAGCTTCACGCGTTGCAGCTTCACGCCATCGACAAAGGCGAGATCCGGGCTGATGGTCATTGACAGCAGGTTGCGCCATTGCCAGAAGAGAATGGCTAGCACAATGACAACACCAATGGCGATGGAGATCAGATCTTCCGGCGTCACGGCAAGTAGGTCACCGAACAGATAGGCCATCAAATCCACACGGATATTCGACATCAGGCTGACGACGACCAGGCCCAGTGACAGAGCGCTGTGCGCCATAATGCCGAGCAAGGTGTCTATGGCGAGGTGAGGGCGCTTCTCCAGCCACACCAGACCCGCTGCCAGCATCAGAGTGACTGCGATAACCGCATAGAACGGGTTTACATCTAACAGCAGACCAAAGGCCACACCCAGCAGTGACGCGTGCGCCAGCGTGTCGCCAAAATAAGACATCCGACGCCAGACACAAACGATCCCAGCGGGCCAGCGGCGCAGGCCAGCATGATCCCGGCTAACCAACCGGGTAATAACAATTCAATCATGAGTGACCATTTCCCCGGCGTAATACGATGCGACCCTGTAAATCATGGCGATGATTATGATTGTGACGGTAAATTCCGAGTTGCTCGGCACCGCGTTGCCCGAACATAGAGATAAATTCCGGGTGCATAGAGACCACTTCCGGCGTGCCGGAGCAGCAAATATGGTGGTTGAGGCACAGCACTTCGTCGGTCTTCGCCATCACCAGATGCAAATCATGCGAGACCATCAGTACGGCGCAATCGAGTTCACGTCGAAGCTGGTCGATAAGGTCATACAATGCGACCTGACCATTGACATCCACACCCTGAGTGGGTTCATCCAGCACCAGCAGCTGTGGTTTATTCAGCAATGCGCGAGCCAGCAGGACGCGCTGCGTTTCCCCGCCGGACAGTTTTTGCATCGGCGCATCCATCAGATGTCCGGCCTGAACGCGCTTGAGCGCCGGGAGAATATCGTCCTTCTTTGTATCCGGACGTAAGCGCAAAAAGCGGCTGACCGTTAGGGGCAGCGTGGTATCGAGATACAGTTTTTGCGGGACATAGCCAATCCGCAGTTGTCCGTTACGCTTGATAACGCCTGCATCTGCTGCTATCAGCCCGAGGACAACGCGCACCAGCGTAGACTTCCCGGCACCGTTCGGACCAAGAAGCGTTAAAATTTTGCCGGGCCGTAGTTCAAGCGAAACGTCAGAAAGGACGCGGCGTTGACCATAAGAGACCGAGACATTTTCCAGTGAAACCAAAGTCGTCATATCAATTTTAGTCTTGCAGAAGTTATAGAATGTTATAATATCACATTTCTTACATTCATTACGATGATTGGTCGCATTATGTTACATAAAAATACGCTTCTTTTCGCAGCATTATCCGCTGCTCTTTGGGGGAGTGCAACACAGGCAGCAAATGCCGCCGTCGTTGCCTCGCTTAAGCCGTTAGGGTTTATCGCTTCAGCGATTGCTGATGGGGTTACGGATACCGAGGTTCTCCTGCCTGATGGCGCATCCGAACATGATTACTCATTGCGTCCGTCAGACGTAAAACGCTTACAGGGCGCGGACTTAGTTGTTTGGATTGGCCCCGAGATGGAAGCGTTTATGGAAAAATCTGTCAAGAATATTCCTAACGCGAAACAGGTAACGATTGCGCAACTCAATGACGTGAAGCCGTTGCTCATGAAAGGGGGCGACGATGATGATGACGATCATGGACACAATGACGCCCACGGTGAAAAAAGTGACGAACATCACCATCATGGCGACTACAACATGCATCTTTGGCTTTCCCCAGAGATAGCGCGGGCCTCAGCGGTTGCAATCCATGAAAAATTAGTGGAACTTATGCCGCAAAGTCGAGCCAAACTTGACGCCAACCTGAAGGATTTTGAGGCACAATTAGCCGCAACCGATAAGCAGGTAGGTAACGAGCTCGCACCGCTCAAGGGGAAAGGGTATTTCGTTTTTCATGACGCCTACGGCTACTACGAAAAACATTACGGACTAACACCGCTTGGTCACTTTACCGTGAACCCTGAGATTCAACCTGGTGCGCAGCGTTTACATGAAATAAGAACACAGTTGGTTGAGCAAAAAGCAACCTGCGTTTTTGCTGAGCCACAGTTCAGGCCAGCGGTCGTTGAAGCCGTTGCGAGAGGGACATCCGTTCGAATGGGAACGTTGGATCCCCTCGGAACAAACATCAAACTGGGTAAAACAAGCTATTCTGCGTTTCTGAACCAATTAGCCAACCAGTATGCGAGCTGCCTGAAAGGAGATTAATGAGGAAGTGAATACGTGCAACAGATAGCCCGCTCTGTCGCTCTGGCATTTAATAATCTGCCCCGACCCCATCGCGTTATGCTGGGGTCGCTGACCGTTCTTACATTGGCCGTCGCCGTATGGCGGCCTTACGTTTACCATCCCGATGCTGCACCGATTGTCAAAACCATCGAACTTGAAAAAAGCGAGATTCGTTCTCTGTTGCCTGAGGCCAGTGAACCTATCGATCAGGCTGCTCAGGAAGATGAAGCGATACCTCAGGATGAACTGGATGACAAAACCTCCGGTGAGGTGGGCGTTCACGAATATGTTGTCTCGACCGGCGATACGCTGAGCAGCATCCTGAACCAGTATGGTATCGATATGGGCGATATCAGCCAGCTTGCCGCCTCGGACAAAGAGTTGCGTAACCTGAAGATTGGCCAACAGCTTTCCTGGACGCTGACCTCTGACGGTGATTTGCAGCGCCTGACCTGGGAAGTTTCTCGCCGTGAAACCCGCACGTACGATCGTACTGCGACGGGCTTCAAAATGAGCAGTGAAATGCAGCAGGGCGACTGGGTTAACAGCCGTATCAAGGGCACCGTCGGCGGCAGTTTCGTCGCCAGCGCCAAAGAGGCCGGGCTGACCAGTTCTGAAATCAGTGCGGTGATTAAGGCTATGCAGTGGCAGATGGACTTCCGCAAACTGAAAAAAGGCGATGAGTTCTCGGTGCTGATGTCTCGCGAGATGTTGGACGGCAAGCGTGAGCAAAGCCAACTGCTGGGCGTTCGTTTGCGCTCTGAAGGTAAAGACTATTATGCGATTCGTGCCGAAGACGGTAAGTTCTATGACCGTAACGGTACCGGGTTGGCGAAAGGGTTTATGCGTTTCCCGACCGCGAAACAGTTCCGCATCTCGTCTAACTTTAATCCGCGTCGCCTGAATCCGGTAACCGGACGTGTGGCACCGCACAAAGGCGTCGACTTCGCGATGCCGCAGGGTACGCCGGTACTGTCGGTAGGTGATGGTGAAGTCGTTGTTGCGAAGCGCAGCGGCGCTGCAGGCTACTATGTCGCGGTGCGTCATGGTCGTACCTACACCACCCGCTACATGCACCTGCGTAAACTGTTAGTCAAACCAGGACAAAAAGTAAAACGCGGCGATCGTATTGCGCTGTCAGGTAACACCGGACGTTCAACTGGACCACACTTGCATTATGAAGTCTGGGTTAACCAGCAGGCCGTGAACCCGTTAACGGCGAAGCTGCCGCGTACAGAAGGGCTGACCGGCTCGGATCGTACCGAGTACCTGGCGCAGGTGAAAGAGGTTCTGCCTCAGTTGCGCTTCGATTAATCAGCATACTGACAAAGCCGGTACGCGATGCGTGCCGGCTTTTTTATTTTGTACGGGGCACGACGCGCCGCTACACTATCAACAGATTTATTTTTCGCGGTACCAGACACTGGAAGAGCATGGAAACGAAAAAAAAGAATATTGAATATATCCCTGAATTTCATAAATCATTCCGCCATCCGCGCTACTGGGGTGCCTGGCTGGGTGTGGCGGCGATAGCAGGGATTGCGTTAACGCCCGCATCGTTTCGCGATCCTGTGCTGGCGAAGCTGGGACGTCTTGCCGGAAGGTTGGGGAAAAGTTCGCGCCGCAGAGCGCTGATTAATTTATCCCTGTGTTTTCCAGAGCGCAGCGAAGCCGAGCGCGAAGCCATCGTCGATGAGATGTTTGCAACGGCTCCGCAGGCGATGGTGATGATGGCAGAGCTTGCCCTGCGTGGCCCGGAGAAAATCCAAAACCGGGTTGACTGGCAAGGTCTGGAGATCATAGAAGAGATGCGGCGCAACGAGGAAAAGGTCATTTTTCTCGTCCCGCACGGTTGGGGTGTCGACATTCCAGCCATGCTGATGGCCTCGCAGGGCCAGAAAATGGCCGCGATGTTCCATAACCAGGGTAATCCTGTTTTTGATTACGTCTGGAACACGGTACGCCGTCGTTTTGGTGGCCGTTTGCATGCGCGTAATGATGGCATCAAACCCTTTATTCAGTCCGTGCGTCAGGGCTATTGGGGATACTATTTGCCGGATCAGGATCATGGTCCCGAGCACAGCGAATTTGTTGATTTTTTTGCCACCTACAAAGCAACATTGCCGGCGATTGGTCGCCTGATGAAGGTTTGCCATGCGCGGGTTGTGCCGCTGTTCCCGGTGTATGACGGAAAAACACATCGCCTGACGATTCAGGTCCGCCCGCCGATGGATGACATCCTGACCGCAGATGACCACACCATTGCCAGACGCATGAATGAAGAGGTGGAGATTTTTGTCGCGCCGCACCTCGAGCAGTACACCTGGATTTTAAAACTGCTGAAAACCCGCAAACCCGGTGAGATTGAGCCGTATAAACGTAAAGATCTCTACCCGAAGAAATAAAAAGAAGAAATAAAAAAAGCCTCTCACTTGAGAGGCTTTCTGTATCAGGTACCACCTGTAGGCCTGATGATCAAAGCAACATCAGGCATTGAGCGAGGTTATTATTCTACGGTCAGAATACGCGTGGTGTTGGTGGAGCCAATGGTGCTCATGACGTCGCCCTGGGTGACAATCACCAGATCGCCAGAAACCAGATAGCCTTTATCACGCAGCAGGTTCACCGCTTCGCTGGCGGCAACCACACCGTCGGTTTCGCTGTCAAAGTGAACCGGAGTAACGCCGCGGTACAGGGAGGTCAGGTTCAGCGTACGCTCATGACGCGACATGGCGAAAATCGGCAGGCCGGAACTGATACGGGACGTCATCAGCGCGGTACGACCGGATTCTGTCATCGCGATGATGGCGGTGACCCCTTTCAGGTGGTTCGCTGCATACATTGCGGACATGGCAATCGCTTCTTCAACGTTATCAAACTGCACGTCGAGGCGGTGTTTGGAGACATTAATGCTCGGGATTTTTTCCGCGCCCAGGCAGACACGCGCCATGGCGGCAACGGTTTCAGCCGGATACTGGCCTGCGGCGGTTTCTGCTGACAGCATAACGGCGTCGGTGCCGTCGAGTACGGCGTTCGCCACGTCCATCACTTCTGCACGGGTCGGCATCGGGTTGGTGATCATCGACTCCATCATCTGCGTGGCAGTAATGACCGCACGGTTCAGCTGACGCGCACGACGGATCAGGGCTTTCTGAATACCGACCAGCTCTGGATCGCCAATTTCAACGCCCAGGTCGCCACGAGCAACCATCACGACGTCAGAGGCCAGGATGATGTCATCCATTGCATTCTGGTCGCACACGGCTTCTGCACGCTCCACCTTGGCAACAATTTTCGCATCGCAGCCTGCATCGCGCGCCAGACGGCGGGCATAGTTCAGATCTTCGCCGCAGCGCGGGAAGGAGACGGCCAGATAGTCAACGCTGATTTGCGCCGCGGTGATGATGTCAGCTTTGTCTTTTTCGGTCAGTGCTTCTGCAGAGAGACCGCCGCCCAGTTTGTTGATGCCTTTGTTATTGGAAAGCGGGCCACCGACGGTCACTTCGGTGAAGACCTTCATGCCCTGAACTTCCAGTACTTTGAGCTGTACGCGACCGTCATCCAGCAGCAGGATGTCGCCCGGCACTACGTCAGCAGGTAGGCCTTTATAGTCAATACCGACTTTTTCTTTATCGCCTTCGCCTTTACCCAGGTTGGCATCTAACAGGAACTTGTCGCCAATATTGAGGAATACTTTGCCTTCTTTGAAGGTTGATACGCGGATTTTAGGTCCCTGCAGGTCACCCAAAATAGCGACATGACGTCCCAGTTTGGCGGCAATCTCACGGACTTTATCCGCCCGCAGTTTGTGATCTTCTGGAGAGCCGTGCGAAAAGTTCATACGTACAACGTTTGCGCCCGCGGCGATAATTTTTTCAAGGTTGTTATCGCGGTCAGTTGCTGGGCCTAACGTGGTAACGATTTTGGTTCTGCGAAGCCTTCTGGACATGTAATACTCCGTTGACTGAAACAACTAGGTGTTGCGTGTGAACATTGATCCGGCCGTTCTGAAACATAACGGTAGAAATGAACGACCCGGATGATAAAAGGGTAGAACATCGTTATTGCTTTTAGCGGTCATCACTCTTGATGAGTAATTCTTTATCAAAACGCGATTCCTTGAGCGCTTCCTTGACACGCTTCAAGTTATCTCTAAATTTTGCACCACGGCGCAAAGTAAATCCCGTAGCCAGCACATCTATCACGGTCAGTTGAGCAAGTCGAGAGACCATAGGCATATAAATGTCAGTATCTTCCGGTACATCCAGGGTAATTGCCAGCGTGGCTTCACGCGCCAGCGGCGTTCCGGGGGAAGTAAGGGCGATCACCATGGCATCGTTTTCCCGCGCCAGCTGCGCCAATTCAACCAGACTCTTTGTTCTGCCGGTATGTGAAATAAGGACAATGACGTCGTCATCGCTACAATTCATACAGCTCATACGTTGCAGTACAATATCGTCGGAATAGATAACCGGTACGTTAAAGCGGAAAAATTTATTCATGGCGTCGTGCGCCACGGCAGCGGACGAACCCAGACCGAAAAAGGCGATTTTCTTTGCCTGGGTTAATAAATCTACCGCCCGATTGACCGCCGCGTTATCCAGCGACTGACGGACGTGGTCCAGGCTTGCCATGGCAGATTCGAAGATTTTCCCGGTGTAGGACTCGACGCTATCATCCTCATCGACATTACGATTAACATACGGGGTACCATTAGCCAGACTTTGTGCCAAATGCAGTTTAAAATCAGGGAAGCCTCGTGTGTCCATGCTGCGACAGAAGCGATTCACGGTCGGCTCACTGACGTTGGCTTCCAGAGCCAGCGTGGCAATACTTGAATGGATAGCCCGGTCAGGTGAGGTCAGAATAACATCGGCGACCTTACGTTCTGACTTGCTCAGATGTTCCAGTTTTAACTGGATTTTTTCCAGCATATTCATTATGTGAGTAGACTCATCGGCCATGGGCAAAAACGATTTCAGCGATATGGGGAAATCGAGCGGTAACTCTGGTAGATATTACCCCTGTGAACCCACATTCGGGGCAAAATGGACAGAAAAGTTGTTGTTTTTTTTCAATACATGATCGGAGTCGGATTTTCTTACGTCTTCATGGTCACGTAAAAAAGCGACTTTTTTATCCATTTTGCGGCGGTAAACGTCAATAACGCCGCTGTTCACGGTAACAGCACGGCTGGATAAGCGTTTACGGTTCACGGAATCACGTAAAAGCAGTACAGTGCACTGTAATAAAATTACATTCAGTGTCGGGCATGAATACCAGACACTCAACTGAGGAGAATGACATGGCGGTAACGCAAACAGCCCAGGCATGTGACCTGGTCATTTTCGGCGCGAAGGGCGACCTTGCACGTCGGAAATTGCTGCCTTCCCTGTATCAGCTGGAAAAAGCCGGACAGATTAACCCGGACACCCGCATTATTGGGGTTGGCCGCGCAGACTGGGACAAAGCAGCCTACACCAAGGTTGTACGCGAAGCGCTCGAAACTTTCATGAAAGAAAAAATTGATGAAAGTTTGTGGGAAACCCTCAGTGGTCGTCTGGAGTTTTGTAACCTGGACGTCAATGATACTGCTGCCTTTAGTCGTCTGGGTGACATGCTGGATCAAAAAGCACGCACCACGATTAACTACTTTGCCATGCCGCCAAGCACCTTTGGCGCGATCTGCAAAGGCTTAGGGGAAGCGAAACTGAACGCTAAACCGGCGCGCGTGGTGATGGAAAAGCCGCTGGGAACGTCGCTGGCAACCTCCCGCGAAATTAATGACCAGGTCGGTCAATATTTTGAAGAATGCCAGGTCTACCGTATTGACCACTATCTGGGCAAAGAAACGGTACTAAACCTGCTGGCACTGCGTTTTGCCAACTCCCTGTTTGTGAACAACTGGGATAACCGCACCATCGATCACGTCGAAATTACCGTGGCGGAAGAGGTGGGTATCGAAGGCCGTTGGGGTTATTTTGACCAGGCCGGTCAGATGCGCGACATGATCCAGAACCACTTGCTGCAGATTCTGTGCATGATCGCCATGTCGCCGCCGTCTGATCTGAGCGCCGACAGCATCCGTGATGAGAAAGTGAAGGTCCTGAAATCACTGCGCCGTATCGATCGTACGAACGTGCGTGAAAAAACGGTGCGTGGTCAGTACACCACCGGTTTTGCACAAGGTAAAAAAGTACCGGGGTACCTGGAAGAAGAGGGTGCGAACAAGAGCAGCAACACCGAAACCTTTGTCGCTATCCGTGTGGATATCGACAACTGGCGCTGGGCGGGCGTGCCGTTTTACCTGCGTACCGGTAAGCGTCTGCCGACCAAATGCTCTGAAGTGGTGGTGTACTTCAAAACGCCTGAACTTAACCTGTTTAAAGAATCCTGGCAGGATCTGCCGCAGAACAAGCTGACCATCCGTTTGCAGCCGGACGAAGGTGTCGATATCCAGGTGCTTAACAAAGTGCCGGGTCTGGACCACAAGCATAATCTGCAGATAACCAAGCTGGATCTGAGCTATTCCGAAACCTTCAATCAAACGCACCTGGCAGATGCCTACGAGCGCTTGCTGTTGGAAACTATGCGCGGTATTCAGGCGCTGTTCGTGCGCCGTGATGAAGTCGAAGAAGCATGGAAGTGGGTGGACTCCATCACCGAAGCCTGGGCGATGGACAACGACGCTCCGAAGCCGTATCAGGCTGGGACCTGGGGACCGGTTGCCTCGGTGGCCATGATCACCCGTGACGGTCGTTCCTGGAACGAATTCGAGTAAAATTCCATCTAGCCATTAGGTGTTATTTTACCGGTAACATGATCTAACACAGATTGTAGAATAATTTTTGCACTTTTAAGCCTCGCGTGGATTCACCCGCGGGGCTTTTTTTATTACACTGCCTGAAACGATTTTGCCCCTGAGCTACGGCCAGCAAGCTATTCAGCATGGTGTTACCTTGCTGAAACGCATTGTTAATCCTGATGCTCTGACAGATAAATTTTAGGAGCCTCTATGAATCCGAATTTGTTACGCGTAACACAACGCATCGTTGAACGTTCTCAAAAGACGCGTTCTGCCTACCTCGCCCGTATCGAACAGGCCAAGACGAACACCGTTCATCGTTCGCAGCTGGCGTGCGGGAATCTGGCCCACGGTTTTGCCGCCTGTCAGCCAGAAGATAAAGCATCTCTGAAAAGCATGCTGCGTAACAATATCGCGATCATTACCTCCTATAACGACATGCTTTCTGCGCATCAGCCGTATGAGCATTATCCGGATATCATTCGCAAAGCCTTGCATGCAGCCAATGCGGTAGGCCAGGTTGCGGGTGGCGTGCCGGCGATGTGTGATGGCGTCACTCAGGGACAGGACGGGATGGAGCTTTCCCTGCTGAGCCGCGAAGTGATTGCAATGTCGGCGGCTATTGGCTTGTCTCACAACATGTTCGATGGCGCGCTGTTCCTCGGCGTGTGTGACAAAATTGTCCCGGGACTGGTGATGGCGGCGCTGTCGTTTGGTCATCTGCCGTCCATCTTTATCCCTTCAGGCCCGATGGCGAGTGGTCTGGCGAACAAAGAAAAAGTCCGTATCCGCCAGCTCTATGCCGAAGGCAAAGTTGACCGTATGGCGCTACTGGAATCCGAAGCCGCGTCTTATCACGCGCCGGGAACCTGTACTTTCTACGGTACCGCAAACACCAACCAGATGGTGGTGGAGTTTATGGGCATGCAGTTGCCGGGCTCCTCTTTCGTGCATCCTGATGCCCCCCTGCGTGAAGCGCTGACCGCGGCGGCGGCGCGTCAGGTCACACGCCTGACCGGTAACGGCAACGAGTGGATGCCTATCGGTAAAATGATTGATGAAAAAGTGGTGGTGAACGGTATTGTGGCCCTGCTGGCGACCGGGGGGTCAACCAACCATACGATGCACCTGGTGGCGATGGCGCGCGCGGCAGGCATTCTCATCAACTGGGATGACTTCTCCGATCTGTCCGATATCGTGCCGTTGATGGCGCGTCTGTACCCTAACGGTCCGGCCGATATTAACCACTTCCAGGCCGCGGGCGGTGTACCGGTGTTGATGCGTGAGCTGCTCAATGCGGGTCTGCTGCATGAAGATGTCAACACCGTCGCGGGCTTTGGCTTGTCGCGTTATACCCAGGAACCGTGGCTGAACAACGGCGAACTGGACTGGCGAGAAGGGGCTGAGAAGTCGCTGGATAGCAGCGTGATTGCTACCTTTGACCAGCCGTTCTCGCATCATGGCGGCACCAAAGTGCTGAGCGGCAACCTGGGGCGCGCGGTGATGAAAACTTCCGCGGTACCGGTTGAAAACCAGATCATTGAAGCCCCGGCAATTGTCTTTGAGAGTCAGCATGATGTGTTACCGGCCTTTGATGCGGGCCTGCTTGACCGTGACTGCGTGGTGGTCGTTCGCCATCAGGGGCCAAAAGCGAACGGTATGCCAGAATTACATAAACTCATGCCGCCTCTTGGTGTATTATTGGACCGTTGTTTCAAAATTGCGTTAGTTACCGATGGACGACTTTCAGGTGCTTCAGGTAAAGTGCCTTCAGCAATCCATGTAACACCGGAAGCTTATGATGGCGGGCTACTGGCAAAAGTACGCGATGGCGACATCATTCGAGTGAATGGACAGACAGGTGAATTGACGCTGCTGGTCGATGAAGAGGAACTTGCCTCTCGTCAGCCCCACATTCCTGACCTCAGCGCATCGCGGGTAGGAACAGGGCGTGAGATGTTCAGTGCGTTGCGCGAAAAGCTGTCCGGTGCGGAGCAGGGCGCAACCTGTATCGATTTTTAAGACTCATTTTGTAATCAGGCGAGAGAAGAAACTCTGATGAAAAACTGGAAGACAAGTGCAGAAGCAATCCTGACCACTGGCCCGGTTGTACCGGTTATCGTGGTGAATAAACTGGAACACGCGGTGCCGATGGCAAAAGCGCTGGTTGCAGGGGGTGTTCGTGTTCTGGAAGTGACCTTACGTACCGCATGTGCGATGGACGCCATTCGTGCTATCGCCAAAGAAGTGCCGGATGCGATCGTCGGTGCAGGTACCGTACTGAACCCGCAGCAGCTCGCGGAAGTGACGGAAGCTGGTGCGCAGTTTGCTATTAGCCCAGGACTGACCGAGCCTCTGCTGAAAGCGGCAACCGAAGGGACGATTCCTCTGATCCCAGGCATCAGCACCGTTTCTGAACTGATGCTGGGCATGGATTACGGCTTGAAAGAATTCAAATTCTTCCCGGCTGAAGCGAACGGCGGGACAAAAGCGCTGCAGGCGATTGCGGGTCCGTTCTCCCAGGTGCGTTTCTGCCCAACCGGCGGTATTTCTCCGGCCAACTACCGTGACTATCTGGCGCTGAAAAGCGTACTGTGTATCGGCGGCTCCTGGCTGGTTCCGGCGGATGCGCTGGAAGCGGGTGACTACGATCGCATTACCAAACTGGCTCGCGAAGCGGTAGAAGGCGCGAAGCAGTAAATCGTTAAATGCCCGATGGTGCGACTGGAACGCACCATCGGGTTTGTTCACGCCGGGAAATCCCCCTGCTGGCGCGCGACCAGCGTCAGGATCGAGTACAGCGCCACCGCTTGCTGATGCTGATTGAAAATCTCCACTGACCATTCCACTACGCCTGTGGCCTTCTCTTCAGCGCTGCGCTGGCGTTTCACCGTTTTACGTTTGCAGGTCAGGCGCACCTGGATGGTATCGCCCGGTTTTACCGGTTCGATAAAGCGCAGGTTTTCCATGCCGTAGTTGGCGATAACCGGGCCGACGCCCGCGTCAACAAACAGCCCCGCGGCGGCAGAAATCAGGAAGTAACCGTGTACCACGCGCTCGCCAAAAATCGACTCGGCGGCGGCAATTTTGTCCATGTGAGCGTAGAAGTGATCGCCGCTCAGGCAGGCAAAGTTGACGATATCCGCTTCGGTCAGCGTGCGGCGCGGGGTCAGCAGGCTGTCACCGGGCTGGATCTCTTCAAAATATTTGCGGAACGGGTGGACGCGGTCTTCCGCCACCTGCGCGCCGCGCACCCATTGCTGGCCGATGGCGGCAAGCATCGTCGGGCTGCCCTGAATCGCGGTGCGCTGCATGTAATGCTTCACCGCCCGCAGTCCGCCGAGTTCTTCGCCGCCGCCCGCGCGTCCCGGACCGCCGTGTACCAGCTGCGGTAGCGGGGAACCGTGGCCGGTGGATTCGACAGAAGATTCTTCGTTCAGCACCTGAATACGCCCGTGGGCGCGGGCAGCACCGAGAATAAACGCACGCGCCAGTGCGCCATCTGCCGTCACTAACGTTCCCGCCAGGCTACCTTCACCAGCGCGCGCTAGCTGCATCGCATGCTCGCTATTCTGATACGGCATCAGCGTCGCCACCGGGCCAAATGCTTCAATGGCGTGAACCGCCGCCACTTCATCCGGCTGCGCGCAGAACAGCAGCGTCGGTGGGAAGAATGCCCCGGCGGCGTTGAGATCGGCTTTGCCACCCAGCAGCACGTCACATCCCGCTTCCACCAGACGATTCACATTATCCTGTACGTCCTGACGCTGTTCGCTATTGACCAGCGCGCCCATCTTCACACCTTCCTGCGCCGGGTCGCCGACCACCACTTTTTGCAGACGGGCAATCAACGCCTCGCTCACCGCTTTCACCTGCGCCTGCGGCACGATAATCCGGCGAATAGCGGTACATTTTTGCCCGGCTTTGGTGGTCATCTCACGCACCACTTCACGGATAAACAGCGCAAATTCTGGCTGTTCCGGCGTCACATCGTCACCCAGCACGCAGCAGTTCAGCGAGTCCGCTTCCATGGTGAAGGGGACAGACTTCGCCACCAGATTCGGATGCACGCGCAGCTGTTGCCCGGTTTTTGCCGAGCCGGTAAAGGTCACCACGTCCTGATGATCAAGCTGGTCGAGCAGGTCGCCCGCGCCGCCGCAAATCAGGCTGATCGCGCCTTCCGGCACCAGCCCGCTATCGACAATCGCTTTGACCATCGCCTGGGTTAACTGCGCGGTGGCGGTGGCTGGTTTGATGATCGCGGGCATCCCGGCAAGCCAGGTGGGGGCCAGCTTTTCTAACATGCCCCAGCAGGGGAAGTTAAAGGCGTTGATATGCACCGCCACGCCGGATTTTGAGGTCAGCACGTGACGCGCGGCAAAGCCGCCTTGTTTGGACAGCGGGATCAGCTCATCTTCCGGCCATAGGGTATCGTCCGGCAGTTCACGGCTGCCCAGCCCGGCATAGGTGAAGAGGGTGCCGATACCGCCTTCAATATCCACCCAGCTATCCGCACGCGTCGCGCCGGTCTCGGCGGAGATGGCATAGAAATCGGCTTTCAGCTCCAGCAGATGTTTCGCCACCGCTTTTAACATTGCGCTGCGTTCAATAAAGGTCATCGCCTGTAACGCTTTACCGCCGTGCTCGATGGCGAAGCGGCGCGCCTGCGCCATATCCAGCCCTTCGCTTGTGACTTCCCACAGCGCTTCGCCGCTGATGGCGTGATGAATGGTGCGGGTGCGGCCCCGGCCGGTCTGCCAGGCGCCGGATAAATAGCTGGCTAACTGCTGCATGGTTATTCTCCAGATATGTTACGTAATCTCGCTATAAATAGTTCTTTTATGAATCATAAAATGCAAGCCTGATTTTAATAATTTGTTAACAATGCGATCGGGGACACTATCCCTGATAGTGATACAAGCCTGTTTATAAAAGGATTACTAAAACCCTTTGCGGTACTCATCACAAAATTCACAAACAAAATTTGTGGTTTTATTTAACTAAGATGTAACTTTTATAAAACAAAGTGATTCGCAAAAATTGATTTGTTGAATTTATCGGAATCATAAGGTGATGACGTGACAGAAGAACATAGCTTTGACCAGCGCATCGCGCAGGATACAGCCATCGAACCGCAGGACTGGATGCCGGATGCCTACCGCAAAACGCTGATTCGCCAGATTGGTCAGCATGCGCATTCGGAAATTGTTGGCATGCTGCCGGAAGGTAACTGGGTAACTCGCGCCCCAACGCTTCGCCGCAAAGCGATTCTGCTGGCGAAAGTGCAGGATGAAGCCGGGCACGGCCTGTACCTCTACAGCGCCGCCGAAACCCTCGGCTGCGCCCGTGAAGATCTGTATCAGAAGATGCTCGACGGGCAGATGAAGTACTCCTCCATTTTTAACTATCCAACCCTGACCTGGGCCGATATCGGCGTCATCGGTTGGCTGGTCGACGGCGCTGCGATCGTCAATCAGGTGGCGCTGTGTCGCACCTCCTACGGCCCGTATGCCAGGGCGATGGTCAAAATTTGCAAAGAAGAGAGCTTCCACCAGCGTCAGGGTTTTGAAGCCTGCATGGCGCTTGCCGCGGGCAGCGAAGAACAGCGTCAAATGTTGCAAGACGCCATCAACCGATTCTGGTGGCCAGCGCTGATGATGTTCGGCCCGAGCGATGACAACTCGCCGAACAGCGCCCGCAGCATGGCGTGGAAAATCAAACTGCACTCCAACGACGAATTGCGTCAGCGCTTTGTCGACAACACCGTGCCGCAGGTGGAAATCCTCGGCATGCAGGTGCCGGACGCTGACCTGACGTTTGACGAAGCTACCGGTCACTACCGCTACGGCGAAATTGACTGGCAGGAACTTAACGAAGTCATCAACGGGCGTGGCATCTGTAACCACGAACGTCTGGGCGCAAAACGCAAAGCCTGGGAAGAGGGGGCATGGGTGCGCGAAGCCGCGCTGGCGCATGCCGAAAAACAGCAGGCCCGCAGCGCCGCCTAAGGAGAATAAAGATGAGCAAAACATACTGGCCGTTATACGAAGTGTTTGTCCGCAGCAAACAAGGTTTGTCTCACCGTCACGTCGGCAGCCTGCACGCCGCCGATGACCAGATGGCGCTGGAAAACGCGCGCGATGCCTACACCCGTCGCAGCGAAGGTTGTTCGATTTGGGTAGTGAAGGCGAGCGAAATTGTCGCCTCGCAACCGGAAGAACGCGGTGCGTTTTTCGACCCGGCAGAGAGCAAAGTCTACCGCCATCCGACGTTCTACACCGTGCCGGACGGCATGGAACATATGTGAGGCAACGACGATGAAAAACCTGAATCCCGTTGCCACCTATGCCCTGCGTCTGGGCGATAACGGCCTGGTGCTGGCCCAGCGTTTAGGCGCGTGGTGCGGTCATGCGCCGGAGCTGGAGATTGACCTGGCGCTGGCTAATATCGGACTCGACCTGCTGGGTCAGGCGCGTAATTTCCTCAGCTATGCCGCCGAACTCAACGGCAGCGGCGATGAAGACACGCTGGCCTTTGGTCGCGATGAACGTCAGTTCCGCAATTTGCTGCTGGTCGAACAGCCGAACGGCAACTTTGCCGACACCCTCGCCCGTCAGTTCTTTATCGACGTCTGGCACGTGGCGCTGTTCAGCCGCCTTATTAACAGCCGCGACGCGCAGCTTGCCGCTATCGCCGCCAAAGGGCTGAAAGAAGTGCGCTATCACCAGCGTTTTAGCCGCGGCTGGCTGGAGCGTTTGGGTAACGGCACCGAACACTCGGCAAACCTGATGCAGCAAGCGGTGGACAGCCTGTGGCGCTTCACCGGCGAGTTGTTCCAGGCCGATGAGCTGGAGATCGAATTAATTGCGCAGAGGATCGCCGTCGATCCGCGAGAGCTACAGGCCGAATGGCAGGCGACGGTGCACACCGCGCTGCTCGATTCTGGTTTGCAGATCCCGCAAGAAGCAGCGTTCCGCAGCGGCGGGAAACAGGGGCTACACAGTGAACATCTGGGGCCAATGCTGGCAGAGATGCAGTACTTGCAACGTGCTTACCCCGGTCAGCAGTGGTAAACGGAGGTCGCTATGCAACGTCTTGCCACCATCGCGCCCGCTGAGGTGCATACCGTTTGGGGATTGCTAAGCGCCATCCCCGACCCGGAAGTCCCGGTGCTGACCATTACCGACCTCGGTATGGTCCGCAGTGTGGAACGTCGCGGCGACGGCTGGGTGATTGGCTTCACGCCAACCTATTCCGGCTGTCCGGCAACCGAACATCTGCTCGGTGAAATTCGCGCGGTGATGACCGAGCACGGCTACACGCCGGTACACATTGTGTTGCAGCTTGATCCACCGTGGACCACCGACTGGATGAACCCGGACGCCCGCGAACGCCTGCGTCAGTACGGCATCAGCCCGCCGCAGGCCCATGCCTGTCACGCCGACGAAATGCCGAAGGATGTGCTCTGTCCACGTTGCGGTAGCACCCACAGCTCGCTGATTAGCGAATTCGGTTCCACGGCCTGCAAAGCGCTGTATCGCTGCGAAAGCTGCCGTGAACCCTTTGATTACTTTAAATGTATTTGAGGCTGCGATGACAACATTTCATTCGCTTACCGTGGCAAATGTCGAGCCGGAAACCCGCGATGCGGTGACCATCACCTTTGCCATTCCCGACGCGCTACGCAGCGCCTACGCCTTCCGTCCGGGCCAGCATCTGACGCTGAAAACTCGCCTTGGCGGCGAAGAACTGCGCCGTTGCTACTCCATTTGTCGCAGCCGCTCACCGGCAGAAATCAGCGTGGCGGTGAAAGCCATCGACGGTGGCCGTTTTTCACGCTTCGCCCAGAGCGATATCCAGCAGGGCATGGAATTCGAGGTGATGGTGCCGCAGGGTCACTTTGGCTACCAGCCACAGGTCGATCGCAGCGCCCACTATCTGGCGATCGCCGCCGGTTCCGGGATCACGCCGATGATGGCGATTATCGAAGCCACGCTGGCGATGGAAAGCGACAGCCGCTTCACCCTGATCTATGGCAACCGCAGCAGCCACAGCATGATGTTCCGTCAGGCGCTGGCCGATCTGAAAGACCGCTATCCGCAGCGTTTACAAGTGATCCATCTGTTCAGCCAGGAGTCGATGGACAGCGACCTGTTACAGGGGCGCATCGACGGCGACAAACTGCGCGCGCTGTCTGAGCATCTGCTCGATTTCACCCGCTTTGACGACGCCTTTATCTGCGGCCCGTCGGCGATGATGGACGACGCTGAAATCACGCTGCTTGCGCTGGGAATGCCGGAAAAAGCCATTCACCTGGAGCGTTTTAATACGCCGGGCACCAGCGTTAAACGCGCCACTGGCGTACAGGCAGAAGGGCGCACGGTGACGTTGCGTCAGGACGGTCGTGAGCGTCTGATTTCACTGACTGCCGATGACGACAGCATTCTCGATGCCGCGCTGCGTCAGGGGGCTGATTTGCCGTTCGCTTGCAAAGGCGGCGTCTGCGCTACCTGCAAATGCAAAGTGGTGCGCGGCGAAGTGGCGATGGCAGCTAACTACAGCCTCGAAGCCGACGAACTGGCGGCGGGCTATGTGCTGAGCTGTCAGGCGCTGCCAACCAGCGGCGATGTGGTGGTCGACTTTGATGCGCGGGGGATGGCATGAGCGAACTCCTTATTACCCGTCACGACCGCGTTTTACAGCTGACGCTGAACCGTCCGCAGGCGCGTAATGCGCTGAATAACGCGTTGCTGACCCAGCTTGCCGAGGCGCTGGAAAGTGCGGCGGGGGACTCAAGCGTTAGCGTCTGCGTGATAAGCGGCAACCCGCGCTACTTTGCCGCCGGTGCCGATCTCAACGAAATGGCAGAAAAAGATTTGCCCGCCACTTTTGATGATATTCGCCCGCGCTTATGGGCGCGTATCGATGCCTTTAACAAGCCGCTGATTGCGGTGGTCAACGGCTACGCGCTGGGCGCGGGCTGCGAGCTGGCGCTGCTGTGCGACCTGGTGATTGCCGGGGATAACGCCCGCTTTGGTCTGCCGGAAATCACCCTCGGCACCATGCCGGGCGCGGGCGGCACCCAGCGTTTGATTCGCAGCGTCGGGAAAGCGCTGGCCAGCCGCATGGTACTGAGCGGTGAAAGCATTGATGCTCAGCGGGCACAGCAGGCGGGGCTGGTCAGCGATATCCACCCAGCCAACCTTTCTGACGAATACGCGCTGAAACTGGCGACGACGATTGCCCGTCACTCACCGCTGGCGCTGCGTGCCGCCAAACAGTCGTTACGTCTGGCGCAGGAAGTGAGCTTGCAGGCCGGGCTAACCCAGGAGCGCCAGCTGTTTACGCTGCTCAGCGCCACCGAAGACCGTCGCGAAGGCATCGCTGCCTTTTTAGAAAAACGCACCCCAGCCTTCAAAGGACGTTAACCGTGGACGCATTCATTCTTAGCGATATCGACCAGGGCGTGATGACCCTCACCCTGAACCGCCCGGACCGACTCAACAGCTTTAACGACGCCATGCACCAGCAGTTGTCCGAATGCCTGAAGCAGGCTGAACGCGACGAGACCATTCGCTGCCTGCTGATTACCGGTGCCGGGCGCGGTTTTTGTGCCGGACAGGATCTGAACGATCGTAACGTTGACCCAAGCGGCCCCGCACCGGATTTAGGCATGTCGGTGGAGCGTTTTTATAACCCGCTGGTGCGTCGCTTAGCCGGGCTGCCGAAGCCGGTGATTTGTGCGGTCAACGGCGTAGCGGCAGGTGCCGGTGCCACGCTGGCGCTGGGCTGCGATATCGTGCTGGCGGCGCGTTCTGCGAAATTTGTGATGGCTTTCAGCAAGCTAGGTCTGGTACCGGACTGCGGCGGTAGCTGGGTATTACCGCGCGTCACTACCCGCGCCCGCGCGATGGGGTTGATGCTGCTGGGCGACAGCTTGAGCGCAGAACAAGCCGCGCAGTGGGGCATGATCTGGCAACTGGTTGATGACGCAGAGCTGAAAGACACCAGCCTGGCGCTGGCGCGCCATCTGGCTTCCCAGCCCACCTACGGTTTAGGGCTTATCAAGAAAGCGTTGCAGCTGGCGGAAACCAACTCCCTGGATGACCAGCTCGACGTTGAGCGCGATTTCCAGCGCCTTGCCGGGCGCAGCGACGACTACCGCGAGGGCGTCAGCGCCTTCCTTGGCAAACGTCCTCCACAGTTCAGCGGGAAATAAGCCATGACGCAAACACTCCACACCGTCGCCGTGATTGGCGGCGGCACCATGGGCGCAGGTATCGTTGAAGTCGCTGCCAGCACCGGACATTCGGTGCTGCTGTATGACATTTCCGCCGACGCGATTACTCGCGCCATCGACGGTATTGCCCAGCGTCTGGATTCCCGCGTCAGTCGCGGGAAAATCAGCGCCGAGCAAGCACAGATGCTGCTGGCGCGTATTACTCCGGCAACTGAACTGAATCAACTTGCGGATGCGCAACTGGTGATCGAAGCCGCGTCCGAGCGTCTGGAGATCAAACAGGCGCTGTTCAGCCAGCTGGCGGAGATCTGCTCCCCGTCGACGTTGCTGACCAGCAATACCTCGTCGATTTCCATTACCGCCATTGCCGCTGGCATTAAACACCCCGAGCGCGTAGCGGGTCTGCATTTCTTTAACCCGGCACCGGTGATGAAGCTGGTCGAAGTGGTCAGCGGGCTGGCGACCTCAGCCGAAGTGGTTGAGCAACTGTGCCAGTGTGTGAGCACCTGGGGTAAACAGCCGGTGCGCTGCCGTTCAACGCCGGGCTTTATCGTCAACCGCGTGGCGCGTCCGTTTTACGCCGAAGCCTGGCGGGCGCTGGAAGAGCAGGTGGCGACGCCTGAGGTGATTGACGCCGCATTGCGCGACGGCGGCGGGTTCCCGATGGGGCCGCTGGCGCTGACCGACCTTATCGGCCAGGACGTGAATTTTGCGGTGACCTGTTCGGTTTTTAACGCTTTCTGGCAGGACCGACGTTTTCTGCCGTCGCTGCTGCAACAGGAGCTGGCCATCGCCGGGCGTCTGGGTAAGAAGAGCGGTCACGGCGTTTATCGCTGGCCTATTGAAGCACCGCCGGAACAGGCGCTGGCTGTGGTGTCAGCGGAATATGCTGCAAAGAGCGTTAAGCGTGACGTTGTCACTGAATTAGACGATGTGCTGCTGCTGGAAACCACGGGTGAAACCGCGCTGGCCTTAAGTGTGCAGCACAACCGCCCGGTGGTGGTGTACGACTACGCGGCGGGCGACACGGTAGTGCTGGCCAGTGCTGCCACCAATTCACAAGCCGCCACCGATAAAGCGGTTTATTTCTTCCAGCAGCAGGGCAAAAAGGTGCTGCACATCGCCGATTATCCCGGTCTGCTGGTGTGGCGCACGGTGGCGATGCTGGCGAACGAAGCGCTGGACGCGCTGCAAAAAGGCGTTGCCAGCGCCGAGGATATTGATACCGCCATGCGTCTGGGCGTCAACTACCCGCGCGGCCCGATTGGCTGGGGTGAATCACTGGGCTGGGGGCGCGTCCTGCGTCTGCTGGAGAACCTGCAACAGCATTACGGCGAAGAACGCTATCGCCCGAGTGCGCTGCTGCGCGAAAAAGCGCTACTGGAGATGCGTCATGAGTAATGAAGCCTGGCGCAACGCCCGCGCCATGTATGAGAACGATACCTGTGCCAAAACGCTGGGTATCAAGATTATCGAAATGGACGAAGGCTACGCGCAGATGACCATGGCGGTGTCACCGAATATGTTGAACGGCCATCAAACCTGCCACGGCGGACAGCTGTTTTCGCTGGCTGATACCGCATTCGCCTACGCCTGCAACAGCCAGGGTTGGCGGCGGTGGCGTCTGCCGCCAGTATCGATTTCCTGCGTCCGGCCTTGGTTGGTGAACTGCTGACCGCCACCGCGCGGGTCAAGCAGCAGAGCAAGCTGACCGGCGTCTATGACATTGAAATTATCAACCAGCAGCAAAAAATCGTGGCCCTGTTTCGCGGCAAATCGCACCGCATCGGCGGCACTATTACAGGAGAAGTCTAATGCGTGACGCGTTTATTTGTGACGGCATTCGTACCCCGATTGGTCGCTACGGCGGCGCGCTGGCCGGCGTTCGCGCCGACGATCTGGCTGCCATTCCGCTGCGGGAATTACTCAACCGTAATCCGAAATTGGATGCCAGCGCCATCGACGATGTGATCTTCGGCTGCGCCAATCAGGCCGGGGAAGATAACCGTAACGTGGCGCACATGGCGACGCTGCTGGCGGGTTATCCGCACACGGTGGCGGGCACCACCATCAACCGCCTGTGCGGTTCCGGGCTGGACGCGATTGGCTTTGCCGCTCGGGCGATTAAAGCCGGTGATGCGGATCTGTTGATCGCCGGTGGCGTGGAATCCATGTCCCGCGCGCCGTTTGTGATGGGCAAAGCCACCTCGCCGTTTCAGCGTCAGGTGGAGATGTTTGATACCACCATCGGCTGGCGTTTTGTGAACCCGCTCATGCAGCAACAATTTGGAACTGACAGCATGCCGGAAACGGCAGAGAATGTAGCTGAATTGTTAAATATCAGCCGCGAAGACCAGGACGCCTTTGCTTATCGCAGCCAGCAGCGCACGGCACAAGCTCAGCGCGACGGCATTCTGGCGCAGGAAATTGTGCCAGTGCAGATTATCGGCAAGAAGGGCGCGGTCAGCGCGGTGCGTGATGATGAACATCCGCGTGCGGAAACCACTCTCGAACAACTCTCTTCACTGAAAACCCCGTTCCGTAAAGGCGGCGTGATTACCGCCGGGAACGCCTCCGGCGTGAACGACGGCGCGGCGGCGATGATTATTGCCAGCGCAGAACAGGCTAGTGCGCAGGGGCTGACGCCGCGAGCACGTATCGTAGCGATGGCGACGGCGGGTGTGGAGCCGAAGTTTATGGGGCTGGGGCCGGTGCCGGCAGTGCGTAAAGTGCTGGAGCGTGCCGGGCTGAATATTAACGATATGGACGTGATTGAGCTGAACGAAGCGTTTGCTGCTCAGGCACTGGGCGTGATGCGCCAGCTCGGTCTGGCGGATGACGCTGAACACGTGAATCCCAACGGTGGCGCCATCGCCTTAGGTCACCCGTTGGGAATGAGCGGCGTGCGCTTAGCGCTGGCGGCAACGCTGGAACTGGAACGACGCAATGGACGCTATGCGCTGTGTACGATGTGTATTGGCGTGGGCCAGGGCATTGCCCTGATCCTCGAGCGAGTGTGAGCTAATTGACCTGCGGATACCCTACAAAATGACAACAACATTAGATCCGATTGAAACTGCATCGCGTGACGAATTACAGGCTCTGCAAACCGAACGTCTGAAGTGGACGTTAAAACACGCCTATGAAAATGTGCCGATGTATCGCCGTAAGTTCGATGCGGCGGGCGTTCATCCGGATGATTTCCGTGAGCTGAGTGACCTAAGCAAGTTTCCCTGCACCACCAAGCAGGACCTGCGTGATAACTATCCGTTCGACACCTTCGCGGTGCCGATGGAGCAGGTGGTGCGTATCCATGCGTCGTCCGGCACCACCGGCAAACCGACCGTCGTCGGCTATACGCAAAACGACATCGACACCTGGGCCAATATTGTTGCGCGCTCTCTGCGTGCGGCGGGCGGCACGGCGAAAGACAAAATCCACGTCGCCTACGGCTATGGCCTGTTTACCGGCGGCCTGGGCGCACATTACGGCGCGGAACGTTTAGGGGCCACGGTGATCCCGATGTCCGGCGGACAAACCGAGAAACAGGCGCAGCTGATTCGTGATTTCAAGCCTGACATGATTATGGTGACGCCGTCTTACTGCCTGAACCTGATTGAAGAACTCGAACGCCAGATGGGCGGCGACGCGCGCGGCTGCTCGCTGCGTACCGGCGTGTTTGGCGCCGAGCCGTGGACGGCGGGGATGCGCGCAGAAATTGAACGTCGCCTCGGCATTACCGCGCTGGATATTTACGGCTTGTCTGAAGTGATGGGGCCGGGCGTGGCGATGGAATGTATTGAAACCGGCGACGGCCCGACTATCTGGGAAGACCATTTCTTCCCGGAAGTGGTTAACCCGGAAGACGGCACGCCGCTGGCTGACGGCGAGCACGGCGAACTACTGTTCACCACCCTGACCAAAGAAGCGCTGCCGGTGATCCGCTATCGCACCCGCGACCTGACGCGCCTGCTGCCGGGCACCGCCCGCACCATGCGCCGGATGGATCGCATCAGCGGGCGCAGCGATGACATGCTGATTATTCGCGGCGTTAACGTCTTCCCATCGCAACTGGAAGAAGAGATCCTCAAGATTGAACATCTGGCGCCGCATTATCAGCTGGAAGTGGATCGTCGCGGGCATCTTGATTCACTTTCCGTGCGCGTGGAGCTAAAAGAGAGCGGTCTGGCGCTGGACCATGAGCAGCGCTGTCAGATTTGCCACCATCTGCGTCACCGTATTAAGTCGATGGTTGGAATTTCTACCGACGTCAGCATCGTTAACTGCGGCAGCATTCCACGCTCCGAAGGCAAAGCGTGCCGCGTGTTTGATTTGCGTAAAGTCGCAGCAAACGGTTAAGACTCGTAGGCCTGATACGCGCAGTGCCATCAGGCGAAAGCGCACAGATTGCCGGATGGCGGCGTTGCCTTATCCGGCCTACCAATTCCCGCCGTTTCGCGGAATTATTCCTGTGCTATGATTCAAAAAGGATATAAATAACAACAGAATGAATCATATGGACAAACTCGACAGCTTTATTCAGCAGGCGGTGACCGCGATGCCCATTAGCGGCACCTCGCTTATCGCTTCGTTATACGGTGACTGCTTATCCCAGCGCGGCGGCGAAGTGTGGCTCGGCAGCGTGGCGGCACTGCTTGAAGGACTCGGCTTTGGTGAACGCTTTGTGCGCACCGCGCTGTTTCGCCTTAATAAAGAAGAGTGGCTGGACGTGGTGCGCATTGGCCGCCGCAGCTTCTACCGCCTGAGTGATAAAGGCCTGCGCCTGACACGACGCGCCGAAAGCAAAATTTATCGCGCCAGTGCCCCGGAATGGGACGGCACCTGGCTGTTGTTACTTTCTGAAGGGCTAGAAAAAAATACCCTTAATGAAGTCAAAAAGCAGCTGATTTGGCAGGGGTTCGGCGTCCTTGCGCCAAGCCTGCTGGCCTCGCCGTCGCAAAAGCTGGCGGATGTGCAGTCGCTACTACACGAAGCGGGGGTGGCGGAAAATGTGATTGTATTTGAAGCACATTCACCGCTGGCCATTTCCCGCGCTGCGCTGCGTGAGCGTGTGGAAGAGTGCTGGCAGTTGACCGAACAAAACGCCATGTACGAGGCGTTTATCACATTGTTCCGCCCGCTGTTGCCGCTGCTGCGTGACGCCGAGGCGGATGAGCTGACGCCGGAACGCTGCTTCCAGATCCGTCTGCTGCTGATCCATTTATATCGTCGGGTGGTACTGAAAGATCCGCTGTTACCAGAGGAACTGCTGCCCGCCCACTGGCTGGGTCAGACCGCACGCCAGCTGTGTATCAATATCTATCAACGCGTCGCGCCCGGTGCTCAGGCTTTTGTCAGTGAAAAAGGCGAAAGTTCAGTGGGCGAACTGCCCGCGCCGGGGCCGCTCTATTATCAACGCTTTGGTGGGTTAGCCGAGGCGTAACAGGAGAAGCCATGCCGATTTACCAGATGGACGGAATGATCCCCGTCGTACCTAACGAAAGCTATGTTCATCCAACCGCCGTACTGATTGGCGATGTGATCCTCGGCAAAGGGGTTTACGTTGGCCCCAATGCCAGCCTGCGCGGCGATTTTGGTCGTATCGTGGTGAAAGATGGTGCGAACATTCAGGATAACTGCGTAATGCACGGTTTTCCGGGGCAGGACACGGTGGTGGAAGAAGACGGACATATTGGCCATGGCGCCATTCTGCACGGTTGTGTGATTGGTCGTAATGCGCTGGTCGGTATGAGCGCAGTAATTATCGACGGGGCGACCATTGGTGAAAACAGTATTGTCGGTGCGTCGGCGTTTGTAAAAGCCCGGGCTGAGATGCCCGCCAACCATCTGATTGTCGGTAGTCCGGCAAAAGCGATTCGCACCCTAACCGAGCAGGAACTGACGTGGAAGAAGCAGGGCACCCGTGAATATCAGGTACTGGTGGAACGCTGTCAGCACACGCTTTCTGAAGTGCAACCGCTGACCGAAGCGGAGCCCGACCGTAAGCGGCTGGAGTTTGATGAAGATCTGAAGCCGAAATCAGCGAGTTAGCTCGGGGCAAGCGGGCGTCGGGTTACCGGCGTTGTCATCGGGGAGACAACGCCGGGCACAATGTTCTTATCAGAACTGATAGCTGGCGGTGACGCTGACGTTACGCGGTTCACCATAGACGATAGAGCCGTCAATGTTGGTGTCGTAAGTCTTATCGAACAGGTTGTTCAGGTTGCCCTGCAGGGAGAAGTTTTTTGTCACCTGGTAACGGGTGAATAAATCTACCAATGCGTAGCTACCCTGTTCGGCACGGAACGTCCCGTACGGCGTCACGGTATCGCTGTAAACGCGATTCTGCCAGTTAACACCACCGCCGACGGTCAGCTCCGGTATCGCTGGCAGACGATAACGGGTGAACAGTTTCACCGTAGTACGTGGCAGGTTTGGGTTCACCGCCTTGCCTTCGTTATCTTCGGCAACGTAGCGCGTTGCACCAAACGTCATCTGCCAGTTATCGGTGATTGCACCGTTCACTTCGAATTCAACCCCTTTGCTGACTGTACCATTGCTCGACTTATAGGCCGTTTCGCCATTGCTGCCGGCAATTGGCGTACCGGTAGACTGTGCCAGGTTATCCTGCTCGATACGGAATACCGCAAGGGTGGTGGTCAGGCGACTGTTCATCCAGTCCGACTTTAACCCCATCTCATAGTTGTTACCGGTGATCGGGGAGAGGTATTTACCCGAACTGTCACGTTTGTTCTGTGGCTGGAAAATAGAGGTATAGCTGGCGTAGGTTGACCAGTTATCATCAATGTCATATACCAGACCTGCATACGGTGTGGTGTGATTTTTTTCCATGCTGTAGGTCAGGGTGTCGATACGCCAGTTGGTATAACGCGCGCCGAGGATCAAGTGCAGCGGGTCGGCCAGCGAAACACGCGTCGCCGCGTAGAGCGATTTCATGTGGGTGGTATCGTCCTGGGCCAGCGATTGTGGACGCCAGTTAGTCTCAGGAATATTACCGTCGAAGTTATTGAAATTCCCTACTTCGTTCGGATACACGTTATCCCAGGCATTGACATAACGGTTGTTCTGTTTGCTGTAGCTGCCGCCGAGCATCAGGTTATGTTGACGACCAAACAGGTCGTAGCCACCGTCGGCGAACAGATCAACCGCATCGATCTTACGCTTGCCGCTGTTCCACCCAGTGCCGCCGACGTTGTCGAAGCCAGGTCCATAATTAGCATAAGGGCCGACCAGCATACCGGTGTTTTTGTCGACATAGGCATCGATGTACATTGTTTTGCTGTCGAACTTAACCTCAGAGTGGGTAGCGTTCAGGGTTGTCTGCCAGGTATCGGCAAAACGCTGTTTCAGCGTGACAAAGACTTTGTTGATGTCTTTGTCATTGTAGGCCCAGTCCGGAGCCGTGCTGCGCGAACGGTCATAGCTGTTTTTGCTGCCGTCGGTATTCCAGCGCGGCAGGCCACCCCAGGTTGGGCTGTTAACGTCAATACGCTGGTATTCATAACCTGCAGACAGGCTGGTGGTGTCACCCAGATCCGCATCGACAATCCCGGAGAAGAACATTTTTTCGCTGTTGTAGCGGTCAAGCCAGGAGTCGTTATTCTGATATCCGGCGACGATGCGAGCGCGCACATTGCCATCTTCGGTTAACGGACTCTGTAAATCAGTGACATAGCGCTGTTTATTCCAGCTGCCGTATTCTGCCGACACATTACCGGTGAACTCGCGGCTGGTGGCGTGTTTACGAATCATGTTAATGGAGGCCGAAGGATTGCCCGTTCCGGTCATCAAACCGTTCGCTCCGCGCACCACTTCTACGCGTTCAAACAAGGCGGTGTCGGAAAGTGCATCGCCGAGGTTCCAGCGGGATTCAAAATAGGTCGGGATCCCGTCGACCATATAGTTATCAATCTCAAAACCGCGGGAAAAATAGCTGTTACGATCGGAGTCAGCCTGGCTTTTACTGATACCGAGCGTATTGTCCATCACATCACCGAGAGTCTGTAACTGCTGATCTTCCATGCGCTGCTGGCTAACGATAGTGACCGACTGAGGTATATCGCGCTGGGTCATCTGCATTTTGGTGCCCGCTGTCGTCGACTTCACGCTGTAATCCTGTTCTTCGCCGGATGCCGAGTCTGCGGTGGCTGAACCATCAACGACCACCGTATCTTCGTTGGCGGCGAAGCCTGAAGCGGGAATAAAAGCCATGGCAATACAGACAGCAAGCAAGGAAGGGGCGAGTGCGGGTTGACGCTGAGAATCCCGGTTGTATGTTGTGAAAGACATCAATAAGTCCTTGATAATTATTAATATTAAGTTCTAATCACCGTTGCGGGCGATGAACCCTTTTGTTGTTAACTATTAAATTTGTATGTAAATGCAAATGCGAAATATACGCATTCATATTCAACGTGTAAACAGATGCTACAGAGATAAATGAAATATTGTTTCAGTACTATGTCTGAGCAATAGCGGCGGTAAATGGTTATAAGAACAGCAGAGGGGGAGCTTTTTGCTTAAAAAATCGGGGGTTAAAGTTGAAAGAGCGTGAGTAACTCGCTCATACTCTATACTCGCAGAGTCGCTCGGCGTAGCATGGCACAACGCATGGGCTGTTAATGAAAAAGGAAAACGTCGTGGCAGAAGAAACTATATTCAGCAAAATTATTCGTCGTGAAATTCCCTCAGACATCGTGTATCAGGACGAACTGGTAACCGCGTTTCGTGATATTTCACCTCAGGCACCCACGCATATCCTGATCATTCCCAACGTTCTGATCCCAACCGTTAACGATGTAACGGCAGAACATGAACAGGCGCTGGGCCGAATGATCACCGTGGCGGCCAAAATCGCCGAGCAGGAAGATATTGCCGAAGATGGCTACCGTTTGATCATGAATACCAATCGCCACGGTGGACAAGAGGTGTATCACATCCACATGCATCTGCTAGGGGGCCGTGTGTTGGGGCCAATGCTTGCACATAAAGGTCTATGATAATGACCAGAGGATGCATCGCGCTGACGCTGGGCTTACTGTTGCTGGCTGGCTGTCGTTCACACCCCGAAATTCCGGTCAGTGATGAACAGTCTCTGGTGATGGAATCAACAATACTGGCCGCGGGTATAACAGCAGAACAACCTGCGTTAACCACGTCTGATATTCAGCCTTCGGCATCCTCACGACTCTATAACGAAAGGCAAGAACCCGTCACCGTTCATTATCGGTTTTACTGGTATGACGCCAGAGGGCTGGAAATGCACCCTCTGGAGGCGCCACGTAGCGTTACGATTCCGGCACGTTCGTCGGTGACATTGTATGGCAGCGCCAATTTTCTGGGGGCGCACAAGGTTAGACTTTATCTTTATTTGTAAGAGGTGAATCTTGATGATCAAATTGAATCGCTACGCCGTGGTTGCTGCGCTGGCGATATTTCTCTCTGGTTGTGTGGCGCAACGTGAGCCTGCACCGGTAGATGAAGTAAAACCGGTACCGGAACAGCCCGCGCAGCCGCAACAGCCTGTGCCGGTTGTGCCTACAGTGCCGACCATTCCGCAGCAGCCGGGTCCGATTGAACATGAGGATCAAACGGCGCAGCCCGCTCCGCGAGTACGTCATTATGACTGGAACGGGGCGATGCAGCCGATGGTGGGCAAAATGCTGCAGGCGGATGGCGTAAAAGCCGGGGGCGTTCTGCTGGTCGACAGCGTGAACAACCGCACTAACGGTTCACTTAATGCAGGGGAAGCCACCGAGACGCTGCGCAATGCGCTGGCGAATAACGGGAAATTTACCCTGGTTTCGGCGCAGCAACTGGCGATAGCGAAGCAGCAACTCGGTTTATCACCGCACGACAGCTTAGGCACGCGCAGCAAAGCGATTGGCATTGCCCGTAACGTCGGTGCCCAGTATGTGCTGTATTCCAGCGCATCCGGTAACGTCAATACGCCATCACTGCAAATGCAATTAATGCTGGTACAAACGGGTGAGATAATCTGGTCAGGTAAAGGTGCCGTTCAGCAACAATAAGCCATTGACGCGCGATGAGGTGTTGTCGCGCTATTTCCCGCAGTATCGTCCCGTCGCAGCTGGTAAGCTTGGCTTGAGCGGCGGGAGCTGCGTCATTGAACATCATTCCCATCGCCTCGTACTGCGCCGTCATCACGATCCTGACGCGCCAGAGTCGCATTTTTTACGCCACTATCATGCGCTAAAACGCCTGCCGGACAGCCTGGCTCCTGAACCTCGTTTTTATACGCGCGGGTGGATGGCCATCGACTATTTTCACGGTAAGGTCGATTCCAGATTACCGGAAGCCGACGAACTCGCGCGCTTACTGTATCATCTTCACCAACAACCCCATTTTGGCTGGCGAGTGAGTCTGTTACCGTTGCTGGAACAGTACTGGCAGTGTTGTGATCCGACGCGTCGCACATCGTGCTGGTTACGTGTGCTAAAGCGTCTGAGAAAACGACGGGAACCTCATCCCTTGCGTTTGGGGCCTTTGCATATGGATGTCCACGGCGACAACATTGTGCATACGGCGTCAGGTCTGCGGTTGATTGACTGGGAGTATGCCGGGGACGGTGATATCGCCCTCGAGCTGGCAGCAGTGTGGGTCGCTGACGAGTCGCAACATCGCGAGTTGGTCAACGCCTATGCCCGCCATGCGCATATTGACCCAAACGTTCTGTGGCGGCAGATCAGACAGTGGCAACCCTGGATACTGATGCTGAAGGCGGGGTGGTTTGAGTATCGCTGGCAACAGACTGGCGATCGACAATTTATCAGGCTGGCCGATGACACCTGGCGGCAGCTAACCATGAAAGGATAAGGAGAGCAGTGTGGGTCCAGTAATGTTGGATGTTGAAGGGTATGAGCTGGACGCGGAAGAGCGTGAGATTTTGGCGCACCCGTTGGTGGGTGGTTTAATCCTCTTTACCCGTAATTACCACGACCCGGAACAGTTACGTGAATTAGTGCGTCAGATTCGCGCGGCGTCACGTAATCATCTGGTGGTGGCGGTGGATCAAGAAGGCGGGCGCGTGCAGCGTTTTCGCGAAGGCTTTACCCGCCTGCCAGCGGCACAATCCTTTGCCGCACTGCACGGTCTGGAAGAGGGTGGAAAGCTGGCTGAAAACGCCGGATGGCTGATGGCCAGCGAGATGATTGCGATGGACATCGATATCAGTTTTGCCCCCGTTTTGGATGTCGGCCATATCAGTGCCGCGATTGGCGAGCGTTCGTATCATGCCGATCCGCTAAAAGCGCTGGCGATGGCGACGCGCTTTATCGACGGTATGCACGCGGCAGGCATGAAAACCACCGGGAAGCATTTCCCTGGACATGGGGCAGTGACGGCGGATTCACACAAAGAAACGCCCACCGATCCGCGACCGGAAGCTGAAATTCGCGCTAACGATATGTCGGTGTTCCAGGCGCTTATTACGGAAAACAAACTCGACGCGATTATGCCTGCGCACGTGATTTATAGCGAAGTAGACTCCCGCCCGGCGAGTGGTTCACCGCACTGGCTAAAAACGGTCCTGCGTCAGGAGCTTGGTTTTGACGGTGTGATTTTCTCTGACGATCTGTCGATGGAAGGTGCGGCAATCATGGGGAGCTATGCAGAGCGAGGCCAGGCATCGCTGGATGCAGGTTGCGATATGATCCTGGTCTGCAATAATCGTAAAGGGGCAGTCAGTGTGTTAGATAATCTGTCGCCGATCAATGCAGAGCGTGTTACACGTTTGTATCATAAAGGTTCATTTTCGCGTCAGGAACTGATGGACTCGGATCGCTGGAAAACAATCAGCGCCCAGCTCAACCAGCTTCATGAACGCTGGCAGGAAGAGAAAGCAGGTCATTAACGCAAGTTTGCGAGGATGCGATGATTATCTATTTACACGGTTTTGACTCTAACAGTCCGGGCAACCACGAGAAAGTGTTGCAATTACAGTTTATTGACCCGGATGTCAGGCTGATTAGCTACAGTACACGGCATCCTAAACATGATATGCAGCATCTGCTGAAAGAAGTAGATAAAATGTTGCAGCTTAATGTCGACGACCGACCGCTGATTTGCGGTGTGGGTCTGGGCGGCTACTGGGCAGAAAGGATTGGTTTTCTGTGTGATATTCGCCAGGTGGTGTTTAACCCTAACTTGTTCCCGAATGAGAACATGGAAGGAAAAATCGACAGGCCGGAAGAGTACGCTGACATCGCCACAAAATGTGTGACCAATTTCCGTGAGAAGAATCGCGACCGGTGTCTGGTCATTCTGTCACGGCATGATGAAGCGCTGAACAGCCAGCGTTCTTCCGAAGAGCTGCATCACTACTATGAAATTGTATGGGACGAAGATCAGACCCATAAATTTAAAAATATCTCCCCACATTTGCAGCGAATCAAAGCCTTTAAGACGTTAGGTTAGTCACTCACCCACGTTTAACAAAGCCAGCCTGCGGGCTGGTTTTTTTATCTTTAAAATTCCAGTTGTCTATCTTTTCAGCATCAAAACTTGATGCACATCAAATTTGGTATGACCAATGCACCGTTCGTGTTATTCTCAGTCTCGAAGGACATTTTCATTATCGTAACGTGTTGTTAATTAAAGGCTATGCCTATAACGTTTAATTAACAATTGGTTAATAAAATTTAAGGGGGTCACGTTGACTACACCATTGAAAAGGATCGTGATTGTCGGCGGCGGTGCTGGCGGACTGGAAATGGCGACGCAGCTCGGTAAAAAGCTGGGGCGCAAGAAGAAGGCCAAAATCACGCTGGTAGACAGAAATCACAGCCATCTATGGAAACCGTTGCTGCACGAAGTGGCAACCGGATCGCTGGATGAGGGTGTTGATGCACTGAGCTATCTGGCGCATGCCCGTAACCACGGCTTTGAATTCCAGCTGGGTTCGGTTATGGATATCGATCGCGAAGCGAAGACTATTACTATCGCTGAGCTGCGCGATGAGAAAGGTGAACTGCTGGTTCCTGAGCGCAAAGTGGCGTATGACACGCTGGTAATGGCGTTGGGCAGTACCTCCAATGATTTCAACACGCCGGGTGTCAAAGATCATTGCATCTTCCTTGATAACCCGCATCAGGCTCGCCGTTTCCATCAGGAAATGCTGAACCTGTTCCTGAAGTATTCGGCGAATTTGGGCGCCAACGGCAAAGTGAATATCGCTATTGTCGGTGGTGGTGCGACGGGCGTTGAGCTGTCGGCTGAACTGCATAATGCGGTGAAACAGCTGCACAGCTACGGCTACAAAGGGTTAACCAACGAAGCGCTGAACGTGACGCTGGTGGAAGCCGGTGAGCGTATTCTGCCTGCGTTGCCGCCACGTATTTCCAGCGCGGCTCATAATGAGCTGACCAAGCTGGGCGTGCGTGTGCTGACGCAGACGATGGTGACCAGCGCTGATGAAGGCGGTCTGCACACCAAAGACGGCGAGTATATTGAAGCCGATCTGATGGTCTGGGCGGCAGGTATCAAAGCGCCAGACTTTATGAAGGATATTGGCGGTCTGGAAACGAACCGTATTAATCAGCTGGTGGTTGAACCGACTCTGCAGACGTCGCGCGACCCTGACGTGTACGCGATTGGTGACTGTGCCTCCTGCGCGCGTCCGGAAGGGGGCTTTGTCCCGCCGCGCGCCCAGGCTGCACACCAGATGGCATCGTGCGCAATGAGCAACATTCTGGCGCAGATGAATGGCAAGCCGCTGAAGGCGTATCAGTATAAAGATCACGGCTCGCTGGTTTCACTGTCTAACTTCTCTACCGTTGGTAGCCTGATGGGCAACCTGACGCGCGGTTCGATGATGGTGGAAGGGCGCATTGCGCGCTTTGTTTACATCTCGCTGTACCGTATGCACCAGATTGCGCTGCACGGTTATTTCAAAACCGGCCTGATGATGCTGGTGGGTAGCATCAACCGTGTAATTCGCCCGCGCCTGAAACTGCACTAATATCGATGTGTGATGCCGGATGACGCTGTTCATCCGGCCCCTTCCTTAAGAGTTCTCTGAATCCTGCTGCTTTGTTTCCTTGTTCCGCTATTTTCATCCGTAATCTGATTGGCATTTTTCATCTCCTGTTGCAAAGTTGTTGCTAATAGCAAAAAAGGAGGAAGTCCCGTGAATAAATCAATGTTGGCGGGTATAGGGATTGGCGTAGCTGCTGCGCTGGGTGTGGCAGCGGTGGCCAGTCTTAACGTGTTTGAGCGTGGCCCACAATATGCACATGTTGTCTCTGCGACCCCGATTAAAGAAACGGTAAAAACGCCGCGTCAGGAATGCCGTAACGTGACGGTTACCCACCGTAAGCCGGTGCAGGATGAAAATCGTATTGCGGGTTCAGTGCTGGGTGCTGTTGCGGGTGGGGTTATCGGTCATCAGTTTGGTGGCGGACGCGGTAAAGATATTGCCACCGTTGCAGGGGCATTAGGTGGCGGTTATGCCGGTAACCAGATCCAGGGTTCGATGCAGGAAAACGATACCTACACCAGTACGCAGCAGCGCTGTAAAACAGTGTATGACAAATCGGAAAAAATGCTGGGTTACGACGTGACCTACAAAATTGGCGATCAGCAGGGCAAAATCCGCATGGATAAAGACCCTGGCTCGCAAATCCCACTGGATAACAACGGCCAGTTGGTGCTGAATAACAACGCGTAAAATAGTCTTGCTCTGTACATTAATTAGCCCCCCATTCGCTCAGGCTGGGGGGCTTTTTTTATCAGAAGGTTAATGCGGAGTTCAGGCCAGAGGCGCGGTTTCTTCTTTCAGCAGTTCAGGCCACAGACGCAGCGTGGTCCGGGATATCTGCATCAGTTTCTCAAAAGTTGCCCCTTCGCGGGCGCTGATCGACATACCTTGTAAAATACAGTTCAGAAATTCGGCCAGTTTCTGCGGATCGCAGTGTGCCGGAATTTCGCCATGCTGCTGGCGCTGGCGAAGAAACTGGGTCAGCGTTTGCTCCTGCATGGCATGGCGGGATTTCACCGTGTGCGCAATATCGCGGGAAGAGGCGGCAAGCGTTGCGGAGGTATTAATCATAAAACATCCTGCCGGCGTGTCTTTGCTGGTGAAGCAGCTGGCGATTGCCGTGAAATAGTCTTCCAGCGCACAGGTGAGGCTTTTTTCTTCGCAAAAGAGTTGGGCTTCGTGCTTTGCAGCGAAGCAGGTGATGTAGCGGTCCAGCACGGCACGAAATAACCCTTCCTTATTGGTGAATTCCGCATACAGCGTGGGCGCTTTGGCACCGGTTGCTTCCACGAGATCGGCGAGCGAGGTCGCTTCATATCCGTGCTGCCAGAAGAGTGTCATGGCCTTATCAAGCGCGGCTTCCCTGTCGAACACTTTTGGTCGGCCACGGCTTTTTTTTGCACAACCTGTCGTTTCAGTTGTCATGGTGCCGTCGTACCTGGTTGGGTTTATTGAACAATCATTATAAAAATATTTTCCCACACTCTCCAGTGTATTCACGATAAAAATAATTTGTTTCTATTGATATGAAAAATAAGACCTTTGCATTTTATATAACGATCGTTATAAAAAAACATTGACGTGTGACATGGATCACATCTATGATTTCCCTATCGATCGTTAAGTTAATCTTTTCGACAGACATTCATCTGCATAAGGTCACTATTATGAAAAACGTAAAAACGCTGCTGCTTGCTACGGTTCTGAGCTCACTTTCATTTGCCAGCTTTGCCGCTGTAGAAGTTCAGGCCACGCCTGAAGGCCAACAGAAGGTAGGGATTATCTCTGCGAATGCGGGGACTAACTTAGGTTCTCTGGAAGATCAACTGGCGCAGAAAGCAGATGAAATGGGGGCGAAATCGTTCCGTATTACCTCTGTGACCGGTCCTAACACGCTTCATGGTACAGCGGTAATCTACAAATAAGTTTTAACCCATCGCAATGCCACTGCGAGTTAACTAAAAAAACCCCCGCGGAATAACATCCAGCGGGGGTTTTTTATGGGCAACTGTTTACAGTGACTGCTGACTGACGTCGTGATGACGCGTTACGTCTACCGGCATCCCGGAACGCAGTTCCATAGCGTGTTCCATGACGGAGGCATCCGTTTGTGCTGCATTCTTAAACGTCTTCATCGACGCGTTCAGTACGATCGGCAGCACCTGCGGATCGTCATCAATATTTTCCGACAGCGGCTGATGCACTTCTACCAGGCGCACGCCGTTGGGTTCAACAGAGGCTTTGATTGGCGTGTTGATAATATTGACCTTGGTACCTGGCGTAACCTGACGGAATAAGGTTTCAATATCACCGTCGCGCAGGCGAATACAGCCAGAGCTGACGCGCATACCGATACCAAAATCAGCGTTGGTACCATGAAGTAAATAGACTCCACCGTAAGCCGCCAGGCGGATGGCATGATGACCCATCGGGTTTTCCGGACCCGCAGGGACGACGGCAGGCAGGTCGATACCATTGGCTTTGTAACGGGCGCGGATATTGGCCGTTGGGGTCCAAGTCGGGTTGGCACGTTTATCAGAGATACTGGTTACCATGGTGGGGGTCAGGGTATCTCCGCCCAGTTGACCAATACCAATCGGATACACGGTCACCGAATTTTTACCTGGGTGATAATAGTACAGACGCAACTCGGCAAGATTAATCACAATCCCTTCGCGCGGGGCATCCGGTAGCAGGGTTTGCAGCGGAATGGTTAATACGCTACCGGCTCTTGGCACGAAAGGGTCGACGCCAGGGTTAGCCTGTAGCAGCGCTAAAAAACCCACATTGTACTTTTTCGCAATGGCTTCCAGTGAACCGCCGTTATCTTCGACAACGTGTACGGTATTTTCACCCACCAGTCTGCTTCCTGGCGGAGGCAGCGGCCAGGTGTTCGCCTGGGCCGGAAGCGCCAGCGCAAGAGACGCGGCAAGCGTAAAATACGTCAGCCAGCGAGAGAATTGCTTATTGTTTAACATTGCCATAAGTCCATTGTTTTTACGTGGTTTTTATCATGTAAAAGTAAACAGGAATTATGGCGGTTTGCTGTGTCGGGAAGTGCAGGGAAGTGCAAAGAGTTTGTAAATTCAACTGGCCGGGTGCGTACGGTGAACTGCACCCGGCCTGATGGCTATGCTACGGCGTTTTCTTCCAGTTGGCGCATAAACTGACGCACCCACTCCATACGCGTTTTTCGGTCAGCAAGGTCCTGAATAAACTTCAGGCGCGTGGGACCGTCCAGGCGGAAGTGCTGTGGTTGTTTTTGCAGCAAACCGATCAGCCACACTGGGTTGACGTGGTTTTTCTCTGCAAATTCAATGGTACCGCCTTTTTCATTACCCTCGAGCTTTCTGATACCCAGCTTTTGCGCCTGCTGGCGCAGACGGGCAATATCCAGCAGCGTGCGGGCAGGATCGGGCAGCAGGCCAAAGCGGTCGATTAGCTCGACCTTGATCTCTTCCAGTTCATTTTCACCCTTTGCACTGGCAATGCGTTTATAGAATGACAGTCGCGTGTTCACATCGGGAATGAAATCATCCGGCAACAGCGACGGCATACGCAGTTCCACTTCGGTTTGTTGACTGGTGAGATCTTCCAGCGACGGTTCACGCCCTTCTTTGAGCGCATCCACCGCGTTCTCCAGCAGCTCCATATACAGCGAGAAACCGATGGTTTCCATTGAGCCGCTCTGGTCTTCACCCAGCAGTTCGCCTGCCCCGCGAATCTCGAGGTCGTGGGTCGCCAGCGCAAAACCTGCACCCAAATCTTCCAGTGAGGCAATGGCTTCGAGGCGTTTTTGTGCGTCGGTGGTCATGGCTTTCGGGTGCGGTGTCAGCAGCCAGGCGTAGGCCTGGTGATGCGAGCGTCCCACGCGACCACGTAGCTGATGCAGCTGCGCCAGACCGAAGTGGTCCGCACGTTCGATGATAATCGTGTTGGCAGTCGGAATGTCGATCCCGGTTTCGATAATGGTGGTACACACCAGCACGTTAAATCGCTGGTGGTGGAAATCGTTCATCACGCGTTCCAGCTCGCGCTCGCGCATCTGTCCATGCCCGATGGCAATACGCGCTTCCGGCACCAGTTCTGCCAGCCTGTCGGCAGTTTTCTGGATGTTCTCAACGTCGTTGAACAGATAATAGACCTGACCACCACGCAGCACTTCACGCAGAATGGCTTCGCGTACCACCAGATTGTCATACTCGCGTACAAAGGTTTTGACCGCCAGACGGCGGGCGGGCGGCGTGGCAATGATCGACAGATCGCGCATACCGCTCATCGCCATATTCAGCGTGCGAGGGATCGGCGTTGCGGTTAGCGTCAGAATATCCACGTCAGCGCGCATCGCTTTGATTCGCTCTTTATGCCGCACGCCGAAGCGGTGCTCTTCATCGACGATCAGCAGACCTAAATCTTTTAGCTTCACATCGCTTTGTAGCAGTTTGTGGGTACCGATAAGAATATCGATTTTACCTTCAGCGACCTGCTCCAGGATCTGCGCTTGCTCTTTGGCGCTACGAAAACGCGACAACATCTCAATGCGTACCGGCCAGTTGGCAAAGCGGTCACGGAAGTTGTCGAAGTGCTGCTGAGCAAGCAGGGTGGTCGGTACCAGTACGGCGACCTGTTTGTGGTTCTCGACGGCGAGGAAGGCGGCGCGCATCGCTACTTCGGTTTTACCGAAGCCAACGTCGCCGCAGACTAGTCGATCCATCGCCAGCGGCTGACACATATCGCTGAGTACCGCGTTAATGGCCTGCGCCTGATCGGGGGTGGTTTCAAACGGGAAGCTGTCGCAAAACAGCTGGTACTGTTTGCGGTCATGCTTAAAGGCAAAGCCTTCTTTCGCCGCACGCTGGGCGTAGATGTCCAGCAGCTCTGCTGCCACATCGCGCACTTTCTCGGCGGCTTTCTGCCGCGCACGTGACCAGGCGTCACCGCCGAGTTTATGCAGCGGCGCATTTTCTTCTGCACCACCGGCGTAACGGCTGATTAAATGTAATGACGACACGGGTACATACAGTTTGGCGTCGTTGGCATAGGTGAGCATCAGGTATTCAGCGGTGATACCGCCTGCTTCCAGCGTGGTCATGCCGGCGTAGCGCCCCACGCCGTGCTCCAGATGCACCACCGGCTGACCGGGGTGCAACTCCGCCAGGTTGCGGATTAAGGTATCGGGGTTGATGGTGCGACGCGAATCCTGACGACGGCGCGCCACGCGCTCGCCGAGGAGATCGCTTTCGCAGATCAGCGCCAGATTTCGTTTGCTATCAATAAACCCGTGTTCCGCCGAGCCAATCATCAGATAACGACCGGCATCGACCGCTTCATCGAGGCGCAAAATGCGCTTCGGCGCAATCTTGATACGGGCGAGCAGTTCACCGAGAGCTTCACGACGGCCTTCACTTTCTACCGAGAAAATCACCGGACCGGTAAAGGCTTCAAGGAACTTACGTAATGCATCCAACGGCGCTTTTTGCTGCGCCTGGACGGCCAGGTCTGGCAGCTTCTGGAACCCGAGGTTGGTATTCGCCGCTTTTTTCGGCAGGCTCTCGGTTTTCAGCTGAACGCGGGGCCAGCGTTTAAGTTCAGAGAACAGCTCATCCACCCGCAGCCACAGTGATTCCGGCGGCAGAAGTGGACGCATCGGGTCAACGCCCCGATTCTCAAAGCGCGACAGCGTGTCGGCCTGAAAGCGCTCGGCGCTGGTTTCTAGATCGCCGGTATTCACCAGCAGCGTATTGGCCGGGAAGTAGCTGAATAGCGGCGGCAACGGCTCGCTGAAAAACAGCGGCTGCCAGTATTCGATCCCGGCAGGAAGCGTACCTTTACTGACCTGCTGATAAATATGTTCCGCGTCGCGTTTCACCTCAAAGGTGTCGCGCCACTGGCTGCGAAACAGTTCGACAGCCGTTTTATCGGTGGGGAATTCGTGCGCGGGCAGCAGATTAATGGCGTCGACTTCTTCCAGCGTGCGCTGGGTATCGGTATCAAACAGACGCAAGCCGTCAATTTCATCATCAAAAAAATCAAGACGATAGGGAAACTCGCTGCCCATCGGGAACAGATCCAGCAGTGCACCGCGCGTGGCATATTCACCGTGTTCCATGACTTGATCAACGTGGCGATAACCGGCACTTTCCAGCTGTTCACGCAGCGCGTCACGCGATAAACGCTGACCTTTTTTCATCACCAGCGCGTGACCGTGCAGATAGCTGTGCGGACACACACGTTGCATCAGCGTGTTGACCGGTACGATCAGCACGCCGCGCTGCATGGACGGCAGTTGATATAGCGTGGAGAGCCGCGAGGAGATGATTTCCTGATGCGGAGAAAAACTGTCGTACGGGAGCGTTTCCCAGTCCGCGAGGTTCATCACCATCTGGTCAGTAAACTGGCGAATTTCGTCATGCAGGCGCAGGGCATTTTGCATGTCAGGTGCGATGAGTACCACGGGGCCGGCGTGGTGTTCGGCAATGTCTGCCACCAGCGTGGCACAGGCGGCACCGGTAAGTTCACCTAACTGGCGCTGATCGCCAGCTTTCGCCGGGAGCGTGTAACGATGTTGTTCAGGCATTAGGTTGTCAGGATCTCGTTTAGATATACGTCTGATAAGCAATGTTCTTATTATCCGCAAACGTTTCTCATAAGCAAATTGATTCGCCCCCTGATGGGGGCAAAAAGCGCGTTAAGGTTAGCGCGAGGCGGCCGATAAAGAGGGTGGGGAAAACAGCAGGTCGGCAACGGTTTTTTGTGAAATTTTGCGTACCAGCAGGCCAAACAAAGTACACAGCAGCAAACAGACAAACGGATAAATCAGCAGCAGGGCCAGTTCTGCATGCGCAGACCATTTAGCATGATTGATGACGGGAATCAGCGTTAAGCTGAACAGTTCGACCAAAATTCGGTGGGTTGTGTAGATGGCGATTGTGTTAGAGCCGATCACGCTTAATGGGCTGGCCGCACGCATACCGAAGCGTTGCTCGAACTGATAAAACAGCTTCATGATCAGCACAATGGAAACCAATGATAGCAGCAGCGAAACGTTGGCCAGCCATGCGATGACCGCCAGAATCATCGTCAACGAGAACAGGAGCGGGTGGCGGCGCAGCGGAACCTCTTTAATCCCTGCCATCAGCGTGCTGCCAAACCATGCCCCGAGACTGTAATACGCCAGATTACGTATCACGCTATTCATTCCCCACCACGGCGTCGGAAAAAAATTGACCGCCACACTGAGCAATACGAACAGAGCCAGCAGCGGCAGCGCCCAGCGGCTGAACAGTTTGCACAGAATGAAGTAGACGATCAGCGCATACAGATACCATAAGCTGGTGCTGGCGGTCAGCATGCCCCAGGAAAAGTCGCCGACGGAACCGGCATACGCGGCGTTGGCGGCCTGGCTCAGATCGCGCTCTGGTGCCAGCCAGTGATTGAGCATGGTGAGTGCCAGCCATTGCACCATTCCCCACAGCAGCAGTACCCAGGCAATATTCCAGATCCGTTTATCTACGCAGGTCGTCCAGCCCACGCCATCGATGTATCGACGGATCAGATATCCCGAAATAAAGAAAAACACCGGCATGCGAAACGGAGCCAGGTAAAGATTGAGGTAAATCCAGCACTTGGTCAGCAGTTCTGACAGCGGATGCTGAAAACTGGTGAGATGGGGGTAAAAGGTAATCACGGAATGGTAAATGACCACCAGGAAAATACATAACCCTTTGATTTGGTTAATCCATAGCTCTTTTTTTATCATTACGTCGACGTATCCGTAGTGTTAAACATAACCTGCTATCCTGCGGATGGCAGGCGTCGCTGTAATGCGTAACCGTCTGCATTTTTGTTTTTTCAGATAAAGATCAGGTATTAGGCTTGATGAGCAGGTGGTTCACTTTAGCGAATTGATTTGTTTATGCTTTTCAGAATAATGCTGACGAACACTTACGGTTCAGTCATTTACCCATTCCGCTTTCGCTTATATACTCGTGACTTTGCTAACAGCAACCAGACGGATTTCATGTATCAACCTGTCGCTCTATTCATCGGCCTGCGTTATATGCGTGGGCGTGCAGCAGATCGCTTCGGTCGTTTTGTTTCCTGGCTTTCCACCATTGGCATTACTCTTGGGGTAATGGCGCTGGTCACGGTATTGTCGGTGATGAACGGTTTCGAGCGTGAGCTGCAAAATAATATTCTTGGCCTGATGCCTCAGGCCATTCTCTCGTCAGAGCAGGGTTCTCTGAACCCGCAACAGCTGCCGGAAAACGCGGTGAAGCTGAGCGGTGTCAATCGTATTGCCCCGCTGACAACCGGTGATGTGGTTCTGCAAAGCGCGCGCAGCGTAGCGGTTGGCGTGATGCTGGGCATCGACCCGACGCAAAAAGATCCGCTTACGCCGTATTTGGTCAATGTGAAGCAAACCGATCTCGAGCCGGGTAAGTATAATGTCATCCTTGGCGAGCAGCTTGCCGGTCAGTTGGGCGTGAATCGTGGCGATCAAATCCGCGTTATGGTGCCGTCAGCCAGCCAGTTCACGCCGATGGGACGTCTGCCAAGCCAGCGTTTGTTTACGGTAATTGGCACCTTTGCCGCCAACAGTGAAGTTGATGGCTACCAGATGTTGACCAATATTCAGGATGCGTCACGCCTGATGCGCTACCCGGCGGGCAATATTACCGGCTGGCGTTTGTGGCTGAATGAACCTCTGAAGGTCGACACGTTGAGCCAGCAAACGCTGCCGCAAGGCACCAAATGGCAGGACTGGCGTGAGCGCAAAGGGGAATTATTCCAGGCTGTGCGGATGGAAAAAAACATGATGGGGCTGCTGTTGAGCCTCATCGTGGCGGTCGCGGCGTTTAACATTATTACCTCGTTGGGCCTGATGGTCATGGAGAAGCAAGGCGAAGTGGCGATTTTACAAACCCAGGGACTTACGCCGCGGCAAATCATGATGGTGTTTATGGTGCAGGGGGCCAGCGCCGGGATTATTGGCGCGCTACTGGGTGCCGCGTTGGGGGCATTACTTGCCAGCCAACTGAACAACCTGATGCCGATCATTGGGGCATTACTGGATGGCGCTGCGCTGCCGGTTGCCATTGAGCCGTTACAGGTTGTCGTCATTGCGCTGGTGGCCATGGCCATCGCGCTGCTGTCTACGCTTTATCCTTCCTGGCGCGCCGCCGCCACTCAACCCGCTGAGGCTTTACGTTATGAATAAGATCCTGTTGCAATGCGACAACCTGTGCAAACGCTATCAGGAAGGCACCGTGCAAACTGATGTGCTGCACGATGTCAGCTTTAGCGTTGGCGAGGGTGAAACGGTGGCGATTGTCGGCAGCTCTGGATCCGGTAAGAGTACGTTGCTGCATCTGCTGGGCGGACTGGATACGCCAACGTCGGGCGACGTTATTTTTAGCGGACAGCCGATGAGTAAACTCTCTTCGACGGCAAAAGCGGAACTGCGTAATCAAAAGCTCGGTTTTATTTACCAGTTTCACCATCTGCTGCCGGACTTTACCGCGCTGGAAAACGTGGCGATGCCGCTACTTATTGGCAAGAAAAAACCGGCTGAAATTACCGAGCGTGCACGCAATATGCTGAAAGCGGTAGGGTTGGATCATCGTGCCAGCCATCGCCCGTCTGAGCTGTCGGGCGGTGAGCGCCAGCGCGTGGCGATTGCCCGTGCGCTGGTCAATAACCCACGTCTGGTGCTGGCAGATGAACCCACCGGTAACCTTGATGCGCGCAACGCTGACAGTATTTTCGAGCTTCTGGGTGAGCTGAATCGCTCTCAGGGGACGGCATTTTTGGTGGTGACCCACGATCTGCAGTTGGCGAAGCGCATGAGCCGCCAGCTTGAAATGCGCGATGGTCGCCTGACGGCCGAACTGAGCCTGATGGGAGCTGAGTAATGGCTGCGCCTTTATCGTTATTGATTGGCTTACGCTTTAGCCGTGGTCGGCGGCGTGGGGGCATGGTCTCGCTGATCTCTGTGATTTCTACCATCGGTATCGCGTTGGGTGTGGCGGTCTTGATTGTCGGTTTGAGCGCGATGAACGGATTTGAGCGCGAGTTGAACAACCGCATTCTGGCCGTTGTCCCGCACGGCGAGATTGAAGCGGTTAACCAGCCCTGGAACAACTGGCAGGAAGCGCTGGATAAAGTACAGAAAGTGCCGGGCATTGCCGCTGCGGCGCCCTATATCAACTTTACCGGGCTGGTGGAAAGTGGCGCAAATTTACGCGCGGTGCAGGTGAAAGGTGTCGATCCCAAACAGGAACAACGTTTGAGTGCGCTGCCTACGTTTGTACAGAACCATGCCTGGGATAATTTCAAAGCCGGTGAGCAGCAGATAATCATAGGGAAAGGGATTGCTGATGCGCTGAAGGTGAAGCAGGGTGACTGGGTGTCAATCATGATCCCTAACGCCAGTGCCGATCACAAACTGATGCAACCCAAGCGCGTACGGTTACACGTCATCGGTATTTTGCAGTTGAGCGGCCAGCTTGACCACAGCTTTGCAATGATCCCAATGGAAGATGCGCAGCAGTATCTGGATATGGGGTCCAGCGTGTCGGGTATTGCGCTGAAGGTTAACGACGTCTTCAATGCGAATAAGCTGGTCAGAGATGCCGGTGAAGTGACCAATAATTACGTTTACATTAAAAGCTGGATTGGTACTTACGGCTATATGTATCGTGATATTCAGATGATCCGCGCCATTATGTACCTGGCGATGGTGCTGGTGATAGGTGTCGCCTGTTTTAATATTGTTTCGACGTTAGTGATGGCGGTAAAAGACAAGAGCGGCGATATTGCGGTATTAAGAACATTGGGCGCGAAAGACGGGCTGATCCGTGCCATTTTTGTCTGGTATGGCTTGCTGGCAGGACTGTTTGGTAGCCTGATTGGCGTCGTGATTGGCATCGTCGTTTCGCTGCAACTGACGCCGATTATTAACGGTATTGAGGCGCTTATTGGCCATCAGTTCCTGTCCGGTGATATCTATTTTATTGACTTCTTGCCATCGGAATTACACTGGCTGGACGTTATTTACGTGCTGGTTACAGCATTATTGCTGAGTCTGTTGGCGAGTTGGTATCCGGCGCGTCGCGCCAGTAATATTGATCCTGCGAGAGTGCTGAGCGGCCAGTAACAATAAAAAGGAGCGGTGATGTACTACGGGTTTGATATTGGCGGGACAAAAATTGCGTTAGGCGTCTTCGATAATCAACGCCGTTTGCAATGGGAAAAACGTGTTCCTACGCCGCGCGATAGCTATGATGCTTTCCTCGATGCGGTGTGCGACCTGGTGACGGAGGCCGACCAGCGATTTGGCGTTAAAGGTTCAGTGGGAATTGGTATTCCCGGTATGCCAGAAACCGAAGACGGTACGTTGTATGCCGCTAACGTTCCTGCTGCCAGTGGAAAACCGCTGCGTACCGACCTCAGCGCGCGGCTGGACCGCGATGTGCGTCTGGACAACGATGCTAACTGTTTTGCCCTCTCCGAAGCCTGGGATGATGAATTCACCCAGTACCCGTTAGTGATGGGGTTAATCCTCGGCACGGGTGTTGGCGGCGGCCTGGTGCTGAACGGCAAATCCATCACCGGACGCAGCTATATTACCGGTGAGTTTGGTCACATACGCCTGCCGGTAGATGCGTTAACGCTAATGGGATTTGACTTCCCGCTGCGTCGCTGTGGATGCGGTCAGTTAGGCTGCATCGAGAGCTACCTTTCCGGTGGCGGATTTGCCTGGCTGTATCAGCATTACACCCATCAACCGCTGGACGCCCGTGAAATTATCGCGCTCTGGGAGCAGGGTGATGAACAGGCGCTTGCCCACGTCGAACGCTATCTCGATTTGCTGGCGGTATGTCTGGGGAATATTCTGACTATCGTTGATCCGGATTTAGTGGTCATTGGCGGTGGTTTGTCGAATTTTACCGCGATAACGGCGCAACTGGCAGACCGTTTGCCACGCCATTTATTGCCGGTTGCCCGCGTGCCGCGTATTGAACGGGCACGCCATGGTGATGCGGGTGGAATGCGTGGAGCTGCTTTCCTACATCTTACCGATTAATACAAAGAGGTTGTTATGCTGTCGCGTCGGGGTCATCGGTTAAGCCGTTTTCGTAAAAATAAACGCCATATGCGCGATCGCCTGCGTCAACGGATCTTTTTCAGAGACAGAGTGGTGCCTGAATTGATGGAAAAACCAAGAGTATTAGTCCTGACGGGGGCGGGGATCTCCGCCGAATCGGGTATTCGTACCTTCCGCGCTGCGGATGGTCTCTGGGAAGAACATCGGGTGGAAGACGTGGCGACTCCGGAAGGATTTTCGCGTAACCCCGGACTTGTGCAGTCGTTTTATAACGCACGTCGTCTTCAGCTACAACAGCCTGAAATCCAACCCAACGCGGCGCACATTGCGCTGGCAAAACTTGAAGCAGAGCTGGGCGACCGCTTTTTACTGGTGACGCAGAATATCGATAACCTGCATGAGCGCGCCGGTAGCCAGAACGTCATCCATATGCACGGTGAACTGCTCAAAGTGCGCTGTTCGCAAAGCGGACAGATCCTGGACTGGACAGGAGATGTGACCCCGGAAGATAAGTGCCATTGCTGCCAGTTTCCGGCACCGTTGCGCCCGCACGTCGTGTGGTTTGGCGAAATGCCCTTGGGGATGGATGAAATCTATATGGCGCTGGCGATGGCGGATGTGTTCATCGCGATCGGTACGTCCGGACATGTTTATCCGGCGGCCGGATTTGTACACGAAGCGCGCCTGCACGGGGCGCATACGGTGGAACTTAACCTTGAGCCGAGCCAGGTAGGCAGCGAGTTCGAAGAAAAGTATTACGGTCCGGCAAGCCAGGTGGTGCCTGAGTTTGTTGAGAAGTTATTGAAAGGGCTGTAATCGGTTTAAATCCCTCCTTGTTTAAGCTTGTGTCAGATGGCGGTTCTCACGCAGAGCCGCCAGAATCAAAAATCCAATAATGTAAAAACAGCAGGTCAATGCCAACCCGCTCAGCCACATGGGCAGCCGGGTGATGTAGACCATACTGCATGAAATAATGACTAAAATAATTCCGGTGTACATTGGGTGAGCAATCCAGGCGAAAATGCCGCGCGAGACGCGTTTTGCGTTCGGTAAATAGTAGCCTGTCCATGTATGACTCCCGCCCAGATCCCATTTCCCTTTGATGACTAACACATTGCCGATCATGGCAATCACCAGATATACCCAATCCACAGCGCTAATGAGGTGCTCGAAAAACAGGCTGTAACCAAACGCCAGAATCGGTATAAAAAAAGTGAGCCGTAGCAATTGCGTTGCGATGAACGGCAGTAACGGGCGAGCGTCAGCTGGCTGCCGACGGGGCAGTATAAAAAGGGTGAATATGATGAGGTTAGCCAGCTCAAGTAGCATCCATAGCGTTGCCATTGGGAGCCTCAAAGCAGAGTTGGGATAGTGTAAGCGTAGCCGTTGGCAGAGTAGGTGATATCAGTCAAAAGGTGTAGAAAAGGTATTTTCCCCGGAACCTGGGTATGATTTAGCCGACACAGGAATGCAGGTAATAACCCGGCGCAGCTAAGTGTCGCCGGGTTATAAGGGGATTAGCGTCCTGCTTTCAGCTTCTGATAGTACTCTTCATAAATTGTGCTAGCGGAGCCGACATCGTTCTGCCACTCCCCTTTATTGATAGTCTCTGCATCAGGATAGAGCGTTTTATCATTGGCCACTTCCGGGCTGAGCAGTTTACGTGCCGCCAGGTTTGGCGTTGGGTAACCGATGGTTTCGGCCACTTCTTTTGCGACATCCGGGCGCAGCAGGAAGTTAATCAGCTTCAGCGCACCTTCTTTGTTTTTGGCGTTCGCCGGAATAGACAGACTGTCCATCCAGAAAATGCCGCCTTCTTTCGGCCACACGACTTCCAGCGGCGTGCCTGCCTGACGCGCGACGAATGCTGAGCCGTTCCACACCATACCGAGGTTGACTTCACCTTCCATATACGGGTTTGCCGGGTTGTCTGAGTTAAACGCCGCGACGTTAGGCATCAGTTTCTTCAGCTCGTTATACGCGGCTTCAATCTCTTTCGGGTCGGTGGTGTTACCGGAGTAGCCCAGCTTGCGCAGCGCTACCTGGAACACTTCACGCGCATCATCGGTTAACAGCAGGCTGCCTTTGTATTCCGGTTTCCACAGATCGGCCCAGCTGGTCACGGTTTTCGGATCAATGACATCGCTGTTGACGCCAATAGCCGTTGCTCCCCAGATATACGGAATGGAGTAGTCGTTATTTGGGTCAAACGGCTTGTTGAGCATGTCCGGATCGAGATTGTTGAAGTTGGTGAGCTTGGTCTTATCAATCTTCTGGATCATGCCTTCTTTGCGCATTTTATCCACGTAGTAGGTGGAGGGAACCACCAGATCGTAGGCGCCGTCTTTATACGTTTTGAGTTTGGCATACATGGTTTCGTTCGACTCGTAGGTCGAATAGATAACCTTAATACCGGTCTCTTTCGTGAACTGCTCCAGCAGTCCTGGCGGAACGTATTCGGTCCAGTTGTAGAAATAGAGCGTGTTGTTGTCGGAGGCTGTGGCGGTGTTCATACCCAGTGCCAGAGCACCCGCGGCGAGCAGGTGGCGTGACCATTGTTTCATCATTTAACGTCCCCTGAATAACATACCCGTCGTCTTTCAAGCCGCATTTTTGTTGGCTACGCTAGTTCACCTCAGTCACATAGTTATCTATGTTCCTGGGGACTCACGAGCTTGCCGCCTCAATGCAACTCGAAATCCATAGGGTATGGGCCTGTTAGCGGCCTTTAGTTTTATCACGTGCAATAAGCTGGCTGGCGATAACCATGACCAGCGACAGAACCAACAAAATGGTGGCCAGCGCATTAACTTCTGGTGACACGCCGACTTTAACCATTGAGTAGATTTTTAACGGCAGAATTTCATAACCTGGTCCAGTGACGAACGATGAAACAACCACGTCATCCATCGACAGGGTAAAGCTCAGTAACCAGCCCGCAGCGACCGCTGGCATTGCCAGCGGCAGAATGATTTTGCGCAGAATAGTGACTTCGCTGGCGCCCAGGTCTTTTGCGGCTTCCAGCATTCGCACATCGAATCCTTTCAGGCGTGAGTACACTGTCACCACCACAAAAGGCAAACAGAAGGTGATATGCGAGAACAGCAACGACCAGAACCCCAGTTGAATACCGATCAGCATAAACAGCACCAGCAGTGAAATCGCCATCACGATATCCGGCGACATCATCACCACGAACAGCATACCGCTGACAAACGGTTTACCGCGAAAACGGTAGCGGTAAAGCGCAACCGCCGTCAGTGAGCCGATCAGGGTGGCAAAGGTTGCGGATAACACGGCCATCGTCAGTGAATGCTGTGCCGCCTGCAGCAGGCTGTCGTTGTTCATCAGCAGGCCGTACCATTTAGTGGTAAAGCCTTGCCAGTTGATGCCAAAGCGCGAGCTGTTAAAGGAGTTCACAATCAAAATAATGATTGGAATGTACAGATACGCGTAGATGGCGGTCATGAAACCACCGCGAAGCAGTCGACCGATCATTCGAGTTCCACCTTTTTATTCAGCAAGCGGGAGGCGCGCCAGTAAACTAATAACATCAGTCCCATCACGATGGTCAGGGTAATGCTGGTGGCGGCACCAAACGGCCAGTCACGAATGTTCAGGAACTGAACTTTTATCACGTTACCAATCAACAGGTTTTTCGCGCCGCCCATTAGATCAGACACGTAAAATAACCCCATGGCTGGCAGCATCACCAGCAGGCAACCGGCGATAATTCCCGGCATGGTCAGCGGAATGATGATGCGGGTGAAGGTCTGAAATTTGCTGGCACCCAGATCGCGCGCGGCTTCCAGTAGCGGCTTATCGAGTTTCTCAATGCTGGAATAAAGCGGCATAACCATAAACGGCAGCAGGATGTAAACGAGGCCGATAATGACCGCGCTGGGGGTGAACATAATGCGAATGGGGGTATCAATGACCCCGAGCCACAGCAGAAACTCGTTGAGATAGCCTTTGGTACTGAGGAAAATTTTGAGTCCATAGATGCGAATAAGCGAGTTGGTCCAGAACGGAACAATCAGCAGGAACAGCAGCAGTGGACGCACTTTTTCCGGCAGTTTTACCAAAAACCAGGCAAACGGATAGCCGAGCACCAGGCAGGCGAACGTGGCAATCAGCGCCATATTGAGGGAGTGAATCAACACCTCAAAGTAGAGCGGATCGAGCAGGCGAGCATAGTTTTCCAGCGTAAAGACCATTTTGACGAAATTCGCATCGTCACGGGTCAAAAAGCTGGTGCCAATGATCATCAGGTTGGGCAGGAAGACAAATAACACAAGCCAACCGACAATGGTGACGATCACCACACTCTGGAATTTACTTGTGTTCTTCATCAGCCAGTACGACCTCCCAACTTTCTACCCAGTTAATGGCCATTTTCTGGTCCAGAGAGTGATCGAAGTCAGGATCGTCTTCGTTGAAGAATTCGCTAACCATCACCATCTTGCCATTTTCCAGTTCGACAACCGACTCCAGCGTCATGCCTTTGTAGTTGCGCTCACGCACGTAGCCGATAAGTCCTTCGATGTGGTTGTCATCGTTGATCTCATCTACGCGCAGATCTTCCGGACGCAGCAAAACATGCAGTTTTTGTCCCGGCGTAACGGCGAAATTCACGTAGATGTTGCACTCTCGACCTTCAACGTTAGCACGAACGCGTTGTTCATCCAGACGTTCAATAACCGTCGCGTTGAACATATTGATCTCACCGATAAACCCGGCGACGAACAGATTTTTCGGCTCTTCGTAAATTTCTCGCGGCGTGCCGTCCTGCTCAATTTTACCGTCACGCATCACCACGATACGGTCTGACATGGTCAGCGCTTCTTCTTGATCGTGAGTGACAAAGACAAAGGTGATACCGAGCTTACGCTGCAGCGCTTTCAGTTCGTTCTGCATCTGCTTACGCAGTTTGTAGTCCAGCGCGGAGAGCGATTCATCTAACAATAGCAAACGAGGTTTGTTGACCACTGCACGGGCAATTGCCACACGCTGCTGCTGTCCACCGGAGAGTTGATGGGGTTTACGCTGGGCAAACTCTTCCAGTTGCACCATGCGCAAGGCTTCGGTGACGCGAGGTTGAATGTCGGCAGTCGGGGTCTTTTGCATGCGCAAACCGAAGGCCACATTCTCGAACACGGTCATGTGGGGGAATAACGCATAACTTTGGAATACGGTGTTCACGTAGCGGTTTTCCGCAGGTACGTGAGTGATATCCTGGTTGTCCAGCATGATATGACCGGAATCAACCGTTTCAAGACCCGCAATCAGGCGAAGAACGGTTGTTTTACCGCAGCCAGAGGGGCCGAGCAGCGTGAGAAATTCGCCATTGTTGATGGTCAAATCCAGGTCGGAAATCACCTCTTTGCCATCGAAACTTTTGCGAATTCCCGCTAATTGCACCAGTGGAGAAAGCGAACGCGGTTGTTTATTCAATTTTTTACTCTGTCCCATGTAAACGCAACGGATGGCTGACCGCTGCGGGGTTTGTGGTTAACCACCTTGATGACTCTTAATGAGGGCGATTATTCTACGGCAAACCATTGTAATCGCCAATCCTTGTTGCGAATTACTGACTTACCCTTATAGTCAGAAGGGGTGTCAGAGACAAATATTCTCACTTGCGGGGATAAAAATGACCTGACGCAATATTTGTCTTTTCTTGCTTATTGATAATGTTGTCACGAAAAGTGAGGGTGACTGCATGGATAAACTACTTGAGCGTTTTTTACACTACGTGTCGCTGGACACTCAGTCCAAATCGGGTGTGCGGCAGGTACCCAGCACTGAGGGGCAGTGGAAGCTATTACAGCTGCTCAAACAACAGCTTGAAGAAATGGGGCTGGTTAACGTTTCATTAAGTGAGAAGGGAACACTGATGGCAACGTTACCCGCAAACGTTGCCGGTGATATTCCCGCGATTGGCTTCATTTCTCATGTCGATACCTCACCGGATTTCACGGGTAAAAACGTCAACCCGCAAATTGTTGAAAACTACCGTGGGGGCGATATTGCGTTAGGCATTGGTGATGAAGTTCTGTCGCCGGTGATGTTCCCGGTGTTACATCAACTTTTGGGACAAACGTTGATCACCACCGACGGTAAAACCCTGCTGGGAGCGGACGACAAAGCCGGAGTGGCGGAGATAGTGACCGCGCTGGCTGTGTTGAAGCATAAAAACATTCCCCATGGCGATATTCGTGTGGCCTTTACGCCCGACGAAGAGGTGGGTAAAGGGGCGAAGCACTTTGACGTCGCCGCATTTGATGCGAAGTGGGCTTACACCGTTGATGGGGGTGGCGTGGGTGAACTGGAGTTTGAAAACTTCAACGCGGCGTCGGTCAATATCAAAATCGTTGGTAACAATGTGCACCCTGGTACCGCAAAAGGGGTGATGGTGAATGCGCTGTCGCTGGCTGCTCGTATCCACGCAGAGGTTCCGGCAGATGAAAGCCCGGAAACGACCGAAGGTTACGAAGGTTTTTACCATCTGGCGAGCATGAAAGGCACCGTTGATCGGGCGGACATGCACTACATTATCCGTGATTTTGACCGTAAACAGTTTGAAGCGCGCAAACGTAAAATTATGGAGATCGCCAAAAAGGTTGGCAAAGGGTTACACCCGGACTGCTATATCGAACTGGTGATTGAAGATAGCTATTACAATATGCGCGAGAAAGTGATTGAGCACCCGCACGTACTGGATATTGCCCAGCAGGCGATGCGTGATTGCGACATTGAGCCTGTGCTGAAACCTATTCGTGGCGGCACCGATGGTGCGCAACTGTCGTTTATGGGATTACCGTGCCCGAATCTGTTCACCGGCGGCTACAACTATCATGGTAAACATGAGTTTGTGACGCTGGAAGGAATGGAAAAAGCGGTGCAGGTGATCGTGCGTATTGCCGAATTGGCCGCGAAACAAAAATAAAGAGTGTGTAGAGGCCGGATGGTGGCTTGCGCCTTATCCGGCCTACAGATACCTCATTCCGTGGGCCGGATAAGCGAAGCGCCATCCGGCGCAGTCACTACTAATTTACCCTTCGAAGAACCAGTATCCGCTGTTAACCAGCGCGGCCAGCATGGCGAGGAAAGACGGATCTTCCAGCGCATCTTCAAAGTTCTCGGCTGTCAGCACAATATGGCTGGCCAGCGCCTCGAGGGCAGGGCGATGCGGTGAGTTAATTTTTTCACCGTTGACGTAAACCTCGTCGCCGACACGGATAACGCGTAATCCGCCCAGACGTACCAGCACATCCCCTTGTTTCAGCGCGTCGTAGATTTCGTCGGGCTGATAAGGTGGCTCCGGCGGGGCGACATCCAGCTCATGACGCGACTGGGAAATAAACTCACCAAACCACTGTTTGAAATGTTCAGGTTGATTAATCAGCCCCAGCATCATTTCACGCAGTTTATCCATTTCTTGTGGCAGAACATCCGCCGGATGGTCGCGCGGCGGCAGGTCCGGGTCGCTGTAATAGGTGCTGCCCAGCTCACGTTGCAGAACGTAATCGGCGAATCCGCTGATTAACTCCCGGGCGTTCGGGGCGCGGAAACCGACAGAATAGTTCATCGCGTTTTCCAGCGCGTAGCCTTCGTGCGGGAATCCTGGCGGGATATACAGAATATCACCCGGCTCCAGCTCCTCATCAATGATGGCCTCGAACGGATCAACCTGCAGCAGGTCCGGGTGTGGGCAGTGTTGTTTTAGCTGGAGTTTTTCGCCTACGCGCCAGCGACGACGACCGGTGCCTTGAATGATAAACACATCGTACTGATCCAGGTGCGGACCAACGCCGCCGCCGGGCACGGAAAAGGAGATCATCAGGTCATCAATACGCCAGTCCGGTAATTCGCGAAACGGACGCATCAGCGCGGCGGTCGGTTCGTGCCAGTGGTTGACGGCCTGGACCAGCAGCGACCAGTTGTTCTCGCCGAGATGGTCATAGCTTTCGAATGGACCGTGGCTCACCTGCCATTTACCGTCCTGATGGCTGACCAGTCGGCTGTCGACTTCGCTTTCCATCGCCAGTCCGGCCAGTTCATCAGGGGAAAGCGGATCGATAAAGTTTGTAAAACCACGCTTTAAGACCACCGGGCGCTTTTGCCAGTGGCGTTCGAGAAAGTCGGGCCAGTTGAGGTTTAATTGGTATTCCATAATGCGCATCCGCAGACTGTTGGTTGCTCCGATTATAACGGATGCTTAACCGGATAAGTGATCCCGGTACATAAATATTACAAACAACTTACTCGTCTTTATGCCCCGGATGCTGACGGCCAAAAATGACCTCCATGCGCGCGCCGCCTAACAGGCTATCGCCTGCGATAATTTGCCCGTCATACTGCTCGGTAATTTCGCGAGCTACCGCCAGCCCCACGCCTTGCCCGGGGCGTAAGGTATCCACACGCTGGCCGCGATCAAAAACCACTTCACGCTTGGCTTGTGGAATGCCAGGACCGTCATCTTCCACCAGAATATGTAGGCGATCGTCGGACAGCTGAGCGGAGATCTCGACGAACTCCAGACAGTATTTACAGGCGTTATCCAGCACGTTACCCATGACCTCGACAAAATCATTCTGCTCGCCGACGAAACTGATTTCGGGTGAGATATCGAGACTAATAGTGACGCCTTTACGCTGATACACCTTATTGAGGGCGGAGGTTAGCTTATCCAGCAAAGGGGCAACCGGGTGCAGTTCGCGGCTGAGCAGGGCGTTACCACCGCGCATGCTGGCGCGATGCAGGTAGTAGCCAATTTGCTGGGAAATGCGGCTAATTTGTTCCAGCATCACGGGTTCGGCATCGGTTACGCTCATCTTTTCATTGCGCATCGAGCGTAGCGTGCTTTGCAATACCGCCAGCGGTGTTTTCAGGCTATGGGTGAGATCGGTTAAGGTCGTGCGGTATTTATCGTAACGCTCACGCTCACTTTTCAGCAGTCGGTTGAGGTTACGTACCAGGCTAGTTAGTTCCCGCGTGGTGGCGGGATTGAGCATTTCACGGTGATGCTCCTCAAGTTCTCGGACCTCACGCGCCAGTGACTCGATAGGCCGTAAACTCCACCAGGCGGCGACCCATAGCAGCGGGATCACGAGCAGCAAGTTGGCGACCAATACATAGATAAACCAGCTCCAGACCATATATGAGCGCTTGAGCTCAATGGGGATAGTGTCGACAACGACAATGGTAAGCTGAGGCATGCGGGCGGTCTCAGGGTAGACGTTTACCGCCACCGAGTGGGTCATTTCGGCATCGTTATCATCTTCTCTGACTTCTTTAAGCTGCTGTTGCGCGGAGTGATCTTCGCGCAGCAACGTGCTGGTGGCATCGACATCGGCTTCTATTTCATGAAAACCATTCGTTTTTAACCAGTCCGGCTGAATACTGTGCGTCAGCCAGGGGACATCGCGTTGTGCCCACAACAATTTGCCATTTTCATCGTAGATCAGCGACATGGTGGGGCTTTGCATATCGAGATGTTCAGGCAGTTCGACCTGGAGCTTGCCGTCTTCCCATTTCGCGAGGGTGTAAAACAAGTTACTTTCACCGCGCAGAAGACGAAATGTGGTCTTATCAAAGCTTACACTGTAACCCACCAGCGCGACCATGCCATAGGCCAGTGAAAGCACAAGGACAACGCCAGCGGTCGCCAGCAAAAAGCGTACACGCAGCGATAACGGGAAAAAATGACGCAATAATTTGTTCATTAGCGCAGTTCGAAGAGGTAGCCCTGTCCACGTACGGTGGTGATCACGTCATCCGGATATTGCGCCTGAATTTTTTTGCGCAGACGTCCCATCAGTACATCGATGGTGTGGCTTTCACGCAGTTCTGCATCCGGATAAAGTTGTAGCATCAGTGAGTCTTTGCTGACCACTTTGCCGTTATTGCGGATCAGCGTTTCCATGATGGTGTATTCAAACGCGGTGAGTTTGATAACCTCATCATTCACTGATAATTCGCGGCGGGAAAGGTCAACCTGAAAAGGCGGCAGCGAGATAATTTGCGAGGCCAGGCCGCTATTGCGGCGCATCAGTGCCTGCATGCGGGCGACCACCTCTTCAATATGGAAAGGTTTTGTCACGTAGTCATCAGCCCCAGCGCTGAGCACTTCCACTTTATCCTGCCAGCCTTCGCGGGCGGTCAACACCAGAATGGGGAGCGAAACGTCATTGCTGCGCCAGCGGCGGATCAGTGACAAGCCATCTTCATCGGGCAGACCTAAGTCGACGATCGCAATATCTGGCAGATGTTCGTTAAGGTAATAATCTGCTTCCTTTGCATCCTCAGCATCATCAACCTGGTGGCCTGCATCCTGTAACTGAACCTTCAGGTGGTGACGTAATAAGGCATTATCCTCAACAACCAGTACGCGCATCTTCGTTTCTCCCTAAATTGACGGTATGAATAGTTTAACGCTGATTATGTGGCTGTGGGGATAAACATTTAATAAACCGAGGGGAATGTCGGAAGGTGGCATGAACGCCACATCTGGCCTACGCGGGATAAATGTAGGCCAGATAAGCGTGAGCGCCATCTGGCGCAGGATTGATTACTTCAACTCATCAACCATGGTGATGGCGCGACCAATATAGTTGGCTGGCGTCATCGCTTTCAGGCGCGTTTTCTCGTCTTCTGGCAGGGCCAGTCCGTCGATAAACTGCTTCATGCCTTCGGCGTCAACGCGCTTGCCGCGGGTCAGCTCTTTCAGCTTCTCGTACGGTTTTTCAATGCCGTAACGACGCATAACGGTCTGAATCGGCTCGGCCAGCACTTCCCAGTTATGGTCCAGTTCATCCAGCAGATGATCGCGGTTTACTTCCAGTTTGCTCACACCCTTCAGTGTGGACTGATACGCGATCAACGCGTAGCCAATTCCCACGCCCAGGTTACGCAGAACGGTAGAATCCGTCAGGTCACGCTGCCAGCGGGAAACCGGCAGTTTGCTTGCCAGGTGCTGCAGTACCGCATTAGACAGGCCCAGGTTGCCTTCGGAGTTTTCGAAGTCGATAGGGTTAACTTTGTGCGGCATGGTGGAAGAACCAATTTCACCGGCAATGGTTTTCTGTTTGAAGTGGTTCAGCGCCACATAGCCCCAGACGTCGCGGTCAAAATCGATCAGGATGGTGTTAAAACGCGCGACGCAATCGAACAGCTCAGCAATGTAGTCGTGCGGCTCAATCTGCGTGGTGTACGGGTTCCACTGAATACCCAGCGAAGTGACGAATTCTTCACTGAACTGATGCCAGTCAACTTCCGGATAAGCGGCGATGTGGGCATTATAGTTACCGACGGCACCGTTGATTTTACCGAGAATTTCTACCTGGTTTAGCTGGCGATACTGGCGCTCCATACGGTATGCCACGTTAGCCATTTCTTTGCCCAACGTAGAGGGTGTTGCCGGCTGGCCGTGCGTACGGGAGAGTAGGGGAATGTCACGATACTGCACGGACAGGTCTTTTACCGCATCGATAAGCTTGCGCCAGTATGGCAGGATCACTTCATCGCGGGCGGTTTTCAGCATCAGCGCATGAGACAGGTTGTTGATATCTTCTGAGGTACAGGCGAAGTGGATAAACTCGGAAACAGCGTGCAGTTCCGGGATATCAGCGACTTTTTCTTTCAGGAAATACTCAACGGCCTTCACATCGTGGTTGGTCGTGCGTTCAATGGTTTTGATGCGCGCGGCATCTTCTTCATTGAAGTTAGCGACGATCGTATCAAGGAAACCGATTGCGTCGGCAGCAAAAGCAGGAACTTCCTTGATCGCTGCGTGCGCGGCCAGTTTTTGCAGCCAGCGTACTTCAACCTGTACACGGAATTTCAGCAAACCGTATTCGCTGAAAATCCCGCGCAGCGCGCTGACTTTATCGCCGTAGCGTCCATCGACAGGGGAAACGGCGGTCAGTGAGGATAATTCCATAGATCACAACTCCGGGGTTAAATGAGCAAGAATTTGTTTTGCCTGAGTGGTCAGGCGATTACGAGAAAACATGAGTTGCAGACGACCGCCACCGACCTGGTGCCAGAGTACGGCAGCACGAATACCAGCCAGAAGCGACGCGCGGACTTTTGCCTGAACCTGCGGGCTCTGGAGGATAGCTGGGGATCCCGTGACCTGAATACGTGGGCCGAGCGGGCTGATGACGTCAACATAAATGCCCGCCATTGCGCTCATTAACGTTTCTGACTGCAAATCGAAATGGTCTAGCTGGCGCTGCAGGCCATTAATACGGTCCCCCAGCGTGTCCATTGCGCCCTTGGCGGCTGACAGCTTGCGCTCCAGCACCATCAGGCTCAGGGTATAGCGGGTGAGTTCCGCGTTCAGTCCCTGACGACTGCTGGCGTTCAGTACACCGAGCAGCGTTTCAAGGCCCAGACGCAGATTGGCTTCACTGCCACCAAACACGCCCAGCGTAGAATTGGGATTCATATCAATAACACTGTTGAGTGAAACGTGTAGTGCATCGGCATCACAGTGCCCCTGGTGTGCCAGTTGTTGCACCAGGCGAGCCGACTGGCAAATGCCTGCCAGAGCGAGGGTGATGTCATAATAATTCTTTGCCACGTTCACTGCTTCCTTGTATTAGATATGTAGATAAATTATACCGGCAGAGGCAGGCGCTGCTCGATAATTCCGCCACCGAGGCACACTTCGCCGCAGTAAAAGACGGCCGACTGACCTGGCGTCACCGCCGCAACCGGCTCGTCAAAAATCACTTCAATACGTTCGTCATCCAGCGACTTAACGGTGCACGGAATATCGGTCTGACGATAGCGGGTTTTCACCGTACAGCGCATTGTGCCGGAGAAGGGTTCGCGATCGACCCAGTGCAGCTGTTGCGCGATCAGGCCAACGGACATCAGACGCGGGTGATCGTGACCCTGAGCGACAACCAGAATGTTGTTCTCAACGTCCTTATCGACCACATACCATGGATCCTCGGTCCCTTCTTTGGTTCCGCCGATACCCAGACCTTTACGTTGGCCCAGAGTGTGATACATCAGCCCCTGGTGCTGGCCGATTTCTTCGCCATCCACGGTGATGATTTTTCCTGGCTGAGCCGGAAGGTAACGGCCAAGGAACTCGCGGAATTTACGTTCACCAATAAAGCAGATGCCGGTGGAGTCTTTTTTCTTCGCGGTAATCAGGCCCAGATCTTCGGCGATTTTGCGCACCTGCGGTTTTTCCAGTTCACCGACCGGGAACAAGCTTTGGGCGATCTGCTCGTGACCGAGCGTATAGAGGAAATAGCTTTGGTCTTTATTGCCGTCGAGTCCACGCAGCAGGCGGCTTTTGCCGTCGACGTCCGCGCGGCGCACGTAGTGACCGGTGGCGATGAAATCGGCACCTAAATCTTCAGCGGCAAATTCGAGGAAGGCTTTAAACTTAATTTCTTTGTTGCACAGAATATCCGGGTTTGGCGTACGACCCGCTTTGTACTCTTCAAGGAACAACTCAAAGACGTTGTCCCAGTATTCTGCGGCAAAGTTAACGGTATGCAGTTCAATGCCGAGTTTGTCGCAGACTGCCTGCGCATCTGCAAGATCGGCAGCAGCGGTACAGTATTCCTCACCGTCGTCCTCTTCCCAGTTCTTCATGAACAGGCCTTCAACCTGATAACCCTGTTGTTGCAACAGCCAGGCAGAAACGGAGGAATCGACACCGCCGGACATGCCGACGATCACTTTTTTTGGGCTTTCAGACATAGGAATACTCACGACATTGAACTTAAAGGCGGCATATTCTATCACGCAGCCCTTTACTTGACACCCTCTGTAAACGGCCAGTTAAATTCTCCGATCATTGCCAGCGGATACCGTTGCCCGCTCTGATAACAGCGAATGCTCTCAGCAACCAGCGGCGAACGCAGGTTCGGTGCAGATAAAATCGCTTCAGCGCTGACCCAACGACAGCAATCTATATCGTTGTCATGCGGCTCAGTAGCGCACATATTGGCAAGCTCAATAGAAAACAGAAAACGCAAGAACGGGGTTCTGTCCGGGGCTATCCATTGATGCATGCGAATAAAATGCTGCGGCTGCGCGGTGATGCCGGTTTCTTCCCACAGTTCGCGTGCAGCGGCTTGTACCAAGGTTTCGTCCGCTTCCAGATGCCCGGCAGGCTGGTTCCATAACGCTTTGCCGTTGATGGTTTCCTCAACGACTAAAAACTTATCCTCGGCATGTACAATGCAGGCGACGGTGACGTGCGGTTTGAACATGGTTCACCTCTTATTCTTCTTTAAAGCCTTCAGACACATCTGGCCAGCTGATCTCACCCGTGGCTTTATCGATACTGATATAGGCCACCGGAGGGGAGGTTTGTGGATCGGCGGCACCCCGGCAAAATTCGGTTTGGTGGTCTTCGCGCACGATGATTTCAATCGCGTTTTTCGCATTCCAGCTCTCATAAAAAACACATTGATAGTCATAACGCAAACTGAGAGTGGCGACTCGCGTGGCTGTATCTGTAGAGAGTGGATTGATGTCGTCGCGATAGCGGTCACCGCTGTTTAAAGGTTGCAGCTGTGATTTTTTCAACCAGCCGCGCACGCTATGACGATCGGCGGTGTAATAGACCACTTCAATAAAATCGTCTTTGGACTCTTCCTGAGCAGAAACCACGTCGCCGGGAACCAGGAATACGGAACTGTTGTGACACTGTGCATTTGGCATTGAATAGAATCCAGCGCGCGAGCTGCCGATGACCTGATAATGGTTGCTGGTGGCGGGGGGCATTTTTTCGCGTTGTGACATCGCTTTATTGGCCCATGTCTGGCAGGCAGGGCTAACAGGAAGCGGGTTAGCTAACGGCGTGAGTCCGTCGGCGGTAACCCAACCGGTAGCGAAAGTGCCGTTTGCGCCCCGGTAGCGGACGTAACGAAAAGGTTCGTCTTTGGACAGCATGCCTGTGCTTTCATAACGCTGCGAACTTCTGAGTACCTCTACAGTGTCGCTATTGACCAAAAACGCCGGGAGCTGGCATCCGCTGGCCGGTGCAGAGTAGAAATGCAGACGAGAGTCAGCGCTGACGTTGGCAGTGGCGTAAAGATAATTTGCCTCTCCCGCCGCGATCCCGGCGAGCGTTTCACAGTCCTGTTTTGCATAACAAAATGGTGAAACTCCGCACAACATGAGCGCTGCAACGATCCGTTTATCCATATGCCGTGTTCTTCCCTGTTAATAGTTGCGTTAAAAATGGATGCTACGGCTGCAGCTCACGCCATTCGCCGTTGGCGAGGTTATCCAGCGTGTAATCACCCATGGCATAGCGGATTAACCGCAGCGTGGGGAAACCCACATGCGCCGTCATGCGTCTCACCTGACGGTTACGCCCCTCATACAACGTGATTTTCAACCAACGGGTGGGAATGCTTTTGCGCTCGCGAATCGGTGGATTTCGCGGCCACAGCCAGTCAGGTTCGGCAACAACCTCAACGCCTGCCGGCAACGTTGGGCCATCATTGAGCGTCACGCCATTGCGCAGGGCATCCAGCGCCTCTGGCGTCGGCTCTCCTTCGACCTGCACGTAATAAATTTTTCCGGTGCGCTTACCCGGCTGCGTCAATCGGGCCTGTAATGCACCGTCATTGGTCAGTACCAACAGGCCTTCGCTGTCCCTGTCCAGGCGCCCCGCAGCATAGACGCCCTGTACGGGAATAAAATCTTTTAACGTGCTGCGACCCGCTTCGTCAGTAAATTGTGGCAAAACATCGTAGGGTTTATTGAACAAAACCACGCGTTTTGGCTGGTTTTCTTTACGCTGTTTAGTGACTTGTCGTGAGCTGAATCGCTCAACCCGGTGATTTCTAAAAGAAGTTTTTTGCATGGTATTTTCAGATTATATCAATTGCCGCATTATAGCCTAAGAACGAGTGTCTTTCATGGCGGCGAACAATAGGGTAGTATTGACACGCTCATTACAAATCATTAACAAAAAGTTGCTCTAACGCATCCGTGTAGCAGGACGCAAATGCACATGCAGCGTGATGACAGACGAGCAGAACCAGAAGCGCTCGAAGGAGAGGTGAATGGAAAGCAAAGTAGTTGTTCCGGCGGAAGGTAAGAAGATCACCCTGCAAAACGGCAAACTCAACGTTCCTGAAAATCCGATTATCCCGTTCATTGAAGGCGACGGTATCGGCGTTGATGTAACCCCACCGATGATCAAAGTTGTCGATGCTGCTGTCGAGAAAGCCTATAAAGGCGAGCGTAAAATCTCCTGGATGGAAATCTACACCGGCGAGAAATCCACTCAGGTATACGGCCAGGACGTCTGGCTGCCTGCTGAAACCCTTGATCTGATTCGTGACTACCGTGTTGCTATTAAAGGCCCACTGACTACCCCAGTTGGCGGCGGTATTCGCTCACTGAACGTTGCACTGCGTCAGGAACTTGACCTGTACGTGTGCCTGCGTCCGGTTCGTTACTACCAGGGCACCCCAAGCCCGGTTAAACATCCTGAACTGACCGACATGGTCATCTTCCGTGAAAACTCTGAAGACATCTACGCTGGTATCGAGTGGAAAGCCGACTCTGCTGATGCAGAGAAAGTGATTAAATTCCTGCGCGAAGAGATGGGCGTGAAGAAAATTCGCTTCCCGGAACATTGCGGTATCGGTATCAAACCGTGTTCCGAAGACGGGACAAAACGTCTGGTGCGTGCGGCGATTGAATACGCCATCGCCAACGATCGTGATTCTGTTACCCTGGTACATAAAGGTAACATCATGAAGTTCACCGAAGGCGCGTTCAAAGACTGGGGTTACCAGTTAGCGCGTGAAGAGTTTGGTGGTGAACTGATCGACGGCGGCCCGTGGGTGAAAATCAAGAACCCGAAAACCGGGAAAGAGATCGTTGTTAAGGACGTTATCGCCGATGCGTTCCTGCAGCAGATCCTGCTGCGTCCGGCAGAGTATGATGTTATTGCCTGTATGAACCTGAACGGTGACTACATCTCTGATGCCCTGGCAGCGCAGGTTGGCGGTATCGGTATCGCGCCGGGTGCAAACATCGGTGACGAATGTGCACTGTTTGAAGCCACCCACGGTACTGCACCGAAGTATGCGGGTCAGGATAAAGTGAACCCAGGTTCCATCATCCTGTCTGCTGAAATGATGCTGCGCCACATGGGTTGGACCGAAGCGGCTGATTTAATTGTTAAAGGTATGGAAGGCGCGATCAACGCCAAGACCGTAACCTATGACTTCGAACGTCTGATGGAAGGCGCTAAATTGCTGAAATGTAGCGAGTTTGGCGACGCGATCATCAAGAACATGTAATGCCGTAGTTTGTTAAATTTATTAACGGGAGCGTAACGCTCCCGTTGTTTTTTGTTAGTCTGCTAACGGTTATCAAAATTTTATCAAAACAAGTTATCAAAACCCGCTTGGGAGTTTGGAGTAGGCTGGTCGGTCAGATGATAGTTCTACTGCCAGCTTCCCATTATGTATTCCTCGGCTTTATATTATTTCTGGTAGACGCTCGCTAATATTTAGGTTCGCTTTTCACGAGAGGTGGATATTGAACATCTTGTGCTCTTAGCTATCATAGACTTTAATAATCTGTACGAGTCCTTTGAATCTATTCTAAGCAACAATTCCGCAAGCCACAGTACTTGGCAGAGGGGTTGTTTGAAAAACAACCTGTTATATTGATTGAGAATGGCATGTAAGGACTCCATTATAAAAGGTATAAGGCATCACAATTTCGTGATGCCTTTAATTTATTAAATTCCAAAGTAGTTGGTGTATAAATAAGCAAATCCATACCTTGTTTTGCTACCGACCATATATGGAGTTATAATTTTGTTCGCAATCAAAATCTGCTTGAATTCTGAAAGGGTTCCAGACTTAATGATTTCATCATCTTCGTGATTTTTCTTAATTTCTTCTAGAAGTCGGTCAAAACTACTCTCATTGAGTACATTTCTTTTGAAACCAGGGCTTACTTTATTATTGGATAAATCTAAACAGAAGCATTTTACGAACTCATTACCTTGTTGAAATCTGGCTGGTAGAGCATTATCCGGTCTTCACTCAGGGGCA